>NZ_CP010311.1:2625000-3225000 GCF_000827125.1 Geoalkalibacter subterraneus
TGTTTCTGCAACTCGCGCCCGACCAGAAGGTTGAATTTCTGATCAGTCCCTCCCAGTTCGACATCCGCCTCGAGGGCAACAGAATCCCACCCCTGCACCAGGGGATAGAGGAACTCATGGATAGCGATCGGCTGCTGCCCCTGAAACCGCTTGTGGAAATCATCCCGCTCCAGCATGCGCGCGACAGTATGCCGCGCGGCCAGCTGAATCAGATCCGCGGCGGTCATCTTGCCCATCCACTCACTGTTGAAAACAAGCCGGGTTTTTTCCGGGTCAAGAATCTTGAATACCTGCTCCTGATAGGTGCGAGCGTTGTCCAGAACCTGCTCGCGGGTCAGCGCCTTGCGGGTTTCATTCTTTCCCGTGGGGTCGCCGATCATGGCGGTGAAATCACCGATCAGAAAACAGATCTGATGCCCAAGATCCTGAAACTGCTTGAGCTTCTGGATCAAAACCGTATGGCCGATATGCAGATCAGGGGCGGTGGGATCAAAACCCGCTTTGATGCGCAAAGGGCGACCGACCTCGATCGCCTCCCGGAGCTTTTCCTCAAGTTCTGACTCCACCAGGATCTCTACCGCGCCACGGCGGATCACATCCATTTGCTGTTTGACTGATAACATGGCAATCACCTTCAATGTCATCGCCCCGGTGAAGGGGCTCAGGATACTTCTTGAAAAATGCGCTCAATGGAACGCGCACATCCGTTATCTGCATCGACATCAAGCAGAACGGCACAAAGGACGGGATGCTTCTTGGCAACCTCAAAGCGCATGGGCACCTGCTTGAGGAATTTTTCAACAGCAATCTCTTTCTGGATGCCGATCACCGAGTCGAGACTCCCCGTCATCCCCACGTCGGTAATAAAGGCCGTGCCGCCACCGAGAATCCGCTCATCAGCGGTCTGAACATGGGTATGCGTTCCGACCACAGCGGACACACGGCCGGCGAGATAATGCCCAAAGGCGATCTTCTCGCTGGAGGCCTCGGCATGAAAATCCACCAGAATGACCTTGGCCCGATCGCGCAAACCTTCCAACAGCCGGTCGGCCGCGCGAAAAGGACAATCCAGGTTGTTCATAAAGACCCGGCCCTCAAGATTGACCACAGCGACCGGCGTGCCATCGGGCACAAAAAACACACCGCTCCCATAGCCCGCAAGCCCCGGCGGATAATTGGCAGGGCGCAGCACCCGAGACTCGCGCTCCAGCAGATCGAAGGCCTCTTTTTTGTCCCAGATATGATTGCCTGAGGTCAGTACATGAACGCCAAGGGCAAACAGTTCACGGGCGATCTCAGCGGTCAGGCCGAAGCCGCCGGCGGAATTCTCACCATTGGCCACCACCAGATCCACCTGGTGACGGTCAACCAGGTGATCAAGCCGGCGCTTGAGAGCCTGGCGACCCGGACGCCCGACAATATCTCCGACAAACAGAATTTTCAAAAAGCCCCCCCTTCACGCCGGATTGTAAACAGGCATGGCCCCAAACCTGTGATTCAGACAGGGGCCATGCCAAGTATCAGCGACGCACTGATCCGTTTTGGATATGAATGCTCAACCCTTACAAAATCTTGGAGAGAGCGCTACTTGGCGAACTCCACCGCGCGGGTCTCGCGGATGACGTTGACCTTGATTTGTCCGGGATAAGTCATTTCATCTTCGATCTTCTTTGCGATATCCTTTGCCAGCACAAAAGACTGGGCATCGGACACATTGTCGCTCGACACCATGACACGAATCTCACGGCCGGCCTGGATGGCGAAGCAGCTGCTCACCCCTTCAAACGAGGTACCGATGCGCTCCAGGTCCCCCAACCGCTTGACATAGGTCTCAAGAGTTTCCCGACGCGCCCCGGGGCGTGCGCCGGACAGGGCATCGGCGGCCTGAACCAGGATCGCCAGGACAGATTCGGGCTTTTCATCTTCATGATGCGCGGCCAGCGCATGCACGATTTTGGGGGTCTCACCGTATTTGCGCGCCAGGTCCGCACCGATTACCGCATGGCTGCCTTCGATTTCATGATCGACGGCTTTACCGATATCATGCAGCAATCCGGCCCGTTTAGCTTGTTTGACATTGATATTGAGTTCGGAGGCCATAATGCCGCACAGGAAAGCGACCTCAAGGGAGTGCTGCAGAACGTTCTGTCCATATGAAGTGCGGTATCTGAGGCGACCGATCAGCTTGATGATCTCAGGGTGGATGCCGTGCACACCGACGTCGAAGGTCGCTTGCTCCCCGGCATCACGGATGGCTGTTTCCACGTCTTCCTCCGATTTCTGCACCACCTCTTCGATACGTGCAGGATGAATGCGTCCGTCGGATATGAGCCGCTCGAGAGAAAGACGCGCCACCTCACGTCGCACGGGATTGAAGCCGCTGATAATGACGGCCTCCGGGGTATCATCAATAATCAGGTCGATCCCGGTCGCGGCCTCGATCGCGCGGATATTGCGTCCTTCGCGACCAATGATGCGTCCCTTCATTTCGTCGCTGGGAAGAGGCACGACACTGACTGTCTTTTCCGCTACGAAGTCCCCTGCATACCTCTGGATAGCCAGAGCAAGGATTTCCTTGGCCTTTTTGTCGGCTCGCTCCCTGGCCTCCTCTTCAATCTGCTTGACCATGCGGGCCGCATCATGGCGAGCCTCACTCTCCATAGTGTGGATCAGGTGCTGCTTGGCTTCCTGCGCGGTCATGCCGGCAATCAATTCAAGCTTCTCCCCCTGCTGGCGTACAAGCTCATCCAGTTCCCGGTCACGCGCCGCCAGCCGCTCTTCCTGTTGCGCAACGCCTCGCTCACGCTTGAGCAGTTCCTCTTCCCGCGCATCAACCTGGCCGACCTTCCGGTCCAGATGTTCTTCTTTCTGTAAAAGGCGTTTCTCCTGGACCTGAATTTCCCGGCGCAATTCCCGCGCCTCGTTCTCTGATTCCGTTTTAGCCTGCAGGATAGTATCCTTGGCCTGCAAACTTGCTTCTTTGCGAATATTGTCGGCGTCCTTGCGTGCTTCCTCGATTAATTGAGCCGCAGCTTTTTCAGCATCAGCCAGACGCCCTTCCGACAATTTGCGCCGCACGACATTGCTGCCGAAGGCGCCAGCGGCCACGGCAACCACAATCAACAGGATGGTCAGTTCTATACTCAAAGTCTTGATCCTCCTTGCCCTTTATAGATTAGCCCGGTCATTGCCGGGATTGCTCGCAATAGCGACAGCCCGCTTCCGTCACCACGGCATGCATGCGCACATCGTGAGCGTCGTAAGGCAGAGCCGTCATCCACTGAAAATCAAAACACAGGCCGGCCAGGCGGCAGGATTGAGGCGCCGCCCGCAAAGCCCGGTCGTAAAAGCCCTTGCCATAACCGAGCCTGTGGCCAACCCGATCAAAGGCGACCCCGGGGACCACCAGCAGGTCGATCTCACCAACATCAACCCGAGGCCCTTCGCCCGGCTCAAGCACACCGAAATAGCCATGCACTAAATCGCTCCGCGAGACAACCTCAACAAACTCAAGGTCGTCACCACACACGCGCGGATAGACAATGCGCTTTTTCTGCTGGCGTGCCTCGGCAAAAAGCGCTTCAGTGTAAACCTCATTCTGAACAGGGCTGTAAAGAGCCAGGGTGTCTGCCTCACGAAACAGGTCCAGAGCCATCAGATAGCTTTGGATCTCCAGGCTCAGTGACATGCATTGGTCAGCCGGCAAGCGACGGCGCTGACGAAGCAAGGTTTCACGAATCGTGGTTTTGGGCATGACGGCCCCCGGACAAACCCGGTGATCGCCGCAGGACGGATCGGACGGTAAAAGGTGGAAGAAACGGCAGGATCAGCCGAAAGCGAAGAGATTATCGAGGCAAGCGAAAAAATGTCATGCCGGCAATCATGTTAATAAAGCAGGATGATGACCCTTTTTAAGCTTTTAGTGGAAAGCAAGCATTAACAGGGACAACCTGAACGCCCTTTGGCATCCTCCGGAGAGAAAGCCTTTGCCACAACAATAGTCCCAATTCGCCTTCGGATTTATTCACCGGAGCAAATAAGCTCCCGGGAAAAACGGACCTGATGTCCGCATTAAATCTGCCGTTGGACCACTTTTGCCCGTACAACCTTCAAACAGAGATTACCGGCTTCAAAAGCGATGGAAAAGTTATCAACTCACAATTGCCTATACAATAGCACCCGACTTCGGGCAGAAAGCGCGCGAAGAACGGTTCTTTGTATATGATATATCTATCCTAACATTTCGTCAGAATTTGCGCTACCACCCGGCTGCTCGTTTAGAACCCGATCAATACGGTCGATGAGCTGCTCAACTTCCTGTATCTGCGCCTCATCAGCTCTTTTCATCCGCAGAAAAGAACCCGCGACATTGAGGAGAGCAAGAACCGCAGCATCCAGAGAATCTACCGCACGGTGACGGCCCGTAACCTCATCCAGAGATTGCCGCACAAAATCAACCACTTCACGCACCTGATCGCTCGTCGCATCGGTGCGCAGGGTATACTGCTGCCCAAGAATGGTCACCTGATGAGAGGTTTTCAGTGGCCCGACTCCTCCCGCTCTTCAAGCTTCGCAAGAATTCTGTCAAGCTCTCGACCAAACGTCTCGCGCTCTTCGAGAAGTTTCTCCTTCTCAGCCTGCAGTCTCTGACATTGAGCATCGAGACCGCGGACGCGTTCCAAAAGCTGATCGACCCGTTGTTCGAGGCGGTGTAAAACATCTATTTCCATATCAAATCCTATCTAGAGGTCAACCATCGATATTAAAAAAACACCACGGACAAGTCAAGCATTCTATCCAGCTCTGGATATTCGATAAACTCGCCCGCCCCTGGACTGGCTCAACCAGAGCGGCACACAAAATCCAAACTGGTTATTTACACGGCTCCAGGAATTTAGGCCGGAATAAGCGAAGCGTTTCCGGCAACCCGACCCAGCAGCAAACCTCGTAGCATGCCTGGGGCGGCTGACGCCTTATCCCGGTCTGCCTAATCCACGTTTGAGTAAGCGGACAACCAGAATCCAAAAAAAAAATCCAACACCGGGCCGGGAAGGGGCCATTTTTCGAAAATTTGCCTTCTTCGCCGCGCCCTTCAGGATTGCCCTTCTCGACCCCCGGGCTCCCCTGTAGGCCCTCCTGGATGCCTCGCACGA
Source organism: Geoalkalibacter subterraneus (assembly GCF_000827125.1). Lineage (NCBI taxonomy): Bacteria > Pseudomonadati > Thermodesulfobacteriota > Desulfuromonadia > Desulfuromonadales > Geoalkalibacteraceae > Geoalkalibacter > Geoalkalibacter subterraneus. Next base: position 2,630,154 of record NZ_CP010311.1, read on the forward strand.
TCCCCCTCGCGCGTTTCGCCCAAAAACCGCTCAGATCATGAATTTCGAAGCAGTTTTATCTTTTAAAAACAACCACTTACGCATGTTGCCGATTTGCTTTTCGCGCCATTTTCTGCTAGCGTTCCAACCATGAACCTACACGACCGTGCTTCCAGAAATATCGCCCGTCGACTCTCCTTTCAGACCGCCGCCAAAGACCAGGCCGGCATTGCCCTGGATCTGGCGGCGGGTAAGGACGTGCCGGAGGTTTATCACCTCAGTGACGCCGGCTTCTTCGACGAGTTCTTCTATTTCCTCGAAGAGATCGGGGTCATGCCTCGCCTGCTGGAGCTTGACCCGAAAGTCTCCAGCCGCCCGACGACCGTCCGCTTTCCTGCGGTCATCCTCATCTATCTGATGCGCATCGTCGCGGGCCTGGCGTTCTATTGGCACATCGAACCGGTGGTTCTGCACTCGCAGGCATTGATGCGCCTGGTGGGGTTCAACGGCCGGGAGATTCTGGAGGGGACGAGCCTGCGGGGGCGTAAAAAGCCCACCGCCGAGACCTCCCCGGAGGCTGCCGATAGCCCGGACGGCTCCGGACAGAGCGAGCCGGGCAGCCCGATCCGTGGCCCGGTCTGCGCCGATTCGATTGCCACCTACATCCAAGCGATTGCGGCTTCCGCGCTGGAGAGGCTCTTCAACACGGTGGTGGCGGTGCTGGCCGCTCGTTCGTTCTTTCCCAAGACCGTGCATGCGACACTCGATGCTTCGGAAATCCAGTCGACTCAGCGCTGTGAGGGCTGCGGCATGGTCTCCAAGGAGAAGCCGCCGACGCTGCGCCTGCGCAAGGGGCGCATCAAGAAGGTGCTGGAACGGGTCTTCGGGTTCAAGATCTGGGTGATCTGGGAGCCGGTCAGCGGCTTGCCGCTGGCCCTGCGCTTTGCCACCATCGAGACCGCCGATGTGACCCTGGCCCGGGAGGTGGTCGCCCAGGCTCTGAGCAATCTCGGCGGGCAGGCCACCTTGTCGTCGCTGGCCTTTGACCGGGGGTTTACCGATGGCGCCTTCTGGTGGTGGCTGCACCAGCAGGGGATCCACTTCTATGTCCCGGCCAAGAAGAACATGGCGGTCTATGCCGATGCCCTGGCCTGCGCTGCAAACGGGGTCCGCCAGAGCCGGCAGAAGACCCGCTCGGTCGGGCACGGCAAGAACAAGACCAGCGTGGTCGATCGCTGGGAGGCGGTCGGGATCGACGGACTCACCTCGGCCGGCTTCTATGGCGAGCACGGCAGCGGCTCCCACGAACATGCCGCAAACTTCTCGGCCAATCCGATCAACGCGGTGGTGGTCGTGGATGATCCCTACTGCCGAAACAACCCCGGTTGCGACACCATGGTGATTCTCACCAACGCTGCGGTCGCCAAGCCGCTTTGTGCCTACGATCGCTACGACCGCAGAAGCGAGATGGAGAACGCCCTGTTCCGGGAGGCGAAGCAGGCATGGTTCATCGAGCGGCCGGCAAAGAATACCGCCAGGGCGTTTCGGGCTCATGTCTACCTCACCCTGCTCACCATGGCGCTCTCCACGGCGTTTCGCACCTGGCTGGAGCAGCAGGACAAAAAAGAGCGCGCCGGGGAGCAAACCGGCATCCGCAAGTACCGGCAGCAGGTCCGTCAAGACAACGGCAACAAGGTCATTGTCTTCGACGAGGGGCGCTATGCCATCTTCGAGGTCTATGAGCTCGTCATTCTCTGCGGCAGAACGGTGGTCAGACCGCGAGGAGTGCCGGAGAGCATAACCACAACGGATATCCTGCGCAAGTACGGGGCGATTAAGGAATAGTCCCAATCCGCCAGCCACCCCACTTCCATCGCCCCATCCCTGCATTCCCTTTTTGGCTCGATCGTCTCAGTGCCCCCACGCAGACAGCCGCAAGGCGCCGCCCGTTGCATTTCGCAAGCCAGGCCAGCCGGCGCCTCCAAGCTCCCTCCGATATTCCGGATCGATACAACCCTACTTTGTCCGGGGTGTGCCCTGCTCAAGCCCACACAACGCTGTCAAATGGTGTGATTCGGGCCGTGGCTGTTCCGGCTCACTCGGTTTGTCGAATATCCAGTCCAGCTCAATCCCTGTCAAAAAGTGCGGCGGCAAACATCGCCGGATCGAAGGGGCGCAGATCCTCCACCCCCTCGCCGATGCCGATATATCTCACGGGGAGCTTGAGTTCATTGCTGATGGCCACAACAATTCCACCTTTGGCCGTGCCGTCGAGTTTGGTCAGGGCAATGCCGCTGACAGCGACCGCCTCGCTGAACAGCTTGGCCTGGTTCAGGGCATTCTGCCCGGTGGTGGCATCGAGAACAAGCAGGGTTTCATGAGGAGCGCCGGGGATTTCGCGATCCAGAACCCGCCGGATCTTCTTGAGCTCTTCCATCAGATTCGCCTTGGTGTGAAGCCTTCCAGCGGTATCAAGGATCAGAACATCCGCCTTACGCGCCACTGCCGCCTTGGCCGCATCGAACGCAACCGCGGCAGGGTCGGCGCCTTCGGAGTGGCGAATCACTTCAACACCGCTGCGCTCGCCCCAAATAGCCAACTGCTCGGAAGCCGCAGCACGGAAAGTGTCGCCGGCCCCCAATACAACACTGCGCCCTTCGTTTTTAAACTGTCGGGCCAGTTTGCCGATTGTCGTCGTCTTGCCCACCCCGTTGACGCCCACTACCATAAGCACGAAGGGTTTTGCCGCATCAAGGTCGAGGGGACCGCAGGCTTGCTCTTCAAGGCGACGGGTCAACTCTTCCTGCATGGCACTGCGTACGGCTTCGCCGTCAGCCAGTTCATTGCGATCCAGACGGTCTTCGAGAACCGCCACCAGGTCCTGAGTGGTTTTCATACCCAGATCCGCAGTAATCAGGATCTCCTCCAGATCTTCGATCAGATCGGCGTCGATCTCCTTTCGCCCACGCAGCAGGGTATCAATGCGACCGACCAGCGAAGCCTGGGTTTTGGACAGTCCCTGGCGCATCCGTTCAAAAAGACTGACCCTGGGCTCTTCAGGAATTCCTTCAACTTCCGGCGCCGCTTCCCGCTCCTCGGGAAGAACAACAGGCGCCTCCTCAGGCACAAGTTCCTCCTCCGCAACCGGTTCAGGCGCGACCTCTTCAGGGCGGACCTCTTCAACTTCAGCCTCTGCCTCGGCGGGAGGTTCAGCAGCCGGGGCTTTTCCCTCTTCAGGCTCCGCCCTGAGTTCCTCTTTGGGCGCAGGCGTCTCCTCCTCTTCTTCTGGGACTGGCGGCCTGAGAGCTTCTTCCGGCTCGAGCCCGGGTGGCGCTTCGCGCTTGAGCGCCTCACGCCGTTTGCGCCGTCTGCGCCGGAAAACAAGGAGGATAAAAAGAAGAACAACCAGAACGACCAGGAGATACAGCAACCCCAGTGCCACCAGGAAACGATATTCTTCAGGCACCCCATAGTGCCCCAGCATCAATGCGATATTGTCCAGAAGCTGCGCAAGCCAGACCATGGCATGCTGCAGAGCCTTATCTGCCCATTGACCCGCCTGGGTCAGGGTTTCGCTCAATTTTTGTTTAATCTCTTCCAACACGGCTCAATCTCTCCCTTATTTTTATGATGCACTCGCAAAAATTTTAAGGATGGCTAAGCAAAAATTTCGTCCTACAAGGCCTGGTGGTTTTTCAGGGGCGAAGGCATACATCAGGTATGTCGAGGTCCTGAAAAAACGCCGTAACGCCGTAGGACGGACTTTTTGCGACGCCATCATTTTATGACCGGAACACATGACCGGCCTGCATATCTGAGCTGCGGGTTTTGGCGACCTGCTTACCGTCAGGCAACCTCTTCATGAAGTTGTGGAGCATAGGCTTGCAGGACATGCCGTGCACGCGCCAACAGCCCCTCGCTCTCCAGCGTCAGGACAATAAAATACTCCTCAGTAACCGGCATGACAAGAATGAGACGGTTGTCGGCATGAATGGCGACCTCTTCCACTCCCGGCTCTCCAAGACGGGCAGCCGCCTGACGCAAAGAGTCAAGGATAATGCCGTGATGCGCTCCAAAAACTTTCAATTCGAAATCATCCATGCGGGCCGCATGGGCGACTGCTTCACCTTCCCAATCGGCAAGAACGACGCCCAGAGCGTCAGGAAGTTCGCCCAAAAGGTTCCGAAGAAGAGCATTTAAGGACATAATTTTTCGCTCCTGTCAATCTGAGGCACCGGGGACGTCGACAAAAATCGATGGACGAGAGAACCCACAATGAAGCGAGTCTCGATCATCCGCTGCCCGCTAATGAGACGGCAAGATTCGTGAGGGGGATATTAGCAATGGCTAAACCCCATGTAAAGGACAGTTTCGCATGCATCAGAGCTTGCCTACTCGCCGCTTTAGTGGGTACTATTAAAAATGATCTTCAGCATAAAGAAACAAAAGAGAATATCCGGCTTCACCCACACAGGATCTTACATTTTCAGGTAACGACTTCAATGCTTCGACGCCATCCACTGCTCGTCGCAGTCGGCCTTCTGCTCGTTGCGGCTGCGACAGCACTGGCCTTCGCCGTTGCGACCTTTGATTTAAATAATTATCGCAGCATGCTCGCTGACCGCCTCAGTCAGCAGTTGGGCCTCCCTGTGTCTATCGGTGAAGCGCGCTTTGCCCTGCACAAGGGGATCAATCTCGACTTCAGCAGCATACGCATCGGCGATGAAACCAGCGAATACGACCTCCGCGCCGAGCATCTGTTTCTGCGACTCAAATTGCGCCCCCTGCTGCAGCGCCAGATTTCTTTCACCGCTATCGAGATCATCTCCCCAACGGTCAGGATTCATTCATCATCTGCGACAAGAGCCGGTGAGGAGGACCCTGCCCCTCTTTCCATCCTTTCCTTGCTGCATGAAACAAAAGTAAAATTTCTAACGATCCGCGACGGCCGATTCCACTGGCAGCGGCAGAGCGACACACAGAAATCATGGGCAGCCTCATCCCTGCGACTCGCCAGTATCGACCTGACACTTGATGATATCGGGCCTGATGCAACGACCCGTGCCCAGTTCAAGGCCGACCTCCACCCGCAGGATTCCGAGCCTGTCCGCCTCAAAGCAGAGGTTGAGGTCCTCCCGGCAGACAATTGGGCCGACTGGAAGGGATGGCACGGGGAACTCGATCTACAGGTTCGCCACCTCGACCCGACTCCCTTTCTGAAAAGACACCTTCCTGCTTCAACTCTGGATGGCAGGGGAAATCTGACTGTTTCGGCCCAGGGTTCGGTGCGCGAAGGGCTTGATCTGAATGCTGTACTGGAAGGTTTGCACCTGTCCGCAGACGATGAAGCCCAATCCCTCCCCCTCCTGTTTGAATCCTCCGGCCGCGCTGAAGTCCGGGACGGCATCTGGAATCTGAGTTCGAGCACAGTCCGTCTCAATGACCTTAACCTGCAAGGTTCCCTTGTTCTTGAAGTCGAGCCCGAGCATCCTGAAAAAGCGCATCTGCAAGGAGAGCTTTCCAGCAACACGTTCTCCGCGGTAACCCTTCATCACATGCTTGCGGCCCTAGGCGCAGGCAATGCTCTCGACGCTCTTCAGGATACGGGTTCGCTGACCGTTGAAGCGCTGCGTTTCGATGGCCCGATTCGTGAGGCTTCCAATGCAGGCCTCGAATCAACGGAACTATTGAGGTATGCAGCCGTTCACGGTGAAAACCTGGCATGGGAAACGGCAGCAGGACCCGTCGAGAAGAACCGGCTGCAGCTGGTCTATGAGAACAGGCAACTTCGGATCACGCAAGGAAATTTCGTCTGGCAGGAGATTCCATGGTCGCTGAGTGGCCATATCGAGGAGCTTGCACCCGGGGCAACGCCACACCTGAACCTTAAAGGCGAAGCCCGAGCCGACATCAAGAAGCTGACACAGCTGCTTCCGAAACCAATTCCATCGGAACTGAACCTAAGTGGGCCGGCCGCAATCTCCCTGGAGGTCACAGAGAGTCCTTCCAGACCTAAATTAAATCTCGATCTCAACCTCTCCGAGGTTGCCGCACGCTGGGGAAAGGCAGTCCGCAAACCACCGGGCATGCCGACCACCCTTGGGCTGCAGGGCACCCATGAAGGAGAGAAACTCCAGATTCGCGGCGGGCATGTGGCTCTGGGAGGGCTTAAGGCGAATTTCGAGGGGGAGGTTGTCCTCAAAGGCGCCACCCCGTTTCGCTTTATCGTCCAGCTCTCCCAGTCCGACCTCGCAAAACTCGAACAACTGCTGCCGGCGGTTGAAGATTTCAGGCTGCAGGGCACGTTGAGCGGCGACCTTCTTTTGAGCGGCACCAGGGACCGTCTCGATCCACCTCAGGGCGAATTCACGCTCAAGGGGGGCGGAGCTCACTTTTTCAATGTCGTTGCCGACCTCAACCGCACCCAGGGAGAGATCTTCCTTTCCGGTCGGACAGTCAATGCCCCCAAGCTGAAAACCTACCTGGGGGAATCAGCCTTCGATGTCGCGGCACAGATCCCCGATTTGGCCGATTTTCGTCTGCTTATTGACCTGGAGGGGCAGAACCTCCGCCCGCAGGACCTGATCTTCAGAGGAGGCAAAACCAACCTGACCTCGGTTTACGGGCAGATGGCAATCGATACCAGAGGGATTTATTTCACTCCTGTCTACGCCCGCACCGGCGGCGGCACCCGCGCCGCTGTCAGCGGCGGAGTCCACGGCTACAGCAAGCCCAAGGTCGAGTTGTCCATCAACGCCGAATATGGCAATGTGGACGAGATTCTTGAATTCTTTTCAGGGCCGCCGCGCCAGGTGGGAAGCGACAAGAAGGAGACAGAACAAACTACGGTTGACATCAAAGTTAAGACAGAGGCGGGCACTTTTCATAAAATCGAATTCGCACAGGCCGAGGCGGACATTCATTATCGGGCGGGAATATTGCAGATCTACCCGCTTCACGCGGACCTCGCCCCCGGTTACTACGTAGGTCGGGTTGTCTGGGCCGAACCACCCGGCGCCGCTGCCCTGCTCAAAGTTTCAGGGCATCTGGAAGATGTCAATGCCGAAGAAGCCCAGAACATTCAAAGTGACGCCCCAGGGTTGATCACCGGCACGCTCCGCGGTGATTTCTACCTCGAAGGAGACAGTCATAATTTCATTGAAACCAGCCGCGGAGGGTTTTCTCTGGAGTCGCACAACGGGATCTTGAGGCGGTTCAATGTTCTGTCCAAGGTTTTCTCGCTGCTCAACGTGGCACAGATTTTTTCTTTTCAATTGCCGGATATGGCGCGCGAAGGGATGCCGTACCAGAGAATATCCGCCAATTTCAGCCTGCGCAACGGCATATTGACCAGTGAGGATCTTCTGGTGGACAGCAATGCCATCAATATGTCGATGGTCGGAGAGATTGATCTGGTGGATAACGAGATAGATGCCGTCCTCGGTGTCAAACCACTGCAAACGGTGGATTCCGTTATTTCAAAAATTCCCATTGCAGGCTGGATTCTCACGGGGGAGGATGAGTCACTGATTATGACTCATTTTCGTGTAAAGGGGGACCGCAGAAACCCCGAGGTCAAAGCGATCCCCGTCACATCGATTTCAGAGAAAGTTCGCGGCGTTTTTAAGCGGGTGCTGGGGTTTCCGGCAAAGGTTTTCTCCGATCTGGAAAAGGCAACTCAGTAGGACGCAGGGGGCAAGCATCACCTTCGATGCGGGAAAAGCCCCCTCAGGAACCGCGCTTTTCCCCTACATACACGCTTGCAATCCCGCCGGTCTGGTCAACATGACGGATATTGGCAAAACCGGCATCCGCCATCATCGCCTTGAATTCTTCCCGCGAGGGAAATTCCAGCACGGAATCGGGCAGATACTGATAAGCGCTGCGTTTGGAGAAAAGGCCGCCGATAAAAGGCAACAGGCGTAGAAAGTAAAAATAGTAGAGTTTTTTGAAAAGGGCATTTGTCGGGGCTGAAAATTCGAGAATCACCACCCGACCGCCAGGCTTGAGCACCCGCCACATCTCACGCAGCCCGGCGGCGCGGTCCACCACGTTGCGGATACCGAATGCGATGGTCACACCATCGAACACCCCAGCAGGGTGGGGAATCGTTTCACAGGGCGCGTTGACCAGAAAAATCCGCTCGGAGAAAGGGGACTGAGCGACCTTCTCGCGGCCACGCACCAACATTCCCTGAGTGAAATCCTCGCCGACAATCTTTACCGAATCAGGGGTTTGGCGGGCAATCTCCAGGGCCACGTCCCCGGTTCCGGTGGCGAGGTCCAGCACGCACCCGTTGTCCGGAATCTCCAGACAGCCAACGGCAAAAGTCCGCCAGCGGCGGTCGATTCCCAAAGACAACAGACGATTGAGCAGATCGTAACGGGGAGCAATCGCATCGAACATCTCGCGGATGCGGCGCCCCTTATCAGAAAGCTGAAACATGAATATCATCTCCTGGCGGTATTCTCGGTGCCTGTTTTGTATCACAAGCCGCGAAAGCGCGCCAGCCAATTTGCCGAAGACCTCTCACTATGCACGATTATGGTCAACAAGGAGAACATGCCATGCCGCCACTTCTGGTCACCGCCGCCATCATCCGGTGCGAGGATCGCATCCTGCTTACCCGGCGCCCTCCTCATGTGCGCCTCGGCGGATGGTGGGAATTCCCCGGGGGCAAACTTGATGCAGAAGAGTCGCCGCAAGAAGGCTTGAAGCGCGAGATTATCGAAGAATTAGGGATCGAAATCGAAGTCGGCCCCATCTTCGAGGTGGTATACTACCGTTACGAGCGAGGGCCGGTGCTGATCATGGCCTATGAATGCAGACAGTGCGACGACCGCCCGATTCGCAATATCGAAGTCTGTGACCACCGCTGGATCCTGCCGACGCAACTCGACCAGTTCGAGATACTGCCGGCGGATCAGCCCATTGTCGAAAAACTGCAAACCATCGGCATGACAGCCTCTGGAATACAGATCCCATAGCAAGCTTTTAAATTTGACAAAAATAAAACAGCGTATTAGTTTCGTGGCAGCTCAACCTGATTGGATATAACAACGGATCAGGCCAATTTATCAAACCAAGGAAGGAGAATTCAATTCATGGATTCACCCCCCCGGTTGGAAGTCAATTTTTTCCGGCCCAGCACGCCGAACATGCAGAACGAAGTCGGAGTTGCCCGCATTGTTCTGCTGTTCTGGTTTATTCTGAGCTGCGGCGTTCCCATGGCAATCTGGCTGGCAGGGCTGGGAGACCCCAGCGGCCTGGGCCGCTCTGTGCTGACCGAGACGCGCTTTCTTGGTTTTCCTCTGCACTACTGGCTGGTAGCGCAGGGATGCACCATCGGCTACGTGCTGCTGTGTAAATTGTATTGCATGCTGTGGGACAAAAAAGTCCGCAGGAGATAGTTCCCCCGCATCGCTGGAAGGTTTGATGCAATGAAAAGATTTTTCTTTTGGATGGCCCTGGGATTGTTTCTTTTCGCCGCCGCACCGCTGTGGGGCGCGGGCGAAGAAATTTTTCAGATCGAGAGAGGGTTCAAGCTGGTTCCAGCCCTGATCATGGTCGCCACTCTCTGCGTTTATATCGGGGTGGGTTTTCTATCCAAAGTTTCGACCACTTCCGGTTACTGGGTCGCGGGGCAGGGAATCGGCAAATACGGCAACGGCGCCGCCATCGCTTCCGACTGGATGTCTGCTGCTTCATTCATGGGAGTGGCCGGGCTGCTCTACCTCAAAGGCTGGTTCGGCCTGGGTTACATCATCGGCTGGACCGGCGGCTACGTCCTACTATTGGTCCTGCTGGCAGCACAGATCCGTCGCTTCGGCAAATATACGATTCCGGAATTTCTTGGTGACCGCTATGACTGCCACTCGGTGCGGTTAATCGCGGCCACCGTGACCGTCATCATCGCCATTACCTACTCCACGGCCCAGTTCAAAGGGATTGGCCTGATCTGCGGCTGGATCTTCGGTATGAGCTACACCGCCAGCGTCTTTTTCGCCGCCGGCGTGGTGTTGGCTTACCTGCTGATCAGCGGCATGTCGGGCGTCACGCGCAACCAGCAGATTCAGTACGTGGTGCTGATCTCGGCGTTTCTGATTCCGCTGTGGATTCTGATCAAAAAGGCGGGCGGAGCCGGCATCCTGCCCCAGCTTGAATATGGTGCAGTGCTTTCAGGGCTGATGGAAGGCCAGGTTGCTTCATCGGCGGGCGGTCAGCTTGCCGGCAATGAATTCGCCGAAGCGTCCCGGGCGTTTCTTCCCTGGGGCACGGGGGGCAATATTTATCATTTCCTGGCACTGGTCTTTACCCTGATGGTGGGCACGGCTGGCCTGCCTCATATCATGATCCGTTTTTACACGGTCAAAAATGAAGATATAGCGCGCAAATCGGTGCTCTGGGGATTGTTCTTCATCGGGCTGCTCTACTGGTCCTCTCCGGTTTATGCGGTGATGGGAAAATTCTGGAATCCCCTGGGCGGGCAGGCGGTCGCGGATGTTATCATCCTGAGCGCACCGGAGCGGGCAGGACTGGGTCCTGCCTTCCTCGGCTATCTCGCATCGGGAGCCCTTGCGGCTGGCATCTCTACCGTCGCGGGTTTGCTGGTGGCCGGCGCTTCCGCAGTCGCACACGACTGGTATGCCACCATTTTTCGCCCTGAGAGCACCGACCGACAGCAGCTTTTCGTCGGCCGTGTGATTACCGCGGCTCTGTGCGCAATCGTGGTATTGACAGCCCTCAACCCGCCAGCGCTGATTGCCCAGATTGTGGCCATGGCTTTCGCCATAGCGGGAAACACCATTTTCCCCGCCTGCGTGCTGGCGGTGTGGTATTCGCGTTCCAACAAATACGGCGCCCTGGCAGGAATGATTTTCGGACTGGCCATGACCCTGATCGCCATGGTCGGCTGGGTGATGCGGGTGCCGCTTTTCTCTGCCGACGGCCTACTGCCGGCGACCTCCTCGGCCCTGATCGTCTGTCCCCTGGCGTTTCTCATCAATATTGTGGTTTCCAACATCACGCATGAGCGCATCAGTGACGAATCGGCACAACGCAGTGACCGGGTGCTGCGAAAACTGCACAATGTCCCAATACCTGTCGCCGGCCCTGATCCCGATGAACATTCGTCACGCCGGCGCATCCATTAAGGCATCGCACTTTGAAGTTTTTCACTCGCAAGCGATGCTCCCTGCTGTTCGCCGGGGCAGGATTGGCCCTGATGGGGATCGATCTGATACTGACCCGTGATTTTTTTACACACATCGGTGAATTGATGGCGGCCAGCCTGCTGTGCTTCGCCGCGGCCATCTATCTCGACCGCTCTCCACGCGCCAAAGATCCCTCGCGCAGCCAGGATGCGCCACAGGAATCCCAAGACCCGGATTAAACGAAAAAAACATTGCCCTTTCCGGGCATGCTGCTAGTATTAAGATTGTTTACTTTCACTGCCCTCCGAGCATTCCGGGGGGTTTTTTAACGACGCCATTTTCCACCGGGGATATCGGCTTGATCAGACATCTCAGAGACAGTGAACCCTTCAATATCCTGCCGGACCACCTGTTCGAGGAACTCCGCAAAGCGGCCGTCCTGAAGAAATTTCCGGCCAACACCCATATTTTCAAGCAGAATGATTACCCCACCGGCTATCTTTATATCATTAAAGACGGCCTGGTGGAGATCACCGTGATGAACCCCGGCGGGGTCGAGATGGTGGTGGACTATCGCAAGGAAGGGCAGTTTTTCGGCGCCACACCGATCTTTACCGGGGAGCCCTATACCGGCGGCGCACGCACAGTGCGCGCCACGGAGTGCTTCGTCATCAATGCGGATCTGGTGAAGAAGGTGGAGGAAGAATATCCTCGCATCGGCGAATATTTTACTCGCATCGTTCTCTCCCGGGTGCGCAACCTTTATTCAGAAATCGTCACAGACCAGACCCAGGACGCCATCACCCAGATGGAGGCCTACCCTTTCAAAAAGCGCCTGTCGGAAATCATGGCAACGCCACCGGTATGCTGCACGCCGCAGAATACTGCACGGGAGGTGGCCCGTAAAATTTCGGAGAAACGCGTCAGTTCGGTCCTCGTGTGCGAAAAGGATGGCTCGCTGATGGGGATCATTACCGAGCGCGACCTTGTTGGAAAGGTTCTCAGTCTGCCGAATGTCGATCCGGATGCCATTACCGCTGCAACCATCATGACGCCTCAGCCGCATTCCCTCTCCCCCGACACCTATATGTATGAAGCGATGGCCTACATGAGCGCCCATCGCATGCGGCATCTGCCGATTCTTGACGGCAAACAGGTGGTTGGCATCGTGACGTTGCGCGACCTGATGCGCTTTCGCAGCCAAAAAGCGATGCTGCTGGTCGGCAATGCGCGTCAGGCCAAGGATCTTGCAACCCTGGCGGCCATTCGCAGCGAGATCGCAACCGTTGGCCGCACTCTGCTGTCCGAAACCCGATCCACCCCCGAGGTGATGGAGATTCTGAGCTACATCCACCACACCATCATCCGCCGCACCTTCGACCTGTGCCTGGAAGAGATGAAGCAGCAGGGGAAGGAACCGCCGGCGATCCGCTACTGCTTTCTGATCATGGGAAGCGGCGGGCGTCGAGAGATGCTGCTGGACCCGGATCAGGACAACGGCTTTATTTTCGAAAACTATCCCGATGCCAGGCAGGAGGAAGTCGACGCCTTTTTCGTACCCTTCTCTGAGAAGATCGTCGACGCCCTCGCCGAAGTCGGCTATCCGCTCTGCCATGGCAAGGTCATGGTCAACAATCCCCTGTGGCGCGGGCGCTTGTGGGAGTGGGATGAACGCATCGAAGACTGGGTCAACGAGCCGGAGCCGCAGAAGGTGCGCTACTCATCAATCTTCTTCGATTTCGTCCCCATGGCCGGAGATGGCACCCTGGCCCAGGATCTGCGGGATATCGTGCATCGCCACATCCGCTCCTTCCAGGGCTTTCTCTATCACATGATGTCTCTGGACCTGCGCTACAAGGTGCCGATCGGCCTGCTGGGACGGTTTGTGCTGGAAAAAAGCGGTGAACATAAAGGGGAATTGTCTCTCAAGCACGGCGGGACGGTCTATATCGTCGACTGCATCCGCATGTTCGCGCTGGAGCAGGAACTCTCTGAAGTCACCACCTTCGCCCGGCTGGAGGCGTTGGTGAAAAGAAATGTGTTTGCACCGGAGACTGCGGAGCATATCCGCGCCGCCTTCGAGGCGCTAACTTTTCTGCGGCTGCGAAACGAAATCGCCCTGGTACAGGCCGGCCGCAAACCCAGCCACCACATCAACCCCCACAATCTGTCCAAGACCGAACAGGACCTGCTGCGGGAGTCCTTCCAGGCGGTCGGCAAGCTGCAGGACGCCACCAAGCGCCATTTCGCAAAAACCCCCTTTTAACCGGTAGAAGAAGTTCCCGCATTCTGAAGCAGATCTGCTCTGCTCATCTATTTTTTCATAAAGAAAGCCCCTCGCAGCGATTATCGCGAGGGGCCTTCTTTTAAGCTGTCAGCCGAGAATCTTCACGATTCTTTTCGGCTCAAGAGTCCTGCGGTTCAGGACGTCATGTACTCCTCATCAGGAGCGCTTTAAAATTATTTTCGTCTGTGGTTTCCGTTTTCGGGAATCCTCCTTTCTCCTTGCTTGTGGTTATATTTTTCCACAGAATTTCACAAATTCAAGAGTCACAAGTTATTTTTTATCCGCAATTCAACGATCTGTCTTTTCCGACCGCCAACGGCTGAAAGGCTTGCGGACCAGGCTGGAATTGTAATAGCGGGGATCACCGGTCACTTCAGCGCCAACCCAGGGCGGCAATTCGATCTGCTGACCCTCTTGCTCAAGTTCCACTTCCGCAACACACAACCCTTCATTTTCGCCAACGAAGACATCCACCTCCCAGAGGAGACCACCGAAAGGTACGCAATGACGGGTTTTCTCGATCAAAGGCCGTATGCACAGCTCATCGAGCATTTCGGCCGCATCCTCCACCGGGATCTCGTATTCGTATTCCAAACGCACAGCGCCGCGGGTCGGCCCCTTGATGGTCAACACGCCTTGATCGTCGATCAATCTTACCCGTACCACTCCTATCGAGCCGATGGAGACAAATCCCTGGCGCAAAAAAGAACACGAGGTAGCCGCATTCTTCCAATCCATGCCGTGAATCAGAAATTTTCGTTCAATTTCCAGCGCCAATCAAACATCTCCTGATTATTTTCTATTTAAAAGATCGAGGCGAGCCGATCATAGGATTTTTCGAGGCGGATCGTGGTCGCAAGCAGAATTCCTTTAAGCAGACCGACACCCACAGCGGGGTGCTCTTCAAGCAGACGGTCGAACTCTTCGCGCCCTAGCACAAGCAGATCCGTGTCTTCCAACGCCAAAACGGTGAAGGGCCTTGGATGATCTTCCAGAATGCCAAACTCCCCAAGCACCGTGCCCGGTCCGTAAACCCCGACCACCACCTGTTTTCCTTCAAACTCGGTATTCTTTTTTTCCTCAATGCGACCCGAGGCAACAAAAACAACGCTGTCGCCCGGATCACCTTCGCTCCAGAGGATTTCCCCGGCCGGAACCTGCAGACAGGTTAAGCGGAGTTTCAGGATTTCGATTGCATCTTTATCAAGATACCGGAAATAGCGCATCTCTTCCTTGATCTGGCGACAGACGGCATCGGGAGTCTTCATGAAAACTAGGCCTCCTTCGACCGACTTTTCAGGTCCTCAATTTTACTCCGCATCTGTTCGAAGAGACCGTCCATCCCCTCTTTGCGGGCGATTTCCGTAAAGGTGCCACGGTAATTGCGCACCAGGCTGACTTTCTCCACAATGACATCATAGACCAGCCACTCCCCCTGGCGATCCACCAGCTTGTAAGAGATGGGTATGTCGGCGCTGCGGGTCACGATGAGGGTTTCGACCTCAGCCCTGGGCCCGTTGATTTTCTCCGAGACAAAGCGCACCTCCTCATCGGTATAGCTCTCGATGCGCCCCAGGTAGCTTGCTTCCAGCAGTTCGGAAAAAAGCTCCATGAACGTCTCTTGTTCATCGACATTTGCTTTTTTCCAGTAGGGGCCCAGCACCCATTGCGACATGGCCTGAAAATCGAAACGCGCCTTGATCAACTCGGTCAGTCGCTGACGCTGCTGTTCGCCCCTGATCGCGTCGTCCTTGAGCGTATCGATCACCTGCTCGACCGTCTGCTCGATTTGCGCCAAAGGTCCTGCCTCGGCAGAAAATGCCGCGGCCGGGGCCAGGCAAAGCAGCAGGCATGCCGCTGTCATCCACTTGCTGAACATAGATTCACTCCTTGTTTCTATGAGCAATCATTCGATAATCATTGCTTCACGACGCTGCATATAGCCGTCGCGGATGAACAGGTAGGGATCGAGCTGCTCCGCCTTGATGCTCTCATAAGTATCATCGTCCAGGGAGAGGACATTGAGGCGGTCGGTCATTTTGACCGCCGTCTTGTGCCAGCTTTCGTCAAACACATAATTCCAGGGATCGAGGAAGAAATCGCCGACGCGCCCTACGGCGTCGCGGGGGGTGGAAGGCCCGAAAACCGGAAGCACCAGGTAAAATCCGGACGGCACCCCGAAGTAACCCAGCGTCTGGCCGGTATCTTCCTTTTTCATTTCCCATCCCAGCTGCGTGCGGGCTGGATCGAACAGCCCCGCCACCCCCCAGGTGGAATTGACGACGAAGCGCCCCAGCTCGCGGGTCGCATCCCCGAAGCGGAACTGCAGCAGAGAATTGGCAAACCGCACCGGCGTCGCCACGTTGTTGAAGAAATTATCGACGGATACCCGCGCGGGCTCCGGCACGAGCCTGAAGCCTCGGGCAATCGGCTTCAGCAGGTAGAAATACAGCTTGTCGTTGAACCAGAACATGGCGCGGTTGAAAGGCTCGATGGGGTCATAGACCATCAGGAGTTCTTCCTCGTATTCACCGGCAAAGGGATCAAAGGGTTCAGCATTCGCGCTCTCAACAGCCGGGCCCGCACCTCCGGTTTCCGCCGAAAACCCCGGTGCAGAAAAAAGTAATACTCCCGACAAAAACCCTGTTAAACAGATAAAACGCCACATTCATCTGATCCTTTCAACCCGCTTTTCCCGTCAGGAGTTACTGGCTCTCAAAGATATACTTGCTGATGAGTTCTTCCAGGTTGATGGCGGATTCGGTTTCTTCGATCTCGCCTCCCGGCTCGATATATTCAGGAAATCCGCCAGGAGAAATGCTGACATATCGGTCGCCGATGATCCCTGCTGTACGGATGGAGGCAATGCTGTCCACCGTCAGGCGGACAGCATTGTTTATAGCGAGTTCGACCACCGCTTCGTACATTTCCGAATCGAGGCGGATGCGGCTGACCTTGCCGACGGGAACGCCGGCCACCTGCACAACAGCCCCCTCTTTGAGACCGGCGATGGAGCCGAATCGCGCTTCGATCCGGTAGGTATCGCGCTGCAGAAGATCGATGTCGCCCAGACGGATGGAGAGCCAGGCAAAGCATAGAAATCCGGCGACCAGAAAAATGCCGACCGCCACTTCCAGATTAAACCGTTTCATAAAGCACGGACTCCTCTTGGTCACTCGAATAGATCGGTCCCATGGTGGTTTCGACGTACTCGCGGATCAGGGCATTATCGGAAAGCTGAAACTCCTCCGGCGACATGCACCCCTGCACCACCCCCTCGGCGAGCAATGCAACATAGTCTGCCAACTTGAAAATCTTCGGCACGTCATGGCTGACGATGACTGCGGTATATCCCAGCTTCTGCTGGGTCTTATGAAACAGACGATAGATTTCATTGCTCTTATGCACGTCGAGCCCGGTAGTCGGTTCATCGAAGAAGACGACCTGCGGATTGAGCACCAGTGCCCGGGCCAGCCCCACCCGCTTGCGCATGCCGCCCGAGATCTGCGCCGGGTATTTTTCCTCCGAACCTTCAAGATCCATCAGGGCCAGCTTGTCCATCACCTTCTCCCGCACCCAGAGTTCATCGCGGCGGGTGCGTTCCCGCAATGGCAGGGCGACGTTGTCAAAAACCGTCAAAGAATCAAACAGCGCGGCGTTCTGAAACAGAACACCGAAACGGGTGCGGATCTCTTTGAGTTCACGGGAACGGATACGGTTGATATCCCTCCCGAATACTCTGACCAGACCTTTATCCGGTTGCATCAGGCCCAGCATGTGCTTGAGGATCACACTTTTGCCCTCGCCGCTTGCGCCGACTATCACGGTCGTTGTGCCCTTGCGGACCACTAGGTCGATTCCTTTGAGCACGACCTGGCCACCGAAGGATTTATGCAGACCCGACAATTCTATGACAATGTCTTCCGATGTTTCTCCCATCACTTATCCCGTCGTAACTGTTCAGCATGGGGTCGCAACTCCCATGTCAAGGGACACTTTTCGCCGTCCCTGGCCGTTTGACTGGCGCCATCCCTGGCGCCAGACACCCTTGTCATGGGAGCCGCGACCCCACACAAGGTGAAGATGCATCCCGTCAAAACTTTTTCACCCGCGGCCAGACTACAGCATGATCGCTGAGATCAGATAATCCCATACCAGCACCGACACGGAGGACCACACCACCGCGTCGGTCGTTACACGACTGACGCCTTCGGCTCCAAAGCCTCCCCCGCGCTCGAAATGAAGAAAATAACCTTTGGCCGCACTGATCCATACCAACAGCAGGCCAAAGACGAAGGATTTGATCAACCCCATTTTGACATCAGCCCAAACGACGCTGTCATACATCCCTTGAAAATAGGCCCCCTGATTGATCCCGAGCAAAACCACCCCGATCAGCCACCCGCCGAAGATGCCGACAACATCAAAAATTGCGGTCAGAAGCGGCATGGAGAGCAGCGCAGCCACAAACTTGGGGACCATCAGGTATTTGTAGGGATCGATGGCCATGCATTCAAGGGCATCGATCTGCTCGGAATTGCGCATGATGCCGATCTCGGCGCAGATGGCAGAACCGGCGCGTCCGATGACCATCAGCGCCGCAACCACAGGCCCGAGCTCGCGAATCAGACTCAGCGCTACCGCCGAACCGAGCATCCCTTCAGAGCCGAACTTGCGCAGCGTGTAATAGCCCTGCAGCGCCAGGACCATGCCGGTAAAAGCCCCGGTAAAGACGATGACGAAAACGGAACGGGTGCCGATGAAATTAATCTGGCGGAGAATCGGACGAAGTTTATAAGGAGGCTTGAAAATGGAAAACAGGCAGACCGCCAGAAAAAGCCCCATGCGTCCAAGCTGCTCGAGCACAAATAAACATTGATCGCCCAGTTTTTCAAATAAACGCAGCATGCACAGCCATCCATATCAGAACTTTAAAATGCCCCGCGAAACCGGAGAAAAAGCAAGCCGAACCAGGACAAATCGGGCTTATCCGTTCTTCTCGTCCCCTTTGCCGAACTTGTGCAGCGTTTCGGCCATTTTCAGCAGGCGCTGATCGACCTTTTGATTGATGGTGCTCTCCGGCCACTTTCCGTCACTGTCCCGTTCGCCGGCAGGCATGCCGGTGAGAATTTCGATCCCCTCGTCCACGGTCTCCACCGCCCAGATGTAGAAATCGCCTTTTTCCACAGCCTCTCGCACGTCGCGATCGAGCATCAGGCTTTTGAGATTTGAACGGGGAATAATGACCCCCTGCTCGCCTGTCAAGCCCTTGACCTTGCACACAGCGTAATAGCCCTCGATCTTTTCGTTGACACCGCCGATGGGCTGCACCTTGCCATGCTGGTTGACGGATCCGGTGACCGCGATCCCCTGCTTGATGGGGACATCTGCCAGAGAGGAAAGCAAGGCGTAGAGTTCAGCGCAGGAAGCGCTGTCCCCTTCAACGCCGGTATAGGACTGCTCAAAGCAGATGGATGCAGAGAGGGCTAATGGCTTGTCCTGGGCGAAGCGCTCGCCGAAGAAACCGGTGAGGATCATCACGCCCTTGTCGTGAATCGGGCCGGATAGTTTGGCCTCGCGTTCGATATTGACCATCGAACCTTTGCCCAGATAGGTGCGCACCGTCAGGCGTGACGGCTTGCCGAAGGAATAGTCGCCGAGCTGATAAACAGATAGCCCGTTAATCTGCCCTGTCATTTCGCCTTCCGTGTCCACCAGCAGGGTGCCGTCTTCAATCAGTTCCTGAATTTTCTCTTCGATCTTGTTGCAGCGGTAGACGCGCGCTTCGATCGCCAGATCAACATGCTTTGAGCCAACCCGGTCGCACCCCTCCTTTTCCGCGTAGTGAGCTGCTTCCCGAATAAGATTGGCGATTTCGAGAAAACAGGAGGAGAACTTGCCCTGATCCTCGCTCAGGCGTGCGGAATGCTCGATAGTGCGCGCGACAGCCTGACGATCGAAATGCAGCAGGTCTTCATCGGTGCATTTCGCGCCAATGAAAAGGGCGTACTGCTGGGTGTTCTCCCAGGTATTTCTCATCATCCGGTCGAAGTCGGCCTTGACTTTGAAAAATTTGCGAAAATCCGGATCATACTGAAACAACAGATAGTACAGCAGTGGTGTGCCGATCAGGATGATCTTGCAGGATAGAGGAACCGGACGCGGCTTGAGAGTGACCGTGGCCAGAAACCGGAACTGCTCCGTCATATCCTCGATCTTGACTTCCTTGTTGCGGATGCAGCGCTTGAGCGCCTCGTAGGAGAACAGGTTGATCAGCACTTCACGGCAGTCCAGGATAAGGTAGCCGCCGTTGGCGCGATGCAAGGCGCCGGGCTTGATCATGGTGAAATTGGTTGAGGCGTTGCCCATCTGGATGACATGCTCGACACGGCCGAACAGGTTGAAGTAAGTCGGGTTGGCTTCATAGACGACAGGCGCGCCTTCGAGTTGGTGATTGTCGACAAACAGATTGACCAGGTAGCGCTCAAAAGATGGCCCCTGCTCCGGCATCTTCATACCCGGCAGCGCAATCTGCGGCCCCTTGTTGGGTCGTAATTCCTCGATACGCCCCAAGATGTCCTTCTTGCAGTTTTTAAAATGCTCCAGCACCCGCTCCTGATCAGCGTACTTTTTCTCCAGTTCCTCAAAAAGCGGCTCCATGCCGTAATTGACGACCTCTTTTTCCATCTCGGCCGTTTCCCGCCGTGCCTGCTCTTCGAGTTTTCGCACTTCACGCAGGGTGTCGTTGAGATTGTTCTGTAGAGCCGTGCCGCGCTCGTCAAGTTCAGCCTTTTCCTGGTCGGAGAGTTCTTCGTATTCCTCCTGCGAAAGGGGGTGCCCCTCCTTCACCGGGACCAGGACCAGGCCGCTGACGGTGCGCTGCAGCATGAATCCTTTTTCCTCGGCCTGATGCTCCAGCTCCTGAAACAGTGCCTTATGCTTTTCCTGATGTTCCGAGGAAATCTTGTTCTTCTGCTCTTCGTACTCCTTGCTTTCAAAGACTTTCGGGATCTCTTCCGTCAGACGCTCCACCAGGCGGTCGACATCCTTCTTGAGCTCCTGCCCTTTTCCGGCCGGAAGGCGGATATAATCGGGGCGGGTCCCATCCTCGAAATCATGCACATAGCACCAGTCGTCAGGAACGGGCTGCCCTTTGGAGCGACTGTTGAGTATTTTTTTGATAGAAGACGAGCGGCCGGTGCCCGGTTCTCCAAGGATAAAGATGTTGAACCCGCTGTCCTTGATGCCAAGACCGAAATCGATGGCCGTCAACGCCCGATCCTGGCCGATGGTCCCTTCAAGGGGGGGCAATTCTCGGGTGGTCTCAAATTCGAACTGATTCGGATCGCAATGCCAGGTCAACGCCTGGGGATCAAGTCGCAGATGCTCAATGGACATGGAGATATCCTTCCCGAAATAAACATTAAAACAGAGCGTTCACAAAGGGTTGTTTTCTTGGCCGCCTATTCGTCATCCCCTGTCGCCACGAGCGTGATAGGCGCCTCAAGATAGTCGCGCACGGTATTGAGAAAATCGGCGGCATCAGCGCCATCGAAGACACGGTGGTCGGCAGAGAGGGTCAGCCGCATGCGCGGGATAACCACAAGATCTCCCTGCCCGGCATCCGCCACCGGTTCATGCTGCACTGCGCCGACGGCCAGCGCGGCTGCCTGGGGCGGGGTGATGATCGCCGTAAAAGACTCTACACCCAGCATCCCCATGTTGGAAACGGTAAAAGTCCCATCACTCATCTCTTCAGCCTTCAGGCGCCCCTGACGCGCTTTTTCAGCCAGGTCCCGCGCCCGGTCACCAATACCACGCACCGACAGCTCCGCACAATCACGGATGACGGGGCTGTAAAGGCCTTTTTCAGTGGCGACGGCAATTGCAGCATTTAAGCACAAACATCCCATCGACCTTAGAACCGGGAGTTTCATAGGCACAGCTTTTTTTATAGAGTTGATCCACAGCACTGGCACGACCCACGGCGGTTCCGATTCCATACATGTTGTTTTCACACACGAAGACCACCGGCACGTTGTAAAGAGCCGCCATATTCATGGCTTCGTGAAAAACCCCTTGATTGGTGGCGCCATCACCGAAGAGGCACACCACCACCTCATCAGATTCGCGGTACAGGATCGAATACCCCATACCGACCGCCAGAGGCAGATGCCCGCCGACGATGCCGTACCCTCCCATAAAACGAAGGTCGGCATCGAACATATGCATGGACCCTCCCTTGCCCTGGCTGACACCGGTCTTTTTGCATGGCGTGGGCGACACCGACGCCGACAGCCTCCTGGCCGCTGTAAAGATGGAGAAATCCCCCCATCTTCCCTTGACTGTAGAGTTGCGGGCAGGCTTCCTCGAACTGCCGAATCCGCACCATGTCGCGATAAATCGCAAGAAGTTGATGACCCGACAGGGAAGCGGCCTCCTGCTTCTCTTTCATAATTCATCCTTTCGCCGGCTTGGCGAACCAACTCGAGACATTGTCGATCATCTCTATATCATTGGGACTTTCGGTTAATGGTACCAAGGAAGTCCTGCTTGGCAAGAGGCGACCTTCTTCCTGAAAAAGAGAGATGAAGATATGGCTGGGGAAGGAAGAGCGCGGAGTCTGAAAAAAACGGGCCAACGTATTCTACCGTAGGCCCGTTTCCGGTGAGCGTATAAAGTATGGCGAAGCTGCAAAACTGCCCTTAAACCAGATCACCCGATATAGACATTGTGGTTGCGGGCGCGGTTGGCCATGATGGTGGGGTCCAGCACTTCACCGCAGGAGCAGCACTTCCATGCTTCAAATGAACGAACGAAATCATAAAACTTCTCGGTGTACATCCTTCCTTTGCATTTGGGACATTTCATCGGATTTTCCCCCTTTTGAAGTTAATCACGAATTTTAAAGTGTGACTCAGGCAATATCAGCCATCGATAGTGAGTCACTCTTTCACCAGACGTGCCAACCGACTGGAATCAATAGTAAAAAAGGGGGGGGATTTAGCAATAAATGACAAACTTTGTTACTATTTTTCAAGGCGTTAGCTTATTTCAAAAAAAATTTCCGCCACTGGGATATTCGCCCTGCTCCAATGCCTTTAACACGTCTCAAGCGATCGATCCGTTCAAAATCGCCATTCAATTGACGGTCCTGTTCGATCCTCTCTGCCAAACGCGGCCCAATGCCTGGCAATGCCTGCCAATCATCCAGAGACATGCGGTCGGGGTGCAACGACACGCCAAGCGCCATCCGATGTGCGGCAGACATCCATGAGGTCTCAACTTCCAGTTTATTCAGGGAGTTGCAGGAAAACGCCAGGCGTTGTCCGTTGGCAACAGAGGCGTCGGGAAAGCTAGATTGCTGAGCGGATCTCACACAATCCAAATCCGTCAACGAAATGACGGCAGGCCACAGCAAACCGTCAGAGAATTGATAGATGCCCGGACGAGGGACACCGGCGGCAATTTCCACGATGATCTGTGAGGAGGGGGCGGGAGCCGGGGCCGGCAGCTCTTGCACAGAAAAGAGCAACCGGCCCTGGTTCAGAAGCAGAAAAGTCAGTATCGTGCCGATGAGTAACAGCACGCCCTGGCGAGCGTTCATCCTTCGGCGCGGTAGTCTCGGATCAGTTTATACAGAAAGGAATCGATGAGTGCCTGGTAGGAAGCATCGATGATGTTGTCGCTGACACCCACCGTGCCCCACCGCGTTTCCTTGTCGCCGGATTCAATGAGGACGCGAGTCACCGAAGACGTACCCTTACCCGCCGGCAGTACCCGGACTTTATAGTCGAACAGTTTGACCTCGCGCAGCTGCGGATAAAAATTTCCGAGGGCCTTGCGCAAAGCGTTGTCCAGCGCATTGACCGGCCCGTTGCCCTCGGCAGCCGTATGCTCTATCCGTCCTCCGACCTTGACCTGCACCGTCGCCTCTGACTGAGGCTTTTCATCTTCATGGCGCTTGCTGTCGATTACACGGAAACCGATGACGGAAAAGAAGTGGCGCATTGTTCCCAATGCACGGCGCATGAGGAGTTCAAAGGAAGCTTCGGCCCCCTCGAACTGGAACCCCTTGTTCTCAAGGTCCTTGATATTCTCAAGGATTTCCTGAGTGACCGGATCCTTGCTGTCGAGGTTGATATTGAACTGCTCCGCCTTGGCCAGAATGTTGGAACGGCCGGACAGGTCCGAGACCAGCACGCGCGTCACATTGCCGACAAGCTCCGGGCGGATGTGCTCATAGGTCTCGGGATGGCGCTGGATCGCGGAGACATGCACGCCTCCCTTGTGAGCGAAAGCCGAATTGCCCACATACGGCTGATGCTTGCGGGGGATCATGTTGGCCATTTCATAGATGGTTCGCGATACCGTGCGCAGATTGGCCAACTGCTCGTCAGTGACACAGTCATGCTGCAGCTTGAGCTTAAGCGCCGGGATAATGGAGCAGAGATTGGCATTGCCGCATCGCTCGCCAAACCCGTTGATGGTGCCTTGAACCTGAACTGCTCCACACTGTACCGCCATCAGGCTGTTGGCTACGGCGCACTCACTGTCGTTATGGGCATGAATCCCAAGAGCCGCTCCGATTTCGGCCTGCACTTTTTCCATAATCGGGGGGATTTCATGGGGCAGCGTACCGCCGTTGGTGTCGCACAGCACGATACAGTCGACGCCGGCGTCCTCGGCCGCCTTCAACGTCTTGAGGGCATACTCCGGATTCGCCTTGTAGCCGTCGAAAAAATGCTCAGCATCGTAAATGACCTCGCCGACATGCTGCTTGAGATAGGCCAGCGAGTCATTGATCAGCTCGAGGTTTTCTTCCAGGCTGATGCGCAACGCCTCATGGACATGGAAATCCCAGGTTTTGCCGAAGATGGTTACCGTATCGGGTTCAGCCTGAATCAGGGTGCGGATGTTGGCATCTTTTTCCGGAGTGCTGCGAGCCCGGCGGGTCGACCCGAAAGCCGCGATTTTCACCTGCTTGAGGCGCGCCTTCTTGATCTCTTTAAAGAAGCTGATGTCCTTGGGATTCGATCCAGGCCAACCGCCTTCAATATAATGAATGCCCAGCTCGTCAAGCTGTTGCGCGATGCGGATTTTGTCCGCCACCAGGAAGGAAACATCCTCCGCTTGCGTGCCGTCACGAAGGGTGGTGTCGTAGAGGTGAATCAGGCTCATTGCATCTCCATCCTTTGCACAAGGGGCGACTCGCAGGCCGCCCCCGTTCAATTCCGCGTTTTTTTACCAGGAGTGGCGTTTATTCGGCCTTGACGTCTTTCTTCGCCAGATCAAAGGCTTCATGCAGCACCCGCACTGCGAGTTCGGTGTATTTAGACTCGATCACACAGGATACCTTGATTTCACTGGTGGAAATCATCTGGATGTTGATCCCCTCCTGCGACAGGGTCTGGAACATTTTGCTGGCGATGCCGGAGTGAGAACGCATGCCGACACCGACAATGGAGACCTTGGCGATGTTTTCATCGCCCTTGACGCCGCTGGCGCCCACTTCCTTGGCCGTCTCCTCGACGATTTTAATCGCCTTTTTATAGTCAGTCTTGGGAACGGTAAAGGTCAGGTCCGTGTAGCCATCGCTGGAGACATTCTGAATGATCATGTCAACCGTGATATTGGCGTGGGACAACGGCGAGAAGATCCGTGATGCGATTCCGGGCTTGTCAGGTATGCGGAACACGGAGATCTTGGCTTCATCCTTATTGTATGTGACTCCCGAAACGAGCACGGTTTCCATATCGGCATCCTCCTTCGTAACCAGGGTTCCTGGATTGTCGTTGAAACTGGAACGGACGTGGATCACCACGTTGTATTTCTTAGCAAATTCCACCGAGCGGATCTGCAGCACCTTTGAGCCGAGAGAGGCCATCTCCAGCATTTCGTCGTAGGAGATTTTTTCCATCTTCGACGCTTCGGGCACAAGGCGCGGGTCAGTCGTATAGATGCCGTCGACATCGGTGTAGATTTCGCAGACATCGGCCTTGAGCGCTGCCGCCATGGCAACCGCCGAGGTGTCCGAACCGCCACGCCCCAACGTGGTGATGTTGCCTTCCTTGTCGATCCCCTGGAAGCCGGCAACAATGATGATCGATCCGTTTTTGAGGTCTTCCCGGACCTTTTTGTCCTCGATCTTCAGGATGCGCGCCTTGGAATAGGCGCTGTCGGTGATGATCGGAATCTGAAAGCCGAGATAACTTTTCGCCTTGTACCCCATGGACTGCAGGCACATCGAGAGCAGAGAGATCGAAACCTGCTCCCCCGTGGCAACCATCACATCGTATTCACGTTCGCTGGGGAACTCGCAGACTTCGTTGGCCAGAGCGACGAGCTTGTTCGTCTCGCCGGACATGGCAGAGACCACCACCACCACATCGTTGCCGTCATCATAGGTCTTAGCGACTCTGCGCGCTACATTGCGAATACGCTCGATGGTACCGACCGAGGTTCCTCCATACTTCTGAACCACCAGGGCCATAATCGTTTTCTCCTCCGTATGATGAGTCCCGGGCCTGGGCGCCCGACACTCAGGTATGACGTTATCCGCGGTCGCGGCGGCGCCCGGCTTTGTGAACCGCCAGCCCGGCGACATCTTCCGCCGCTTCCATGATCATTTCCGGCAGGGTGGGATGGGCATGAATCGTTTTCCCGCCGAGTTCATGCGCGCTCATTCCCGCGCCCATGGCAGCGGCCACTTCAGCGACCAGGCTTGAGGCCTCGGCGCCGACGATGGCAGCGCCGAGAATGGCGCCGTCTTTTTTATCGGCGACGATCTTGACCAGTCCCTGGGTTTCCCCCTCGCACTGTGCCTTGCTTGATGCCTGGTAGGAAAAGCGCCCGCTTTCCACCTCGATCCCCTGCTGTTTGGCCTGGTCTTCGGTCAAGCCGACCTGGCCAATCTCAGGCAGGGTGAAGATGGCGCTGGGAACGACCCGATAATCAGCTTTTTCATCGCCCCCCATGGCGTTGGCTACAGCGATTCCGGCCTGGTAGGAGGCTACATGTGCCAGTTGAATGATGTTGGTCGCATCGCCGATCGCGTAGACTCCAGGCACCGAAGTCCGCAACCCGTCATCGACAACAATGGCGCCGTCTTTTGTTTCAACTCCGGCATCTTCAAGGCCGAGATTATCGATATTGGGAACACGGCCGACCGCAACCAGAACCTTTTCAGCCTCAACCTGCTTCTCGCCTGAGAGATAAGCCGTGACGACGCCATCCTTGGCATCGAGGCGCTCTACCGAGGTTTCGGTATGAACTTGCACCCCCAGGGATTTAAAGGATTTTTCAACCTCCTTGACCACCTGGCGGTCGCTTTGTTCAAGCAGACCCGGGAGCTGTTCCACGACCGTGACTTTGGTCCCCAGGGCGGCGAAAATTCCGGCGAATTCGCAGCCGATATAACCGCCTCCGACAACCATCAGGCTGGCGGGAAGTTCTTTAATAGCAAGGATTTCCCGGCTGGTCAAAACATTTTTCCCGTCTATCGACAGGGCTTTAGGGCGCACTGAACGCGAGCCGGTAGCGATGATGATGTTTTTGGCCCGAATGCGCCCGGTGACTTCGGGTCGTTTGATGCAAATCCGCCCCGGCCCTTCAATCAGAGCGTGCCCACGGAACAATTCAACCTTGTGCGCCTTGAGCAGCTGTTCAATCCCGCCGACCAGGCGCTTTACGATATTATCCCGCCGTTCAGCTGCCACGGTGTAATCGAGGGAGGGCTCATCGATCCGGATGCCGTGGTCTTCAGCATGTTTAAGGCGCTGCCAGAAATGCGCCGTGCTGTAAAGAGCCTTGGTGGGGATGCAACCACGATTGAGGCAGGTGCCGCCAACCTTGTCTTTTTCGATCAGGCACACACAGGCGCCCTGCTGGGCGGCACGGATCGCAGCGACATATCCACCCGGGCCGGCACCGATCACGGCAATATCGAATTCCTTCATGATGCGGTCTCCTTTCGCCAGCGGGCATCGAGAGCCTCAAGCAGATGTCTTTCCGGTGCTGTATGCGCCTCTATAATCAGGCGCCGACGGAATTCATCCAAACGTATCAGGGTGATAAAAAGACCTGCGCTGCGGTTTTCTTCGAACCGATCCCCCCATTCCACCACGGTCACCCCATCAGCGTCGAGATAGTCGCTGAAACCGAGATCTTCAAGATCGTCGGCACTTGTCAGGCGGTAGAGGTCAAAATGGTAGAGCGGCAGACGGCCGCTATACTGGTTCATCAGGGTGTAGCTGGGGCTTGTGACCGGCTCGTCATCGGGGATATCGAGCCCGCGGGCCACTCCCTGGGTAAAACAGGTCTTGCCCGCCCCCAGATCTCCTGCCAGGCGAATCAGCAAAGGCTTCTCGATCAACCCGCCGAGCAGCATCCCGAGACGAACTGTTTCTTCAGCGCTTTGAGTTTCAATGGTGAGAACGTCCCGGGTCATCGTCCCATCGACCGGATAACATCGAGGCGTGCGACGACTCCGACCACTTTGTCGTCCTCAACCACCGGGATCAGATGCGCTTTATTCTCGGTCATCAGCGCGGCTACTTCCGAAACAGATGTCTCCGGAGAGCAGGTGACCACCTCGGTCGAACAGATCTCATCGACCTTGCGTGCCGTGATTTTCTCCACCTCTTTCTTGAAATCTTTCTCGCTTTCGAGATAGATCACCCAATCGAAGATAGAAACCACCGTCGGCAGGTGAAGGGGCCGATCCTGAGCCACCAGGTCTGTTTCGGTGACCACACCGAAAAGCTGCCCATCCTCCTTGACGACCGGCATGGCGCTGATCCCTTTTTCCATAAAAAGGCGGGCCAGCTCTTCAATACCGGTATCGGGCTGAACGGAAATGACGTTGCGGGTCATGATATCTTTAGCTTTGAGCATTGCATCGCATCCTTTATCAAGAAGTGAACGTTATCCTGCCAAATTTGTCCGAAGGGCCTCATCCAGAGCGCCGACCGAGTTCGTATCGCACAGCGGCAAGCTCGTGGGCAATCTCGCCGGCAGTCAGCCCCGCACACCCCTCCCGGCAGGCCAGTCGGTCAGCCGCAGCGCCATGAAGATAAGTGGCCAAAACAGCGGCTTCGGCCGCGGGCATCCCCTGCGCCAGCAGGGCTCCCACCACCCCGGTCAGGACATCGCCCATGCCTCCGGACGCCATGCCGGGGTTGCCGCTGGCGTTGATCCAGGCCGTACCGTCAGGTGAGGCGATCACCGTACGCGCTCCCTTGAGCACCACAATGACTCCATGACGAAGGGCAAAATCGCGCGCGACCGAAAGGCGGTCCTGCTGGACCTCCTCCACCGGGATCTGAGCCAAACGCGCCATTTCTCCGGGATGGGGAGTTATGACGGTCGTCCCCGGCCGGCAGGATGACAATCCCTCGAGATGGCCGGCAAGAGAATTGAGCCCATCTGCATCGATCACCAGCGGCAAATCGCAGTCGCGCACCAAACGCCTGACCAACTCCTGAGCCTGCTCATTCTGCCCCAGACCGGGGCCGACCGCCAATGCCTGTTTGCCCTGCCAGGCCTCGGTCAGTGCATCAAGTGCTCCCGCCCCCAATGCGCCATCGACCTCAGGCAGCGGCACCGTCATGGGCTCTGTTAATTTTACCTCAAGAATATCATGAATTCCCTTTGGCACTGCCGCAGTCACCAAGCCGACGCCGCTTCGCATGGCGCTGTCGGCAGCGAGAGCGACCGCGCCCGATTTTCCGGTAGAGCCACCGATGATCAGCAGATGTCCGAAGGTGCCTTTGTGGCCATCGGATGGCCGGGGTGGGAGCAGATGGCGGGCAAATTCACCATCAACCAGGATCTGCGCAGGCGTCTGGCCTTCCAGCAGAAACGCAGGGATGCCGATATCCACTATTTCAAGGGCTCCGACCTGGTCTACTCCGGGATAGACGACATGCCCGATTTTAGGCAGGGCAAAGGTCACGGTGAGGTCGGCCTGAACGCAGCATCCGAGAATACGGCCGGTTGTGGCATCGAGTCCGCTGGGGATATCCACGGCGGCAATCGGCGCCGACTCGTCGTTCATCCAGGCAATGGCTCGGGCATATCGACCGCGGACATTGGAGGAAAGCCCCGTGCCAAAAAGCGCATCCACCAGCAGGCGAGACCCACTGCACTGAGAGAGAGCGGCCGAAAGCCCATCGTCATCGGGCGCAAAAAGAATCTCGCCGCGCACCTTTCGCAGAATCTCGAGATTAAGGCGGGCGTCTCCCTCCACCGCCGCATCATCCGCCAAGACCAGAGTGCGGACCTGCCAACCACGCTGCAAAAGCGATCGCGCAATGACATAGCCGTCACCGCCGTTGTTGCCCTTGCCCGAAATAACGACCGCCGGTCCGGGGTAGAGATGGCGATACCGTTCATTAATCAACCGGGCGGCGCCCTGCCCGGCATTCTCCATCAGTACCGGACCGGGCAGACCGATCTCCTTGATCGTCTTCTGATCAAGCTCCTGCATCTGTGCGGCACTCAGAACTCTCATGGCTCCTCCAGAATGACAACGGCCTGTGCATAGTCCCCGTCATGGCTGTAAGAAAGATGCACGCGACCCACTCCACGGGTCCGGCAGATAAGAGCTGCGGCCCCGGTCAGAACCAGCGAGGGCTTACCGAGGTCATCGCGCGCAACACTCATATCGTGCCAGGTCATCCCCTCGCGCAAGCCCAGTCCCAGCGCCTTTAAAAACGCCTCCTTGGCGGCAAATCGCGCGGCAAGATGGGGCGCAGGGTCCTTGCGATCCAGAGCATAGGCCTTTTCTTCCGCGGTAAACAGGCGGTCGATCAGCGCCGTTTTGCCCTGATGGAGAAAATCCCTGAAGCGACCGATGCGCGCCAGATCGGTGCCGACGCCAAGGATCGCCATGGTCAGCTTCCTTTAATCAGAGCCGCCATGTCACGCACCGCCCGATCCATACCGACCAGAACGGCGCGCGCCACGATGCTGTGCCCGATATTGAACTCTTCGATGCCCCCAAGGGCTGCGACTTCACGCACATTGTCGTAATTGAGCCCGTGGCCGGCGTGAACCGCCAACCCCAGCTTCTGGCCGAGCCTGACCGACTGCTCGATCTTGGTCAATTCGGCGCGGCGTACATTGGCGTCGGCCGCATCGCAGTAACACCCGGTATGAATTTCAATGGCATCCACACCCAGACGATGAGCGGCCTTGATCTGCTCCGGGTCAGGATCGACAAAAAGACTGACAGAGATTCCGCCATCGCGCAACAGGGCGACGGGATTTTTCAACGTCTGCCGGTTCTGAACAACGTCGAGGCCGCCCTCGGTGGTCAGCTCCTGTCGTTTTTCCGGCACCAGGGTGACTTCATCCGGTCGAAACTTCAGCGCGATGCCCACCATCTCGTCAGTGGCGGCCATCTCAAGATTCAGGCGGGAGCGCACCGTCCTGCGCAAAACGGCCAGATCCCTGTCCTGAATATGGCGACGGTCTTCGCGTAGATGGATCGTGATGCCGTCGGCACCGGCCAATTCCGCCAGCGCCGCGGCGGTTACCGGATCGGGCTCATGGGTCTTGCGCGCCTGGCGTACCGTGGCGACATGGTCGACATTGACTCCCAGTCTGGCAGTTTTCATTGTTGTTTTTTCTCCCCCATGACGCGCTCAACAACTGCGGCAATCTGATGTGCGAGTTCGGTGATCTGGTATTTGTCCTGCCCTTCAAGCATGATGCGCACCAGCGGCTCGGTCCCGGAAAAGCGGATCAGAACCCGACCGTTTTCACCCAGAACCCGGCGGGCATGATCAATTTCTTTTTTAATTTCAGGGATGCTTTCAAGATCGGTCTTTTCTGCAACCCGCACATTGACCAGCACCTGAGGCAGGGACACCATCACCTCGGCAAGCTCGGAAAGCGGCTTGCCGCTGCGCTGAATCACCGAAAGCACCTGGAGCGCCGATAGCATACCGTCGCCAGTGGTGTTGTGTTCCAGAAAGATCAGGTGCCCGGACTGCTCTCCGCCGAGGGAATAGCCGCCCTCGCGCATGGCTTCAACGACATAGCGGTCGCCCACATCCGTCTTGACAACCTTGCCTCCGGCCTGCTTCAGCGCAATATCGAGCCCCATGTTGCTCATGACAGTCGCCACGAGAGTATTGTGCGCAAGCTTCTTGCGTTTGATCAGATCGACGGCGCACAGCGCCATGATATGGTCGCCATCCACCACGTTGCCGAATTCATCACAGAAAATCACCCGGTCCGCATCACCGTCCAGAGCAATCCCGAGATGCGCCCGGTGTTCCTTGACCGCTTCGGACATAACCTCCGGATGCAGCGAACCGCAGCCGGCATTGATGTTGGTGCCGTTGGGTGAAACCCCCAAGGGGATGACCTCGGCGCCAAGTTCCTCCAGCACCGCAGGAGCCACGCGATACGCCGCGCCGTTGGCGCAATCGAGCACAACGCGCAACCCTTTGAGGTCAAGATCCTTGGGGAACGAATTTTTCAGGAACACGACATAGCGCCCCACCGCGTCATCGATACGATAGGCTTTGCCGACTTCGGAGGCAATCGGGCGCAGGCTCTCGATCTTCTTGGAGAAAATCAGATCCTCCATTTTCAGCTCGAGAGCATCGGGCAGTTTGAAACCGTCGTTGGAGAAGAATTTTATGCCGTTATCCTGGTAGGGATTGTGCGAAGCACTGATCACGACCCCTGCATCGGCCCGCATGGAGGAGGTGATAAAAGCGATACCTGGAGTGGGCAGCGGCCCGACCAGCAACACGTCGACCCCCATGGAGCAGATGCCGGCAGCCAGGGCGTTCTCGATCATGTAGCAGGACAAGCGAGTGTCCTTGCCAATGACGATGCGATGACGGCGGTTGCCATCCTTGAACAGGTAGGCGGCAGCGCGTCCGAGCTGCATGGCCGTCTCAGTCGTCATGGGCGGGATATTGGCGACTCCCCGCACACCGTCTGTTCCAAAAAGCTTTTTTTTCATGACAGATTTCATTCACCTTTCTCAAGCGATGTATTCTCGCGTTTCTCTTCGGGTAATCCTGAAGTCTCATTCTCCGGAGCCTGCTCCGGCTCGGGGGCCAGCGCAACGACATGCACCTGAATTTCAACGGTGCGGTCTTCCTTGAGCTGTGTGTATCTGCCCTGGTAATCGAGGGGGACGATCAGGGTGAAACTTTCGCGTATTCCCTCAATATCAACCGGTTCCGTCAGCACCTGTGATACGTCCTTGATTTCGCTCTCGGCTCCTTCGATCACCACCTTTTGCGGTACAATATCATACCCGGCAAGAGTGTAGCCTTCTGCCGGTTCGCCGCGCAACACCACCTCCACCGGCACCTTCTTGCCCCTGATTCTTTCAAGCTTGACATCAACAAAGGAGGGAGACAAGCGGGTCACCTTGAGACCACTCGGGATGTTGAGCCGCTCTTCCAGGCGTTTGAAGGAAGTCAGGCCGGGTTTGAGGTCGGTCAGGTCGACAGAAATGCTGATATCAGCCGGCGACAGATTCATCAACAGTGTGCGCGGGCCATTGAGCCGTATATCGACGAGATTGGGAACCTCGTTGGCAACCATCAGGCCTTCGGGCACGTTGACCAGCTCAAGGGGAACGGTGTAGCCGACTTCGACCCTCCGCTCTCCGATGACAAAGAACCACAAGACCAGGGCGAAGACCAGCGAAACGATCTTAAGAATCCAATTTTCGGTCAGGAACTTCAGCATAACGACCTATTTCTTTTTTCGAGCGTTCTGACTTTCCAGAAGGCGCTTGAGGACACGCTTCAACGACGACGAGTCGAGGTCACGAGTAATGCGCCCACCCACCACGATGGAGATGCGCCCGGTCTCCTCCGAGACGACAATGGCCACGGCATCGACTAGCTCGGTCAGCCCGATGGCGGCACGGTGCCGGGTTCCCAGGGCTTTGCTGATGTCGGGATTCTGGGAAAGAGGCAGAAAGCAGCCGGCCTGCTTGAGCCGCCCCTGCTGAATGACCACCGCACCGTCATGGAGGGGTGAATAGGGGAGGAAAATGGAGGTCAGAAGATCGCTTGACACCCGCGCATCGAGTTCTGTGCCCACTTCGAGAAAATCCTTCAGCCCCGTATCACGCTCGATCACGATCAGAGCGCCGATTCGACGATTGGCCATCACGACACTGGCTTTGACCAATTCATCAATCAGTTCACCTTCCTCCCGGTAGGAGAGACCGGAAAAAAACGGATTGCGGCCGACATGCATCAGGGCGCGCCGGATATCGTTCTGGAAGATGACAATAATGACAAGGATAATCGAGGAGAGGAAATTATCGAGAAGCCAGTGCAGGGTATAAAGGCCGCCGACCTGCGAAGCTACATAAACGAACAGAATGACCGCGAGTCCGAGCAGCATCTGCACGGCCCGCGTGCCTTTGATCAGCAGGATGATCCGGTAGATGATGAAAGCGACCAGCCCGATATCCAGCAGGTCGAGCCAGCGCAAATTCTTGATAACATCGGAAAACCCGTCCATCTCAGCCTGGCCCCTGCAAAGGATCAAAGAGGTTAAACGGTAAACAGATCAATCATACATAAGGGTGGATCGCCCAGGCTGTCAAAGCGGCATCACGATTCGGGGCGACATCATGCACTCGGAAAATACGTGCCCCCTGAGCAACGCCGAGAGCCGTAGTAGCGACAGTTCCGAACAGACGCTCGCACGGCTGAGGGCGGTCGAGAATTTTACCGAGGAAAGCTTTACGTGAGGTGCCCAGCAGGATCGGCCGCCCCAGGCAATGAAGCTCTGCAAGGCGACGCAGGATTTCCAGGTTGCCGGCTGCGTCCTTGCCGAATCCGACACCCGGGTCTACGGCGATGCGATCCTCTTCAACCCCGGCGGCATATGCAAGTTCGATCCCCTCGGCCAGGTAGCGGCATACATCCCCGAGCAAATCAGCATAATCCGTCCGTTTCTGCATGATGTCCGAGCGCCCTCGGGTATGCATGAGGAACAATCCGGCGCCGGTCTGCGCGGCGACGCGCGCCATTTCAGAGTCAAAACGCAGCCCACTGACATCGTTGATAAATTCCGCGCCGGCAAGAATGGCCTCATGGGCAACGCGGCTTTTTGTGGTATCCACCGAAATCGGAACAGCACATTGTGCGGCGATCCGTTCAACGATGGGGACTACCCGCCGCACTTCCTCCTCTTCGTCAACCCCTGTAGATCCCGGGCGGGTGCTTTCCCCTCCGATATCGATGAGATCGACCCCCTGCTCGACCATGTTCCGAGCCTGTTTCAGGGCGCAATCCGGATCGAGGTAGCACCCCCCATCCGAGAAAGAATCGGGGGTGATATTGAGAATCCCCATGATACGGGGGCGACTCAAATCCAAGGTGCAGGTGCGCCCCCGCAAAGATGTTGCCGGGCGCTCGGAGCGATCAAGAAGAAGGCTGAGCGATTGCGCCAATCGGGCTTCCGGTACTCCTCCATTTTTCTGCAGAGCCTGGCAGAGAGCACGCAACCCGGGGCGATCTCCGCACAGCAGAAGATCACCGCCAGCGGCATTCCCGCCCAGCAACGACGCTGAAGGCACGATCTGCTTGAGAGAAGTGCCGACACTGGCTTGCAGGCAGCGAAACAGCGCCTGCGAAACATCATGCACCTTAATCAGGTCACCACCAGCCAACAGATGAGGCAGGTAAGACTCCCAGGGGCCTGCCCCAAGGCGGCGCAATTCCGCTAGTGCCTGCGGCTCACTGGCGATCTGAAGCAACCGCGGAGGCGAAGACGTCATTTACTCATCAGTCCGGGAATCCTGGTCCACACAACCGCCTTCAGAGGGAGCAATGGTTTTTCCTTCATCCTCTTTCCCGGCTGACGAAGCACCAAAGACCAGGTCATTAAGCTCGTGGCTGTCAAGGTTTTCACGGTCCAGCAGGGCTTCGGCCACACGGTCGAGAGCTTCGCGGTTATCTTTGAGGATAGTGCGAGTTCGCTCATAATTGCGCTGAACGATATCGCGAATCTCCCTGTCGATTTCGACGGCGGTTGCTTCGCTGTAGTTTTTACTGTGGCCCATGTCGCGGCCGAGGAATATTTCGCCTTCTTTTTCGCCGAAGGTCAGAGGGCCAAGGGTCTCACTCATCCCCCATTCACAGACCATCTTGCGGGCGATGGCAGTGGCACGCTCAAGGTCATTGGCCGCGCCGCTGGTGATGCTCGGGAAGACAAGTTCCTCGGCAATACGTCCGCCAAGCAAGGTGCAGATGCGAATATTAAGACCATCCTTGGTCTCGTTGTATTTCTCTTCCTGGGGCAGATACATGGTCACGCCCATGGCACGACCGCGAGGGATAATCGACACCTTATGCACCGGATCGGAGCCAGGGATGAACAGGGCCACCAGAGCGTGCCCCGCTTCGTGCCAGGCGGTGACCTTCTTCTCTTCCTCGGTGATCACCATGGAACGCCTCTCGGCGCCCATCATGACTTTATCCTTGGCCGCTTCCAGGTCAACCATGGCAACCTTGTCCTGGTTTTTGCGTGCGGCCAGAAGAGCCGCTTCGTTCACGAGATTGGCCAGGTCGGCACCTGAAAATCCCGGAGTTCCCTTGGCCAGAACCGCCATATCAACATCTTCCTGCATGGGAATATTGCGAGAGTGAACCTGCAGGATCTTCTCGCGGCCACGCACGTCAGGTGGCGGCACGACAACCTGGCGATCAAAACGTCCGGGACGCAGCAAGGCAGGATCAAGCACGTCGGGGCGGTTGGTGGCGGCAATCAGGATAACGCCCTCGTTGGACTCGAAACCGTCCATTTCAACCAGCAGCTGATTGAGGGTCTGCTCCCGTTCATCATGACCGCCGCCGAGTCCGGCGCCACGATGACGACCCACAGCATCGATCTCGTCGATGAAGATGATACAGGGTGCGTTTTTCTTGCCCTGAACGAACAGGTCACGCACACGGCTCGCACCAACCCCGACGAACATCTCAACGAAGTCAGAACCGGAGATTGAGAAAAACGGCACGCCGGCCTCACCGGCGATAGCACGGGCTAAAAGGGTTTTACCCGTCCCGGGCGGCCCCACCAGCAGAACGCCCTTCGGGATCTTGCCGCCGAGGCGGGAATATTTCTTGGGGTCTTTCAGAAAGGAGACGATCTCCTCAAGCTCGTCCTTGGCTTCCTCAACCCCGGCCACATCACTGAACATCACGCGGGCGGTGCTTTCGTTGAGGAGTTTGGCGCGGCTCTTGCCGAAGCTCATGGCCTTGCCGCCGCCGGACTGCATCTGTCGCATGAAGAAGATCCATACAGCAATCAGCAGCAGAATCGGCCCCCAGGAAACCAGCAGGGTGAACCAGAACCCCTGGTCTTCAACCGGCTTTGCTTCGATCACAACGCCTTTTTCCTTCAGTTCGGGGATCAGCTCCACATCACCCGGCGCATAGGTCTTGAACGCGGTTCCGTCGTCATAGAGACCCTCGATCTGTTGCCCCTGGATAGTGACTTTCTGCACCCGCCCTTCATCAACGGCACTGAGAAAATTGGTGTAGTTGACAGGCTTTAACTCCTGCTCTTTCTGCGTCATCATGTTGAAGAGCAGAATCATCAATAAGGAGATTACCAGCCACAACGCAAGATTTTTATAAAACTGATTCACTTTCCCCCCTAATACAGGAAATATATTCGCTTGGTTCGGTTGATATAAAGGTGCTAAACCCGGTTTAACTATCGGGAAAAAGTACCACAAAGGACGAGAGTCCACAAGTCGGGACTGACCTTTTTTACGGCAGTAGCGCGACCCGCAGAATTTTTTTGGTTTTTCCGCCGGGTCGGTAGTCGTTGCAGCGCCGCAACCCCGCCAGCCACAGGATCTGCCCCTCATGTTCGAGCACGGGGCAGGATCTTCTTATATCCAGTGGTACTTTTTCATCAATAAAAATATCTTTAAGCTTACGTCGCCCGCTCATTCCCGCAACCGTCATCCGGTCTCCGGCCTCGCGGGAGCGAAGAATCAGAGGGAACGTGACCCGGGCTTCGTCGAACTCCACCGCGGTGCGGCCATCACACAGGCCCGGTTTCGAGGCCAGAGTAAATTCAACCTGCCAGCCGCCCGGCAGTCTGTACACGCCCGGAGTCGTAACTTTTTGGCAATAAGGCTCTATAGCTGCAGATGGATGAGTTTCCAGGTGAAGCTCATCATAGCTGCGGAACGCAGTGACTCCGGGCAGGTGAAGTTCCTTGCGCCCCTGCGCCCCTGCTGCCAATTGAGCCAGGGCGGCAATGTGCTTTTCCTCCACCCCCCGCAGGTCCCCTCGCACGATTTCGACCAGATGACGCAGTACGCGGTCACGAAGCGCCGGGTGGAGACGATTGATTTCCTTCCGGGGGACACAGGCAGAACCTGTCGCCAGACACCAGCCGGAAACCGTCTCCATGACCTGCCGACGCCAGTAATCCTCCTCACAGCTCAAGCGGCGGGCCAACCGGGCGAGTGCATCTTCAACGCGCGGATTGATCAAGCGGCACAGGGGCAACAGGCGATGCCGGATCAGGTTGCGGGTATAGCGCAGGTCATCATTGCTCTCATCATGACAAAACGTCAAACCATGAAAATCGAGGTAACGTCTGATTCGGGATCGGGAAACAGACAGCAGGGGTCGCACATAGACTCCACTGACGGGGCGCATGGCGGCCAGTCCTGCCGGCCCGCTGCCCCGCAGCAGGCGGTGAAGAACTGTTTCAGCCTGGTCATCTTGGTGATGCCCCAGCGCGATCCGGCGACAATTAAACCGCCGGGCGGTTTCCTCCAGAAATGCTCGCCGCATTTTTCTTGCTGCCTGCTCAACACCCCCGCGCCGGGCGGCGCTGATTTCAGAACCTGCAGTGCGGTGCAAAACAAACGGGAGGTCCCACAGTCTGCACAGCCCTTCCACAAAGAGTGCGTCTTTGGCACTTTGCGCACGAAGGCCATGATCGAGGTGCGCGACCACAAGGGAAAGATTCAGGTCTGCGGCAATCTCTTTGAGCAGGTGCAACAGTGCCACTGAATCGCTCCCACCCGAGACTGCAACAAGGACCCTGTCACCCTTTTGCAAAAGTTTTTTGTCGACGATTTCGCCGAGCACCTCATTTTTCATGGATTATGTGCCGGAATGACAAAGACCCTCCCCGGAGTCCGAGAAGGGTCTTTGTGGTGATTGGTGGCGGTGCAGAGATTCGAACTCCGGACACTGCGGATATGAGCCGCATGCTCTAACCAACTGAGCTACACCGCCGAAAAGCGGGATATAAAACCTCCCGTTCAAGGGAAGCGGAAAAACTTGGTTGCGGGGGCAGGATTCGAACCTGCGACCTTCGGGTTATGAGCCCGACGAGCTACCGTACTGCTCCACCCCGCGACACGCGAAACAGGAAATTAAACAAATTCGCAGGGCAAGTCAAGTTATTTTTTACCGCGGCAGAAAACCGCCTCGACCAAACTTCAGCGGCGCGTAACAAACCCGTCTATCTTCTCCTGTGCCTTGAGCAGATCGGCCGCGCCGCGCGCTGTTTCCGCATCGGCAAACGGACCAACCCGCACCCGATACCAGGAGCCCTTGTCGCCAAGATCCGCCTGCTGGATATAGGCGGAAAAGTCTTTCTTCAAAAGTTTCTCCCGCAGAGCCCGTGCATCGCCTTCGGCGCGAAAGGAACCGACCTGTACCACGAAGCGGCCGTCAGCAACAGGAGGTACAGATTGAGCAGCGGGGGGCGCGCCGGCGTCGGCTTTCTCCGTAGAGGCACTTTCGGATTTGCGCTCCGCATCTTCCAGAACGGGCTTCAGGCTATCGCGCGCCGGGCCCTGCTCTTTCTGCGCCGGCGGTTGATTGATGCCGCTGCCCAGAGGAGGCTCATCACTCTTCGGGAGGGTATCGAAAAAAGTTAGAGACGTTTTCTCGTCCACGGAGTCTGCCGCGGGGTCTGCCGTTTTCGTCTCGGTATCTGATTCGCGAGACGCGGACTTTTCCACCACAACTTTTTCTGTTGCAGCAGGCGTGAGAGGTGCGGACGGTATCTGTGGGGAACCGCTCTTGCCGACCATAACGCCGAGGGAGAAGCTGACCAATGAGACCGCCAGCATGGTCACCAGCAGCAGAACAGCCTGTTTTCTTTCCATGCGACGCTGACTTCGAGTCTTCGTTTCACGCGTCATGATCGAGTACCTCCCGTATTTACATGCTCTCCGGCGCTGAAACGCCAAGAAGCCCCAACGCGTTGGCCAGAACCGTGCGTATGCAGTTGACTAGATAAAGACGTGCACGGGTGACATTCTCATCTTCGGAAACCACCCGGTGACGATTGTAATAGCTGTGAAACTGAGATGCGAGTTCCTGCAGATAGAATACCACCCGATGCGGTGCAAAATCCCGTGCGGCCCCTGCCACGGTTTCAGGAAAACGCGCCAGGTATTTAGCCAGCGCAAGCTCTTCCTCCAACTGCAGGCAGTTAAAATCGACCTTTCCCAGGTCAGGAGCGACAATTCCCTGCTCGGCAGCATTACGATTGATGCTGCACACCCGGGCATGAGCGTATTGCACATAATAGACCGGGTTATCATTGCTCTGCTGCTTGGCCAGATCCAGATCGAAATCAAGCTGACTGTCGGAGCGCCGCATCAGGAAGAAAAACCGGCAGGCATCACGACCGACCTCGTCAATGACTTCACGCAGGGTGACGAACTCTCCGCTGCGAGTACTCATCGCCACCGGGTTTCCACCGCGTAGCAGATTGACAAGTTGTACCAGGATAATCTGCAGATCCTCC
The DNA here is from genome assembly GCF_000827125.1 of Geoalkalibacter subterraneus. NCBI lineage: Bacteria > Pseudomonadati > Thermodesulfobacteriota > Desulfuromonadia > Desulfuromonadales > Geoalkalibacteraceae > Geoalkalibacter > Geoalkalibacter subterraneus. The sequence goes on from NZ_CP010311.1 coordinate 2,670,369, forward strand.
GGATTGCGCCCCAAACCGGCAAGCACCGCTTTCATGCGCGGTACGTAACCGTGATGATCCGCCCCCCAGACATCGATGGCCAGATCATACCCTCGCTCGAATTTTTCCTTGTGGTAAGCCACATCCGAGGCAAAGTAGGTCGTTGCGCCGTTGGAACGAACCAGCACCCGATCCTTGTCGTCGCCGTAGTCGGTCGTTCGGAACCAGAGGGCGCCGTCTTTTTCATAGGTCAGTTTTCGTTCTTTGAGCAGATCGATTCCCCGCTGCACGTCACCGCGATCGTACAGACTCTGCTCGCTGTACCACTTGTTGAAATAAACTCCAAAAGATTGAAGATCCTCCTCTATCCCGGCGAGTATGCGCTCCCCGCCGAAACGTGCGAAAAACGCCACGGCCTGATCTTCGGGCACATCAAGGTAACGCCGTCCGTCACGCTGCGCCACCTCGCGGGCAATGTCGCGAATGTAGTCTCCTTGGTAGCAGTTGTCCGGGAAATCAACAGCTTCGCCAAAACTCTCGCGGTAGCGGAGGAATAGCGAACGCCCCAGGGTATCCATCTGGTTGCCCGCGTCATTAATGTAATACTCGCGATCGACCGAATATCCCGCCCACTCCAGAACCGCCGCCACCGCGTCACCGGTAGCGGCGCCGCGACCATGGCCAATATGAAGGGGGCCCGTGGGATTGGCGCTGACGAATTCCACCTGAACCCTTTTGCCGTTGCCCAACGTGCTGCGCCCATAATCCCTTCCCGCCCGAGCGACGTCGTCCAACACCCCGTACCAGCACCGCGGAGAGAGGAAAAAGTTGATGAAGCCTGGACCTGCTATTTCAACTTTATCCCACAGCCCGTCGCCATCTCCGAGCGCATCAATCAACGCCTGCGCGATTTGTCGCGGCGCTTTTTTTTCGGCGCGTGCCATGGCCATTGCGGCGTTGGTGGCAAAATCACCATGATCGCTGTGATTGGGGACTTCAAGCACGATCTCCGGCACAATTCCGCTATTGAGCGTTCCGCTCCCGAAGCAGGCGTCCATCGCCTGCTCTATCTTCTTTCTGAGTCGTTGTTTCATCTGAAAGTCATTCTTTCTCGCTTGTATTTTCCTCGGCGGCCGCCTCTTTTTCCGCCGCACGCCGCAGAGCAACGTCCTCGGAAAAATCAGGGCAGTGCAGAGAAGAGTCTCCGCTCATGGTGTGACGCTTGACGCATTGGGAACGCCAGGCGCAGACCGGGCAGGTCCGGGGTGCATCGTAGGGCATGGATTCTCCTTGAATTTCCTGGTTTTATCTAAAAGAAATCATGCTAGCTCCGCAGACGTACAGGTGTCAAGCAGGACGCTGGAGGGATCATGCACGGGAAAGGAGCGATCACAGGAGTGGTTAGTCGGCCGGATCCTTGTCGGAAGCCTTCGCGGAAGCGGGATCGGGAGTGCGCGGAAACTGATAAACCAGCTCATCCTCCTTGACCATGCCGAGATTTTTGCGTGCCAAACCCTCCAGATAGAAATAATCGTTGCGCAATCGCTCGACTTCCTGTCTCAACTCGCGGTTGTCCGCCTCCAGTTGATCAATGCGTTCCTGCAATTCAGCACGGTATTCCAACATGCGGAAGGTTCGCATAATGCCGCGTTCGCCAAAAAAAGCCAGCGCGAACAACAGCACAATCACGATTCCCATCCACAAAGGGGGGCGCAATTTCAAACGTCGTGGTGTTTCATCACCTGTGTTTTCAGAGGCCATGCCGCATCGGTTTTAAAGAAGGTGTGGATGTCCCGGAAGAGGCGCCGGGATCCCGGTGAAGATCGGGCCAGGAAAAGTCGGGAGAGGGCTGATGACCACGTTATCTTTAGTTAACCGTGATTTTTGAGCGAATACGCTCGAGCGTTGCCGAGCCGATTCCTTCAACGCGGGTCAGATCGTCGACCGACGAAAAAGGCTCTTTCTCCCGATGGGCCACGATACTGCGCGCCTTGACCGATCCGATGCCGGTCAGGGCCTGCAACTCCACGGCGGTCGCAGTATTGATATTGATTATTGCATTTTGCGCCTCGGCAGAGGGTGTTTCATTCTGCGCCAGCGCGGCAAAGCTTCCCCCCAAGGAAAGCGTGACGGTAAAAATCAGTGCAACCAGAAATTTCATAAAACCCTCCCTGATTCAAAATCAGCATTAAATGGCATCAGCCCCTCCCAAGGGTGTAATAAGTAGCACATTGCATAAAAGACGGTCAACTGGCAAAAAAGTTCGCCACTACCCACCACCGCCTAGCACGCCGCCAAAATTGGCAATGCGGCCGAGACCCGACAATGAGAGGGTCACCAAAAATTCCGTATCCTCAAGGCGATCGCGCAAAGTCAAAAACACGCTCCAGCATTGCGCACGATATTCCACGTCGAGAACCTTTTCCAGATCCCTGCCGACCACCAGATCGTAGCGATGGAGATACCGGAGATGAACGGGATCCAGGAAAGATGTGCGGAGTTCTCCTTGCACATACTCCTGGTCGTCCCGCAGGTAATGGTAGCTGGCGGATACGTCATTCCCCCTTCCATCATTCGCACCGAATTCGAGGCGCATATCCGCAACCTTCATAGAATCTCCCGCCGCGGTTTCAAAATCATAGCGGCTGTCGAGGTTCACATAGCTCCAGCGGGTGGGCCGTAACAGAAGCTCCGTCCGCAGGGCGGAAAATGGCCTGAAGTTATCCAGGGGATTAAGGGGGTCCTGCCGCGACTCGACAATGTCGTATTCCTGCGACAAACGGAAATAAAGGAATTCATGATAAAAGGCGGCACCGTCCTGCGGCTCGATGCGGGCGGTCAGGCGATTGGTCAGACCGTAGGAAATGCGATGGACATGGGCAAGGCGGTCGCTGCGATCGAAATAAGGGAGGTCATCCTCACCGTGACGAGGCACATAGGTATAGGCGATTTCCGGTGAAATGACATGCTGGATTTTGCTGACATTTCCAGGGCCACCATTAAATACACGGGCGAAGGAAGAGCTCATGCGCACGCCCAGGTCGAAAACGCCCTTCTGCTCCCAGCGGGAGCCGCTTTCGCCAGAAGAATCTTCATCGGCGTAATAAAACCGCTGGGTAAACCCTATTTCAGGCAAAACCTCCAGAAACCCCAACTGGAAGGGGGCCGACAGGGCGGGGCGTAAAAGCAGGCGCTGGCCGCTTTGGCCTTCGTCGCGGTAGAAGTGGTCATAAGTCGTATCCAGCCGGGCAAAAAGGAAGGATTCGCCAACGGGCTGGAGCAAGGATGAGAAATGGACCTGGGGGAGGCGCTGCAGAGTGCGATCGGTATCCCTGTCAAGGTTGTTGAGGTGTTTGAGCTGTGCCGTCAGGTTGCGATTTCCCCAGGCGCGGCTGAGAAAAATTTTCGACTCGGTCTTGTCCTTATTGTACTCACCGGCGACCTCTCCGAATCGAGAGAAATATTCTTCGTCATCGACATACTCTACGGCTGCCACACTGCGGATTTTCCCCGGCAACCACCCCTGGTTGCGCCAGTCGATGGCCAGTGCATTCTCCCCTTCATCAAAGCCGCTGACATGATAAATTTTCGCTTCTCCTTCCTGGCGACGAAATGCGTAGCGGTACTCCAGCCCTTTGCCGATGCCGAGGTCGCTGAAGTAATCCAGGTAGAAGGTCATGTCCTGATTCTGCGCCAGGACCTGATAGTAGGCACCCGAGAGCTGCCAGCCGCGGTTTCTGGAATAACCGTAACGAGGCATCAGCAGGCCGGATTCACGTTCGGTCTGGACGGGATAAAGCACATAAGGTGTGTAGAAAACGGGAATGTTTTTCAGATAGAACCTGGCATGACGACCGCGGGCAAATTTTCCGAGCGTGACTTCGAGATCACTGACGCGGAATTTCCATGCGGGGTTCTCACCGTCGCAGGTGGTAAACTCGCCCTGCTCGATGCGGTAATCCACGGGACTCAACCGCTCGATGGAATCCCCGGTCACGTGAAGGTTGCGATCCCGCAGAAAAATGGTCCCGTAGGAGAGGCGCCCCCGCCCGCTATCCAGTTCGAGAGAAAGTTCATCGCCGGTCATCTCACCGCTGGGGTCCAGCAGGCGCACATCACCGCGGGCCCGGGCTTCGCCGGTTTCGGGATGCCACCACACCTCATCGGCAAACAAGGTCATCTCTCCCTGTCGCAAAACAACTTCGCCTACGGCCTGATATTCTCCGCTCTGCTGATCATAATCGAGTTGGTCGGCATCAAGATGAACCGGCTGGTCTTCATCCAGGGAAGGTCCCGCCGCGACAGCAAAACCCGCCATCACGGAAAAAAGAAGGCACACCAGCATGAAAAGAAAAAAGCAGCGGAACAATCTCACGACAGGACGTCCCTTTCAGACAACAAAAGGTCACGAAGTTCAGCGACCAGGTACAGAGAACCGGCGACCACGGCCAGAGGCGCCTTTGCCCAACTGCGACACAGGTTCTCCAGTGCCTGCGACGGGGAACCGCACACGAGGGCTCGACACTTTCTGCTGTGGAGAAAATCGGCGATATCTGTTGCATCAACCGCTTTCTCTATGGACGGCTCAGCAATATAGGCTTCGGCAATATAGGGTAGCCACGGTGTCAGCACATCTTCAGGAGAGCGCGTCCCGCTCAGCCCGATCACCCAGGGCAGAGGCCCGTAACGGCGTTCCGCCAAAAAAGAGGCCAGGGCACGCGCGCCGGCCGGGTTGTGAGCGCCATCCAGCAGAACCGGGGGATTGCCTGGAACAAACTCGAGTCTTCCCGGCCATTGCACCTCCTCAACCGCTTTGCGCACCACTTCTTTATCAAAACCAGCCACTCGGGGCTGCAACACCTCAAGGGCCGCCAAAGCAAGTGACAGGTTATCATGCTGGTGACGGCCGGCCAGGCGCGGGCAAAGCCCCTTCAACGTCATCTTCAGGCCCTCATAATCAAAACCATCGTCCCTTGCAGCCACCTTGAAATCCCGGCCAGCCACGTAAAGAGGTGCGTGCAGTTGGGCAGCAACATTTTCGATTGCAGCGAGGGCATCAGGCTCCTGGTGCCCCACCACAACCGGGACACCGGGCTTAATAATCCCTGCCTTCTCACGAGCTATGCTCTCAAGTGTTTGCCCCAGATGCTCAGCGTGATCGACGGAGACGGGAGTAATAATGGAGAGAGCCGGGGTTACGGCATTTGTGGCATCGAGGCGTCCCCCCATGCCAACCTCCAGCACAGCCCAATCGACCTGTCGAAGCTGAAAGTAGCGTAGCGCGAGAGCCGTTGTGAATTCAAAAAAGGTGGCCGGCACTCCCCGGCTCAATCGGCGCAGTTGCTCAACAAGATCGACCACGTCCTGTTCGGCAACAGGTCGACCGTCTACCGTGATCCGCTCGGTGAAACTGTGCAGATGGGGGGAAGTATAAAGACCGGTGCGCGCGCCGGTTTCAGTTAAAATACGGGCCAGCGCCGCACAGACCGATCCCTTGCCGTTGGTTCCGGCAACGTGAATGATAGGATAAGATTGCTCGGGGTGATGAAGCCGCGCCAGCAGTTGGTGGATATTGTCCAGCCCGAGTTTGATGCCGAAACGCTGCAGGCCGTAAAGGTAATCGAGCGCCCCGTTATACGGCAAGGGTCAACTCTTGGTCAGAATGCGCAGGACCTGGGACAGCCTCGCTTTCATCTCCTGGCGGCGCACGATCATATCGACCATCCCGTGCTCGAGCAGATATTCGGAGCGCTGGAACCCTTCCGGAAGTTTCTGCCGGATCGTCTGCTCAATGACACGAGGACCGGCAAATCCGATCAAAGCGCGGGGTTCGGCAATGTTAAGATCACCGAGCATCGCGAAACTCGCAGTGACCCCTCCGGTCGTCGGATCGGTAAGAACGGAAATATAAGGCAGCCCCGCCGCCTTGAGCTTGGCCAGCGCGGCACTGGTTTTGGCCATCTGCATCAGCGAAAGAATGCTCTCCTGCATACGTGCTCCGCCGGAAGAGCTGAAAATCAGTACCGGCGTGCGATCCGCAAGACCGCGTTCGATGACCCGGGTGATCTTCTCCCCGACCACCGAGCCCATGCTACCGCCCATGAACCCGAAATCAAACACCGCCACAGCCACCGGCAACGCTTCAATCGTCCCGGTGCCGCAGACGACGGCATCGCTCATGCCGGTATTCTTCATAGTGGTTTTGATCCGGTCCTTGTATTTTTTCGAATCCTTGAAATCGAGAAAATCGGTGGAATGCATGCCTGCGTCCATTTCATCGAACGAATCCGCGTCCAGGATAAGGTCGATCCGCTCGCGGGCACTGATTCGAAAATGGTAATCGCATTTAGGGCAGACATTATGATTGCGCTCAATCTCCTTGGTATAGATGATCTCGCTGCAGTTCTTGCATTTGGTCCAGATCCCCTCCGGCATCTGCACCTGCTTCTGTTCCACCGGCGCAATGGGCGCCTTCTGCTTTTTGAACCAAGCCATGGATTTATCCTTATGAAAGGCCGGGAATCCGCAGCAAAACGGTTCCCCTGAAATTTATTTCCTTGTCACGGGGTCGCGGCCCCGGACTCTTTTCCGAGCAGTCCCCGTTTCAGCGACTGCACAAATTCAGCGGCGCGGGGCACAAGCTCTGAACTGCCACTGTGTTCGTCAACCACTTTTACCAGGGCGCTCCCCACAACCACAGCATCGGCAAAGGCCCCTATTTCGGCCGCCGCTTCAGGGGAATCAATACCGAACCCGACAGCAACGGGCACGGGGCTTTGCGCCCTCAAAGCACCAACCGCGGAACGGATCTCTTCGGGATCCGCACGGCGGCTGCCGGTCACACCGGTCATGGAAACATAATAAATAAAGCCCTCGGCATTGCGGGCCAGCGCCGCCATTCTTTCCGGAGGCGTGGTCGGTGCGATCAGCTGAATCAGATCGACCCCGGCCTGCTTGAGTGCGGGATGCAGTTCCTCTCGCTCCTCGGCAGGCAGATCAACCAGCAACACACCATCGACCCCGGCCCGGGCGGATTCAGCTGCAAACTCCCGGACTCCGAACACAAATACCGGATTGAAATATCCCATCAATACAATAGGAATATCGCTTTCGGCTCGAAAACGAGCCACGACATCAAGGATGCCCCGCAGACTCGCTCCCGCAGCCAAAGCTCGTTCACTGGCTTTCTGAATGGTGGGGCCATCTGCCATCGGATCGGAAAAAGGCACGCCGAGTTCGATGATATCAGCTCCCGCCTTCGCCAGCGCTCTGAGCAGTTCCTCAGTCGTCGCCAAATCGGGGTCACCGGCGGTGAGAAAGGGGATCAAGCCTGTCTCGCCACGCTCCTTCAATTTTTGGAAGGTACGGGAAATTCGTCCCATGTCACATCTCAACAGTAAATTTCAACCGTTATAAAAAAAATGCGCCTTGTTTGCAACCATCATCTTGCCCCATCAACGTCCACTGTCTCCAGGCGGTTCCGCATGGATTCAAGCACCTGACGATGATAGGATTCAAAATTCTCTCGCCCTGTCAGACGCGCAAGAAAGGCCTGCGGGCCGCGGATCACACTGTTCAAAGTCACCTCGGTGCCGCCTTGGTGCGCGGAAAGTCGCAAAGCGGTACGTGTGCTGCTGCCGAGGACACCGTCGCGAATCCAGCTCAGCTGCTTGTGCTTCACGAGCGATTCTATCGTGGCCGGCGGGGTGTCGGCGTCTCCTCGCAGAATCAATTCAAAACGCGCACCCGCCTGCAGCCTGGGAACCACGCGGGCGGCTTCAACGCCTGGCCACCATTGCGGCCACGCGGATACGGCCGCCAGAAGGTCCCAAGCCTGCTCAAGAGGCACTTCGATGATGATGGAATCCTCCACCGAAAAAACAGACTGGCTGGTCGTGGCCATCATGACACCGAAGGCAATCAACGTCAGGGTCAGAAGTACAACGACTTTTTTCAGCATTGCATTGCCCCACATCCCCCGAAGACCCTAAAAGGCCCTCGGATACAAGCCTTACCCGTCAAGATCCTGCCGGTTTTCCCCCTGCGGGTTTGCGCCGCGGCCGGCGACGGCGGGAAGACTTATTTTTTTCAGCACCGCTGGTTTTCTTTTCCGGTACCGGAGCCTTTTTGCGCGGATGGGGTCGTTTATAGTCCCAGATAAAATCGTTTTCCCCCGGGATGCAACTCGGCACTTTGCGGCCGATATACCCTTCAATGTCCGGCAGGTGCAGAACCAGGTTCTCATCCGCCAGAGAGAAAGCCTTCCCCTGAGCACCGGCACGCGCCGTCCGTCCGATCCGATGAACATAGTCTTCCGGGTCTTCCGGCAGATCATAGTTGATGACATGACTGACATCGTCGATATGAATCCCGCGTGATGCCACGTCGGTCGCCACCAGCGCACGCAGGCGCCCCTGCTTGAAATCATCAAGGATGCGAATCCGCTTCTTCTGCGGGATATCGCCCGAGAGAACGGCGGCCTTGAAATCATTCACCTTGAGGCGCTCGGTCAGATGCTCGGCTTCCTTTTTAGTGTTGACGAAGATCATGATTCGGTCGGCATTCTCTTCCTGTGCCAGCAGGCCGAGCAGCAGCGGGAATTTTTCCCGTCGCGACACGTGAAACAGGAGCTGTTCGACCAGCTCGGCAGTGACCTGTTCCGGCTCGACCTCAACCTGTTCTGCCACATTCATGAATTCGTAGGCCAGCTCCCGCACGCGATGGGACATCGTGGCCGAAAAAAGCATGGTCTGCCGCTGGTCGAAAGGGGGGAGCCGACGCAGGATAAAGCGCAGGTCGCGGATAAAGCCCATATCGAACATGCGGTCGGCCTCGTCGATCACCAGGAATTCGATATGGTTGAAACTGAAAACCTTCTGTTTGGCATAATCGATCAGTCGCCCCGGAGTGGCCACGATCACATCGACCCCGTCGCGCAGCGCGTCGCGTTGTTTCTGATAATCAACACCGCCGAATATCGGCTGAACCTTAAAAGGGCAGTGCGCTCCCAAGGCTTGGGCGTCGTCGTGAATCTGCGCGACAAGCTCGCGGGTCGGCGCAAGAATGAGCGCCCGTGGATTCGAGCCCGTCTTGCGAGGATTGCGCAACATGCGGGTGAAGAGTGAAATGAGAAAAGCCGCCGTTTTGCCGGTGCCTGTCTGGGCTTTGCCGGTCACGTCGTGCCCGGCCAGCGCCAACGGAATTGACTCCTCCTGGACGGGAGTCAGATCGGTGAATCCCACCGCCTCGATCCCTTGACGGACTTCAGCTGGCAGATCTAGTTCGGTAAATTTCATGGACTTCCTTTTTGTGCCTCTCGCTGTTCAGCGGAGGGCCTGATTAAAAGACTAGAGATCCACGCCCATCGCCTCGGCAACGGTGTGAATATCCTTGTCGCCCCGCCCCGAAAGGCAGAGAACGATGATTTTTTGTGGTGACAGCTTCGGCGCAATCTTCATCACATACGCCACGGCATGAGCACTCTCCAGAGCCGGAATGATGCCTTCAAGGCGGGTCAGTTGCTCAAATGCCTGCAAAGATTCCTCATCCGTGACCGAAACGTATTCGGCCCGGCCGATTTCATGCAAGTGGGCGTGCTCGGGCCCGACCCCGGGGTAGTCGAGTCCGGCGGAGATAGAATGGGCATTGGTAATCTGACCGTCATCATCCTGGAGCAGGAAGGTTTTATTGCCGTGCAGCACGCCGACCCGTCCAGCGCCGATGGAGGCAGCGTGCTTTCCGCTTTCAATCCCATACCCGGCGGCCTCGACTCCAATCAGGCGGACATCGCGGTCCTGCAGAAAGGGGTAGAACATCCCCATCGCATTGGAGCCGCCGCCGATGCAGGCCACCGCCACATCCGGAAGGCGCCCTTCGCGTTCCAGGATCTGGCTTTTTGTTTCTTCGCCGATGACGGCCTGAAAATCACGCACCATCTGAGGGTAGGGATGGGGGCCCGCTACGGTACCGATGACATAGAAGGTATCGCGCACATGGGTCACCCAGTAGCGAAGCGCCTCGTTCATGGCGTCCTTGAGAGTTGCGCTGCCGCCCGTCACTTCGTGCACCTTGGCGCCCAGAAGCTTCATGCGAAACACGTTCAGGGCCTGACGGCGGATATCCTCCTTGCCCATGAAGATCTCGCACTCCAGGCCGAACAGGGCCGCCACCGTCGCGGTCGCGACGCCATGCTGCCCGGCGCCGGTTTCAGCGATGACCCGTTTTTTCCCCATGCGGCGCGCCAGCAGAATCTGCCCCACCGTGTTGTTCACCTTGTGGGCACCGGTATGGTTGAGGTCTTCACGCTTGAGATAGACACGGGCGCCCCCCAGACTTTCGGAGAAGCGGCGGGCGTGATAAAGCGGCGTAGGCCGCCCCACGTAGTGGGTCAGATAATCGCGGAACTCCTGCTGAAAGGCAGGATCCTGACAGGCTTCGCCATAGGCCAGCTCGAGTTCAATCAGCGCGGGCATAAGTGTTTCGGCCACATAGCGACCACCGAACTGACCGAAATGACCTCGCTCATCAGGCATTTTGCTCATTGATCAGACCTCGTTTGATTGACATTGCGAATAAACGCTTCGACCTTGAGTGGATCCTTCCTGCCCGGTGCACTCTCGACCCCGCTGGAGACATCGACAGCAAAGGGGTGAACGACGGAGATGGCCTCGGCAACGTTGTCCGGATCAAGCCCCCCCGCCAGAATAACAGGACGGCACCGCGCAGCCTCTGCCGCCAGCCCCCAATTGCAGCATTGTCCGGTTCCGCCATAACTGTTGGAGACCCAGGCATCGAGCAGCACACCGCAGTCGGAGAAACGCTCCACCATCAGCAACGAAGTGCGATCTCGTAAACGCAGGGCCTTGATCACCCGCCGTCCGGCAATCCTGCACTGGTCGGGCTCTTCATCCCCGTGCACTTGAATCATATCCAGTGAACACATTTGTGCAATGCGCTCAATGCGTGAGGGCTCTTCGTTGACGAACAAACCCACCGTCGAGACAAAGGGGGGAAGACGCCGGACGATTTCACAGGCATCCTCAGGCGCAATGCAGCGCGGGCTGCGATCGTAGAAGACAAAGCCGAGGGCGTCCGCACCGCAGCGCGCGGCATGCAATCCGTCCTCAACGGAGGTGATACCGCAGATCTTGATACGTACCCTTGCTTCATTGCACCCGCTCACCCGCGCACCACCTTAACCGACTTCAGGGAGATTGGCCAGGGATGAGCGGATCAGCTCTTCGGGATAAGCGTAATCTACGAGCCGCCCGGCCAGATAATCTTCGTAAGCCGTCATATCGAAATTTCCGTGACCGGACAGGCAGAACAGGATGGTGCGCTCGCGCCCTTCCTCCCGGGCACGCACCGCTTCATCCACCGCCCCTTTGATGGCGTGGGACGATTCAGGTGCCGGCACGATCCCTTCGCTGCGCGTAAAAAGCAGCGCCGCCTCAAAGCAGGCATTCTGCGGATACGCGACGGCATCGACAATCCCTTCATGCCGCAGCTGGCTGACCAGGGCGCTGTCGCCGTGGTAGCGCAGCCCTCCAGCGTGAATGCCGGGCGGCACAAAATCATGTCCCAGTGTATACATTTTGGTGATGGGGGTCAGCTTGGCGATATCGCCGTAGTCATAAGCATAGACGCCCTTGGTCAAGGTGGGGCAGGAAGCCGGTTCCACCGCTACCAGGCGAATGTCCTGACCGTTGGCCTTGTCGCGCACAAAAGGAAAGGCGATACCGGCAAAGTTGCTGCCGCCGCCGCAGGCACCAAAAATCACATCGGGCTTTTCCCCGGCCATCCGCAACTGCTCTTTTGCCTCCAAACCGATAACAGTCTGGTGGAGGCACACATGGTTGAGAACGCTGCCGAGGGCATAATTGGTGTCGTCGTGGGTGGCCGCATCCTCAACCGCTTCACTGATCGCGATGCCGAGGGAACCGGGTGTATCGGGGCTCTCTTCGAGAATGCGCCGCCCAACCTCGGTGAGTTCACTGGGCGAAGGGATCACATCCGCGCCCCACACCTCCATCAGATTCTTCCGATAGGGTTTCTGTGTGAAGCTGACCCGTACCATGTAGACTGTCGTTTCAATTCCGAAGAAAGAGTTGGCCAGGGCCAGCGAGCAGCCCCACTGCCCTGCCCCGGTTTCGGTCGCCAGGCGCTTTATCCCTGCCTGCTTATTGTACCATGACTGAGGGATCGCGGTATTGGGTTTGTGAGAACCCGCCGGGGACACCCCTTCATACTTGTAATAAATGCGCGCCGGGGTCTTCAGGGCCGCTTCCAGGCGATGGGCGCGGTACAGGGGAGACGGGCGCCAGAGCTGGTAGACTTTACGCACCTCTTCCGGGATCTCTATCCAGCGCTGTTCGCTGACCTCCTGCTCGATCAGGGACATGGGGAAAATAGGCGTCAGATCTTCAGGGGCGGCTGGAGCCCCCGTGCGCGGGTTGATGACCGGCGCCAGTGATCCGGGCATATCAGGAATCACGTTGTACCAGGCCTTGGGAATCTGATCGTCCCTTAAAACAATTTTGGTCTGCATTTCAAACCTTCTCCTTCACAGCACCCAGCAGGCTTTGCAGTTTTGTCGCGATATCGTTGCACCGCATGAGGCTCTCGCCCACCAGAAACGCGTCGGCACCTGCCCTCTGCAACCGTTCGATGTCGGCACGACTGTTGATGCCGCTTTCGGAAACAATCAGTCGCCCCGGGGGCACTTGAGGCAAGAGGCGTTCGGTCACGGCAAGATCGGTCACGAAAGTGGACAGGTTGCGGTTGTTGATGCCGATCAACGGGGCAGATGTTGACAGCGCCCGCTCCAACTCAGACTCATCGTGAACTTCAAGGAGCACATCGAGGCCGAGTTCCACTGCCAGCTCACTGAATTCATTCAGGCGCGAATCAACGAGAGCTGCGGCGATCAGCAGGACCGCGTCCGCCCCCGCATTGCGCGCTTCGTAAAGCTGGTAGGCATCAATGATAAAATCCTTGCGTAAAAGCGGCAGCGGTACGGCGGTGCGAATCAGGGAGAGATAAGACAGATCGCCCATGAAGAAATCGCGGTCCGTCAGAACCGATAGACAGGCTGCGCCGGCGCGATAATAGACCCGGGCAATGGCAAGAGGATCAAAATCGACGCGGATCACCCCTTTGGACGGCGATCCTTTTTTTACCTCCGCTATGATGGCCGTTTGCTCGCGCGCCCTGTCGGCAAGGGCGGTCGCAAAAGAACGCACCGGCTCCTGATCCGCCACACGCTTTTTCTGCTCAATCAGCGGCACGCGGCTGCATGCTTCGGCAACCTCTTCGCGCTTGCGCTCCAGTATACGATCAAGTATCACGAAAAACCTTTCTTTCAGGTTATTTCATTGGTCAGGCGGACCAAGCCTTCGAGCCGCTCCAGAGCCCGGCCGCTATCCACCGCTTCCGCCGCCATTTTCAGCCCCTGCGGGATGTCATCGGCAATTTCAGCCGCGCACAGAGAGAAGGCGGCATTCAGGATAACGATATCGCGGCGTGGACCTTTGTCCCCCTTGAGGATGCCGCGTACGATTTCGGCATTGCAGGCCGCATCTCCGCCGCGCAGTTCGTCCAACTTGCAACGCTTGAGGCCGAAATCCTCCGGGGCAACATCATAAGCGTTAACCTTTCCCCCGTTGATTTCGGCAATATAGGTAGGCCCTGTCAGCGTCACCTCATCCATCCCGTCGCAGCCGTGCACCACAAAACCGCGGCGGCAACCCAGACGCGAGAGGACCTGAGCCATGGGAGTGACCAACGACGGGCGATAGACGCCAAGCACCTGGCGGTTGGCCCCGGCCGGGTTGGTCAAGGGGCCGAGAATATTGAAAATGGTGCGGATACCGATCTCTTTGCGTGGCCCGATGGCGTATTTCATGGCGCCGTGCAGCGCCGGGGCGTACAGAAAACCGATGCCGAGTTCGTCGATGCAGTTTTCGACCACCGACGGCGACACCTCGAGATTGACCCCCAGATGCTCCAGGACATCGGCACTGCCGCAGGCCGAAGACACGCTGCGGTTGCCGTGCTTGGCCACCTTGACTCCGCAGGCGGCGACAATGAACGCCACCGTGGTCGAGACATTGAAGGTCTTGGTACCGCTGCCGCCGGTCCCGCAGGTGTCGAGAATCGTCTCGCGATCGATATTGATTTCATCGCGGTCAAGATCGAGTACCCCGCCGACACGGATCGGGGTGGCATGGGCACGCATGACTTTGGCGGCGCCGGCAATCTCCTCCACCGTCTCCCCCTTCATGCGCATGGCGGTGATAAAGGAGCCGATCTGAGCCGGAGTGGCTTCACCTCCCATGATCTGGTCCATCACTTCTAACATTTGCGCCTCCGGCAGGTCGTTTCCTTCGACAACTTGCGCGATTGCCTGTTTTATCATGGCCGCTCCGTTTCTTATTCAGTGACCTTTTCAGGTCATCTCCAGAAAATTTTCCAACTGGCGCTTCCCTGTCAGGGTCAGAATCGATTCGGGATGGTATTGAATTCCCCACAGCGGCTGTTCACGATGGGTCACCGCCATGATTTCGTTTTCCTCCGTCCAGGCACTGATTTCCAAACAGGCCGGCAGCGTATCCCGCTCAACGATCAGAGAATGGTAGCGCGTGGCGGCAAAAGGGTTGTCGATCCCGGCAAACAATCCTTTCCCGTCATGAAAAACATCGCTGGTCTTGCCGTGCATCAAGCGCCCCGCACGAACCACGCGGCCACCCAGCGCCTGTCCAATACACTGGTGACCAAGGCAGACACCAAGCGTAGGAATGCGTCCGAGAAATCTGCGGATCGCTGAAACGGAGATGCCCGCCTGGTCCGGCGTACAGGGGCCCGGGGAAACGACGAGCCGCCGTGGTGCTTTACGCTCGATCTCCTCCAGAGAGATCTTGTCATTGCGGTAAATCTCGACCTCTTCCCCCAGTTCACGGAAATACTGCACCAGGTTATAGGTGAAGGAATCGTAGTTATCAATCATCAGCAGCATGTCAGTCGAGTCCTTGCCGGGCAATCTCAATGCTTTGAACGACGGCTCGCGCCTTGTTGACCGTTTCCTGAAACTCGGATTCAGGATTGGAGTCTGCAACGATCCCCGCACCCGCCTGAAGGTGGATCCGGCCATCCTGAACAACCAGGGTCCGGATTGCGATGGCCATATCCATATTCCCCGAAAAAGAGAAATAACCGACGGCACCGCCATAAATCTCACGGCGGCAGGGCTCAAGCTCATCGATAATCTGCATGGCACGGACCTTGGGTGCTCCGCTGAGCGTTCCAGCAGGGAAGGCGGCCCGGAACACATCGAAGGAATCAAGCTCGTCCTGCACCCGCCCTCGAACATTTGACACGATATGCATAACGTGGCTGTAGCGCTCGACCGTTTTGAACTCACTGACCTCAACTGAGCCTGTCGCGCAGACCCGCCCGAGATCGTTGCGGGCCAGGTCGACCAGCATTACATGTTCAGCACACTCCTTTGGGTCAGCCAGGAGTTCATCGGACAACCGTTCGTCATCTTCGGGGCTCTTCCCTCTAGGGCGGGTTCCGGCGATGGGGCGAACTTCGGCCCGATCACCCTCCTTACGTACGAGAACCTCGGGTGAGGCACCAATAACCAGAGTGTCGTTGAATCGCAGGTAAAACATGTAGGGGGAGGGATTGACGGTACGCAGAGCACGATAGATATCAAAAGGCGCCACATCCAGCGCAGCGGTGAACCGCTGGGAAAGGACCACTTGGATGATATCGCCGGCGAGCACATACTCTTTGCAGCGTTCTACGGCGTCAATAAATTGAACTTTAGAAAAGTTGGACTCAAGCTGCAGTGGGGATAGAGAAGGATCTCCACCTGAATGCAGGGAATAGGCGGAACTCGCGTTCCGCAATCGGGCTACCATCGCGTCCACCCGATCGAGACCTTCCTGGTACAACTTTTTCAGATCGCGGCCCGAATCAAGGTGGACGTTGGCAACAACGAGAATCTTTTGTTTTTTACTGTCAAAAATATAAAGATCATCCGCCAGGAGAAAGCAACTGTCATAGGCATCAATCTCGCGCGGTTTTGAGGATGGCAGGTTCTCGATAAAACGAACCATATCATAACCGAGGTATCCGACAGCGCCGCCGCTGAATCGTGGCAAACCATCGACCTCAACCGGCTGATAGATAGAGATCCACTCCTTCAGGCGCTGAAGGGGGTCATCGCAATGTCCCTGTTCAAGGATCTTGTCGCCGGATAAAATCTCGTAAAAAGTATCCTTGGAGCGGTAAAGACGCCCTTCTCCGGCTGCGAGAAAAGAGTAGCGACCCCACTTTTCACCCCCCTCGACGCTTTCAAGTAAAAAGGCGTTACTGCAGCCACGGTTGATCTTATAGAAGGCAGAGACCGGCGTTTCCATATCGGCGAAAATCTCCCGAAAAACCGGGATCAGGTTGCCTCGCTGGGCAAGTCGGGTGAATTCTTCGATGGTGGGGGAAATCATGTAAACTCCTGAGGATAATCGGAGCACAATAGCATCTTCAGGTCAAACCGGTCAACAACGTCCAGGAGTGCCGAACCGCCGTTTTAAGCCACAGACTAAAAAAGGCAAGGGAAAAACCCTTGCCTTTATTAGTGCATATACCTGATGTCTCTAAGCTTCTTTGGCTTGCTCGTCGGCGCCTTGAGGCGTGCCTTCGGATTTTTCTGCAGAAGAAGAACCCTCATCTCCGGTTCCGGTCGGCTGTGCGGAATATTCCTCTTCGACCAGCTCGATGATGGACAAGGAGGCGTTGTCGCCAGGGCGGGAGCCCAGCTTGATGATGCGGGTGTAGCCGCCGGGACGCTCCTGGTAACGGGGCGCAAGACGGTCGAAAAGCTTAGCAACGACTTTTCTGTCCTGCACGACCTGCAGCGCCTGCCGACGGGCATGCAGGTCACCGCGCTTGGCGAGTGTGATCATGCGGTCGGCAAGCTTGCGCAGTTCCTTGGCCCGAGCATCGGTTGTCGTGATCCGATCGTGCTCAAGCAGAGAAGTCACCATGTTGCGCATCATTGCGCGACGGTGGCTGGAGTTACGACCGAGCCTTTTTCCTGCCTTATTGTGACGCATTGCTATTTCCTCACTTTCTTACTGTCGGTTCGATCAATCTTCCTCGTCACCCTTCTGAATCATGCGAAGATATTCAGGGTCCGGGAAGTTCTCCAGCTTCATTCCAAGCGACAGGCCCATCTCGGCCAGGATGTCCTTAATTTCATTGAGTGACTTACGTCCAAAATTCTGGGTTTTGAGCATTTCAGCCTCAGACTTTTGAACGAGATCGCCGATCAGCTGGATATTGGCGTTTTTGAGACAATTAGCAGCGCGCACGGAAAGCTCAAGTTCATCCACACTGCGATACAGATTTTCGTTGATCTTCTTGCCTTCCTCTTCATTTTCCTCTTCCGGAGGCTCAATGCCTTCGTCAAAGTTGATGAAGAGCTGCAGGTGCTCCTTGAGAATCTTTGCGGCAAAGGCCACAGCGTCATCAGGGCGAACACTGCCGTCGGTCTGTACTTCCAGCACAAGCTTGTCGTAGTCGGTAATCTGACCGACACGAGCATTGCTGACCGTGAAGTTGACCTTCTTGATCGGAGAAAACAGGGCATCCGTCGCAATGGATCCAACCGGGGCTTTTTCGTCCCGGTTACGCTCGGCGGGCACGTATCCCTTACCAAGCTTGACCGTCATGTCCATCTCTACATCGGCATCATCCCCGCATGTGGCGATGTGGTGCTCGGGATTCATGATTTCGACATTGGAGTCGGTAATGATATCCCCTGCCTTAATGATTCCTGAGCCCTTTTTGACTATGCGGATGCTGCGATCCTCGTGTCCATGAAGACGCAGCCTGACCCCTTTAAGATTCAGAATGATATCGGATGCATCCTCAGTCACACCGGGAACAGAAGAAAATTCATGCAAAACGCCCTTGATACGCACTGACGTAATCGCAGCTCCCTGCAGCGAAGAAAGCAGGATGCGGCGAAGAGAGTTCCCCATGGTCGTGGCGAATCCACGCTCAAAGGGCTCAGCAGTGAATTTTCCGTAGGTGTCGCTGAGGGTATCCGTGTCAACCTGGAGACGCTTGGGCTTAATCAGGTCTCTCCAGTTTTTATACATACTTGATCCTCCCTTGCGATTTCGCTACCTGAAAAGGCAACGATTACTTGGAGTAGAGCTCGACGATCAGCTTCTCTTGGAAAGCAGGAGTCGTCAACTCTTCACGTACCGGCAAGGACTTCAGGCTGCCTTTGAAAGCAGGCCGGTCGAGTTCGAGCCAGGAAGGAACGCCGCGACGCATGACCCCGTCAAGAGCTTCATTGACACGGGCGACTTCGCGGCTCTTCTCTCGCAGTTCGATCACGTCACCGGGGCGAACCAGGAAAGAAGGAATATTGACCTTGCGGCCATTGACCTTGAAGTGGTTGTGTCGAACAAGCTGACGGGCCTCCTTGCGTGAGGTTGCAAAGCCCAGACGGTACACAATACTGTCAAGACGCCGCTCAAGGAGGATCAACAGGTTTTCACCGGTTACGCCCTTCATGCGGTCGGCACGCTTGAAATAGGCACGGAACTGCCCCTCAAGAAGACCGTAGGTCCGCTTCATCTTCTGTTTTTCGCGCAACTGGGTGCCGTAATCCGAGACCTTGATCCGCCCCTGCCCATGCTGTCCGGGTGCGTAGTTGCGGCGCTCAATGGCGCATTTGTCTGTATGACACCTGTCCCCTTTAAGAAACAGCTTAGTCGTTTCACGACGGCAAAAACGGCAAACTGAACCGGTATATCTAGCCAAGGTTCTTCCTCCTTCTCGGATTAAACTCTTCTACGTTTGGGCGGCCGGCAGCCGTTGTGAGGGATAGGCGTGACGTCCTTGATCATTGAGACGGAAAAACCTGCGGCCTGCAGGGCACGCACAGCGGACTCACGACCAGAACCGGGGCCCTTGACAAACACCTCAATCGAACGCATGCCATGCTCCTGGGCTTTCTTCGCAGCAGTTTCCGCGGCGATCTGAGCAGCAAAAGGAGTGCTTTTGCGAGACCCCTTAAACCCCATCCCCCCGGCAGTCGCCCATGAGACAACATTGCCGGCGATGTCGGTAATCGTAATAATGGTATTGTTAAAGGTGGCCTGGATGTGAGCGACACCTTTGGCAATATTCTTTTTTTCCTGCTTTTTTCTTCCCGTTTTTTTTCCAGGCTTAGCCATGGTTCCTCCAATTATTTCTTCTTACCGGCAACCGTTTTCCGCGGTCCCTTACGAGTGCGCGCGTTGGTTTTGGTTTTCTGACCCCGCACAGGCAACCCGCGCCGATGGCGAAGCCCACGATAGCAGCCGAGGTCCATCAGACGCTTGATGTTCATGGTTACCTCACGCCGCAAATCACCTTCAACCTTGAATTCACGGTCTATGATTTCACGGATCTTGGCCACTTCGGTTTCAGCCAGGTCATCCGAACGGGTGTCGGACGAGATCCCGGCCTGAGCCAGAATCTCTCTGGCCTTGGAGCGACCAATACCGTAAATATAGGTCAAAGCGACCTCAATGCGTTTGTTTCTGGGCAAATCGATACCAGCAATACGTGCCAATGTCCGACCCTCCTAATCCTGTTAACCTTGTCTTTGTTTATGCTTGGGGTTGTCACAGATAATGCGAATGACACCCTTGCGCCGGATCACCTTGCACTTGTCGCAGATGCACTTCACCGAAGCTCGAACTTTCATTTTCAGCGTCCTTACCAAATGAGGGTTTACCCTGAACAGCCCTTACGGACTGTTGAGCAAAAAAGCTACAGAGCAGTTAAAATTTCAGCGCCATGCCGCGTGATGGCCACTGTGTGTTCAAAGTGTGCAGAAGGCTCGCCATCCACGGTTATCGCGGTCCAGCCATCGGGTTCGAGACTCACGGCTGCCGTGCCCGCATTGATCATAGGCTCAATGGCAAGCACCATCCCTTCCTTAAGGCGCGGGCCATGACCAGGAGGACCAAAATTGGGCAACTGCGGCGCTTCGTGCAATTGGCGCCCGATTCCGTGGCCTACAAACTCTCGCACCACGCTGAAACCGGCAGGCTCAACATGCGACTGAACAGCATGTGAAAGATCCGACAAACGCGCACCGGCCGCTGCCGCCTCAATGGCGCACATAAGAGCAGACTCCGTCACAGTCAACAGCTTCTGCCTTTTTTCGTCGATCTGTCCAACTGCAAAAGTCACGGCGGAGTCACCGTAAAACCCGTCAGCGACCACCCCGAAATCGACACTCAAAATGTCGCCCTCCTGCAGAGGGACCGAATCAGGAAAACCGTGAACAACCTTATTGTTGGGCGAAGCGCAAATAGTAAAAGGAAAACCGCCATACCCCTTGAAGGCAGGGCGGACTTTCCTTTTTGCACATTCGGCCTCAGCTAAACGATCAAGCTCAAGGGTCGTAATCCCCGGCTCGACCATTTCCCTGATTTTATCCAGCACCTCAGCCACGATGCGACCGGCCTTGCGCATGCGGTCGATCTCTTCAGGTGACTTGAGGACGATCACCTTATCGTGCCTCGAGAATACTCAGAATCTGGCGGCCAACCTCGTCAATGCCGGCCATCCCATCAACCTCAACCAGCAAACCACCCTTGCGATAATAATCGACCAGCGGGGCAGTCTGTTCCCGGTAGACATCGAGGCGCTTACGGATAGTCTCCTCACGGTCGTCATCACGCTGCACCAAATTGCCGCCACAGGCATCGCAAACACCCCCCTTTGAAGGGGGATCGAAGTCGACATGGTAGCCCTTGCCGCAGGAAGGGCATGTACGGCGCCCTGTCAACCTGGAGACCAGCGCATCCGTGTCGACTTCAAGCGAAATGACCGCATCAAGCCCGAGAGACAATTCGTCCAACGTATCCGTCAAGGCATCAGCCTGAGGAACAGTGCGCGGAAAACCGTCTAAAATAAAACCGTTAGCACAATCAGCCTGCTGGAGGCGCTCACGAACAATCCCGACAACGACATCGTCGGGGACGAGCGCTCCCGCATCCATATACTCTTTCGCCTTAACCCCCATCGGGGTGGCATTTTTAACAGCGGAACGCAGAATATCCCCGGTTGAAATCTGGGGAATGGAAAACTTTTCCATCAACATCTGCGCCTGAGTCCCCTTGCCGGCCCCAGGAGGCCCAAGCAGAATCAATTTCATGGGACAATATCTCCTTCTAGCCGCGCCGACCCTTAAGGGTTACGCCACGCATAAACCCTTCATAAGAACGACTGACAAGATGAGCTTCAATTTGTGCAGCGGTGTCAAGCCCGACACCGACGACAATCAGCAAGGAAGTTCCACCGAAAAAGAAGGGAACATTGAATTGCCCGATAAGAATTGTCGGAAGAACGCAGACAGCGGAGACATAGAGGGCGCCCGCAAATGTTAAACGGGTCAGCACGGTATCGAGATACTCCGCCGTTTCCTTGCCCGGCCTGATACCAGGAATGTAGCCGCCCTGTTTTTTTACGTTATCGGCCACATCGACAGGGTTGAAGGTAACAGCCGTGTAGAAATAACAGAAGAAAATGATAAAAGCAACATAAAAAACATTGTAAATAATGTGGTCCGGCGTCATGTAGGATGCGACTTTCTGCACCCAGGGCACATCCACAAGATTAGCGACCGTCGCAGGAAACATGATGATCGAGCTGGCGAAAATCGGAGGGATTACACCGCTCATATTCACTTTGAGGGGGAGGTGGCTGCTCTGCCCCCCCTGGTTGCGCATGCCGACAACACGACGGGCATAGTGGATGGGAACTCTCCTCTGTCCCCGCTCCATAAAAATGATTGCCCAGACAACCGCAATCATCAAGGCGCCGATAGCAATAAGCCCGAAAGGCGAAAGAGCACCGGTGCTGGTCAAGCGCATGGTATTAACAATGGCAGAAGGAATCGTCGCCACAATTCCGGCGAAGATAATAAGAGAGATCCCGTTGCCGATTCCACGCTCGGTGATCTGCTCTCCCAGCCACATGATAAATGCGGTACCGGCAGTCAGGGTAATGATGGTGAGAAGAATAAATCCCATACCAGGGTTGGGAACCACCATCTCTCCGGCGGGCCCCCGCATTGTCTGAAGACCGACAGCGATACCGGCACCTTGAATGATCGACAGAACAATAGTCCCGTACCGCGTATACTGGGTAATCTTCTTCTTCCCGGCCTCACCCTCCTTGGAAAGCTTCTCGATTGGCTCAAAAACAACCGTGAGAAGCTGCAGAATAATGGAGGCACTGATGTAGGGCATGATCCCAAGAGCAAAAACCGTCATGCGCTCCAGGGCGCCACCGGTAAAAGCACTGACCAGCCCGAGAAGAGTCCCCTCGGTTCCTTGAAAAAAACCGGCCAGAACCTGGCTGTCGACACCGGGAGTCGGAATATGACAACCGATACGGTAAACCACCAGGACACCTAGCGTAAAAAGTATGCGCCGGCGAAGTTCGGGGATACTGAATATATTTCTCAGGCTCGAGATCAATTTAAATCACCTCGGCTTTACCGCCGGCCGCAACAATTTTTTCCTCGGCCGACTTGGTGAATTTATGTGCCTGGACGGTTAATGATTTGGTCAACTCACCGTCGCCAAGAATCTTGATTTCATCGGCCACCGCCTTAATCATGCCAGCAGCGATGAGAGCTTCGGCATCGACGGTGCTTCCGGATTCGAAGTTTTCCAGCTGACGCAGATTCACAAGCGAATACACCTTCTTGGTCAGGGGGGTGAATCCGCGCTTGGGGAGACGGCGCTGTAAAGGCATCTGACCACCTTCAAACCCAGCTTTCACACCGCCGCCGGAACGCGCATTCTGCCCCTTATGCCCCTTGCCGGAAGTTTTACCGAGTCCGGAACCGGCACCGCGCCC
This sequence comes from Geoalkalibacter subterraneus, assembly GCF_000827125.1. Taxonomy (NCBI): domain Bacteria; kingdom Pseudomonadati; phylum Thermodesulfobacteriota; class Desulfuromonadia; order Desulfuromonadales; family Geoalkalibacteraceae; genus Geoalkalibacter; species Geoalkalibacter subterraneus. The sequence goes on from NZ_CP010311.1 coordinate 2,693,292, forward strand.
GATCCTCTTGCGATCTTTTCTAGAGCCCGCAGCGGGCCGCAATTCACTCAAGTTCATATCTGGTCCCTTATAGATACCTGCTATTCCTCGACCACAACCATGTGGGAGATTTTGTTGATCATGCCACGGATCTCCGGACAATCACGCCGCGTAACAGTCTGATTGAGACGCCGCAGACCAAGTCCGCAAAGAACCTTACTGAAATACTTATCGCGCCCGATAGCGCTTTTCTTCAATGTGATTCTCAGTTCGCCACCCATCACAAACACTCCTTTTGCTCTCAGGCGTTGTCCTGCGCACCGACTCCGCGGCGGGCCAGAATAGTTTCTGCGCTCTTGAGCTGAGTCAGCGCATTGATCGTGGCCTTTACAACGTTGTGCGGGTTATTAGAACCGAGGCACTTCGACAACACGTTCTCAACACCGGCAGCCTCAAGAATGGCACGGGCTGCACCCCCGGCAATCACACCGGTACCGGCTGAAGCAGGCTTGAGCAGTACCTTGCCTGCGCCGAATTTGCCAAGGACATCGAAAGGAATGGTACCTTCAACCAGCGGCACCTTGACCATGTCCTTTTTGGCCTTTTCAACGCCTTTGCGAATAGCCTCAGGGACTTCTTTTGCTTTCCCAAGACCGACACCAACACCGCCCTGTCCGTCTCCCACCACAACAAGGGCCGAGAAACTGAAACGGCGGCCGCCCTTAACGACCTTGGCGTTACGGTTAATATGGATCACGCGATCAGTAAGATTCGATTCATTCAGATCATTGCGCTGCAAGGGTGATCTCCTTTTTTAGAAAAGCAGACCGGCTTCACGAGCACCATCGGCCAACGCTTTGACGCGACCATGATACAAAAAACCGTTTCTGTCAAAAACAACTTCTTTGATATCCTTCTCGAGAGCTTTCTGCGCGATGGACTTACCAACGGCATTGGCAGCCTCCGCATTCCCGCAGGATTTCAAACCCTCGCCCACCTCCTGATTCAGCGTGGACACAGCTGCCAGGGTCGTCCCGGTGGTATCATCGATAATCTGAGCATAAATGTGCTTGGCGCTGCGAAAAACACAGAGTCGCGGACGAGCAGCGGCCCCCAGGACTTTGCGGCGAACCCTGGCTTTACGTTTGAGCCGCGCGTTTCTTCTTTGCTGTGCGAAACTCACAACCTGTCTCCTTATGCTGAAAAAGTCTTCTGAATTGCGTAAACGTTCATTTACTTACCGGTCTTGCCGGCCTTGCGGATAATCCGTTCACCAGCATACTTGATTCCTTTGCCCTTGTAAGGCTCAGGCTCACGAAAAGAACGGATTTTTGCAGCCGTCGCACCGACAAGTTCCTTATCGATACCGCGCACAATGATCTTGGTTTGCTTCTCAACCTCGGCACTGATCCCCTGAGGCAATTTATACTCGATGGGGTGCGAATAACCGAGAGCAAGGTTCAAAACGTCGCCCTTGAGGTCTGCACGGTAGCCAACGCCGCTGATTTCAAGAATCTTCTCAAAACCGTTAGTAACCCCTTCGACCATGTTGGCCACGAGAGTGCGCGTCAACCCCTGGACGGAACGATCTTTTGCGTCAGGGCTGAGGGGAGTAACAACAACGGTGTCGCTCTCCACGGCGATATTCACTTTTTCCGGCAGATCGCGCTGCAACTTACCCTTGGGACCTTCAACTTTAATGTTGATCCCCTGAAGAGCAATCTTGACGCCGCCAGGAATCTGGACAGGCAGTTTCCCAATCCGTGACATGACAATTAACTCCTTTTCCCTCTACCAGATGGTGCAGATGACTTCGCCGCCGATTTTTCCTTCACGGGCAGCGACATCATTAAGCACACCACGCGATGTTGAAAGAATCGCGGCGCCAAGACCGTTCTTCACCTGAGGGATTTCATCGCTCCCCACATAGACGCGGCGTCCAGGCGTGGAGACACGTTTAATTTCATGAATGACATGGGTGTTGTCATCGTCATAACGCAAATAAATGCGCAGAACACCCTGCTTGTCATCGCTAATAACTTTAAAGTTTTTGATATAGCCAAGCTCTTTCAGGGCAGTGGCAATAGCCACCTTGACGTTGGACGACGGCACGTCGACCCTGGCGTGCTTGGCGGTGCCCGCATTACGAATGCGGGTCAGAAGATCTGCAATGGGATCAGTCATAGACATGGGACAACTCCTAGAACCCTCTACCAGCTGGACTTGACAACGCCGGGGATTTTACCTTCGGATGCCAGCTTGCGCAGGCAGATACGACACATTTTGAATTTACGATAGTAGGCACGGGGCCGCCCGCAAAGAGGACAGCGATTGTATTCGCGCACCTTGAATTTTTTAGGCCTGGTGGCCTTGATCATCATCGATTTTTTTGCCACAACGTCCTCCGGTCGCTGAAAAACTATTTCCTGAAGGGCATTCCAAGCCCTGCGAGAAGCTGTCGGGCTTCTTCGTCTGATTTAGCCGTGGTCACAATGCTGATGTTCAACCCGCTGACCTTGGCGATTTTATCAATATCGATTTCGGGAAAGATAATCTGCTCACGAATCCCGAGAGTGTAATTACCGCGCCCGTCGAAAGCCTTGGGTGAAACACCCTTGAAGTCACGAACGCGGGGCAAAGCGACATTGATGAGACGATCGAGAAATTCGAAGGCTTTGGCGCGACGCAGAGTCACCATGCAGCCAATAGGCATCCCCTCGCGCAGCTTAAAGCCGGCAATCGACTTTTTGGCGCGGGTGATGACGGCCCGCTGACCGGTCATCTTGGTCAGTTCCTCCACCGCGGATTCCAGAAGTTTAGGATTCTGGATCGCCTCACCAAGCCCCATGTTGACCACAACCTTCTCAACACGAGGGACTTCCATGACGTTCTTGTACTGGAATTCCTTCATGAGCTTGGGTGCGATGTCAGTGGCAAAATGTTCCTTCAGCCTGGCCATGGATTTTCTCCCTTACTTATCCACAATTTCGTTACATTTTTTGCAGAAACGCACCTTGCTGCCGTCATCGAGAACGCGCTTGCCCGTGCGAACGGGCTTGCTGCACGACGGGCAGACAAGCATAACGTTTGAAGCGTCCAAAGGAGCTTCCTTCTCGACAATTCCACCCTCGGACTGACCTGGGCGGGGACGGGTGTGCCGCTTGATCATGTTGACATTTTCAACAATCAGACGGCCCTTGTCGGCAAAAATCTTCTGCACCTTACCGGTTTTCCCGCGGTCCTTTCCGGCGGTTATCATCACCATGTCATTGGTTTTGACATGCATTTTTTTTGTTGCCATGGTTTTGCTCTCCAATGTTCGATCGGCTCTGATCAAAGAACCTCAGGGGCCAGCGACACAATTTTCATAAACTGGCGCGCACGAAGCTCACGAGCCACGGGACCAAAAATCCTTGTCCCCACTGGCTCGCCCGCGGCATTAACAACCACGGCGGAATTGTTGTCAAAACGGATATAAGACCCGTCGGGACGCGGCACTTCCTTGGCAGTCCGAACAATCACCGCACGCACGATGTCGCCTTTTTTTACTTTTGAATTCGGCAGGGCTTCTTTGACCGAGCAGATAATAATATCGCCGAGACCGGCGTATTTACGCTTGGAGCCACCGAGTACCTTGACACAGCACAATTTCCGAGCTCCGGAATTGTCGGCCACGTCAAGCATTGACTGCATCTGAATCATGGCTCGTTTCTCCTAAACCATTGTAGTCTTTTCAAGAATTTCTCGAACCTGCCACCGCTTTTCCTTGGACAAGGGGCGGGACTCGACAATCAGAACCTTGTCTCCCGCCTGGCAGCTGTTGAGCTCATCGTGCGCCTTGCAAGTCACCTTGCGGCGAATGTACTTGCGGTATACGGGATGCTTGACCATCTGGTCGACACGGACCACGACGGTTTTGTCCATTTTATCACTGACCACAATCCCGATGCGGGTTTTCCGGTTTCCACGCTGTTTCGTCATAATAATCCTCGCAATCCCGCCTATACCTTCTTCTCAACCATGATGGTCTTGATGCGGGCGATGTCTTTTCTCACCTGAGACAGACGTGCGGTGTTCTCGAGGTGCCCCGTATGCATCTGAAACCTGAGGTTGAAAAGTTCCTTGTTCAGTTCCTGATTTTTCTGGTCCAATTCATCCAGACTCATTTCACGCATTTCAGTCGCCTTCATGGCCAAACGCCTCCCGGGTCACGAATTTGGTTTTCATGGGGAGCTTGTGAGCGGCAAGACGGAAGGCTTCACGTGCGATTCCCTCTTCCACACCTTGCATCTCATAGAGCATATGCCCGGGCTTGACTACGGCTACCCAGGACTCCGGAGACCCCTTGCCTTTACCCATACGGGTTTCGGCGGGCTTCTTGGTCAGAGGCTTGTGCGGAAACGCACGGATCCAGATCTTGCCGCCACGTTTAATGTAGCGGGTCATGGCACGACGTGCCGCCTCGATTTGACGCGACGACAGCCAACCGCACTCAATCGCCTGAAGACCAAAATCTCCGAAATTGAGTTCTGTGCCCCGCTGGGCCGCCCCCTTCATGCGGCCCTTTTGCTGCTTTCTATATTTAACCTTCTTGGGCATTAACATGACGGCTAACTCCTAAAACCCATTTATTGTTGCTCTTGCTTCAACACTTCGCCTTTGAAGATAAGAACCTTGACACCGATGATGCCGTAGGTTGTCTTCGCTTCGGCAAAGCCATAATCGATATCGGCCCGAAGGGTGTGCAGGGGCACGCGGCCCTCGCGATACCACTCGGTACGGCTCATCTCAGCACCACCCAAACGTCCGGCACAATTGATCTTGATCCCCTGAGCTCCGAATTTCAAGGCCTGGCTGACACTTTTTTTCATGGCGCGGCGAAAGGCCACGCGACGCTCGAGCTGCAGAGCGACGTTTTCGGCAACAAGCTGGGCATCAATTTCAGGCTTGCGGACTTCCTGGATATTGATAAAGATTTCCTTGTCGGTCAGTTTGGCCAGCTCTTTTTTGAGCGCCTCGACCTCGGACCCCTTTTTGCCGATGATGATGCCAGGACGCGCAGCATAAATGTTAATTTTTGCTTTGTTCGCGGCGCGCTCCATTTCTATCTTAGAAATCCCGGCATGGTAAAGGCGTTTCTTCAAATAGTCACGCAATTTTATATCTTCATGCACGAGATCGGCATAATTCTCCTCGGCATACCAACGGGAATCCCATGTCCGGATTACACCCAGACGAAACCCAACAGGATGAACTTTCTGTCCCAAGCTGTCACCTCCTCTAACGGACTATTTCAGACCGAGAACCACGGTAATGTGGCTGGTCGGCTTACGAATACGACTGGCGCGCCCCATGGCACGCGGGATAAAACGCTTCAGCGCCGGACCCTGATTGACGAAGATCTGCTTCACATAGAGCCGATCCACATCGGAGACGCCTTTTTGCTCGGCATTGGCTACTGCGGAGGCCACGAGCTTGGAGACAATCCCGGCAGCTTTCTGCGGACTGTATTTCAACACGGTCAACGCGTCCTGGACGTTGCGTCCACGCACCAGGTCCACAACAAGGCGGGCCTTTTGCGCCGAAAGTCGCGCGTATCTCAATTTTGCACTGGATTCCATGGATCTAGACTCCTATCGGAATGTCCTATTTTCTCTTGCCCTTGCCCTTTTTGTCGGCACCATGTCCATAATAGGTCCGAGTAGGGGCGAACTCGCCGAGCTTGTGCCCGACCATATTCTCGGTAATGAATACCGGAATGAACTTTTTGCCGTTATGCACCGCGAAGGTGTGCCCAACGAATTCAGGGATGATGGTGGACCGACGGGACCAGGTCTTAATGACCGCCTTACGGGTAGTACCACCTTCAATGTCGACCTTGCGCAGAAGGCTGTCCTGAATATAGGGCCCTTTTTTAATTGATCTAGCCACTTCCAACTCCTATTAAATCAGGTGGAATTACTTCCGTTTGCGAATGATGAATCGATCGGTACGCTTGTTCACGCGGGTTTTGTAGCCCTTGGTCGGAACGCCCCAGGGGGTAACGGGATGACGACCACCGGAACTTTTACCCTCACCACCACCGTGGGGGTGGTCTACCGGGTTCATGGCAACACCGCGGGACTGAGGCCGCTTACCAAGCCAGCGATTACGTCCAGCCTTACCGATTTTTACGTTTTCATGATCCGCATTCCCGACCTGGCCAATGGTAGCGCGGCAATCCTGCATCACCAGCCGCACTTCGCCGGAGGGCATGCGCAATTGAGCATACTTACCCTCTTTAGCGGCAATCATGGCATAGGTGCCGGCACTGCGAGCAAGCTGCCCACCTTTGCCGACCTTGAGCTCAACATTGTGAACCCAGGTTCCCAATGGAATGGAGCGGATGGTCATGGCATTGCCGGGCTTGATATCGGCGCTGTCACTGGCAATCACCTGGTCACCGACATTGAGCCCGACCGGCGCGAGGATGTAGCGCTTCTCGCCGTCCATATACTGCAAGAGCGCAATACGTGCTGAGCGATTGGGATCATATTCGATTGCAGCAACCTTGGCCGGCACTTCCATTTTATCGCGCTTGAAATCGACAATACGATATTTGCGCTTATGTCCGCCTCCAGTGTGGCGCTTGGTGATGCGACCATAGGAATTGCGGCCGCCGGACTTTTTTAAAGGTGCCAGAAGAGACTTCTCGGGAGTACCCTTGGTCACCTCCTCGAAAGAAGATGAACTCATGTGGCGCCGCCCGGGTGAGGTCGGCTTGAACTTCTTGATTCCCATTATTGCGACTCCGTAAGCTGAGCTGATATCCGATTAGACACCGAAAAAGTCGATATTGCTGCCCTCTTCAAGGGTCACATACGCCTTTTTCCAGTTGGGCCGTTTACCGATGACAAGACCGCGGCGCTTGACTTTGCCGGCCATCAAAGCGGTATTAACCTTTTTGACCTTGACGTCGAATGCCTGTTCCACGGCCTGCTTGATCTCGATCTTGTTGGCATTGCGCGCGACTTCGAATGCGACGACCTGCCCCATCTCTTTCTGAAGGCTGGTCTTTTCGGTAATCAGCGGCTTGCCGATAATCTGATGCAGAGGTTTCATTTTTCCAACGCTCCTTCCAATTGGGAAACCGCACCCTGAGTGAGAACCAGGCTGTGATATTTCATCAGGTCATAGACGTTCACACCCTCGGCGCGCAGAACCTTAACCGAGGGGATATTACGAGCGGACAGTTCGACCGCAGGGTTCGCCTCATCGATGAGAATCAGGGCGTTTTCCAACTCAAACCGCTTAAGGACCTCGGCAAAACCCTTGGTGCTGATCTTATCAAGGTTGATCTGGTCGAGAATCGTCATGCGGCTCTCTTTGAAACGTGCTGAAAGAGCGCTGCACACAGCGGCCTTCTTGACCTTGCGGTTAAGTTTGAAACGATAGTCGCGAGGCGTCGGACCGAAGGCTGTCCCGCCGCCCACATAATGAGGTGCACGGATACAGCCCTGACGCGCGTTGCCGGTTCCCTTCTGGCGATAAGGCTTCTTGCCCCCGCCCCGAACTTCGCTGCGGCCCTTGGTCTTCGCAGTACCCTGACGACGGGCGGCACGCTGGTAGCGAACCATCTCGTGAATCAGATACTCTTTGACTTCGGTATTAAAGATGTCGTCGGACAGTTCAATGTCCGAAACTTTATTTTTTTCAATATTATAAACAGGTACAGTTGCCATGACTTCTCTCCCAATCCCCTTTAACCGTTTTGTTTGGCTTTGACGCCCTTGCGGATCGCCACCACGCCGTTTTTAGGACCAGGAATGGCACCCTTGATCAGTAGCAGGTTCTGCTCAGGGCGAACTTCAACAATCTGAAGATTCTGGGTGGTCACCTGCTTGTTGCCCATCTGACCTGCCATCTTTTTCCCTTTAAAGACGCGGGAAGGCCAGGCACTGCAACCAATGGCACCAGGAGCACGGTGAAACATCGAACCATGCGAAGCCCGGCCGCCGGAGAAATTCCAGCGCTTGATGACACCCTGAAAGCCCTTGCCCTTGCTCACGCCGCGCACATCGACGATCTCACCAGGAGCAAAGATTTCACAGGTGATGGAGTCACCGGGATTGACCTGATCTCCATCAGAATCTCCAAGACGAAACTCCTTGAGATGGTAAAAGGCGCCCTGTCCAGCCCTTTTGAAGTGCCCCATCTCAGGCTTGTTCACCCTCTCGGCCCGCTTAGGAATAAAACCAACCTGAACGGCGTTATAACCATCGGTCTGGACGGTTTTTTTCTGGACCACCACACAGGGGCCGGCTTCCACCACCGTAACGGGGATGCGTCGTCCGTCGACCGAGAAAATCTGGGTCATCCCCAGTTTTTTTCCAAGAATTTCCTTACTCATATTCGTAACCCTATCCGGAGCAAGTTTTTTAGAGCTTGATTTCCACATCGACACCGGCCGACAAATCAAGCTTCATCAGCGCGTCAACCGTCTGCTGCGTGGGCTCAAGGATATCCAGCAACCGCTTGTGGGTGCGGATTTCGAACTGCTCACGACTTTTTTTGTCGACGTGCGGACCACGCAGAACGCAGTACTTGTTAATAACTGTCGGAAGAGGCACCGGTCCGGCAATGCGAGCACCGGTACGCTTGGCCGTATCGACAATTTCAGTAACGGACTGATCAAGCAGCTTATGATCGTAGGCCTTCAAACGAATCCTGATTTTCTGGCTGGGCATGAGAACTTCCTCTATTTACTCGATAATGTCGCTGACGACGCCGGCACCGACGGTGCGGCCGCCTTCACGAATCGCGAAACGCAGTTCCTTGTCCATGGCGATCGGGGTGATCAGATTCACCGTCATCGCGATGTTGTCGCCCGGCATGACCATCTCGGTCCCTTCAGGCAACTCAACCACACCCGTCACGTCCGTGGTGCGGAAATAGAACTGGGGACGATATCCCTTGAAGAACGGTGTATGACGTCCACCCTCTTCCTTGGTCAGAATGTAGGCTTCAGCCTTGAAGCGGGTGTGAGGCGTGATGCTGCCGGGCTTGGCCAGGACCTGACCGCGCTCCACATCTTCACGCTTGGTGCCGCGCAGCAGAACCCCGACGTTGTCGCCGGCCTGACCCTGATCAAGCAGCTTGCGGAACATCTCGACACCGGTCACAACCGTCTTGACCGTATCCTTCATCCCGACAATTTCAACTTCGTCGCCGACCTTGACGATGCCGCGCTCGATACGACCGGTTACAACGGTGCCGCGACCGGAGATGGAGAACACGTCCTCGACAGGCATCAGGTACGGACGATCGATATCGCGCTCGGGCTCAGGGATGTAGCTGTCGCAGGCATCCATCAGCTCAAAGATGGCTTTCTTCCCGATCTCCTCGTCGCGACCTTCCAGAGCGGCCAGAGCCGAGCCCTTGATGATCGGAATGTCATCCCCGGGGAAATCATACTGGGTCAGAAGCTCGCGGATCTCCAGCTCGACCAGCTCGAGCAGCTCCTCGTCGTCGACCATGTCGACTTTGTTGAGGAACACCACCATGGCGGGCACGCCGACCTGACGGGCCAGCAGGATGTGCTCGCGAGTCTGAGGCATGGGGCCGTCGGCGGCCGAGACCACCAAGATCGCACCGTCCATCTGCGCCGCACCGGTGATCATGTTCTTGACATAATCGGCATGGCCGGGGCAGTCAACATGAGCATAGTGACGTGCTGCGGTCTGGTACTCGACGTGAGCGGTGGCGATGGTGATGCCGCGCTCGCGCTCCTCGGGAGCATTGTCGATTGTGTCAAATGCTTTGAATTCCGCACCGCCGGCTTCGGACAGAACCTTGGTGATCGCCGCGGTCAGAGTCGTCTTCCCATGGTCGACGTGACCAATGGTCCCGATATTGACATGGGGTTTTGTTCTTTCGAATTTTGCTTTAGCCATGGGAAGAACCCTCCTTAAATCAGCCCTTTGTTTTAGCGATGACTTCGTCGGCAATCGCTTTGGGCACTTGCTCGTAATGATCGAAAACCATTGTGTAAGTCGCACGCCCCTGTGTGGCACTGCGCAGATCGGTTGCATAGCCAAACATGTTCGCCAGAGGGACCTGGGCCGAAATAACCTGCGCTCCGCCACGAGTATCCATACCCATGACACGACCGCGACGGCTGTTCAGATCACCCATTACGTCCCCCATATATTCCTCAGGGACAACAACCTCGACTGCCATGACAGGCTCGAGCAAAACAGGCGATGCCTTGGCAACACCTTCCTTAAAGCCCATCGAACCGGCAATCTTGAACGCCATCTCCGAAGAGTCGACATCGTGATAAGAACCGTCAAAAACAACCACTTTTACGTCGACCATGGGGAACCCGGCAATGACGCCATTCTGTGCGGCCTCTTCGGCACCCTTCCCAACTGCAGGGATGTATTCACGAGGAATAACACCACCCTTGATCTGATCGACAAACTCGAATCCTGACCCGGGCTCAAGCGGCTCGATCTTCAGCCAGCAATGGCCATATTGCCCGCGGCCGCCGGACTGGCGCACGAACTTACCTTCAACCTCGACAGGCTTGGTGATCGTTTCGCGATAGGCAACCTGGGGTGCGCCGACATTTGCCGCAACCTTGAACTCGCGCAACATGCGATCGATAACAATATCGAGATGCAACTCGCCCATGCCGGAGATGATGGTCTGTCCCGTCTCTTCGTCAGTATGCACCCGAAGCGAGGGGTCCTCCTGAGTCAGCTTGCCAAGCGCGACGCTCATCTTCTCCTGGTCGCTCTTAGTCTTCGGCTCAACCGCAATACTGATGACCGGCTCAGGAAACTCCATCGCCTCAAGAAGACATGGTGACTTATCATCACACAGGGTGTCGCCGGTCGAGGTAAACTTAAGACCGACAGCAGCAGCAATATCCCCGGAATAGACTTCCTTGATCTCTTCTCGCTTGTTGGCGTGCATTTTCAGCAGACGACCAAAGCGCTCTTTTTTAAGCTTGGTCGTATTCATAACACTGGCGCCGGATTCCGCGATCCCCGAATAAACACGGAAGAAGGTCAGTTGTCCGACAAAAGGGTCGGTCATAATCTTGAAAGCCAATGCCGCGAAAGGACCGCTGTCATCTGCCGGCCGCGTGATCTCCTCACCACTGTCGGGATCAATTCCCTTGATGGGGGGCACATCAACAGGCGAAGGCATATAGTCTACAACGGCGTCGAGAAGCGTCTGGACGCCCTTGTTTTTAAAAGCGCTCCCGCAGAGAACCGGAACAAATGCCAGATCAAGAGTGCCCTTACGGATACCGCGCTTGATCTCGTCAACAGCAAGCTCTTCGCCGCCAAGATACTTCTCCATCAACACATCATCGTGGGAAGAAATCTCTTCAAGCAGCTTTTCGCGGGCCTCCCGGGCCTCGTCTTCCATTTCAGCAGGAATGTCGATGACCTCAAACTTGGCTCCCAACGACTCGTCATCCCACACAATGGCACGCATCTCCACCAGGTCAACAAGACCCCGGAAGCCATCTTCTTTGCCGATAGGCAACTGCAGAGGCAGAGGATTGGCCCCAAGACGATCGATCATCATCTGCAGCCCTCGCCCGAAGTCGGCACCGACGCGGTCCATTTTGTTGACGAATGCCATACGAGGCACGCGGTACTTGTCAGCCTGACGCCAGACGGTTTCAGACTGGGGCTCAACACCGCCGACCGAGCAAAACACAGCCACAGCCCCATCAAGAACGCGCAGAGAACGCTCAACCTCAATGGTAAAATCTACGTGCCCAGGCGTATCGATGATATTGACGCGATGGTCTTTCCAGAAACAGGTTGTCGCAGCGGAGGTAATCGTAATACCGCGCTCCTGCTCCTGCGCCATCCAGTCCATGGTTGCAGCGCCGTCATGAACCTCACCAAGCTTATGAGACACACCCGTATAAAACAGGATACGCTCAGTGGTGGTTGTCTTGCCGGCATCAATATGCGCCATTATCCCGATATTTCGGGTTTTCTGAAGGGGTACCTTACGTGCCACAGTCGAACATCCTTCCCACAATTACTAAAAATACAGTGCGCGAAACTACCAGCGATAATGGGCAAAAGCCTTGTTGGCTTCGGCCATGCGATGCGTGTCCTCACGCTTCTTGACCGACGCCCCGCGGCCATTCATGGCATCGAGCAATTCGCCAGCCAGACGCTCGCGCATGGTCTTCTCACCACGAGCAGCCGCATAGGTCTTGACCCAGCGCAATGCAAGCGCATTGCGACGGTCGGATCGAACCTCGACCGGGACCTGGTAAGTCGCACCGCCGACACGACGGGATTTGACCTCGAGCACGGGACGCACGTTTTCTACCGCCTTGCGGAAGATCTCGATCGGCTCCTCACCGCTGCGCTCGGCAGCCAACTCCAACGCACCATAAACAATAGACTCAGCGACGCTCTTCTTTCCGTCGAGCATCACGGCATTGATAAACTTGGCAACCAGCAGATCCCCGAACTTGGGATCCGGGAGAATCTCCCGCTTTCCAACTTCTCTTCTTCTCGGCATAACGTTTCCTCAATCCAGAATTTACTTCGGACGCTTGGCGCCGTACTTGGAACGACCCTGCTTGCGATCCTTGACCCCGGCCAAATCCAGAGCGCCGCGCACAATGTGATAACGAACACCGGGAAGGTCCTTGACACGACCGCCACGAATCAGGACCACGGAGTGCTCCTGAAGGTTATGCCCTACGCCGGGAATATAGGAGGTCACAACAATGCCGTTTGTCAGACGCACACGCGCGACCTTGCGCAAGGCCGAGTTAGGCTTCTTCGGAGTCGTGGTATAGACGCGCGTACAGACCCCGCGCTTCTGCGGATTGTTTTTCAACGCAGGCGCCGTGGATTTCTTTTCCTTCTTCAGGCGGCCGTTGCGGATCAACTGATTAATCGTTGGCATCGAACAATCTCCAAAAAATCTTCTAAGCGTTTATTCCTAAAGGGATTCAGCGGGTTTTGCCGGGGAAAAACCCGCTAACATTATCAATCGCCCCCACCTTTGTCAAGGGCTTTTTCTTCGGGCCTAACTTTTATTTTCAGGGACAAAAACGGCCCTCCACCGAGGGCCGTTTTTGTCAACGTTATCCCGATGTTACATTATTCGCCGAGGGGTTCCTCCTCCCCGACATCGTCCAATTCGAAAACCTCTTCGACTTCTTCCGGTTCCTCTATCAGGAGCTTGACTGAACGGTACTTGGCGACCCCTGTTCCGGCAGGGATCAGGCGCCCCATAATGACGTTCTCCTTCAGGCCGCGCAGGAAGTCGATCTTACCCTCGATAGCCGCCTGGGTCAGAACCTTGGTGGTCTCCTGGAACGAAGCAGCGGAGATGAAAGATTCGGTCGACAGCGATGCCTTGGTAATGCCGAGCATGAGCGGTTCACCAACAGCCGGCGCCCTCCCTTCAGCCAAGGCCTTGTTGTTTTCGTCTTCAAACTCGTACCGGTCAACCTGGTCATCGAGCAGGAAGCGGGTGTCGCCGACTTCTTTGATGCGGACACGCCGCAACATCTGCCGTACGATGGTCTCGATATGCTTGTCGTTGATCTTGACCCCCTGCAGGCGGTAAACCTCCTGCACCTCGTCAACAAGATACTTGGCAAGCTCTTTCTCGCCCAACACCTTCAAGATGTCGTGGGGATTGCTCGAGCCGTCCATCAGCAATTCGCCGGCGCGAACATGATCGCCCTCATGCACGCTGATGTGTTTACCTTTGGGAATCAAGTACTCTTTCGGTTCACCGAACTCCGGCGTGACAATGACCTTGCGCTTGCCCTTGGAGTCCTTGCCGAATGAAACCTGGCCGTCGATCTCGGAAATAATCGCGTACTCTTTGGGCTTGCGGGCCTCGAAGAGTTCGGCAACCCGCGGCAGACCGCCGGTAATATCCTTGGTCTTGGTGGTTTCGCGGGGCATCTTGGCAAGAACAGCACCTGCCTTGACTAAGCAATCATCGGAAACAACAATATTCGCTCCGACCGGCAGCATGTAACGAGCCGCTGCGCCGTTGGGCATCTTGACGGTTTTACCGTCCTCGTCCTTGAGCGTAATGCGCGGCCGCTTGTCGGGATCCTTTGACTCGATAATCACCTTGCGCGAAAGGCCGGTGACCTCATCGAGCTGCTCCTCCATGGTAATCCCCTCGATCATGTCGCCGAAACGCACGCGACCTGCAACTTCGGTAAGGATCGGAATGGTGTAGGGGTCCCATTCTGCCAGCAGAGCACCAGGCTTGACTTCGCCTCCGTCTGCAATGGGGATCTTGGCGCCGTAAACGACGCCATAACGTTCACGTTCACGTCCAGACTCGTCCACAACCGCCAACTCGCCATTGCGGTTCATAACGACGTGGTGGCCGAATTCATCTTCGACCGTATTGAGACGGATGTACTTGAGACTTCCTTCAAAGCGTGCCTCAAGGGTGGTCTGCTCAGCACGCCGGGATGCCGTACCACCGACGTGGAAGGTCCGCATGGTCAGCTGGGTACCGGGCTCCCCGATGGACTGAGCGGCGATAACGCCGATCGCTTCGCCGAGGTTAACCATGTGGCCATGCGCCAGATCGCGCCCATAGCACAGGGCGCAAACCCCCCGCCTGCTCTGGCAGGTGAGAACGGAGCGGATCTTGATTCTCTCGATCCCCGCGTCGGCGATCTTGTCCACCAGCGCTTCGTCAATCTCGCTGTTGGCTTCCACCAGGACGTCGCCGGTCATCGGATCAAGAACGTCTTCAAGAGCAACGCGCCCAAGGATACGATCACCCAGAGGCTCGATCACCTCGCCACCTTCGGTCAGTGACGCTATAGTTATCCCGTCAAGAGTCCCGCAGTCGTCTTCAGTGATAATAGCATCCTGCGCCACATCGACAAGACGACGCGTCAGATAACCGGAGTTAGCGGTCTTGAGCGCCGTATCCGCAAGACCCTTACGAGCACCATGGGTAGAGATGAAGTACTGGAGCACCGTCAGGCCCTCACGGAAATTGGCCGTGATCGGAGTTTCGATGATCTCACCGGACGGCTTGGCCATCAGGCCGCGCATGCCGGCCAGCTGGCGAATCTGCTGGGCGCTGCCGCGGGCTCCCGAGTCGGCCATCATATGAATGGCATTGAAAGAGGGAGCTTTAACCGTTTCACCGGATTCAGACGTCAGAACATCAACCGACAGGTTGTCGAGCATGGTCTGCCCGATCTCCTCAGCACACTTGGCCCAGATGTCGATAACCTTGTTGTAGCGCTCGCCATCGGTAATCAGGCCTTCGGTGTACTGTTGCTGAATCTCCTTGACCTCCTCAACCGCTTTATTGATTCGTTCCTCTTTGGAGGAAGGGATATGCATGTCGTCGAGACAGATCGAGATGCCGGCCATGGTGGAAAACTTGTAACCGGTCTCCTTGAGGCGGTCGGCAAGAATAACCGTATCCTTGTTGCCGCAGGCACGGAAGCAGACATCTATCAGCTCACCGACCTGCTTTTTGCCGAGGACGCGATTGATATGCTCGAAGGCAATCCCCTCAGGAACAACTTCACGCAGCAGGATGCGCCCGACGGTGGTCTCGGTCAGTTGCGGGGCTTCACCGACAGCGGGCGAAATGCGAACCTTGATGCGCGCCTGAAGATCCACGGCGCCGGCGTCATAGGCCACGCGCACCTCTTCGGGATCAGCGAACAGCTTCCCCTCGCCCTGGGCGAAAACTCGCTCCCGGGTCATATAATACAGACCGAGCACCATATCCTGAGATGGTACAATAATCGGCTTACCGTTGGCAGGCGAGAGGATGTTATTGGTCGACATCATCAACACGCGGGCCTCAAGCTGACTTTCGATAGAGAGGGGCAGATGGACCGCCATCTGGTCGCCGTCGAAGTCGGCATTGAATGCGGTACAGACCAGCGGGTGGAGTTGGATCGCCTTGCCCTCGATCAGCACGGGCTCAAAGGCCTGGATACCAAGACGGTGCAGTGTGGGTGCGCGGTTAAGCATAACGGGGTGCTCTTTGATCACCTCGTCAAGCACGTCCCAGACCTCGGGTTTTTCCTTCTCGACCAGTTTCTTGGCGCTCTTGATGGTCGTGCAGAACCCTTTTTCTTCAAGCTTGTTGTAGATAAAAGGCTTGAACAGTTCGAGCGCCATCTTCTTGGGAAGACCGCACTGGTGCATCTTGAGTTCAGGGCCGACAACGATAACGGAACGGCCTGAATAATCGACGCGCTTGCCGAGCAGGTTCTGGCGAAAACGTCCACCCTTACCCTTGAGCATGTCGGACAGGGACTTCAACGGACGCTTGTTGGGTCCGGTGATCGCCCTGCCGCGGCGACCGTTGTCGAACAGGGCGTCAACCGACTCCTGCAGCATCCGCTTTTCATTGCGGATGATGACTTCGGGTGCGCGCAGTTCGATCAACCGCTTAAGACGGTTGTTACGATTGATGACTCTTCGATAGAGGTCGTTGAGGTCGGAAGTCGCAAAACGTCCTCCGTCAAGAGGAACGAGCGGGCGCAGCTCGGGAGGCAGCACCGGGATAGTCTCCAGAATCATCCACTCGGGGCGATTCCCGCTGGCACGAAAAGCCTCCACGACCTTGAGGCGCTTGGCGACTTTCTTGCGCTTGGCCTCGCTGGCCGCATCTTTCATCTCCTGACGCAGGGAAACGCCCAACTCTTCAAGTTCGAGCTGCATGAGCAGTTCGCGGATCGACTCGGCTCCCATGCCGGCAGAGAATTGACCGGCAAATTCCTCCATGGCCTCACGATACTTGTCCTCGGTTAACAACTGACCCTGCTGCAGATCGGTATCGCCACCGTCAAGAACGACATAGGCCTCGAAGTAGAGAACTTTCTCCAGTTCCTTCAATGTCATGTCCAGCAGCGTACCGATTCTGGAAGGCAGTGACTTGAGGAACCAGATATGGGCAACCGGGCAGGCCAGATCAATATGCCCGAGACGCTCACGCCGAACCTTGCTGGGGATCACCTCCACGCCGCACTTTTCGCAAACGATACCACGATGCTTCATGCGCTTGTATTTGCCGCAATTACATTCGTAGTCCTTGGTAGGTCCAAAAATTTTGGCGCAGAAAAGACCGTCACGTTCGGGCTTGAAAGTCCGGTAATTGATGGTCTCGGGTTTCTTAACTTCACCGAAAGAACGTTCGCGAATCTTCTCCGGGGAAGAAATACTGAGCCGGATAGCGTTGAAACTCAACGGATCCTTCGGACGTTCAGAGAGGCTGAAAATATCTTCCAAAGCGCATCCTCCTATCGGGATGGTGATGGTTGGTTGCGACCGCATTCGCGATGCCGGCCAGGGGAACCAAGTCGCCCTGGCCGGCAAAGCACGATACGATAACGCTACTCCTCGTCCTCTTCAAGCAGTTCAACATCAAGGCAGAGAGACTGCAGTTCCTTGATCAGAACGTTGAAGGACTCGGGCAGTCCGGCCTCCAGAGTGTGCTTGCCCTTCACAATGGATTCGTAAATCCGAGTGCGTCCGGCCACGTCATCGGATTTGACCGTGAGGAACTCCTGAAGGGCATGCGCCGCACCGTAAGCCTCCATCGCCCAGACTTCCATCTCGCCGAGTCGCTGTCCGCCGAACTGGGCCTTGCCCCCGAGTGGCTGCTGGGTTACGAGGCTGTACGGACCGATGGAACGAGCATGGATCTTGTCATCAACCAGGTGATGAAGCTTAAGCATATACATGATGCCGACGGTGACTTTCTCCTTGAAAGCTTCACCTGTCTTGCCGTCATGGAGAATCACCTGGCCGGACTTCGGCAGGTTGCATCGCTCAAGTTCGGACTTGATCTTGTCCTCGGGAACACCTTCAAAAACCGGCGAAGCCATCGGCACACCCTTGGACAGGCGCCGCGCGAGGGAGACGACTTCATCGTCGTTGAGGGAATCGATAAAAACGCTTGTGTCCTCATCATTGTAAGCGGCTTTAAGCTTTTCCTTCATCGGTGTGGTGGCGAGTCCATCAGCGATCGCCTTCTCGATCTGCACACCCAGGGTGCGTGCTGCAAGCCCCAGATGCGTCTCGAGAATCTGGCCGACGTTCATACGCGAGGGGACACCCAGCGGATTGAGCACGATTTCAACCGGCGTACCATCGGCCATGTAGGGCATGTCCTCCTCGGGAAGAACCCGGGAGAGAACACCCTTGTTACCATGGCGACCGGCCATTTTGTCGCCGACCTGCAATTTGCGCTTGATGGCGACGTAAACCTTTACCATCTTGATGACGCCGGGCGGAAGGTCATCTCCGCGCTTGATTTTTTCGATCTTATCGGCAAACACCCCACGGATGAGGTCTTCACGCTCACGCAGTCGCCGCAGGATCTCGGCCAGCTTCTCTTCGGCCTCATCGGCCTGTGCAAGAGAGATCTCGCTCCAGCGCGACACTGGGATGCGGGTCAGGGCATCTTCAGTGATTTTAACCCCTTTACCCAGCAGTACATTGCCCTTGTCGTCGGTGACCGTAACCGCCGATGTATGCCCGATCAGGAGTGACTTGAGTTTGCCGCGAGAAGAATTGCGGATGATCCGAATCTCATCTTCCTGATCCTTGAGCAGCTTTTCGATTTCACTGCGTTCGATAACTTCGGTGCGGCTGTCCTTGTCCGCCCCTTTGCGGGAGAAAACGCGGGCGCCGATCACCACACCCTCAACCCCCGGGGGAACCCGCAGCGAGGTGTCACGTACATCGCCGGCTTTTTCTCCGAAGATGGCACGCAGCAGCTTCTCTTCAGGAGACAACTGCGTTTCACCCTTGGGAGTGATTTTCCCGACCATGATATCGCCGGGACCAACTTCAGCCCCGATACGAATAATCCCGCTCTCGTCGAGATTGGCCAGGGCATCTTCGCCCAGGTTGGGGATATCGTTGGTAATCTCTTCCTTGCCGAGCTTGGTGTCACGGGCAACGCACTCGAACTCCTCGATATGCACCGAAGTGTAGCGGTCTTCCTTGACCAGTTTTTCGGAAATCAGGATCGAGTCCTCGAAATTATACCCTTCCCACGGCATGAAAGCGACAAGCACGTTCTGCCCCAGGGCCAGCTCACCCCACTCGGTGGACGGACCGTCACCGATAATATCCCCCCGCTTGACCCGGTCGCCGACTTTGACGATCGGCTTCTGGTTCAGGCAGGTATTCTGGTTGGAACGGACAAACTTGATCAGGTTGTAGATATCGACGCCGGTACCGCTTTCATCGACCTCGTCCTCGTCGATCTTGATAACGATGCGCGCGGCATCGACACTTTCCACCACACCGTTGTGGCGGGCGACAACGGCGGCGCCGGAGTCATGCGCCACGATGCGCTCCATCCCGGTGCCGACAAGCGGGGCATCGGCACGCAGCAGCGGCACCGCCTGGCGCTGCATGTTGGAGCCCATCAAAGCACGGTTGGCGTCGTCATTTTCCAGAAACGGAATAAGCGATGCGGCGACCGAAACCAGCTGCTTGGGCGAAACGTCCATCAGCTCGATCTCTTCGCGGTTAGTCATGACAAATTCGCCATTCTTCCGCGCAGTCACCAACTCGTTGACAAAACGGTCATTTTCATCGAGCGGCGCATTGGCCTGAGCGATGGCGTGACCTTCCTCCTCCAACGCACTGAAGTAGCGGATCTCGTGAGTGACCTGCCCATCCTTGACAATACGGTAGGGCGTTTCCACAAAACCATACTCATTGATACGCGCATAAGTCGAAAGAGAGGCAATCAGGCCGATGTTGGGACCCTCAGGGGTCTCAATCGGGCAAACACGACCGTAATGGGTCGGATGCACGTCTCGGACTTCAAAACCGGCGCGCTCACGCGTCAAGCCGCCGGGACCCAGCGCAGACAACCGTCGCTTATGAGTAATCTCGGACAGCGGGTTTGTCTGGTCCATGAACTGCGAGAGCTGCGAGGATCCGAAGAATTCCTTGACGACAGCCGAAACCGGCTTGGAATTCACAAGATCATGCGGCATGAGGCTGTCGACATCCTGCAGGCTCATGCGTTCCTTGATCGCGCGCTCCATGCGGACCAGCCCGATGCGATACTGGTTCTCGAGCAGTTCGCCCACTGTACGGACCCGGCGATTGCCGAGATGGTCGATATCATCGATCGCTCCCTTGCCGTTGCGCAGATCGATCAGATAGCGAACTACCTCGAGAATATCTTCTTTGGTCAGCGTCGTATGTTCAAGAGGCGTATCAAGGCCAAGCTTGTAATTGAGCTTCAAGCGGCCGACCACCGACAGATCGTAGCGCTCAGGGTTGAAAAACAGGCTGTCAAACAGCGCCGTCGCACTCTTGAGGGTCGGTGGGTCACCGGGGCGCAACCGCCGGAAGATTTCGATCATAGCATCTTCGGCCGTCGCGATCTTGTCGGCAAGCAGAGTCTCCCGCAGATAAGACCCGACATAAAGATTATCGATAAAGAGAACCTTAAATTGACTGATGCCGCGCTCATGCAGCTCTTCAAGCTTCGCGGACGTCAGTTCATCGTTGCATTCGACAACGACTTCACCGGTTGAGGTATCGACAATATCTGTCGAGGCGATCTTACCGATGACGCTCTCTTCGCTGAGAGGAATAAACTCAAGGCCGGCATCGGAAATTTTGCGAATGCCGGCGCGGGTGAATTTACGGTTCTCCCGAACCAGCACATTACCGTCCGCATCAACAACATCACGGTCTGCGCGCTGCCCTGCGAGAAGTTCAAGATTGACGCGTTTTTTATAGCCGTTCTCATCACGCACAATTTCTTCGACATCGTAGTAATAGTTGAGCAGCTCTTCAGCTGTGTGGCCAAGAGCCTTAAGCAGCACGGTGGCCGGCAGTTTGCGACGACGGTCGATGCGTACCCAGATAATGTCTTTATGGTCAAAGTCAAAATCAAGCCAGGAACCCCGGTACGGGATAACCCGCGCACTGTAGAGGATCTTGCCGCTGGCGTGAGTTTTACCCTTGTCATGGTCGAAAAACACGCCGGGGGAGCGATGCAGCTGGCTGACGATGACTCTTTCAGTCCCGTTAATAATGAACGTGCCGTTTTCGGTCATCAGGGGAATTTCCCCGAAATAGACCTCCTGCTCCTTGATGTCACGGATCGACTGAACGCCGGATTCCTTATCGACATCCCAGGACACAAGGCGGACCTTGACCTTCATGGGCGCAGCGAAGGTCATGCCTCGCTGATGGCATTCTTCAACATCATACTTGGGCGTTCCGAGCCCGTAGGAAACATACTCAAGCGAACAGGTCTCGCTGAAATCACGAATCGGAAAGACGGAGCGGAATACGGCTTCAAGCCCGATATTCTGGCGTGCCGAAGGAGGCAGTTCCGTCTGGAGGAAACGCTTGTAGGAATTTTTCTGAATCTCAATGAGGTTAGGAATGTCAATGATCCGCTGAACCTCTGTGAAATGTTTCCTCAGAAGCTGGTTATTCGCGATGGAATAAGCCATGTTTTCTCCTTTGAGTGGCGAAAGTAGAATAGCCAAGGCCGCTCGCGGCGACCTTGGCTTAGTCCTGCCTTATGCAAGGGAGGTGCTACTTGAGCTCGACGCCGGCACCGGCTTCTTCAAGCTGCTTCTTGAGATCTTCGGCTTCAGCCTTGGCCACTGCCTGCTTGACCGGCTGAGGTGCACCCTCTACCAGGTCCTTGGCCTCCTTGAGGCCGAGGCCGGTGATGGCACGAACCACCTTGATCACGTTGATCTTCTTGTCGCCGGCAGAGGTCAGGACGACGTCAAACTCGTCCTTCTCTTCAGCCGCTTCGGCGGCAGCGCCCGGTGCGGCGGCCACAGCTACAGGAGCAGCCGCGGAAACACCGAATTTGTCTTCCAGCTCTTTGACCAGTTCGGCCAGTTCAAGAACGCTCATGTTCTCGATAAACTCAACAACCTGCTCTTTCGTGATATCAGCCATTTTCTATCTTCCTCCGAATTTTTACGTACCGTAATCGATTTAGTAATTTTTTCAGGCCGCCTTCTTGTCCTGAATCGCCCCAAGCACCTGGACCAGCGAGCGCGGCACAGCGGCAAGCACTCCGACAAAGTTGCTGACCGGTGCATTGATGGAGCCAAGCATTTTAGCGAGAAGCTCTTCGCGACTGGGCAACTCGGCGAGTGCCTTGATGTCGTCAGCAGTCAGCTTCTTGCCGTCAAGAGCTCCGACCTTAAGTTCGAATTTTTCGTTTGCCTTGGCAAACTTACTCAGAACCTTGGCGGGCGCGACAGGGTCATCCAGGACGAACGCCAGCGCGGTCGGCCCAACCATGTCGTCCGCCAGACACTCGAGCGAGGTCCCTTTGGCAGCACGGCGCAGAAGGGTGTTTTTAACAACACGGTACTCTGCACCTGTCTGACGCAACTCTGCTCGCAGCTGATTAACCTTCTCAACATTGATCCCGCGGTAATCCGCGAGAAAAGCCGCCTTGGCATCAGCCAGTTTTGCGGCGAGCTCGACAACCAGATCTTGCTTATTGGTTCGGTTCAACGTCTCTCCTCCTTTCTTTAAAAATTTGAAAGGCACTATTGCCTTTCATTCCCGCAGGGTCGGGGAGAGACGAACCGTATTCGTCACACCCTCTCCAAGCCTCGGCAGGAGCCCTATCCAGGGATTAAACGCATAAATACGTCCCTGCTGTCTTTGACCCTGAGTGAGTGGGAAGCTGAAACACTCTGAACGGAAAAACCTTACTTGACCAGCGCCTGAATGGCCGGCACATCAATGTTGATGCCGGGCCCCATCGTACTGGATAGGCAGATCTTGCGCAAATAGGTTCCCTTGGAGGTTGAAGGCTTGGCTTTGATCAAAGCGTCAACCAGCGACACGATATTTTCTTGCAGCTTTTGCGCGTCAAAGGAGACTTTGCCGACCGGCGCGTGGATGATACCGGCCTTTTCAACCCGGTACTCGACCTTGCCGGACTTTGCCTCGTTTACGGCGCGACCGACATCCATGGTCACCGTGCCGACCTTGGGGTTAGGCATCAACCCACGAGGTCCGAGCAGGCGGCCGATCTTACCGACGGTTCCCATCATATCCGGAGTGGCGATGGCCGTGTCGAAATCAAACCAACCCTCCTGAATGCGGGCAACCAGGTCATCAGATCCAACAAAGTCTGCGCCGGCATCCTGGGCTTCCTGGGCCTTTTCCCCTTTAGCGAAGACAAGAACTCTTATGTCCTTGCCAAGGCCGTTCGGCAGAACCACGGCACCACGGACCATCTGGTCCGCCTTGCGAGGATCGACTCCGAGCTTTACCACGACATCGACCGTCTCATCGAATTTAGCCCAAGCCGAGTCCTTGACCAGACCGACGGCGTCTTCCAATGAATAGACCTGAGTCCGATCGACCTTGGCTTTAGCTTCCTTTTGCTTCTTTCCAATTGCCATTTTGTTCAACTCCCGCTTACGCCGTCGATCAGGCGACTTCGATACCCATGCTACGCGCGGTTCCTTCAACGGTGCGCACAGCGGCATCAAGATCAAAACAATTAAGGTCAGGCATTTTGATCTTGGCGATCTCAACCACCTGGTCTTTGGTCACCTTGCCCACCTTGTTCTTATTGGGAACTCCAGACCCCTTGGGCAGCTTGGCAGCCTTCATAAGAAGTACGGCCGCAGGAGGAGTCTTGGTGATAAAGGTAAACGAACGATCCGCGTACACGGTGATCACAACTGGTGTAATCATCCCGTCGAGATCCTGGGTTTTAGCATTGAACGCCTTACAGAATTCCATGATGTTGACCCCATGCTGCCCGAGGGCGGGGCCAACCGGCGGTGAGGGGTTAGCCTTACCGGCAGGAATCTGCAATTTAATCTGACCTACAACCTTTTTGGCCATCGGTTTCTCCTTAAACGCCTGAAATTGCGCAGCCAGCGTCAATCATCAGCTGGTTTTTTCAACCTGGATAAATTCAAGTTCGACCGGGGTCGTCCTGCCGAAAATACTCACCATCACCTTGAGCTTGCCTTTGTCCGGCTTAACATCCTCGACAACACCGGTGAAATTAAGGAAAGGACCGTCGACAACGCGAACAGTCTCGCCGACCTCGAACTCCACCTTGGGCTTGGGCCTCTCGACTCCCTCCTCCATCCGACTGGTGATCTTAGCTACCTCTTCATCGGGGATTGCAGGGGGATTGTTATTGCCGCCGACAAACCCTGTCACCTTGGGCGTGTCCTTGACGACATGCCAAGTCTCGTTGTCCAACTCCATCTGAACCAGAATGTAGCCGGGGAAAAATTTGCGCTGGGAGGTCTTACGCTCACCCTTGCGCAATTCCACCACCGTTTCAGACGGAATCAGCACCTCACCAAAAGACTCTTCGAACCCAAGGGCCCGAATGCGCTCTTCGAGATTGGCCTTAACCTTATTCTCATACCCTGAATAGGTATGAACTCCGTACCATTTCATGCCCATAGCGTCCCCTTGTTCTGCCTAACTGAGCAACATCTTGACGACATTGGACAGCATCCAGTCGACCGCACCCAGAAAAACGGCTATAAAAATCACCAAGAGGATGACTACTGAAGTCGAAGCGTAGGTCTCCTTGCGGGTCGGCCAGGTGACCTTTTTCAACTCGGACTTCACATGGGCCAGAAATTCAGATACATTTTTAAACACTATCGTGGAACCTCACAGAGGATTATTCTCAAAGTTGGCAGGCCAGGAGGGATTCGAACCCCCAACACCCGGTTTTGGAGACCGGTGCTCTAGCCATTAGAGCTACTGGCCTGCATACAAAAAGCCACAGCGAGCCTGTGGCTTTGAGCGACAAACGTTGGACCGCTGCTACTTGGTTTCGCGATGTGGAGTATGCTTGCGACAAAACCGGCAGTACTTACTGAATTCCAGCTTGTCCGGCGTATTCCTTTTGTTCTTAGTCGTCGTATAGTTGCGCTGCTTGCATTCAGTACAAGCCAAAGTCACAATGTCCCGCATTGTCTTATCCTTAGCGGCCTCTCCGCAAGGCGAAGAGGCCGCTCATAAAGGTTTCTCCGATTACTCGATGATATCGCTGACGACGCCGGCACCGACGGTGCGGCCGCCTTCACGAATCGCGAAACGCAGTTCCTTGTCCATGGCGATCGGGGTGATCAGATTTACCGTCATCGCGATGTTGTCGCCCGGCATGACCATCTCGGTCCCTTCAGGCAACTCAACCACACCCGTCACGTCCGTGGTGCGGAAATAGAACTGGGGACGATATCCCTTGAAGAACGGTGTATGACGTCCACCCTCTTCCTTGGTCAGAATGTAGGCTTCAGCCTTGAAGCGGGTGTGAGGCGTGATGCTGCCGGGCTTGGCCAGGACCTGACCGCGCTCCACATCTTCACGCTTGGTGCCGCGCAGCAGAACCCCGACGTTGTCGCCGGCCTGACCCTGATCAAGCAGCTTGCGGAACATCTCGACACCGGTCACAACCGTCTTGACCGTATCCTTCATCCCGACAATTTCAACTTCGTCGCCGACCTTGACGATGCCGCGCTCGATACGACCGGTTACAACGGTGCCGCGACCGGAGATGGAGAACACGTCCTCGACAGGCATCAGGTACGGACGATCGATATCGCGCTCGGGCTCAGGGATGTAGCTGTCGCAGGCATCCATCAGCTCAAAGATGGCTTTCTTCCCGATCTCCTCGTCGCGACCTTCCAGAGCGGCCAGAGCCGAGCCCTTGATGATCGGAATGTCATCCCCGGGGAAATCATACTGGGTCAGAAGCTCGCGGATCTCCAGCTCGACCAGCTCGAGCAGCTCCTCGTCGTCGACCATGTCGACTTTGTTGAGGAACACCACCATGGCGGGCACGCCGACCTGACGGGCCAGCAGGATGTGCTCGCGAGTCTGAGGCATGGGGCCGTCGGCGGCCGAGACCACCAAGATCGCACCGTCCATCTGCGCCGCACCGGTGATCATGTTCTTGACATAATCGGCATGGCCGGGGCAGTCAACATGAGCATAGTGACGTGCTGCGGTCTGGTACTCGACGTGAGCGGTGGCGATGGTGATGCCGCGCTCGCGCTCCTCGGGAGCATTGTCGATTGTGTCAAATGCTTTGAATTCCGCACCGCCGGCTTCGGACAGAACCTTGGTGATCGCCGCGGTCAGAGTCGTCTTCCCATGGTCGACGTGACCAATGGTCCCGATATTGACATGGGGTTTTGTTCTTTCGAATTTTGCTTTAGCCATTGCTTAAACCTCCCGTTGCGCTTGCGAACGTTTGTTGAAATTGACTCACGGTCCCGCGACAACGGGACCCAAAGGAAGTTCTGCGACCAAAAAAGACATGATCATGAAACGGCAAATTCTCCAGCGAGACAAAACTGGAGCCCACAACCGGACTTGAACCGGTGACCTCTTCCTTACCAAGGAAGTGCTCTACCGTCTGAGCTATGTGGGCTCATTTCAACTGCAACTGAAGAATTCAAAGATTCTGGAGCGGGAAACGGGACTCGAACCCGCGACCCTCAGCTTGGAAGGCTGATGCTCTAGCCAACTGAGCTACTCCCGCCAAAACCTCACACGATTCAAAGAAGCTTTTTGGAATCCGCACCGAAAGATGCTTTCAGTTTAAACGGCTGCAACAGCCTCCTGAAGCGACACCCTTCGGCCTTCCTCCGGAATGCGTTAAGTGGTGGAGGGGGGAGGATTCGAACCTCCGAAGGCTACGCCGGCAGATTTACAGTCTGCTCCCTTTGGCCACTCGGGAACCCCTCCAGAGAAAAATTCCGTATCTTGCAGTATTTATTTGTATGGGCTCGCACCCGACCGCTCGCTGGAGCTGGCGACAGGAATCGAACCCGCAACCTGCTGATTACAAGTCAGCTGCTCTACCAGTTGAGCTACGCCAGCATGGGCAGGGATATATACCCCAGAGCGAATCAAAAGGCAAGCATAAAATTGCCTTGCCTGCCCTCCACGCTCAGCCCTGACGGCATGAGTGTGGAGGTTTATTATATTTGGCGTGCGTTGTCAAGAGGCTCGAGGCTTTTTTTCGGCAGCAACGCATTTTTTAATCCCCCCGAGGGTGGCGCAGCAGGAAACACTGATGAATTTTCGGGCTGCGACGGAAGTCCCACGGCACCGTCTGTGCGGAGACATCCTGCACCTCCCATCGCTCGGAAAGAGTGGCATCCAGCCGGAATTTTCGGAAGTTGGTTGAGAAAACAAGCGTTCCGTCCGCCTCGAGGCGGCGCATGGTCCACTCGATCAATGCCGCATGATCTCGCTGAACGTCAAAATCACGGCCGCGGGTCTTTGAGTTGGAGAATGTCGGCGGATCAAGAAAGATGAGGTCGTACTTCTCGCGGCCGGCATCGATCCACCTCATCACATCGGCGCGTTCGAGTTTGTGGCGGCGCGGGTCAAGCCCGTTGAGCCTGAAGTTTTCCTTCGCCCAGTCAAGATAGGTCCGTGAAGCATCGACAGTGGTACTGGATTGCGCCCCGCCGCGAGCCGCAAAGACCGTGGCACTCCCGGTATAAGCGAACAGGTTGAGGAATCGCTTGCCTGCGGCCATCTCCATGATGCGCTGCCGAATCGGGCGATGGTCGAGAAATAAACCGCTGTCCAGATAATCGCCGAGATTGACCAGGAAGCGGCACGGCCCCTCGCTGACTTCGAAAAAATGGCCGCCTTCTCCCATCCGGCCGTACTGCGCCTCCCCCTTCTGCTGTTTGCGCTGCTTGAGGAAAACTCTGTCCGGCGGAACCTCGATAACTTCGGAGCTGATCCGCAACAGATCCTGAAGGCGCCTTCTTGCCTTGCCGGGATCAATGCTTGAAGGGGCCTTGTACTCCTGGATATGCAGCCGTCCATCGTAATAGTCGATCGCTGCCGCATATTCGGGAAGATCGGCATCATAGACCCGGTAGCAGCAAACCCCTTCCCGCTTGGCCCAGCGCTGCGCCGCCTTGAAATTCTTACGCAGCCGGTTGGCAAGCATCAAAGCGGTATCGTCGTGATCGCTTTTTGCTTCAGCGCCGCTTGCAGGAGGGGTTGTATCCGCAGCAGGTGCAGGGCCCAGGTGATAGTGATAAAGACGGGCCTGGATCGGACCATTTCGCAGAGAATGAGTTCTCGAGGCGCGCAATCCAAGAAAGGAGGCAAGCTCAGGATTGGAAGTAAACACACTGAGCTGCCAGCCCGGGAAAGATTGCCGGCATTGACCGCCCAGCACGCTGTAAAGCACCTGAAGCTGCGCCTTGTCGCCCAGCCGCTCTCCATAGGGAGGATTGGTGACGACAAGGCCTGCAGCACTCTCGTTCATGCTTCGTCCCATCTCCGGCAGCCAGGTAGAGAAATCTCCGATATCGATACGGACATGGTTTTCAAGACCACAGGCGCGCAGATTCTCCCTCGCCGACTCCACCACATGGGGATCGCGCTCGCAGCCCGCGATCACCGGCAGCCCGCCAAGCCCCTGGGCAAATCGTTCCCGGGCGTCTTCCTGCACAGCCCGCCACAGGTCCTCGCGATGCCCGCGCCAGCCGCAAAAACCGTAATAGTCGCGCCACAAACCGGGAGCTCCGTCCGCTGCAATCAGAGCGCCTTCGATCAGCAGCGTCCCGGCGCCGCACAACGGATCGAGCAAGGGGGCTGACCTGCGTGCCGCATCGGCCCATCCGGCACGCAGCAAAACGGCTGCAGCCAGATTTTCTTTCAGCGGGGCGGCTCCGCCCACCCTGCGGTAGCCGCGCCGGTGCAGAGACTCGCCCGCCAGGTCGATGCTGAGCATCGCCTGATCCTTGTCCACATCGAGAGAGACCTGCAGATCGGGGCGTTGCGGCTGCACGTCGGGACGCTGTCCCCAGCGCTCACACAGCCGATCGACAATGGCGTCCTTGACACGCAGGGCGGCAAAACGCGAATGATTTAAAGCAGAACGGCGCAGATGGGCATTGACCGCAAAGGTGCCGCCAGCGGGCAGGTGATCTTCCCACTCCACTTCCAGCGCCTGGGCGTAGAGCTGGTCTCCATCAAGCGCTTCGAAACGGGCCACCGGAAGATAAACCCGGGTTGCCACGCGTGACCAGAGGCACAGACGGTAGGCACTCTCCAGAGTGGCGTCGAACAGAATGCCATTAGGAGTTGCCTGCAGCTCGACGCCGCCGGCCTCCTCGATTTCCGCACCCAGAAGATCCTCGGTGCCAAGCGGTGATACAGCAAAGAAACGGGACTGATTCAAATTGTTTTACCCTGACGTATGCACGCGGCATGCGGATGATCCGCCGCGTGTCATTCTTTGATTGGTGGCCCTGTGAAACTCGGGCCTCTGATGGACTGGGGAATTCTAACTTGAATCAGACAGCGCGCCAAGAATAAAACATAGCGGGCACGCTCAGGCCGGGCACCCATATAAAAAGGGCCGCGATAAACACGGCCCCGGCAGGCAACAACAACGGTCATGGGCAATAATCGAGAGGGAGAATCAACCCACCCAGAACGAAAACTCCACCTCTTCGCCGTCAGAGATGTAAACCGGAAAGCGTATCGCGCGATAAGAGGGGGGAACTTCAACCTCGCTCCCGCCTTCGGCAATAACCACGGGGGGGGTGATTTCCATGGTATGGCCAAGCTGAGCCCCCTTGGCGGCGATGTTGCCGCAGACGATGTTGATAAACTCCATCACCGTATCATCCAGCACTTCCCTGGGCTCATCCGAGACATCATCTTCTTTCAGGATCGCCCTGGCGATAGCCTGCTGGGCACCTTCACTGACCGACAGGACGTAGCGGCATTTCACTGAACCGCTGAAGTCCATCGCCACCGCCAGGTGACGGGCGTTAACAGTTTCCGCTTCTACGCTGGGAGCGGGGCGGAAGGCAAACTGAGCGATGCGCGTCAGCATCTTGTAGGTCATATCAGCGGCCATCTCCCAGACCTGCGGATTGGACACGCCCTGCGGCAGATTGACGTGCTCGGCGGTATAGGGTGCCTGATCCTCCTTGAACTCCGCCAGGTAACGCAGGATCTCCCCTTCGTCCAGAGCCCCGACTTTCACCAGCGCCTCACCGATATAAAGATGGTTGTTTTTCTGGCGGGTAAGAACCTGCTGCATCTGGTTCGGAGAGATCAGCCCCAGCTTGACCGCCATGTCGCCGAAACGTAGGTCTTCGCTGCGCTGCGCATCATGCACGCGCTCGACATCCGCTTCGCAGATCACTCCCATGAGCAGGGCCATTTCACCGAATTTGAGGTTGTTCTTCTCCTGCAGCTCGATCGCCTCCAGCAACTTCTCCCGGCTGACAACGCCTTTTTCCACCAGGAACTGTCCAAAGAATTTCACTGCCATAGCATGATCCCTTTTCTGCTCGATATCATATTGTTCACAGGTTCCCGAATACCGCCGGCTACGCCTCGCGCAGAGTCTGCAGCACGGTCTCGGCCTCGA
The DNA here is from genome assembly GCF_000827125.1 of Geoalkalibacter subterraneus. Classification (NCBI taxonomy): domain Bacteria; kingdom Pseudomonadati; phylum Thermodesulfobacteriota; class Desulfuromonadia; order Desulfuromonadales; family Geoalkalibacteraceae; genus Geoalkalibacter; species Geoalkalibacter subterraneus. Next base: position 2,723,712 of record NZ_CP010311.1, read on the forward strand.
ACGGCTTGGAGATCACGTTCTTGGCACCCAGCTTGATTGCTTCGGTAAATTTTTCACCGACACCGCCGAGAGAGGTCACCATGACAACCTTCACATTGCGGTCCATAGCCACAATGTTTCGCAGTGCCGTCAAACCGTCCATCACCGGCATGTTCATATCCATGCAAATCAGGTCCGGGTCTTCGGACTGATTGACTTTGATTGCTTCGGCGCCGTTCTTGGCATGGCCGATCACCTCGAACTCCCCGGTGCTTGAGACCATTTTTTCAAGCTGCCGGGCTACGGATATACTATCGTCCACGATCAAAACACGCTTCATACCACAGACCTCCAGCCCCTGTTCGGATCGGAGACCCTTCCCAAATCCGAATCATTTTTTATTAAGGGTTCAACAGAATTATTCATGACAATCCCTTAATAGCGCAATCACGGACAACTGTCAATCATAATGATTAAAAAAAATATATCTCGCTGACTATTCTGCAGAGGAAGCGAAAACGCAGGAGGTGAAAGGTCGTAGGTCGTGTCTTTCGCAGGGATGCTCCTGCAAAAGCATGTTATCTCAGACAGGGATCCTCAATGAAGGATAGCGGATGGCGTGTGCTTAACGGTTATACTCATTTATGAGGAGAGAATTAAGTTCGAGGCCTGCATTTAGCCTTTGCGCCGTTGTCGCACCACCTCAAACAGCGAAAGGGCACCGGCGACCGACACGTTGAGGGAGCCGACCCCACCCTGCATAGGGATGGAGACCAGTTGATCGCAGTGGCGGCGCACGTTGGGGCGCAGCCCCTTGCCTTCACTGCCGACTACCAGGACCAGATCAGAGGTAAAATCGATGCTGTACAGGGACTGGTCCGCCTCGCCGGCCAGGCCGTATATCCAAAGCCCTTCTTTTTTAAGCAGATCGAAGGTCCGGGCGAGGTTAACGACCCGACAGAGGGCGACATGCTCCAGGGCACCGGCAGCGGCGCGCTCGACGACTCCGGTCACCGGGGCGCTGTTGTCGCGCGGGCAGATCACGCCATGACAGCCGGCCCCCGCAGCGGAACGCAGCAGCGCTCCAAAATTGTGCGGATCGGTCACCCCGTCAAGAGCCACCAGGAAAGCGGGTTCCCCCCTGTCACGCCCGATCTTGAGAAGGTCATCAATTTCGACATAGGAACAGGGCTCAATGCGCAGAACCGCTCCCTGATGACGGCTGTTTCCGGCCAGACGCTCCAGTTCGCTCTTATCACTGTCGCGCACCGGCACTCCCCGCCTGCGGGCAGCGTCCGCCAACCCGCGCACCCTGGGGCCACTGTCACGGGCAACAAACAACTCGAGGGGTTTGCGGCGCCGCCCCTTAAGTGCTTCATCGACCGGGTTGATGCCGTAGATGATCTCTTCACTCATGCGCGCGGACTCAAAGCCTGGGCCATTTCCTCGACGATGGCCTCGGCGGCCGCCACCGGATCATCCGCTTTGGCGATGGGACGCCCCACCACCAGATAGTCCGCTCCTGAAGCGATGGCATCGGCGGGAGTCGTCACGCGCTTCTGGTCGTCGGCGGAAGCCGTTGCGGGACGCACGCCGGGGGTGACAATGACAAAGTCAGGACCGCAGGCCTCACGGATCAGCCCGATTTCACGGGGAGAGGCAACCACTCCGCCGAAACCGGCTTCCTGGGCCAGGCGGGCCAGACGCGGCACCATCTCTTCAACAGAATGCTCGATGCCGATTTCGCGCAGAGTCTCTTCGGCAGACGAGGTCAGGATCGTGACTGCCAGCATCAGGGGCATCTGTCGCTTCTCTGCGGCACAGCGGTTGCGCACGGCGTCGGCCGCGGTTTTCATCATTTCGCTGCCGCCGAGGGCATGCACGTTGAACATGCCGATCCCCAGACGGTCTGCTTCAAGGCAGGCCATAGCCACGGTATTGGGAATATCGTGATATTTGAGATCGAGAAAGACGTCACCGCCCTCCCCTTTGATCATGTGAATCACTTCGGGGCCGCAGCGGGTAAACAGCTGCTTGCCGACCTTGAACATGCCGACCTTGTCGTGCAGCAGCTTGACAAAGTGTTCGGCCTCTTCGAACTGATCCACATCAAGGGCAAAAATCAGCTTCTGCCGCGCGTTTTCAATCATTTTGTCCTCCCGAGAATCTCGCCGGCACGCGCCGTCGCTTTTTTAACGTCGGCCACCACTGCCGCCGCCTTCTCATCGCCAAGCACTTCTCGTGCGGCGTGACTTTCAAGATAAAGAAGCTCTCCCACCGCATCAACCAGCAGCTGCCGCTTGTCTCCTTCTTCCAGACCGGCCAGGTTGGCCAGAATACGGGACGAGGCCAGCACCCCGTCCTCTTCGATCTCCGCATCACGCAGAATATAGGAATAGGGCTGGGGCAGTTCGCGCAGCAGAGAAATGACCCGCTGATGGAATTGAGGATCAACCTTGCAGGCCGCTTGATGAATCAGGCGCAGGCCGTCATTGAGAACCGCCAGAATTTCACCGAGGGCACCCGTATCATCCGTCGAGTCCTCGGCTTCAACCCTGACAGCACCGCGCTCAACCAGATGATAGAGTACCCGCAAGCCTTCAAAATCGCCCAGGCCGCTGCGACGCACGATCTCTGCAACAGACTGCTTCCCGGAGCGGATCATGTCCAGCAGAGCCTGCTCACTGCCGCCGAGCCCCTCCGGAATCTTGTCGCCCACCCGGGCAATGCAATCCATTGAAGGGATCAGGCGCATGAAAAGCTGTCGCTCATCCTGCCGGCGCAACCCCTCCATAAGCAGATTCTGTGTGTTCATGCTGAGTTGGAAGGGATCTTTTTTCTCCAGGCTTTTGGCCTGAAAGGCGAAGCTGCCGCTTTGGAAAGGCAACAAATGGTAGACGATCGTTTCCGCCTGATGGCGAACGGCCTGCCACAGATCGCGCGGGCTGACAAGATTCTGATCAAGCAGAAATTTCACCAGAAAGTTCTGATTTTCCCGGCGTCCAGCAAGCCGGTCGAGAGAGTCTCGCTCAACCTTGCCGAGGGAGAACAGAATTTCGCCGAGATTTTCCTGCTCAAAGGAACTCAAAGCCGCCACGATCTCGCCATCCTGAAAATAGAGATCCTTGCGCCCCCCCTCCAGGTCAAAGCGCAGCACTCCCGTCTTGCGGAACATATTGAAAAAGGAGAGAAGATCCACCGGCGAGATTTCGCCGAGCGTCCCAGTCATAAGAATGGGGTGGGCATCCTCGGTGACGCGCAGAAAGAGGTGGCCGTTCGATTCGGAGGCGACATCGAAGGCGCGCGGCCCGAAGCGCCGCGCAAGGCGCGCCGGCAGAAACAGCCGTCCCTGTTGATCTAAAGTGACACTCGCCATGACAACCTGCGTTCCAGTTAGAGGCCGAGCCCCTTGCGAACCTGCTCAGCCACTTCGGCGGCGGCCTCACCGAGCGGCAGCATCCGCACCTCGCCGCCGGCGCGCTCCTTGAATTCCACCTGACCGTCCTTGAGACCACGCGCTCCGACGGTCACTCGCAGCGGGATGCCGACCAGGTCGGCGTCCTTGAACTTGAAGCCGGGACGTTCGTCGCGATCGTCGAGCAACACCTCGACGCCGGCCGCCAGCAGCCGCTGGTAAAGATCCTCCGCCGCCTCGCGCACCGCATCATCATTGGGGTTGAGCATCACCACCAGGACCTGGAACGGAGCCACCGCCAGCGGCCAGATGATACCGTTTTCGTCGTGGTTCTGTTCGATGGCCGCAGCCACCGTGCGCCCGACGCCGATGCCGTAGCATCCCATCACCAGCGTCCGCTCATGCCCCTGGTCGTCGAGGACTTTTGCACCAAGAGCCTCGGAATACTTGGTGCCGAGCTTGAACACATGCCCCACCTCGATGCCGCGCCACACTTCGAGCAGTCCGTCGCAGCGCGGACAGGGATCTCCGGCTTCCGCCTTACGCAGATCGGCAAACTGCTCGACCTCGATATCGCGGCCCAGGTTGGCCCCGGTGAAATGGGCATCCTTCTCGTTGGCCCCGACGATAAAATCACTCATGGTCTGGACTTCGAGATCGGCAACGATGCGCAGGTCCAGCCCGACCGGCCCGGCAAAACCGCTGGGAGCGCCTGTGGCTTTCAGAACCACATCCTCTGTCGCCATCTCCACCCAGGCGCAATCGAGCAGGCGGCAGAGCTTGATGTCGTTGAGTTCCCGGTCGCCACGCAGCAGAACCGCCAGGGTTTCGCCGGTATCAGTCTGCATGATCAGGGTCTTGATCAGCCGGCGCGGTTCAACCTTCAGGAAAGCACTGACTTCCTCGATGGTTTTGCGCGCCGGGGTCAGCACCTTCTCGAGGGGGGCGTCGGGCTCGGCAGCCGTCTGCCCTGCGTTGCGGATTTCTGCCTTCTCTACGTTGGCCGCATACTCGCAACTGTCGCAGGACACGATCTCGTCCTCCCCCGAAGCGGCCAGCACCATGAACTCATGAGAACTCGAACCGCCGATGTTGCCGGTATCGGCCTCCACCGCACGGAATTTGAGGCCGCAGCGTTCAAAGATCCGGCGATACGCCTGATACATCCTGTCATAGGATCGATCAGCGCCCGCATCATCCATGTCAAAGGAGTAGGCATCCTTCATGATGAATTCGCGCCCCCGCATCAAGCCGAAACGCGGGCGGATCTCATCGCGGAACTTGGTCTGAATCTGGTAGAGATTGAGCGGCAGCTGGCGGTAGGAGCGCACATCGTTGCGCACGATGTCGGTGATGACCTCCTCATGCGTGGGGCCGAGGCAGAACTCGCCCTGCTTGCGATCCTTTAAGCGCAGCAACTCCTTGCCGTACTGCTGCCAGCGCCCCGATTCCTGCCACAACTCCGCCGGCACCACCATGGGCATCAGCACCTCGTGCGCACCGGCGCGATCCATCTCCTCGCGCACGATCTGCTCCACCTTGCGTAGAGAGCGCAGCCCCAGCGGCAGGTAGTCGTAGATCCCCGCAGCGACCTTGCGGATCATGCCGGAGCGCAGCATCAGCTGATGGCTGACCACTTCGGCATCGGACGGGGTTTCCTTCAGAGTCGGCAACAGATACTGGCTGTAACGCATAAACCCACCTCACGGCAAAACCTCTTGAATGTGTCCTCAATGGAAAAAGCAAACTAGCCCATTTTTAACCCGAATGCAACAATCGTAGTTGTGCTGTGCCGGCACAAAACCTTGTCTTCCACAGGGACGTCCCTTATCATGGGTGCAATGCCGATCCCCACTCATTCACCATGAGGACCTCCCATGAAAGACAACCTCAATTTTCCCATGTTCTGCCAACTGGTGGCCGCCAAAACGCCGCTGATTTTCATCACCACCGACAACGAAAGCCGTACCGAGGCTTTAATCACACGCGCGGCTCTGCACGGCATCAAGGGGATGCCGGTTCCCCTTGAATGGGACTGCAACCAGGGGTTTGCCGGCCATCAGGAGACGATCGATCCGCTGGCCGGACTGCGCTGGGCGGTCGAACGCGAGGGGCATGGCATCTATCTGTTCAAGGACATGACCTGGTTCTGGGGAAACAGTCCGCACATTCAGCGCACCCTCAAGGATTTCGCCGCTGTGCGACGCCCGGAGGTCAAATCGCTGGTTTTCATCGGACCCAGGCCAGACATTCCTGAGAACCTGCGCGAAAGCTTTCTGATCCTCGACCACGCGCTGCCCGACCGCACCGAAATCCAGAACTACCTTGAAGAACAGCGGGGCAAAGACCCGTATCTCGCCCAAGTGCTGCGCAACGACAACGACCTGGAGGCGCTGACACTGGCGGCGCAGGGGCTCGACCTGGCCGACCTTGAACGCGCGCTGCGCCTGTCCCGCGTCACCAAAGGCGGCGATATCGACCGAGTTGTCGCCAACCTGTATCAGGCCAAAAAGCAGATCCTGAAAAAAAGCGGCATCATGGAATTCGTTGAAAACGACACCCTGCCGGAACAGGTGGGCGGCATGCAGGCCCTTAAATCCTGGATGGAGAAGCGGGAGAAGGCTTACGGGCTGGAGGGGCTGAAAAGCGGACGCAACCTCCCCAAAGGGGTTTTGATGATGGGGATCAGCGGCTGCGGCAAGAGCCTGTTCGTCAAAGCGATTGCGGCCCGCTGGCATCTGCCGCTGGTGCGCCTCGACATGGCCACCGTCTACTCCCAGGCCTTCGGCTCACCGGAAACCAGCCTGCGGCGCGCCTGCAAAACCGCCGAGGCGCTGGCGCCCTGCGTGCTGTGGATCGACGAAATCGAGGCGGGAATCACCACCCAGGGCTTCAAGGCGGAAGGCGGTGCCTCTTCCCGCGTCCTCGGTTATTTCCTGACATGGATGCAGGAGAAAAAACACCCGGTTTTCGTGGCCGCCACCGCCAATGCCATCGAGATGCTGCCGGCAGAGATCCTGCGCAAAGGGCGTTTTGATGAGATTTTTTATGTCACTCTGCCGGGGCTGCAGGAGCGCGAGGAGATTTTCCGCATTCATCTTGCCCAGCGTGGCTTCGACGAGGAAGAGTTTGACTGCCGCATGCTGGCCCACTCCAGCAAAGGCTTTTCCGGCGCAGAAATTGAGCAGGCGGTAGTCAGCGCGGGTTTTGAGGCTCTATCACTGAATCGACCGATGCACCAGCGCGACATCACCGAGGCCATCAGCCGCACGGTTCCCTTGTCAGTCACCATGGCGGAGCAGATCAAAAAGATCGAAGCCTGGGCCTTCAAGCGCGCGGTGCCCGCCAGCGGAACAGTTGAACGGGATTGAAACCTGCATCGAAGAAGCGCTTGACAGGTCCAAAACTCCCATTTTATAGTTGCGGCAACAGGGAGATAGAACAATGTTTCAGAAACTACCTTTTCTGCAGCGGTTTCCAGTTTCAGTCGTCGTAGTCGTCGTTTCCTGACGACTCGCCGCTGCTCAAAGGCCTGCTACAAACAGCATACCCTGGGGAACGCGGGTCAAAACCCGCCCCCTCTGACGCGCACACGCCGAAGGCCGCGGGGCACCTCCTCCCCGCGGCCTTTTTTATTTCGGATTCTGCCCACGCGGGTGATCAACATAAAGGAGAACTGACAGCCATGAAAACCGGAGCACAGATCCTGATCGAATGTCTCAAGCAGGAAGGGGTCGACACCATTTTCGGCTACCCGGGGGCGCGCACTCTGCTGCTGCACGACACCCTGATGGATGACAGGGAGATCGCCCACATCCTGGTACGCCACGAGCAGGGCGCAGCCCATGCCGCCGACGGCTACGCGCGCACCACCGGCAAGGTGGGCGTCTGCCTGACCACCTCGGGCCCCGGCGCCACCAACCTGGTCACCGGCATCGCCACCGCCTACATGGATTCGGTGCCCATGGTCGCCTTGACCTGTCAGGTCACCACCGCCGATATCGGCAACGACGCCTTCCAGGAGGCGGATATGACCGGCATCACGCGCCCGATCACCAAGCACAACTATGTCGTTACCGATGTCAAGGATCTCGGCCGCATCATCCGCGAAGCCTTTTATGTCGCCCGCACCCGGCGCCCCGGCCCGGTTCTGGTGGATCTGCCCAGCGACGTGCTGGCGGCGCGCTGGGGCGGCGAAATCCCGACCGAGATCCGCCGCCGCGGCTACCAGGAGATGCCGATCCTCAACATCAAGCAGCTTAAAAAAGCGGCTGACCTCATCAACAAGGCCAAGCGGCCGCTGATCTATGCCGGCGGCGGCATTACCCTCTCCAACAGCCATGAAGCGCTGCGCGCCCTGGCGCAAAAAGGCAGCCTGCCGGTCACCAACACGCTGATGGCCATTGGCGTCATGGACGCCGACTCCCCTCTGTCGGTGGGCATGCTCGGCATGTACGGCGCCTGGTACGCCAATATGGCGGTGCATGAATGCGACTGCCTGATTGCCATCGGCGCCCGCTTCGACGACCGGGTTACCGGTCGCATCGAAGGGTTTGCGCCCAACGCCAAGATCATCCAGGTCGACATTGATCCGGCCAGCATCCGCAAAACCGTGCAGGTGCATCTGCCCATCGTCAGCGATGCCGGCGAAGCCATGGAGCGCCTGGTAGAACTGGTGGAAAGCAAGGACCGCTCCCCCTGGCTCGACCAGATCGAGGAATGGAAGAAAGAAGCCCCCCTGCCCCGCCCGCACAGTGAGGCTCTTATGCCCCACGAGATCATGGATGCCATCTGCCGCGTCGCCGGTGAATCACCGGTGGTGGCCTCCGACGTCGGGCTCTCGCAGATGTGGACCGCCAACTTCTTCCGCTTCCATCAGCCGCGCCAGTACCTGACCAGCGGCGGCCTAGGCACCATGGGCTACGCCCTGCCGGCGGCGGTGGGCGCGGCGCTGGGGCGCAAAGGGCAGCCGGTGTTCGCCATCAACGGCGACGGCGCCTTCCAGATGAACATTCAGGAGCTGGCCACCTGCTCATATTACAATCTGCCGGTCAAAACCATCATCCTCAACAACGGCAAACTGGGGATGGTGCGCCAGTTCCAGCACGTTTTCCTGAAGAAGCGCTATGCCGCCACAGATCTGGGCAGTCATGTGGATTTCTGCACCGTGGCGCGCGGCTTCAAGGTCGAAGCCATCAAGGTCAGCCGCAAGGATGAACTCTCCCACGCACTGCAGAAAGCTATGGAGATCGACGGGCCGGTGGTGATCGATATCGACATCGATCCTGACTGCTACTGTTTCCCCATGGTACCGCCGGGGAAAAAGTCAGTGGAGGCGCTGTTTGCACCGGAGGATTGGGAAAGTTAGTCGCAAGGGGTGAGGGGTGTGGGATGCTCAGTCGACGCGGCCAAGGCGCAGAAAGAGTGGCCAGGTCACCAGGCGCTTCCGGCGGGGGTCGCCCCACAGGCGGACCAGCGCAGGCAGCAGCGGGGCCAGCGGGTCACTACCCTGGCTTGAGCGGTAGTTTTTCAAGGCCGACCAGGTTTCCAGATAGCCGCGCAACTGGGAAAGATCCCATTCGGCCCGCAACGTCAGGCGCGGCGCCGACAACTCCGGAAAAGGAAACGGCAGGGTGCGGTAGCCCTGGTCGAGAATGCGGCGTTCGGGCGGCCACCAGGGGCCAAGGATCCCGGCGTAAAAGTGATGCAGCAGGCGGTCGATGGGCGGATTGACGGACAGCCAGCCGTAGCCTACAACCGCCAGCAACCCTCCCGGAACCAGCACACGCCGGGCTTCACGGTAAAAGGCCTCGACATCGAACCAGTGCAGAGCCTGTGCGACCACGGCAAGATCAACTTCCGCATCGGCCAGTCCAGATGCTTCCGCCAGCGCGACGCGGTAGGTTACCTTGGACTGGCGACGGGCGCGGGCAATCTGCTCGGCGCTGGCGTCGGTAGCCATCACCCGCCCGAAGAATTCAGCTAACCCCAGCGCCGCCTGGCCGCTGCCGCAGCCGCAGTCCCATGCTATATTTCGCCCGGGTGCCCTTTGCGACAGTTCATACCACAACCGTCTTGGATAATCGGGGCGATACTGCCGGTAGCCCTCCGCCAGCGCAGAAAAATGATCGGCAAAGACGTTCACTTCGCCCATGATCTCTGCCTCAAGGGTTTTCCAGCTGATTGTAGCGCTGCGCGGCACTCTCGGCGTCAAGCAGGCTCAGGCGTGGAGGGCCGCCATCCTTGAGCGCGGCGTGGTCATGGGCCAGCTCCCACAGGCGCCCGTCCCGAGGATCGCGATACAGGGCGTTTTTCCCTTCGCCCCGCGCCACCAGTTCAAGCCGCTCGGCAATGAGCCATTCGATGCGCGCCCAGGCGCCATCCTTCTCCATGCGGCTGCCCAGATCGATCCAGAATCCCCGCAACTCCCGATCTTCGGGCTTGAGCTCCCATTCTTCAGCATCGACAACCATAATCTGCACAACCTCCTTCTCAGTGATCTTTATCCTGACTGTGACAGCCGGCGGAACGCTCTGCCAGCAGAGACTGAACCTCCTCCACCAGGGCCTCGACCATCTCGGCCTGCGGCACCTTGCGCACCACCTCGCCACGGCGGAACAGCAGCCCCTGCCCTTCGCCGCCGGCAATACCGATATCGGCCTCGCGCGCCTCGCCCGGTCCGTTGACGGCACAGCCCATGACAGCCACCGTCAGCGGTTCGGGCAGGTCGCGCAGGCGCCGCTCCACCTCTTCCGCCACCGCGATCAGATCCACCCGGCAGCGGCCGCAGGTCGGGCAACTGACGAAAACCGGACCGCGCTCGCGCAAACCAAGGGACTTGAGAATTTCCCAGCCGACCTTGACCTCTTCCACCGGGTCGCCGGTCAGGGAAACCCGCAGCGTATCGCCGATGCCATCATGCAGCAGAACTCCGAGCCCCACCGCACTTTTGATGGTTCCACCCCAGGTGGTGCCCGCCTCAGTGATACCGATGTGCAGCGGGTAGTCCACCTGCCGGGCGAGCAGGCGATAGGCGGCAACGGTGCGCCGAATGTCGGAGGCCTTGAGACTGATCTTGACCTGATCGAACCCCAGTTCCTCAAGGATATGCACGTGTCCGAGAGCGCTTTCCACCATCGCTTCGGGCGTCGCATGGCCATGCTTTTCCAGCAGCGCCTTCTCCAGCGAGCCGCCGTTGACGCCGATGCGGATCGGTACGCCATGATCGCGGCAGGCGGCAACCACTTCCGCCACCTTCCAGCGGTCCCCGATGTTGCCGGGGTTGATGCGCAAGCCGTCGACGCCCCCGGCAATCACCTGCAGCGCCAGACGATGGTCGAAATGGATGTCGGCGATCAGAGGGATCGGGCAGTGCGTTCTAATGAATGCCAGGGCGGAGGCGGCATCGGCGTCAGGTACCGCGCAACGCACGATTTCGCAGCCGGCGGCGACCAGGCGGTCGATCTGAGCGCAGGTGGCGGCGACATCACGGGTATCGGTGCTGGTCATGGACTGCACCGTCACCGGCGCGCCGCCCCCGACGGCGACGGATCCGACATGGATCTGGCGGGATTGATGGTTCATGGGACCGGTTTCAACCTTTCATCTGGAATCATTGGAGCACAGCACGCCGCAAAATGAGGCATAGCACCGTGGAAGCTCATTGACAGCGGGAGCGCAAAGTCTTAACTTGCCACAACTCATTCTGTTACCGCAAGAAAGGTTTGACATGACGGCACGGCGTAAAAAAGGTCAGCAGCAACGCAGAGAAGAATTCACCATCGAGCGGCTCGACGACGAAGGCATCGGCCTGGTTGAGCAGGGCGGCAAAACCGTGCGGGTGGTCGGCGCTCTGCCGGGCGAGAAGATTCTGGCGGAGATTGAATACGAGGGGCGCCACACCATCGGGGCCCGCATGGTCAAACGACTGACCAACGCCCGCGAACGCAGCCGTCGGCAGAACTGCTCAAAGGCCGAGCAGTGCCAGGGGTGTCCGCTGATCTCCATGGATTACGCGGCGCAGCTGCATTTCAAGCACGAAAAAGTGGCACGCGCTCTGGCCACCTATCCTCAATTGACCGAAATCAACGTCAATACCGTCCTGGAGGCGCCCAGGCAGCTGGGCTACCGCAGCAGCGCCAAGCTGGCCATCGGCAAGGAGCGCGGCAAGGTCATGATCGGCCTTTACCGCCGCAACACCCATCAGGTGATCGACATCGGCGACTGTCCGCTGCATCACCCGCTGATCAATGAGGTCGTGGCGGTGGTGCGGGAGGAGATCGAGCGGCAGGGGGTTTTTGTTTACCGCCCCGACAAGGATCACGGGCTGCTGCGCTACCTGGTGGTGCGGGTCAGCCCGCTGCGCAACGAAGCGATGGTGACTTTCGTCACCCGCGAGCGCTGCGACCGCGAAGTGATCCATCTGGCCAAATGGCTGGTGAAAAAGGTTCCCAACGTAGTATCGGTGCATCAGAACATCAACACCGGCAGCGGCAATGTCATCTGGGGCAACCAGACCCTGCGGATGATGGGACATCCCAGCCTGCTGGATCAGGTCGGCGAGCTTAAGCTGCGCATCGGGCCCAATGCCTTCTTTCAGGTCAACCACGATCAGGCCGAGCGCATCTATCAACTGGCGCGCGAATGGGCCGGGCTGAGCAAGGAGGAGGAAGCGGTCGATCTCTATTGCGGCATCGGCGGCATCGCGCTGAATCTGGCCCGCGACGCCCGGATGGTGACCGGCGTTGAGGTGGTGCAGGAAGCGGTGCGCAACGCCGCGGACAATGCACGACTCAACGACCTTGGCAACTGTCGCTTTTTGGCCGGCGATGCGGCTCAGATTCTCGAAGACCTGGCGCTGACCTCCCGGCCGGCTGTGGTCAGCGTCAACCCGCCACGCAAAGGGTGCGAGCCGGAGGTACTGCGCGCCGTCGCCTCACTCGCGCCGCGCACGCTCATCTATGTGAGCTGCAACCCCGAGACGCTGGCCCGCGACCTGGCACTTCTGGCCGAACAGGGTTATCGCTGTAACGAGATTCAGCCGGTCGACATGTTTCCGCAGACACCCCATGTTGAATCGGTGGCGCGACTGGAGCACAGCCCGAAGAAATAGAGATTTCCAGTCACCGTTCTCCGCAGGACCACTGAACAGTAACGATTTCTATTTGCCTTCCAAAGCCTCCAGACGCTCTCGCGCCAGCCTTGCTTCCGGAGCTTCGGGGTAGCGGGACAGAATCTCGCGATAAAGCTTGGAGGCGTGTTCGGTGTTGCGCTGCATCTCTTCAAACTGAGCTGTTTCATAGAGTTTGGCGGCCGAATCGCCGCAGGCAGCCAGAAGCAGAAACAAAGCCGCTGCCGCCAGAGTCCGTTTGAACATTATTTTCGCTCCTCAGATACCGATTCAGTCGGATTGCCGTCGCCATCTTCCAGTTCGCGGGTAATGGTGACCGCCCCGCGCAACTCTCCCAGTTCAAAACCGCGAGCCTGATCCTGGGGGTAGAGGCGATCAAGGTTTTCGGCCACCTCAGGGGCAATATTGGAGCCGTGGCACACCAGGCAGACTTCTCCCGTGGCGATGGCCTTCATGTAGCGAAACTGTCGCTTGCCTTCCGGCGACTCACAGATCTGCCAGAATTCCTGTTCCGCCACCGCACCGCCATTCTCGATCCGTTGTGAAAATTTTTCGAGAACGTCGCGCTCCCAATCATCGGGTTGGTTGTCAGGATTGCGCACTCGCAGCGCCGTGCGGCCGATCCGCCAGCCGCGCGATTCGGAAAGGCTTTGAGTGATGTGGGGCGCTCGTTCATGACAGAAAGGGATCGCCGCCACAGCCCCGTCTTCATTGATGGTCCTCATCAACTGGCCTTTCAGAGAAACAGCCAGATCAATGGCCGCAACACGCGCTGCGGCGATACGTGCATCCTCTTCCGGCAGTGAGCGACAGTTCCAGCTGTAGGAGACTGCCGCAATGGCCAGAGTGAAAACAAAAACTGCAACTGTGACCCCAATTGTTTTTTTCAATGTCATCAGATCCCCCATGCCGCTTGTCAATGCTGCCTGCGGTCAAAAGGCAGTGAGACTGTAAAGGTTGTGCCTTGCTCCGGCGCCGTGGAAACCGTGATGGTTCCACCATGGTGCTGCACAATACCGTAAGAAACCGACAGTCCGAGACCGGTGCCCTGTTTTTTGGTGGTGAAGAAGGGATCAAAGATCCTATCGGCGTGTTCCGGCTTCATTCCCGGCCCGTCGTCGGCGATTGCCACACTGATTGTATCACCTCTTACTGTGGTTGAAAGATGCAAGACTCCTTTGCCGGACATCGCCTCGACGGCGTTGAGCAGCAGGTTTACGAAAACCTGTCGCAATTGACCGGCATCACCGGAAAGCTGCGGCGCCTGCATATCGTAATCGCGCTCGATGGTGACATCTGTCATATCGACCTGGTGTGGCAGCTGTACAAGTATATCGTCGAGCAGATGGTTGATATCCACCGGATCGAGGGTGTGGGGCGGCCCGTCCTTAACATTGCGGCGCCGGGCATAGGTCAGGAGGTTGCCGGTGATGCGTGAAATTCGGTCGGTCTGCTTCTTGACCTCTTCCGCTTCCTCCCGACCGGCGGCCCCCTCGGACAATTCCATCAGCAGCAACTCGGTGTTGCCGCGGATGATCGCGGTGGGGTTGTTGATCTCGTGGGCCACCCCTGCGGCCAGTGCGCCGATGGCAGCCAGCTTTTCGTTGCGCGCCAGCTCCTGCTGGGCCCGCAGCAGCTGCTGATTCTTGTCTTCAAGGGCGCGGGTGCGCTCGGCGACCTTGAGTTCCAGGCTCTGGTTGAGTCGCCGCAGTTCCTCCTCACGCTCATGGAGGGAATGGGTCATCTGATTGAAGGCCGAGGTCAGGCGATCCAGCTCCTCGCAACCGCCTCCGCGCAGGTCAGCGCGGGACGCCCCGCGGGCAATCCCCTGGGCCATTTCGGCCAGTTCGCGTATCGGCCGCGCCAGCGTTCGCGCGCCGCGCGCCGCAAGCAGGTACCCCAGGGCCGCACCGGTCAGCATCACTGCCGCCAGCACCAGCGTTGCCCGGGTGCGCAGCGCACGGTAGGGGGCTTCCAGCAAACCGACGTACAATGCGCCAACCGTTTGCCCTGCCGGGTTCTGCAACGGCTCATAAGCGGTCAGGTACCAGTCGTCGACAACCCGTGCGCGGTCGATCCAGGTTTTTTGCTCCTCCAGCACGGCCTGGGCCACTTCGCGGGACATGCGGGTTCCGAGGGCGCGGCGCCCGTCGTCGAGACGAACGGTGGTCGCCACGCGCACATCCTCCAGAAACAGGGTCGCACTGCCCAGCGAACGCCCTTCGAACCGTTCATCCCCGTAGGCCAGATGCTTGATTCGGTCGACCAGTTCCAGGTTGTGATTGATCAGAACGCCCCCGTAGAGACTGCCTGTAACCTTGCCGTGGGCATCTTTGACCGGACAGGCCGCAAAGACGAGCATCACCCGCCCACCGGTGTCGGCAGAGTGGACCCCGGCACCGGCAGCCGCCTCGATGCGGGCACGCACCGACAGTTCGGGATTTTCCCTCTGCAGATCAGCCTCAGGCACCAGCAGCGTCGCAACGACACTCTGTCCGGCAAGAGCCGCATCAACATAGGTCCTGAATTCATTTCCGGGAGCTGAAGGTGGGCTTCCGCTTCCGCGCACCGTAACCCGCCCCTGCTCATCGGTCAGCGTCAGAAAATCAATGGGATCCTGATCGAGAAAGCTCTGCAGACGACCGGCACCGAAACCGGAAGAGATGAAAGAGGAGGAGGACCCGGCCAGGCGGGCGGCATCCCACAGGGTGTCGAGCACTTCTTCGCCCTGCCGGTCGTATTCGGCACGGGCGGCTTCCAGGTCGCGACGAACCTTTTTCTGTGCTTCTCCGATAATCCAGGCATCGATCAGGTAGGAGCCGAGAAAAAACACCACAATCATGGTGGCCAGCAGCGGTAGCAGGGCGACAAGAGTGATTCTTGACCGGATCGTACGGCCAAGAGCAGCCATTCGGATCATGGAACACCCTGGCCGTCATTTGAATCCAGTCCGTACTCCTTGATCTTGCGCGCAAGGGTCTTGCGGGTAATCTCAAGCAGGTCCGCGGCACGGCTTTTATTGCCGCCGGTACGCTCCAAGGCCAGCACAATCTGATGCTTTTCAGCCTCACGCAGGGAGACAGGATTGCCCCCGGCCCGGGGAACTGTCGGCGCGGGGCGTGGCAGCTGATTGATCTTGACCGGCAGCTCCGCCACAGTCAGGGTTTCCCCCTCGGCCAGAATCGTGCCGCGTTCAATGACGTTTTCGAGTTCACGCACATTACCGGGCCAGTCATGCGCCTGCAGAGCCGCAATGGCTTGCGGATCAATATGACGCACCGGTGAATTATTACGCGCGGTGACCTTTTTGAGAAAATGCCGCGCCAGAGAATCGATATCCTCAACGCGCTCGCGCAGCGGCGGCAGATGCAGACCGATCACATTGAGCCGGTAAAAAAGATCCTCGCGGAAACGCCCTTCGGCGACTTCTTTTTCCAGATCCTTGTTGGTGGCTGCGATGAAGCGGACATCGACATGGCGCGGCTTTGTGCCGCCTACCGGCAGAAATTCCCCTTCCTGTAGTACCCGCAGCAGCTTTGCCTGCAGCGAGGGGCTTACATCGCCGATCTCATCCAGAAAAAGGGTGCTGTCATTTGCTTCTTCCAGCAACCCTTTTTGAGCCTGGGAAGCACCCGTAAAAGCCCCCTTGACATGGCCGAACAACTGGCTTTCCAGCAGCGTTTCGGCCAACGCCGCACAGTTGATGGCCAGAAACCTGCGGTCCGCGCGGGCGCTGTTTCGATGAATATAGCGGGCCACAACCTCCTTGCCGGTGCCGCTTTCGCCCAGGATAAGCACGGAAGAGTCACTGTTTGCAACCCGTCGTGCCAGGTCGAGAACCTCGCGAAAGGCATCCCCTTCGGCAATGATCGGTCCGGGATCGTCCTGATTCCTGATTTCCCGGCGTAAAGTTCGGTTCTCCTCTAGCAGTTCCGAGCGCTCCAGGCAATGACGCACCACCGCAAAAAGTTTTTCCTGCGGGAAAGGTTTGGTGAGATAGTCGAAAGCCCCCAGTTTCATTGCCTCGACAGCGGAGTCGATCGTGCCATGCCCTGTCATCATGACGACGCACAGAGAGGGCTGCAAGGCGCGGACGCGGCGCAGAGTCTCGATCCCATCCATTTCAGTCATTTTCATATCCAGCAGCAGCAGGTCGGGAGTGTCCTCGGCCGATTCCTCAAGATTTCGCAGCAAAAGAAGGGGGCTTGAAAAAACTTCAA
Source organism: Geoalkalibacter subterraneus (assembly GCF_000827125.1). Lineage (NCBI taxonomy): Bacteria > Pseudomonadati > Thermodesulfobacteriota > Desulfuromonadia > Desulfuromonadales > Geoalkalibacteraceae > Geoalkalibacter > Geoalkalibacter subterraneus. The sequence continues at coordinate 2,740,456 of NZ_CP010311.1, forward strand.
CGGAAAAACCCTGCCCAGTGAGCATTTTACGTAGATAACGCAGCATTCCGTCTTCGTCGTCGCAGATATAAATCAGATGATCCAGCATCGAGTTGCAGCAATCCCTTGTCAAATTGTGGTATCGGCATTAAACTCTGTCGACACCACAGCGTTTCTCAATAGGTGGTATCGAAAATGTCGATATTGAAAGCACCCTGTTCAGTCTGTTCGCACTTTGAACTTCAAAAGGCGGCAGCGGAGCAGGTATAAGTCGGTTCCAAGAAAGAGAGAAACATCATGCAGATTCTCGATTGTCGCGGAAAAAAATGCCCCGCGCCCGTCATCGAAACCCGAAAGATTCTCCTGGCACAACAGGAGGAGACGGTTGAAGTTCTCGTCAGCGACGATGTCGCACGCGAAAATATCCGCCGCCTGGCCGAAAGCCTGGGCTACGGCATCGACATCAGCAATGTGCCCGACGGCCACCGGCTTCGCCTGACACCCGGCATCGAATCCATATCCTGCGACATCGATCCCCCGCCTGCCGAAGGCAAGACCGTAGTTTACATCGGTGCAGACATTATGGGAAGCGGCGACGAGGAACTGGGCAGGGTCCTGCTCAGCAATTTCCTTGTGACCCTGCTCGAACTTGACCGCCTACCTGACGCAATCTTTCTTGTCAATACGGGGGTCAAGCTGGCGTGCACGGGCCACAGTACGGTGGAAGCGCTGCAAAAGCTGTCGGAAAAAGGTGTCGATATCGCCGCCTGCGGCCTTTGCCTGGAATACTTCCATCTCAAAGAGAATATTGCCGTGGGGCGCATCTCCAACATGCACGACATTGCCACCCACCTCAATGAGGCTGGACGTATCATTCGGCCGTAAGAGAAACGCAGCCTGTTACCCCCCCCCCCGCAATCGGGAAGATCCATTAACGGGCTGCTTCTACAGACTCCTTCTTGAGCGGATATTTTTCCCTGAGTTCATTCGCCCAGGTTTCCAGCAGCGCATCGCGCTGCTTCTGTTCAAGGTCGGTCCGGATTTTATCTTCCATCTCGTCAAAGCGCATCTGGCGGGCTTCCTCGACAGCTGTAAGCATGATAATGTGGTAACCAAATCGGGTGCGAACGGGGTCGGAAATCTCTCCCGGCTGCATCTTAATCACCGCGTCTTCGAAGGCCTTGACCGTCTGCCCCTCATGAAAGGTCCCCAGATCTCCACCGACGAACCGCCGCTTGTCATCTGAGTTGAAATAGGCCAGATCGTAAAAATCCTCGCCCGCCCGGGCCCGCGCGGCCAATTCCTGCGCACGGGCATGCAGCTGTTCACGCTCCTGCTCATTGGCGGCAGGGTCAACCTTGATCAGGATATGGCTGGCCTGAAACTGACGCGGCCGGAAGAATCTCTCTTTGTTCTCTTCGTAGTAAGCTTCTACCTGCCTGTCACTGACATCGATCCTGCCTTGCAGGTAGGCCTGTTCAGCCTGCTGAGCCAGCAGACCGCGGTAAACCCAGGCTCGAAGACTAGCGTACACATCATCCCCCACAGCCGACTTCATCTCATCGACCGACGAATAACCACGCATGAACGGTTTCATGGCTTCCTCGATGCGGGCAGTCTCAACGGCAATCTCATGATCCCGGGCCCAGTTGACCCTGTAGGCCCGCTCAATCAGTTCATCCAGGTTTTTCTGCCTGATCTCCGCCATCCTGTCAGATGAAACTTTTCCATGGAAGCCCACCTGCATCGGCATGCTGCGCTGCATCTGCAGGCTGAGTTCAAAATCGGAGATTTCCACTTCACCGACCTGCGCAATGACCGGAGACTGTGCCGCTACGGCATAAGAAATCAGCAAAAAAAAGAAAAGAATGGAAAAAAGAATTTTCAGATGGAATGACATGCAGAAACTTTCCTTCGCAGTGAGTGTGAAAAACCGTGTCAGCCGTTGAAGAACTGCAGGCTATTTCTCGATCCATGGGACCAGAAACAGAGACCAACGGTTAATACTCTCACAGAAAATGGCGCGAAGAAAAGGCAAAAAAAGTCCCGGTCCCCTTGGGGGAGGGACCGGGCGATTGCAGACCTAGGGAGTTGGGGGGTGGTACGTTGCCACCCGATCGACGAAACAATTTCGCCTGGTCGGGTTGAGCGCTGAAGTCATCGCAAGTTGTTTGCAACGGGTATGCCTTCCAGTCGGCAAACCCTGAAAAAAGTCTAAAAGCTATTTGCAGAAGGGAGTTACAGCGCATCTGAGTCAAAAAGGGAGATGCGCCGAGGGCTCATGTCCGCCTGCACTGCGGGGCAAATAACCTATATTTCGGCCCACCATCGGGGCATATGCCCCACCCGTGAAATCATTTCGCGGCAAAAACTAATTGGAGGTTTCGTGCAGGCCGAATTTCTTCAACCGATAGCGCAGGGTATCGCGACTCATTTTGAGCAGGCGTGCTGCCCGGGTCTGGTTCCCCCCGGCACGCGCCATCGCCTGCTGCAACGCATGCTTTTCCATCTCTTCCAACGACATATCTTCCAGAAGCAGGTCAAAAGAGACTCCGCCCGGCCCGGCATCCTGTCCCGGGCGATCCGCTTTTTCCGCACTCTGCTCTGCACGTACGGCCGCAGGAAGGCTGGCAACAGACAGAACCCGCCCCTGCTCAAGCATCATGGCCCGCTCAATAGCGTTGCGCAGTTCACGCACATTACCGGGCCAGTCATAGCGCATGAGCAGTTGCAGCGCGTCGGGCGCAATCCCTTCCAGTCGCCGACCATACTCGTCGTTCAGACGGTCAATAAAATAGTCAACCAGCTTGGGGATATCGTCCCGACGGGAACGCAGCGCCGGCAGATGAATTGTCATAACATTGAGACGATAAAAAAGATCTGCTCGAAACTTTTCCTTCTCGACCAGCCTGGGAAGATCCTGATGGGTTGCTGCAATGATGCGAACATCGACATCAATATCCTCTTTACCGCCCAGACGGCGAAAGCGCTTGGATTCGATGACCTTGAGGATCTTAGCCTGCATGGGCAAGGGCATGTCGCCGATCTCATCTAGAAAAACAGTCCCGCCGTCGGCAAGCTCGAAGGTCCCCTTCTCCTCGCGATGGGCATCGGTGAAAGCCCCACGCTCATGACCGAACAGTTCATTTTCCAGCAGGTTCTCAGGGATGGCCGCACAGTTGACTTCAATGAAAGGCTCCTGCTTGCGGGCACTGTGATGGTGAATCGCCTGCGCCACCAGTTCCTTACCCGTGCCGCTCTCTCCCAGGATCAGAACGCTTTTGACATCGCTCTCGGCGCAGATGTTGATCATCCTGAACACTTCAATCATCTGCGACGAATTGCCCACCAGCTGATCGCGACCGAATTGCCGCCGCGCGCCGCGTGAGGAAGAATCAACCTGTGCCTCCAGGCGCTTTTTGTCAAAAGCCTGGCGGACCATCTGGTGGACGTCCTCCATGCGGAAAGGCTTCCCGATATAATCCAGCGCGCCGAGCTTGAAAGCGCTCACGGCAAAATCCGCCTGCGCGTTGGCGGTAATCATCAGCACCATCACTTCAGGGTCAGCCGCCTTGAAACGCTTTAGAAGCTCGATGCCGTCCATATCCGGCAGAAAGATATCAAGTAGAGCCAGGTGAGGGCGGAAGCTCTCAAACTTATCCAGCGCCTCGTTGCCGGACGCAGCCACTTCGACCTCGTAACCGGCGCCGGTAAGCATCTGCGCTAGAGACCACCCGATCAACTTTTCATCGTCCACGACCAGAACACGTTCGTGATTCATAAGTTGCAACCTCCACCTCCACGCTTGAACGAACCCATAGGCATCCTCCAATCTCGCAACGAAAATGCCCGTACATAAAAAACAAAAAAAATCTGCTCGTTATGAGATGAAGGATTGTGCAAGGGGCAGACCACGGATGAGCCATAAAGCGAAAGATGGAAGAAAATAAATTTTGTCAAAAGCAAAACTAATAGCTCAAGCACAAGATCATAAGAACACCCCCCCATTCTCTACCACCCCAATCAAGATAAAGCTTATTCAACCGGGAATTTTCCCCAAAGAGCCTTTGCAGACGTTAAAGGCGACTTAATATCATTTAAATCTCGACCAAAGTGCCTGCTTGGGTCCTCAGCGTTTTAGCGCAACCCCATACGCCAAATAACGAAACAACTTTGCAGAAAAAGGGTGAACCCTAAAAATTTCCTCGCAATCTTAATAACATATGGTAGCTTTTAGTATCGTTGGCAATACTCTTCTATCGCAAAGGAATCCGCCATGCTCATCAATGTTATGTACACTGACCATCGTTTCGACATGATCAAGGCCGATCGCCTGGAGGGATTTATCCGCAGAGGTGAGATCCTTAAATTCAAGCGCTCAACCGGCTGGGTCACCATCGGCATCGATCCCATACGTGAGAGCAGTCCTGCAAATCGTTCCCCTGTCCGAAAGGAACGCCGCCAGATTGTCCAGACGGTCTACCCTGCGCAAACTGCTGCACAGCCATCTCAACATCTGTAGCAGTGCGGAGCGTCAAAACCCCTTTGCCAGGGGCGCAAAGGCGATCCCGCAAGACAGCTATCATTTTTCCCTTGTCGCACAAAGCCCCTTCCGCTAGGATGTTGGCGTTTTCACTTCGGGAGTAGTTCGTAGTCTGGTGACGCGCCCGGTCTTCAAAACCGGTGGGGGGCGTATCCCGTCCCCGGTGGGTTCGATTCCCATCTGCTCCCGCCATAATTTCCACATGCACTTTTTCCTCTTTGCTCCTCTCAATCCTGTATCCGAAGCACCCCCCTTTACGCATTAAAGACGATTGCTTCCCCATATAACCGGCTCCAATCTTCCACTTAAACTGTGCTCCACGGATTTCCACTTGACCCATGCCAGGGCTACAGTTAAATTAATATAATTAACCTAAACATGCGTTAAGGACAGACCAATTCCGATGGAAGTCTTTGCTGACAATGACCAATGCACGCCTCGCCGGCCACCTGTCCTGATTGTAGAGGATAGCGGAAGCGTGTCCGAGGACATTGCCCAACGGCTGCGTCGTTCTGGCTATGCCGTGGAGTCGGTGGGGTGTGGCGGCGACGCTCTGCGTTGGAACGCGGCGCATCCGGAAGGCCTCCTGCTGCTGGATTTCTGGCTGCCGGACATGGACGCGCGGCAAATCATCGCGGAGATCAGGCGCCAGGGGCGCACTCCCGCCTTCATCATCATGACCGGCGCCGGCGATGAGAAAACTGCTGTTGACATGATGAAACTGGGGGCCCTTGACTACCTGGTCAAAGACGGCCGCTTTCTGGATCTGCTGCCGATGGTGGTCGCTCACGCCTCGCCACCGGGATGGATGACTACATCGCCAAACCGATTCACCCAGACCAACTTGCAGGACTGATCGCACAACACCTGCCGGCACAGGAAGAGCAGCGGAAAAAGGGGGCGCCCTCTGAGGCAAGGCAGGTTTTCGACCTAGCGCATTTGCACAACCGTCTGGATGAAGATCTTTCGTTCTACCAGGAGATGATCACTCTTTTCGAGCGCGATTTTCCCGCCAAGTTCGCTGGCATACAGGAGGCCCTCAGCGGTGAGGATCTCAGCAATGTTGGACATATCGCCCACGCCCTCAAAGGAGCGGCCGCCAACCTGGAAGCCGGCCGCATCCAGCGCACGACCCAAAGAATTGAACGGGCCGTAGCGGAAAGGGACGATAAAAGAATAAAGAATCTGCTGGATGAACTTTCTTTGGAATTTGAAAGATTTATCGCCGAGGCCCGGCGAAGTATGGAAGAGTCCGCGCCCCTTGATACCCCGTCAACATGACATCGAACCTATAAAGGAGTATTGCACTATGGAAGAAAAAAGGCGTTTCGGCCGCATTCCCTTTGGCCATGCCGTGACATTGAAGACCGAAGGCAAAAATCGGGTCGGCCGCCTGATCGATCTCTCACTCAAAGGAGCCAAAGTCCAAACCGATGCCCTACCGCCCCTGCAACTCGGCGCGCAATGTTGCTTGGTGCTGCCTCTTGGCGAAGAGGTTACATTGGAATTTCGTTGTGAAGCAGTCCACATCGCAGACGATCACCTGGGACTGAAGTTCATCGAAGCGGACCCCGAGAGCTTTTCCCACCTTCTTCGCCTGATGGAACTCAACACCGGCGATGCGGAAAAAATCGCCGAAGAGGTGCAACGCCTCGGAAAGGACACATGACCGTTGAATAAACAAAAGGAATCTCTAAACCTGGTTCGTTTTTTGCATCTGAATTCTCCAGCGACTGCCGCATCCACAAAGTCAGTGCAATTTCGTACAGTGTGGCACACAAGGAGCATTGCATATGCGTTTAAATCTCAACCTGGACCAGGTTCTCGGACGCAACCCTCGCGAAGTCAGCCAACTGTTCCGCAGCAAGGGAATTGACCCGAATCGCCCTTATCGGGCGCAGGTGACCTTGCAGCAGATCATAATCGAGCAGGATTCGGGCCAAGAGGAGCGTCCAGCCTCCCGAATCTGATTTTTCTCCACCGCGCCCTATCTGCTGCTACAAGCCCCCGTCCTTTCGGACGTTCATCCAACTCTCCATCCACAGGTAACGCTGCCCAGGGGTGGACGGACATCGTCTGTCCGCGCGGCGCCTCATTGCAACCTCCACCATTTCTGCTAACTTTTGAGGAGAAACAGAAGTTTGCACAGGCATTCCATGTCGGGTCCGAAAAAAGGTGAAGGCAATGATCATGAGAAACGAACGGACAGACATAAGAAATCAGGATATCAAGGGAATTTTCGGACTCAACCTGGCACTGGAACGCATCGAGGGAGGGGTTGTCGACCTGCGTGACCGCACCTCTCCCAAAAAGGTTCATGACGAACGTGAGCGCCTGTTGGCTGAACTCGATGCAACCATCAATGCCATTAACGACGCAGTCATTCTTTACAAACCCAGCGGAGACATCGTGCGGATGAATCCGGTGGCGCGCCGTCTTCTGAACTATGATGAGACCACAGAGCGCAAACCCCTGCAGGAAAGGCTTGAGAATCTAAGAGTGGAAAGGCCTGATGGCTCGCCACTTCCTTTGGCGCCGTATCTCACAAGGGTTTTAAAGGGCGAATCCTTTCACGGGATACTGGGCGTCCTGAAACGAGCTTGCGGGGAAGATACCTGGCTGCAACTGAGCGCGGCACCAGTCTTTTCAGCACAGGGGGAGATTATCGCTGCAATCGGAACCGCAACGGATATCACCGCACTGCACCGGGCGGACGAAGAGCGCATTCGCGGCTTGCTGATGCTGACCCATGATCTCCGCAACCCCCTGACGGTCATTCAAGGGCATACCCAGCTGTTTCGCTGCTTCGGGCGCCTGCCCAACAAAGTGCGCGATGACAGTCTCGGCATCGGACTTTACGTCGCCCGCCGCCTTGTGGAAGCTCAAGGGGGACGGATCTGGGTGGAAAGCGGCAAGGGACAGGGCGCCGCCTTCCATTTCACTCTCCCCATGCAGAAATGAAGCATCACCACAAAAAAACAGCACGACAGCATTGCCCCATTCACTCTGAGTTGCTATAAAGGGGTGAAATTCCTGCGATTCATCCCGCGGCTTCATTGGCAAAACGTTCGCTGAAAGCGACCCCGGACAAAAACGAGAAAACATGTCGCCACCCAAGCGCCCGCCACAGAGTTCACCGCCCAAGGCCCTGCCCCCCTGCCCCATCATCACCATCGGTGCTTCACTGCAGGGGCACCGGGACCTGGAACAGATCCTGTCCGCTCTGCCCCCCGACAATGAGATGACATTCGTCTTGATGCTGCAGCAAGACGAAAACGACAACAGGAGGCTGGCGGACAGGCTTGAACAAAAGACCTCTATGCCGGTCCACCTGGCCCAGGACGGCACGTCTCTGGCTGCCGGCAGCATCTTCATCCCCCCAGCCGGTCGTGAAATCCGCCTGCACGGAGATACGATCAGGCTGTGCGAATCTCGGCAGGCAGCACGCCCCAGTGCCCCTCTTGATACATTCCTGCGCTCGGTTGCCGAACAATGCGGAGAGCACGCGGTTGCGGTGATTCTGCCCCAGTTGGATCGCGACGGAGTTCTCGGCGTCCGTGCCATCAAAAACGCCGCAGGCACGGTTCTGGTCAAAAGCGATGAAGGCGATCCGGCAGGGGAGGTTATCGACACCGTGCGCAGTCTCGGTCTTGCAGACTGGAGCCTGCCGACATCAGAGTTGGTCGAACGCCTGTCTGACATGGGGCAGCGACTGAGTAAATCGCTGAGCTGTGCGGAACCAACGCAGGATGATAAAGGATACGATGAACTGCTGCAGATCATAAACCGCCACAGTGGGCATGATTTTCTCTGCTATAAGCCGAACACGCTGATCCGGCGGATCCAACGCCGCATGATGATACGCGGCCAGGACCAGTATACGGATTACCTCCAACTGGTCCACGAGGATCCCCGGGAGGTCCAGTCTCTCACCCAGGACCTGCTCATTGGCGTGACCCGCTTTTTCCGTGACGAAGAGGCTCTCGACGCACTGGTCTCCAAGGCCCTGCCGCAGCTTCCGACCCAGGCCGACGAGCCTCTACGCATCTGGGTCGCCGGCTGCTCCACCGGCGAGGAAGCCTATACCCTGGCCATCCTGCTGACTGAATTTCTCGAATCACAGTCCCGAATGGTCGACTTTCAGATATTCGCCAGCGACCTTGACGCAGAGGCCATCTCCTTTGCCCGTCGCGGCATCTATCCCGCCGGCATTGCGCGAGACCTGACGCCCGTGCGCCTGCAGCGTTTTTTCACGGAGAAAGACCATCACTACCAGGTCTGCAAATCCCTGCGGGAAAAGATTCTGTTTGCGCAGCACAATCTGCTCAAAGACCCGCCCTTTTCCCGGCTGAACCTGGTCTCCTGCCGCAACCTGCTCATCTATCTTCAACCTCAGGCTCAGCAGAAATTGCTGCTTTACTTTCATCAGGCCCTGATTCCAGGGGGGTATCTCTTCCTGGGCGCATCTGAACACCTGGGGGAAGCGGCAGAGCACTTTACAGCCGTGGACAAAAAATGGCGACTCTTTCAACGCGGCAATTCAAGTCTCCCTACGGCGCAGAGATTTTCCCACCTCGGGCGATTCTCCTCACCGGGAATCCTGCTCCCGGCCGCACCCCGCTCTGCCGCCTGCGCCCTCTCACTGGGTACGCTGGCCGAAAAAAAACTGCTCAAAGAACATGCACCGGCTGCAGCCGTCGTCAACCGCGAATACGAGGTCCTGCATTTCCCTAGTCATACCGGCAGATTCCTGACTCCCCCATTCGGCGAGGCGTCTCTCAACCTTCTGAAGATGGCGCGCAAGGAACTTCGCCCGGCATTGCGTTCGGCAATTCACCAGGCCTTTGAGCAGAAAAAACGAATCTGCTTTGAAGAAATTGCTCTCGACAACGACCCCTCTCAACCGCTGAAGATCACCGCGGACCCTTTCCTGGACACCTTCTCAAACACGGATCAGGAACTTCTGGTGATGGTCGTCATCGAGGAGTCCGCATCCTGCTCCGGTCGTGCGCTGGAATCTGCCCAGTCCCTCACGCCGATCGAAAGCGGCGACAAGGATCTCATGATCCGCTACCTCGAAGAGGAATTGCGGGAGAAAAGCGACCAGCTCGCGCAGGTCCTGCGCGAATACGAGTCCTCCAACGAGGAACTCATGTCCATCAACGAGGAGATGCACTCGGCCAACGAGGAGCTGGAAACGTCGCGGGAAGAACTGCAGGCCCTCAATGAAGAGCTGGTGACGGTCAATACGGAACTGCAGAGCAAGAATGATGAGCTGGCCCGCACCACCAGCGACATGACCAACCTGATCAAGAGCGCGGGCATTTCCACTATTTTTCTCGACCGGGAACTCAGGTTGCGCCGTTTTACCCCTGCGGTAACGCAACTGTTCCACCTCATTGAGAGCGACCTCGGCCGCCCCTTCCATCATATCTCCGGACATCTCGCCACCGAAACAATCCTTGACGCGGCCCGGCAGGTGCTTACAAACCTCCACGGGCAGGAGCAGGAGATGACGGCTGATGACGGGCGCTGCTTTGTCCTGCAGATCTCCCCTTATCGAACCCCCGCGGATGTCATCGAGGGAGTGGTCATTTCATTCTTAGACATCACGGCGCGCAAAGAAGCCGAGATCGAGCGTGAATATCAGCGACAGCGGGCTGAAAGCCGCGCCCGGGAGGCCGAGGAATCCCGACGCATCCTGCAGGCCATCACCGACCATATCCCCCTCGGTCTGGGTGTCGCCGACCGGGACGGCAAGCTGCTCACGATCAGCCGCTACGGCTTGGAGCTGGGCGGGTTGCGCCCCGAGCAGGTTCATCAGACGGCCGTCAGCGATTACCCGAAACTCTGGGACATGCGCCGCCCGCAGGACAATCAGCCACCGCAGATGCAAGAACTTCCCCTGATTCGCGCCCTGCAGCATGGCGAAATCACCATCGGCGAAAAATGGCTGCTGACCAGCCCCCAGGGACGCAAGATCGTGGCATCCATCCACGCCGCGCCGATCCGGACGCGGGAGGGAGAAATCACCGGCGCGGTCGTGGCCTGGAGTGACGTCACCACGGAGCGCCGCCAGAAAATTGAATTGCAGCAGAGCGAACAGCGCCTCAAGGTGGTCATCGCCAACATGCCGGCCATGGTGTTCGCTGCCGATGCCGAAGGGCGGCTGGTGTTCTGGAACAAGGAATGCGAAAGGGTCACCGGCTACCAGGCTGAAGAGGTGGTGGGCAACTCCCTCATTGCCGACCGTCTGTTTATCGATGCAGAGCAGCGGCGAGCCTGGATGGAGGTCTGCCACGGTGTGTCCGATGCCTATCAGGATCTGGAACTCGAAATCCGCTGCCGCGACGGCAGCCGCAAAACCATCCTGTGGGGCAACGGCTCCTGCTACTGCACCATTCCCGATTGGGACATCTGGGGCACCGCCATCGACATCACCGAGCGCAAGGAGACGGAAAAAGCCCTGCAGAAGGCGCGCGAGGCTTCCGATAACGCCAACCGGGCCAAGAGCGATTTTCTGGCCAACGTCAGCCACGAAATCCGCACGCCGCTCACGATCATCAAGAGCGCACATGAACTTCTGTCCGAATCGCCGCTGTCCTCCTATCAGCATCAGTTCCTGAATATGGCGCAGAGCTCAGCCGACACGCTGATGCGCCTGATCGAGGATCTTCTCGATTTCAGTCGCATCGAAGCGCGTCGTCTGACGCTGGAAAGCACCCCGTTTGACCTGATCGACATGGTGGAAACCACCCTGGCCGGTTTTGCCATGGAGTCCGCCAAGAAAAAACTCCCCATTCATTTCCACTGTGACGAATCCGTGCCGCGGCAAATTATAGGCGACTCTCTGCGCCTGCGTCAGGTCCTGACCAACCTGCTCTCCAACGCGGTCAAGTTTACCGATCGCGGGAGCATCGATCTGCGCATCACCCTGCGCCGCGACGAAAAGATCGACAAGGATTCCGCCATGCTGTTTTTCTCCGTCGAGGACACCGGCATCGGCATCCCGCCCGACAAGCTGTCACTGCTGTTTCAAAGCTTCAGCCAGGTCGACACCTCGGCCACGCGCCGTTATGGCGGCACCGGGCTAGGGCTGGCGATCACCCAGCGAATCATTACTTTGATGGGGGGAGAAATCTGGGTGGAAAGCACCGAGGGGGAAGGAAGCCGCTTTTTCTTCACCATTCCGGCGCTTGCGGCGGAAATTATTCAACCTGCCGCCGATACCGGAAAACAGTCACCGCCACCAACCGACGAACAATCCGAAACCGTCAACGATGAGGTGCGCATCCTGGTCGCCGAAGATGAGTCCATGATTCGCCACCTGGTCGGCACCGTGCTTGAGCGCAAAGGGTGGACAGTCATCGGCGCCCGCGACGGCAAGGAGGCGATGAGTCACCTGGAGAATGAAATCTTCGACCTCGTGTTGATGGATATTCAGATGCCGCATCTTGACGGGATCGAGGTGACCCGCATACTACGTCAGAAGGAAGCGGAGATCGGGCGGCGCACGCCGGTCATTGCCCTCACTGCCCATGCCGGTGAAGACGACCGCCGCCGCTTTTTGCGGGCCGGTATGGACGGCCGCATCACCAAGCCGATCAAAATCGGCGACTTTCTCCAGACGATCGAAAAAATTCTTGGCGACCGCATTCGCCAGGGATAAGGGATCGCCCTGTTTCAGCACTCCTCCCCTTGCAGTGCGTCTTGTTCGGGCAATCGTTTCTATGGTAGTTTGCGTCCTTATCCCGCTCGACGCGAATTCAAAGGCATCATCCCATGAATCCAACACAACAGCTTTTGCGGAAACTGCCGGGCATAGACAAACTGCTGGACTGCCAGGCGCTGACCGAACTCGGCGAGAGCGTCCCGCATGATGTGCTGACTAAAGCCGCGCGCGAAACGGTGGAGCAACTGCGTACCGAGATCCTGGAATCCGCAGAGGATTTTGACGCGACCCGACTGGGCCTGGAACAAGTGGCCGCAGAGGTGGCACAGCTTGTCCAAAACCGCATGAGGCCGAACCTGCGCCCGGTGATCAACGCCACCGGCACCCTGCTGCACACCAACCTGGGGCGCGCCCCTCTCGCGGAAACAGCCCTGCAGGCCATCACCGAAACGGCACGCATGTACTCCAATCTCGAACTCGACCTGGAGAGCGGCAAGCGCGGGCTGCGCCATGACCTGGTCGCCGAACTGCTGTGCCAGCTCACCGGCGCCGAGGCGGCGATAGCGGTCAACAACAACGCCGGCGCCGTCTATCTGGCGCTGGCCGCCCTGGCCCAGGGTAGAGAAGGGATCGTCTCGCGCGGCGAGCTGGTGGAGATCGGCGGCGCCTTCCGCATCCCCGATGTCATGGCCGCAAGCGGCGTACGGCTGGTGGAAGTCGGCACCACCAACAAAACTCATCCCCGCGATTACCTCAACGCCATCACCGAAGAAACGGGGCTGTTTCTCAAGGTCCACACCAGCAATTTCCGTGTCGTCGGGTTTACCTCGCAGGTCAGCGGTGCCGAACTGGTGGAAATCGCCAGACCACACGGCATCGCCGTGATGGAGGATCTGGGCAGCGGCATGCTGTTCGATCTCAGCGAATATGGCCTGCCCCGCGAGCCGACGGTGGCCGAGGCGGTGGCAGCAGGGATCGACGTCGTCACCTTCAGCGGCGACAAGCTGCTGGGCGGACCCCAGGCGGGCATCATCGTCGGGCGACGGGAGCTGATCGAAAAAATCCGCTCCCACCCCATGGCCCGCGCCCTGCGCATGGACAAGCTGACCCTCGCCTCGCTGGAAGCCACGCTGCGCCTCTACCTCGACCGCGAACGCGCCCTGCGCGAGATTCCAGTCCTGCGCATGCTGGCCACCCCCGCTGAAGAACTGGAACAGCGCTGCATCAAGCTGGCGCGCCGGGCGACGGAAGAAATCGACAGCCGCGCACAAATCGAGGTGGTTGCCGCGCCTTCCACCGTGGGCGGCGGAGCGCTGCCCACCACGGAACTGCCCGGCTTCGCCATGGCCGTCACCCCCAGAGAACAGTCCGTCGACGCGCTTGCGCGCCGCCTGCGCCATGGACAGCCTGCCGTAGTCGCCCGCGTGCAGGATGATCGCCTGCTGTTCAATGTGCGCACCCTGGCGAGCGACCAGGAAAACGATCTTCTCACCGCATTGCAAACCGCTTTGGATAGAAACCATGAGCAAGACTGAACACCACGTCATCATCGGCACCGCCGGCCACGTCGACCACGGCAAAACCGCCCTGATCGGCGCATTGACCGGTGTCGAAACGGACCGTTTAACGGAAGAGAAAAAACGCGGCATCTCCATCGATCTGGGTTTTGCCCCCTTTCGCCTGCCCGGCGGCATGATCGCCGGCGTGGTCGACGTGCCGGGTCACGAGAAGTTCATCAGCAACATGCTGACCGGCATCGGCGGCATCGACCTGGTGCTGCTGGTCGTCGACGTCAACGAAGGGGTCATGCCGCAGACCCGCGAGCATCTGCAGATTCTCGACCTGCTGCAGATCCCCCAGGGGATCATCGTGTTGACCAAGTGCGATCTGGCGGAAGAGGACTGGATCGACATCGTCGAGGAAGAGGTCCGCGAAGAAGTGTCCGGCACCTTCCTGGAAAAGGCACCGGTGGCGCGCGTCTCTGCCATCACCGGAGACGGGCTCGATGGTCTTGCCTCCTTGATCGAGACCAAGGCGCGAACCCTGCCGATCAAGGATGCCGACGGCCCCATGCGCCTGCCTATTGACCGCCACTTTACCCTGTCCGGATTCGGCACCGTCATTACCGGCACCCTTCTGTCGGGACGGGTCCGCGCCGGGGACATGGTGGAGGTACTGCCCCCTGGAGACACGGTGCGTGTGCGCGAAGTGCAGGTGCACGGCAAGCAGGTGGAAGAAGCCAGCGCCGGGCAGCGCGTCGCCCTCAACCTCGCGGGGCTTGATCGCGAACGCATCCGCCGCGGCGCAGTGGTCGGCACCCCGAAGGTATTTGAACAAACCACCTGCATCGACGCCCGCCTGACCCTGCTGGCCGACGCGCCGCGCCCCCTCAAATTCCGCGACCCGGTTCATCTCTATCTGGGCACTGCGCGGGTGGTGGGGCTGGTGGCGTTGCTCGATCGCGACCTGATGGAACCGGGAGAAAGTGCCATTGTCCAGATTCACCTTGACCGTCCCCTGGTCGCCCACCGCGAGGACCGTTTCATCGTGCGCTCCTACAGCCCCATGACTACCATCGGCGGCGGTCGGGTGCTCGATCCGCGTCCGGTCAAGCATCGTCGTTTCCGCACGGAGATCATGGAGGCGCTCAAGGATCTGGAAAGCGGTGAAAAATCCTTCCTGCTGCAGAAGCTCAGCGATCAGCAGTCCACCACGGTGAAAAATCTCGAACTGCTCTCCGGGCTCGGCCGTGAGCGAGTCGAGAAAAACCTGCGTCAACTGGAGGAAGAAGGCCTCGCCTGGCAGCTTGTCGACCAGTGGGCCGCCAGTGACGCCCTGGCGTCCTGGCGCCACCGTCTGCGCGACGCCACCACCCGTTTTCACAGCGAAAATCCCTTGCAGCCAGGCATCCCCCATGCCACCCTGAAGGGCGCGCTGCCGGACAAGGTTTCATCAAAGGCATTTCAGAAGCTGCTCACCATGATTATCGACGACGGCCAGCTGGTGCGAAAAGGGGAATGGATTGCCCTGTCGGACTGGACACCCCAGCCGACCCGGCAGCAGGCGGAAGATCTGGAGAAGATCGAAGCGGCCTATCAGCGCGGGGGAGCTCTGGTCAAAAACCGCAACGAGATGATCGAGCGCCTGAATCTCACTCCTGAACAGGCCGACACCTACTTCACCTTCCTGTTCGCTGAAGGGCGCCTGGTCAAGCTCACTGAAGAGACCTATCTGCACGCCGAGACCTATCAAAATGCGGTGCAGCTCCTCAGGGATCACTTCGCACAGAACGAGACCCTGACCCTGGCCCAGTTCCGCGACCTGTTCGGCAGCGCCCGCAAACAGGTGCAGGCCCTGCTGGAACATTTCGACAGCCTCAAATACACCCGCCGCGTCGGAGATGAGCGGGTTGCGTGGAAACTGCCGGAGAAAGACTGAAAAATCGATTTCAACGCAGAGACGGAGAGCAGGGAGAGAAAAGATCTGAAAAGTCTTTTTCTTTTGTTTCTCTGCGCCTTTGCCTCTCTGCGTCTTTGCGTTAAAATTTAGCTTTTGATTTTTAAAAGGATAAGCAATGACCGAAAAGATCCGCCTGACGAGTCTGTCGCGCACCTCCGGGTGAGCGGCCAAGATCGGGCCTGAGACCCTGGCGCAGGTTCTGCGTCAACTTCCCATATCCGCCGACCCCAACCTGCTGTCGGCCGCGATTCCCTTCGCCGATGCGGGCATCTACCGTATCTCGGACGACCTCGCACTGGTGCAGTCGATCGACTTCTTCACTCCAGTGGTGGATGATCCCTACCTGTTCGGCCAGATTGCCGCGGCCAACGCCCTCTCCGACGTGTTCGCCATGGGGGCGCGCCCCATCACGGCACTCAACCTGATCGGGTTCCCCCTGTGCACGCTGGGCGTCGACGATCTGACCGCCATTCTGATCGGCGGTGCCGACAAGGTGGCGGAGGCGGGCGCCGTGATTGCGGGAGGGCATTCGGTCGAGGACGATGAGCCCAAATACGGCCTTGCTGTCACCGGGCTGGTGGATCCCGCCGCGATGATCACTACCGTCGGCGCACGCCCCGGTGACCGCCTGATTCTGACCAAACCGCTGGGGACCGGCCTGCTGGCAACCGCCCTCAAGGGGGAAGTGCTCACCGAATCCGACCTGTCCGAGGCTATAAGCGGCATGGCGACCCTCAACAAGCGCGCCGCTGAAGTCATGCTGGAAACAGGCGTCCACGCCTGCACCGACATCACCGGTTTCGGCCTGCTCGGCCACGCTCTCGAGCTGGCTGCGGCCAGCAATGTCCGCATCGTTCTCGACGGCAAAAGCCTGCCCGCCTACCCCCAGGCCCTCGAAATGGCGTCCATGGGGCTGGTACCCGAAGGCAGTTATCGCAACCGCTCCCACTATCTGCCCCGCGTCCAGGACCCGGAGCGCATCCCCGCAGCCACCCTCGACCTGCTGGCCGACCCACAGACTTCCGGCGGCCTGCTGATGGTCGTCGCACCCGACAAGTGCGACCGGCTCCGGGAAAAACTTTCCGCTGCGGGCTGCGGCGCCTGGCTGATCGGCCACATCGAAGAAGGCCCGGCAGGACAAATGCGGGTCTATTAAAACCCGAACCGCCCCAGCTTCCCCCACCCCGCAAATGTTTTTGCTCCTCCCCCCAGCGGGGGGAAGCCGGGAGGGGGGGCACTTCCGGGTCAGCAGTACCCACTGGGTCATAACGACCCGATCTCCCCTGCCAGACTCTTCTCTCCGCCACGCAACACCGTTTACGCTAACCTGTCGTAAATTCTTAAATTATCCCATTCTCTCAACCCTTGCGCCAAAATGGCACAACTGTTGCGCATAGGCTCGGAAGCCTCGGCAGCTGCCCGGGTTATTTCATAGAATTCTGAAAGGAGAGAGAAATGGGAATTTCTCGTCGAAACTTCCTCAAGGGCACCGGCCTCGCCGCCGGCACGGTCGCACTGACCGGCGCCCAGGCGCAGGCAGGCGCGGACGCGCCCGAAATGCGCACCAAGGGACTTAAAACCACCACCACCGTCTGCCCCTACTGTGCCGTGGGCTGCGGGATGATTGTCCACACCAAGGATGGACGCATCGTCAACATCGAGGGCGATCCTGAACATCCCATCAATCGCGGCTCGCTCTGCTCCAAGGGCAGCGCCATGTTCCAGGTCGCCAACAACGAACGGCGCCTGACCACCGTCAAGTACCGCGCCCCCGGCAGCGACCGCTGGGAGGAAAAATCCTGGGAGTGGGCGATGGATCGCATTGCGCGGCTGATGAAAGACAGCCGCGACCGGCAGTTCATCAAGACAGAAAAGGTCAACGGCAAAAGCTACCAGGTCAACCGCAACGACGGCATGACCTTCCTCGGCGGCGCGGCCCTCGACAATGAAGAATGTTACCTGTGGGGGAAATTCTCGCGCGCCATGGGGGTCGGCTACCTCGAACACCAGGCGCGAATATGACACAGCGCCACTGTCGCCGGTCTGGCGGCATCATTCGGTCGTGGAGCCATGACCAACCATTGGAACGACATTCAGCATGCCGATGTGATTCTCGCGATCGGCTCCAACCCCGCTGAAAACCATCCGATCTCCTTCAAATACGTGGAACGGGCGATGGACCGCGGCGCCAAGCTGATCTCTGTCGACCCGCGCTACACCCGCACCTCGTCGAAAGCCGATATCTACGCCCAGCTGCGGCCGGGCACCGACATCGCCTTCATCGGCGGATTGATCAACCATACCCTTGAGAACGGCCTCTACCATAAAGACTACGTGGTGAACTACACCAACGCCGCCTTTGTCGTCGATGATAGTTTCGACTTCGAGGAAGGAATATTCTCCGGCTACAACAGCGACAGCTTCAGCTACGACAAAACCAGCTGGAGTTACAAAACCGGGGCAGACGGCAAACCGCTGCGCGACGACACGCTTGAGAACCCGCGCTGCGTTTTTCAGTTGATGAAGAAACATTACAGCCGCTACTCTCCGCAGGCTGTGTGTGAGATCACCGGCACCAGTATTCAGGATTACATGGCGGTCGCCCGTGCTTTCTGCGGGACCGGCACCACCGACAAGGTGGCGACCATCATGTACGCCATGGGAACCACCCAGCATACCTACGGCACGCAGAACGTGCGCTCCTACGCCATGCTGCAGCTGCTGCTCGGCAACGTCGGCCGCGCCGGCGGCGGCATCAACGCGCTGCGCGGCGAGTGCAACGTGCAGGGTTCCACCGACTACGCCCTGCTCTATCACATCCTGCCGGGCTACCTCAAGGCACCTGAATATCATGACACCGACCTGAAAAACTACCTCGAGAAAGCCACGCCGCGCACCACCGACGAACAGAGCGCCAACTGGTGGAGCAACTATCCCAAGTACATGGTCAGCCTGCTCAAGGCCTATTACGGCGACCATGCGGTGAAAGACAATGATTTCTGCTTCAACTACCTGCCCAAGCGCAGCGGCAACTACTCCTACATCCAGGTGATGGAGCGGCTGCAGGCAGGCGGCTTCGACGGCATGTTCTGCCTGGGCACCAACCCGATAGTGGGCGGGCCCGACGCCAACGGCATCTCCCGCGGCATGGACAAGCTCAAGTGGCTGGTTGCTGCCGACCTGTGGGAAACCGAATCGTCCATCTTCTGGAAACGTCCCGGCGTCGACCCGAAGGAGATCAAGACCGAGGTCTTTCTGCTGCCGGCCGCATCGAGCGTGGAGAAGCAGGGCAGCGTCTCCAACTCCGGACGCTGGGCTCAATGGCGCTACAAAGCCGCCAACCCTCCGGGGCAGGCGGAAAGCGACGCGTTCATCATCGACCAGATGTTCCGACGCATCCAGGCCCTTTACAAAAAAGAGGGCGGGGCTTTCCCCGACCCCATCGTCAATCTGTCCTGGGAGTACGGCGACGGCCACGAACCGGATATCGACCTGGTGGCCCGCGAGTGCAACGGCCGCTTTACCCGCGACGTGCAGATCGGCGGCAAAACCTACCGCAAGGGGCAGCAGGTTCCGAGTTTCGCACTGTTGCAGGATGACGGTTCCACCACCAGCGGCAACTGGCTTTACTGCGCCTCCTACACCGAGGAGGGCAACATGATGCAGCGCCGCGGTCAGGAAGATCCCACCGGTATGGAGATGTACCACAACTGGGCCTGGTGCTGGCCGGTCAACCGCCGCGTGCTTTACAACCGTGCCTCCGTCGACCCCGACGGTCGTCCCTGGGATTCCAAACGCCCGGTGATCAAATGGGATGCCGTCAGCGGCAAATGGCAGGGCGATGTCCCCGACGGCGGTTGGCCGCCCATGAATCAACCCGGCGGACGCAAACCCTTCATCATGGTTGCGGAAGGATTGGGACGTCTTTATGCCGCCGGGCTGGCCGACGGTCCGTTCCCGGAACATTACGAGCCGATGGAAAGTCCGGTCGCCAACCTGATGAGTCGTCAGCAGTGCAATCCTGCGGTGGCAACCCCCGGCAACATCAGCAACTCCGGCAAATTCCCCTATATCGGAACCAGCTACCGGGTCTCCGAACACTGGCAGGCAGGCGCGATGACCCGCAACCTGCCCTGGCTGGTGGAGTTGGTGCCCGATATGTTCATCGAAATGAGCGAACAGCTGGCGGCTTGGAAGGGAATCGAAAACGGCGACTGGGTCAGGGTCTCCTCCGAACGGGGCAGCATCCGGGCACGCGCCCTGGTCACTTCCCGCATCAAACCCCTACGTATCGGGGGCAAGCTGGTGGAACAGGTGGGGCTGCCCTGGCATTTCGGCTTTGCCGGTCTGGCCAAAGGCGATACCGCCAATGCCCTGACCACGGCGGTCGGCTGCGCCAACACCACCATACCCGAATACAAAGCGTTTTTGTGCAACATCGAAAAAGGGGGTAAAAGCGCATGAGTGCCGGCAAGGATTTCAGCAATAACAAGGCGTTTTTGATCGACATGACCAAATGCACCGGCTGCCGTGGCTGCCAGGTGGCCTGCAAGCAGTGGAACCAGCTGCAGGCGGAAGAGACGGATTTCTTCAGTGGTGAGGGGTACCAGAATCCGCCGGCCATGTCGGAACATACATTCACCCGCATCAAGTTCCGCGACTATCAGCGCAACGGGCACAACGAGTTCGCTTTTTACAAAGAGATGTGCATGCACTGCAACGAACCGGCCTGTGCCTCGGTCTGCCCGGTCGGGGCCTTCCAGAAAACCGATGAAGGCCCGGTGGTCTACAAGGCCGAACGCTGCATCGGCTGTCGCTTCTGCATGATCGCCTGCCCCTTCGGCGTGCCTAAGTACGAGTGGAGCAAGGTTTTCCCGCTGGTCCGCAAATGCACCGGCTGCTACAGCCGCGTGCGCGAGGGCTTGGAGCCGGCCTGCGTCACCGCCTGCCCCACGGCCATCAGCTACGGCCCGCGCAAGGAGATGATCAAGGAAGCCGAGCGACGCCTGACCCAGCATCCCGACCGCTACATCC
This sequence comes from Geoalkalibacter subterraneus, assembly GCF_000827125.1. Classification (NCBI taxonomy): domain Bacteria; kingdom Pseudomonadati; phylum Thermodesulfobacteriota; class Desulfuromonadia; order Desulfuromonadales; family Geoalkalibacteraceae; genus Geoalkalibacter; species Geoalkalibacter subterraneus. The sequence continues at coordinate 2,761,143 of NZ_CP010311.1, forward strand.
ACAAGGTGTACGGCAAGGATGAGGCAGGCGGCACCAATGTCATCTACCTGACCAACCTGCCTTTCAACGAACTCGGATTCAAGCCGGTGACCCTGCGCCCGCTGCCCGAATACACCTGGCAGGCGCTGCGACTCGTGCCTGGCATCTTCGTCGGTGTCGGTGCCGCGCTGTCGGGCATTACCTGGTTCCAGCACCGCAAGGAGCGGCTCAGAAAAGAGCGTTCCGCAGAACATGACCAGAAGGGTGCAGCATGCTGCGCCCCGGCCGAAGAGTCGACCCATCAGGTGGAATCCGATCAGAAGGGCAAGGAGGATCAGCACTCATGACCGCAGCCAAAACTATTCTCACTGAAATTCAGGGCTACCATCGCTTTATCAAGTTCCTGATATTCCTCGTCGCCCTGGCGGCTTTGGGTTCGGCGGTGCGCTTCATCTTCGGACTGGGCGCCACCACCAATCTCAACGATACCTATCCCTGGGGATTGTGGATCTCTTTCGATGTCGTCACCGCCGTACCGCTGGCGGCAGGTGCCTTCACCCTCGGCGTGGTGGCGCATGTTTTCCGCATCGAAAAGCTCGAGCCCCTGGTGCGCCCGGCCATCGTGACCGGTTTTCTCGGCTATTCTCTGGTGTGCGTCGGGCTGATGCTCGACCTCGGCCAGCCTCATCGCGGCGTCTACGTACTCTTTCCCTGGAACTGGAACGTACACTCGCCCATGTTCGAGGTCTCCATGTGCGTCATGGCCTACACCACGGTGCTTTTCCTGGAATTTCTGCACCCGGTGTCGGAGCGCTTCGGCTGGCACATTCCGCTGCGGCTGCTGCGCAACCTGCAGATCCCCTTCGCGATCCTGGCGGCGATGATCTCCACGTTGCACCAGTCGACCCTGGGAACCTTCTTCCTCATCGCGGTCGATAAATTGCACGCCCTGTGGTACACGCCGCTGCTGCCCCTGCAGTTCTGGCTGTCGGCCATCTTTACCGGCCTGTGCATCGTCATGCTGGAGGCCAGTTTGGTGCATCGCTACATGGGGCAGCCGGACGAATCCAGCCTGCTGTCAACCCTGACCCGCATCGTTCCCTGGGTCATGGGCGCCTACATGCTGGTGAAATTCGTTCCGCTGCTGGTCGCCCCCCAGGGGCCGCTGTTCGACCGGCCGATTCTGACCGCGCTGTTCTTGGTTGAAATCACCATCGGCCTGCTGCTGCCGTTCTGGATGTTTCTGCAAAGCCGCATCCGCACTGACAAGAATATGCAGCTGCGCGCCGCCAGCCTGGCCATTTTCGGGCTGGTTCTCAATCGCTTCAACGTCTCCATGTTCGGCATGATCCAGCCGGGTCAGGAAATCTATGTACCCAATCTGCTGGAATCGATGGTGACGGTCGGTATCATTGCGGCGCATATCCTGTTCTTTGTTCTGATCGCCAAGTACTTCCCCATCTTCGAACACCACCCGGAAACGGTCGACTACTCGATTCCCGACCGTTTTCATAAGGTTGAAGGAGACGGAGAAAAAACCGCCGTGGCTGCATCAAAGAACTAATCGAAAATCAGCATCAACCACGACATCCTCTTGTCCATAAAGGCTGATCCGACCTGACAAATCGGTCTTTTTCAGACGTTGTTAAAATCTAAGGGGCGGCGGGTCAAACCGCCGCCCCTTTTTTGTCTGTCACGATGCCAATGCAACACTCGGTACGACATGTTTAATTCAGAGCCTCCCACCACCTTTTTACTTGCCACTGCTCCAAGGCTTGCTTAAACTTTTTCTCCTCCATTTAAACTGTTCTGCAGGATGCCTCGAATCTGAGCCGGAGAAATGAGAGTGCATGGACGCTTTAACTCCCCATGAAATAACGGCGCTGTTTCTGGCCCTCGGCCTGCTGCTCGCCACAGCCCGCGGGCTTGGCGAGTTGGCGCAGCGCTATAATCTGCCGTCGGTCCTGGGAGAAATCTCGGCGGGCATCCTGTGGGGACCGACTATTTTCGGCGCGTTGGCCCCAGACTGGCACACCTTTCTTTTTCCACGCACGGGAGGCGGGGCTCTTGCTTTCGACGGGCTGACCACCCTGGCTATCGTGCTTTTTCTGCTGGTGGCAGGGATGGAGGTCGATCTCTCCACGGTCTGGCGTCAGGGGAAAACTGCGCTTTGGGTGGCCCTTGCCGGCATGCTGCTGCCTTTTTCACTCGGTTTTGCCGCCGCCTGGTGGACCCCCGGACTGGTCGGTTACCAGGCGCCCGCCCCCCCGCTGCCGTTTGCCCTCTTCATGGCGACGGCGCTTTCAATCTCTGCGCTGCCGATCATCGCCAAGATCCTGATGGATCTCAACATCTATCGCAGCGATCTGGGCGTCACAATTATAGCTGCCGCGGTATTCAACGACCTGCTGGGCTGGCTGGTGTTCGCCGTCATTCTCGGCATGATCGGCGCCGGCCACGGCATGCCGCTGGAACATACCCTGTGGATCACGCTGGCCTTTACCGCCGCCATGCTCACTATTATCCCCTGGTGCCTGCACCGGGTGCTCCCCTGGATTCAGGCCCATACCACCTGGCCCGGCGGCGTGCTGGGCTTTGCCCTGTCCGTCTGCCTGGTTTCGGCGGCCTTTACCGAGTGGATCGGCATTCATGCCATTTTCGGCTCCTTTCTCGCGGGAGTCGCCCTGGGGCATTCCAGTCACCTGCGGGAGCGGACCCGGGCCACAATCGATCAGTTTGTCTCCTTCATATTTGCGCCGCTGTTTTTCGCCAGCATCGGACTCAAGGTCAATTTCGTTGAGAATTTCAATGTTCTGCTGACCCTGACGATCCTGATCCTCGCCCTGAGCGGCAAGGTGATCGGCAGCGCACTGGGCGGAAGAGCAGGCGGGTTGACGCGGCGAGACTCCATCGGGGTCGGCTTCGGTATGAGCGCGCAGGGCACCATGGGGATCATCCTCGGTGTGCTGGCCCTTCAATTAGAATTGATCAGCAACGAAGTGTTTGTGTCTCTGGTGGTTATGGCACTGATCACCTCCCTGGTCAGCGGGCCTGCGCTGCAGCGCATCCTTCACCTGAAGAAACCGCGCCGTTTTATCGACTTCCTGCAACCGCAGGGGTTCATCACCTGTCTCGAAGCGACCGATCGCTGGGAAGCGATTCGAGAGCTGTCCCGCAACATTGCGCCCTACGCCGGACTTGATGTCGGGGTCGTCAGCGCTGCGGTGTTGAGCCGCGAACGCCTGATGGCCACCGGCATCGGCGAAGGCGTGGCGGTCCCCCATGCTCGCCTGCCGGGATTGATGACTCCGATCGTCGCCATCGGACTTTCACCGACAGGCATCGAATTCGATGCGCCCGACGGCTCCCCCAGCCACATCGTCTGCCTGATCCTGACCCCTCACAACGATAACGGCGCCCAGCTTGAAATCCTTGCCGACATCGCCACAACCTTCAAAAAACCCCAGTTGCGCGATAAAACACTGACGGTCAATGGATTCACCGAATTTCTCGCGCTGGTACGCAGCGGCGAGCCCACCTGATAACTTCTTGTCTACAATCTCTGGATCAAAATGACCCACATGGGTCGTCCCGACTCATCCACATACTGTCAACACATTGTTTTTAAAGAACTTTTCTGCGGCACGCTTCCTGCTATGTTCTTCGCCGAACAGCGACAGGCTTTTTCTGAACCGGCAAGGAACAACCTGATGGAAGCGAGGTTCGACAGATGACAGGGACGCTTTCCCCCCGCACCACCGTGCGTTATGAAAAACAGGCATTTCAGCAGCGTGAACGCCACATCGTGCAGGAGTTCCCCCTGCGCCTGATGGTCAATGAACGTGAGCTTGCGACCTTGGTTGCCAGCCCTCATCAACTGAATTTTCTCGCTGTCGGTTTTCTGCGACTGCAGGGCTTTATCTCCACTCCCGACGACATTCTAAGCCTGGGAGTCTGCAGTGAATTCGGGCTTGCCAGCATTCGCCTCAAAAAAGACATTCCGGAGCGCCTTACCCCGACCCTGACCTCCGGCTGCGGCACGGGGATCGTCTTCAACCTCCCCCAGCACCTCAGGCCGTCTGAAAACGAGGGCACAGCTTCACCCTCCAGCGTTGATCCGCAGACCGTGCTCGGCCTGATGGCCAACCTGGCACGGTTGGCGGACAATTACTCCCGGCACGGGGGAATTCACTCTGCGGCCGTTTCGTCGACTGAAGATCCGGAGCTGTTCGCTGAAGACCTCGGGCGCCACAACACCCTCGATCGCATTGCGGGGGAGGCGTTGTTCAGGGGAATCAACCTGAAGGGAAAGCTGCTGGTCACATCGGGAAGAGTATCAACGGAGATGGTGGCCAAAGCGACCCGGCTGGGCATCGCCCTGATCGCCTCGCGCACCTCGCCCACTGACGCTGCCGTGGAACTTGCTCAACAGGCGGGGATCACCCTCATCGGCTATGTGCGCGGCGGCAGCTTCGAGGTGTACGCCCATCACGAACGCCTCCGTCAGGTGGCAGCGGATGGACGGATTTCCGGCATCACCGGCGTCATACTGGCAGGCGGCGAGAGCCGGCGCATGGGGTGCGACAAATCACTGCTGCCGGTCGCTGGAGCGCGTTTCATTGATCATATCTACCGGAAGATGACGGAACTGTTCGATGAGGTGATCATCGTTACCAACTCGCCCGGACTCTACCAGGACATTCCCTGCCGCAAAGTGCCCGACATCTACTATGGTCGCGGCGCCCTGGCGGGCATACATTCTGGTCTGTGCCATGCGCAGAACCAGCGTATTTTCGTGGCCGCCTGCGACATGCCCTACCTGAACACGGATCTGATCCGCACCCTCTGCCACCACTCTGAGCAGAGCGATGTGGTGATTCCGCAGAGCCCCAACGGCCTCGAGCCGCTGCACGCCCTCTACCACAAGAACTGCCTTGGCGCCATCGAAAACACCCTCGATCGCGGACGGCGACGCATTGTGCACTTCTTCCCGCAGGTCCGCGTAAGCGAGGTGGCGATCACCGCGGTCAACGCCGTCGATCCGCAGGGAAAGAGCTTCCGCAATATCAACACGCCGGAGGAATACTTTCACTGCCGCCTGACGGCCGACGGGACCAGCGCACCGCTTAAAACAAGCGAAGAAGAGCAATTGAGCATCCAGGGGCGCTCCTCTTCAGGCTAATCATCCATCCAGAATCTGCCTCAGCGCCTCGACCGAGGTGACCGGTTCCCGACAGCTTTGGTCCCGACAGACCCAGGCTGTCGGTTTTCCATCAACGACATGTTTGTCGCGTAAAGGGTCGAGGGGCGAGCGGCTCTCTGCATCATCCGGTCGCTGCAGAAATACCAGCGTCCCAGGGTGCAGCCCCTGGCGAAAAACAGCAAGCATCTCCTGCGGACGCGCATCGTGTTCCGGTACGCAAATGACCACTTCCTGCCGCGGCCCGAGCGCATAATCGAGGGCGATAAGAAGTTGCCCGAAAGCCTGCGGATTCTGTTCGGCCATCGGCAGCAGCCTCCCCAGGAGCCGCTCGCCCCGCTCCTCCAGTTCCACATCCCCCGAAAGACGAGCCATCCGCATCCGCTTCAGGGTGTGCAGCGCCATATCTCGGGCCTTCGTATCATCAAAACGACGACCGATGCGCAGCAGCAGGGAAAGGTTGTGTGCGGTGGGAAATTTGGGCGCCCGGCCGAAGCCTCCGTGCTGTGTGTCATAAACACGCGCGAAGTGACTGCGTGCCGCCTCCAGATAGCGGGGTTCGAGAGCGGCCTCGCTCCCCTCTCCCTGATTGAGATGCAACAGGGATTGATGGATCTGCTCACCGGCCTCGGTAATCCGCTTGCGGTCACTGTGCCACAGATCCGCCACCCGCTGCGCCAGTTCGATGAGCCCCATCGCCCCGCCACGGGATCGCTTCGGAAGGTAGGTCGCGGCGAAAAAAGGCTTGCCGTCGGGAGAAAGCAGAAGCGTCAGCGGCCAGCCGCCGCTGCCGGTGAGCATCTGGCAGACGGTCATGTAGGTGTCGTCAATATCCGGGCGCTCTTCGCGGTCGACCTTGATGCAGATGAAATGACGATTGAGGACCTCGGCGACTTCAGGATCTTCAAAGGACTCATGGGCCATGACATGGCACCAGTGACAGGTGGAAGAGCCGATGGACAGAAACACCGGCTTATCTTCCCGCCGCGCCCGCGCGAAGGCCTCTTCCCCCCATGGATACCAGTCGAGGAGATTCTCCGCATGCTGCAGCAGGTACGGGCTTTTTTCGAAGATCAGACGGTTGAAGGCATCGCCGCCATCAGGGGGTAGTTGGGACAGATCGATTTGGCTGAGGCGCGAGATCGGATCGTGATTGTTGGGATCTGTATCCATGATGAGCTCCTTGCCGAGATATTAATTACCTATCCTATCTTATTTTCGACGGAGTTCACCTTGTGTGCTACAGATCCCCGGTCAATTCCTGCAGTTTGAAAATCTTGGGGTTGAGGTCGCGTACTGCGGCGATGATCTCCCGCAGGGACGGTTCATCGATGCCCTCTTCTTCGTCCCGTGCCTGAAACCAGTTGTAACCGCGCGGCAGCGGTGAGGGGGCGCCATCGCGCAGCAAAGTCACGTCGACCAGGTCGTTGACGCGGCCGCCGGCTTCCCAGGGGTCTCGGTAGTTATACTGGCGGGCGAGGATCTGCAGTACAAGGCCGTTGGGGAACTGGGCGCGCACTTCAAAGGAGAATTCGCGCGGGGCACCGTAGTTCTCGGTGCGGCCGCCGCGAGAGGCGACGCGGGCGCCGGCTTCTTCGAGCAGGGCGCGCACGGAGTCTTCTGTCATGGGAGGCAGCTCGTTCATGTCCGTTGTCCGTTCTTCGTTGATGGCGATCTTCCAGGTCAGGCGTCGAGGCGAAGTTCGACTCCCCAGTCAGCGGGTTTTTGGCCTTCCCGTGTCAGCACCCAGAGGGTGGGAAATTCCATCTTCTCGGGCGCCTCGCCGTAGCCGTCGGTCAGGTAGATGACGGCGGCCGGGCGTGGGTGCATGCTGCGGGCGTAGTCAAAGGCGGGGCGCAGGTCGGTGAAACCGCCGCCATGATAGACCTCAGCGACTACGTCAGTGCCGCGGAAATGCGTGATCTTCTGGATGCGGCTGCCGGCGTAGAGGACCGTAATCAGACTGTCGCGCCCACGGGCGATGCGCACCAGCTCGGCGGCAAAGGTTTCACGCAGCGCCTGAATATTGGTGGAGTCGCTGACATCGACCGCCACCAGCAGATTGAGGCGGTGGCGCTTGCGCTGGCCGGGGGTCTGGTGGCCGAAGCGCCTGTTTTCACGCATCCAGGTGGCTCTTCGCCCGACACGCCCGGCGGTTGCGACGAACTGGCGCAGAACCTGGCGCCAGGGGACCGGCGAGGGGGCCAGCATCGACAGCACCAGCGGTGAGACATCGCCAGGCACCTCGCCAGAGGATTTGCGCCAGGCCTGCCGGACCAGATCGCGCACTGTCTGTTCTGCGAGTTTGACGGGAGTCGCATCGGCTTCGCGCCAGATCTCGTGATCGTCTACCGGAGTGGCCTGGGGCGTATCTTTCGAATCGGCGTCGCTGCCCGCCAGTGTGCCGGCCTCTTCGCGACTGGCGCTGCCCAGTCCCTCCCCTTCCAGGTTGCCCATGTCCAGAGGGGATGACAACTGGCGGGCATATTCCTCTGCGGCCAAGCCGGGTTCAAGCCCGAACTTCTCCGGCCGTGGCGCGGCGGCAGGCATGTGCTCGATGCCCGGGTTAATGGCCAGATCGGTGGCGACATCCCACAGCAGCCGGTGGCAGTCTCTGCGGCGGACCATGTGCATATGCAGCAGATGCTTGATCAGGTGTTCGAGCAGGGCTTCCTGCTCCTCCCCGCGATACGCCCGCAACCGTTCGGCGTTGACACTCAGAGTCGGCACGCCGCCGGACAGTGTGATGCCGACAGGCGCGGGCGCATTGCTGGGGCGGCGGTGCAGGCCGAGCAGCATATGGCCGTAGAAGGGACGCCGCTTGAGCAGACGGATAATGGCGTTTTCTATTCCGCGCTGCTGTGGGTCGTTCATGGTGATCGGCTTTTTCAACTGGCTTCGCGGCTGATCTGCTCGATGACATCGAACACCACCGCATCATGCTCGTCGCGGCTGAGAATCGTCGCAACCGCCGGGATCTGCAGCAGGGTCTTGACCAGCCCGAAACGCAAGTCCCGCGGCAGCACATCGATGTATTGCACCAGGTTTTTCTCCTGGGACGAATTCAGATCGGCATCGTCGCGCAGGCGGTTCACCACCGCGTTGAGGGTTGCCGCCTGCAGGTCGTCGCGTTGGTGGGCCACCCGGTCAGCCACCTTGGGCCACTGGTCGAGAACCTGATGCGCCTCCACTGGGCGTTCACGGTTTTCATGGCACCAGCGCAGGAACATGGCGGCGGCCTCGTTGCCGACCAGCCCGGCGTAAACCTCCATCTCCAGATCGGGATCGAAACGACAGTTTTTGCGCAGAATACTGACCATCTCCCAGGCCCGCTCCGTCGGCTCGATCTGCATGTCCATCGCTTCACCGGGCGCGGCCAGCATCTGCGTGTTCACCGAAAGGAAGCGGCGCACCTCGGCATCAAAGCCCTTGCGCTCGGCATAGCGGGCCCAACAGGCGTAGTCCGACTCCACGTAGATCATCACCATACGGTCGAGAAGCGCCCGGTCGAGCGTCGCCACCTGGTAAGTGCCGTCCGGAGGGTTGATGGTCACCACCACCTTGTGGCGAGGATCGAGCTGATGGGTGTGAAGAGCACGCTGCTGCCCTTCAGCGGGGGGCTCGACGAACTGAAAAATCGCCTGCAGGGTATCTTCCTGCTGCGCCCGGTTGAGTTCGTCGCAATGGACAACGGTCGGCGGGTCATGGTCGGCGGGCCACCAGGAAGGCCGCGACCAGCGCATGACATCGCCCTCGCGGTAAGGCATGCCCACGAGATCGCCGACCTCCATCTGCCCAAGCCGCAGCGGGATATAATTGAGATCCGCTTCACGGCACACCTGAACCAGACCGGCGGTTTTCCCGACCCCGCGGTGTCCCACGATGCAGGGCGTCAGATCGGTGCGGGTCAGGATCTCGCGCACCACCTTTTTCATCTGTTCAACATTCATCGCGCAATCTCTGTTCTATGACAGTCGAAAAATTTAAGGATCAGCAGCTTTTACGATAAAACATCCCTCCGCTCCCATGCAAGTTACGCTAAGCCTTGAACCTGAAGAGAGATTCGGGCTAAGATCCGGAGCAGGATGAAAAGGAGACGAATATGTTCGGATTCGGGATGTGGGAAATCGCTATTTTCATCGGCCTGCTGGTGGTGCTGTTCGGTGCGCGCCGCGCCGGGCGCATCGTTCGCCGCGGCGTGGACCTGCACGGTCGAGCCCAGGATCTGCGCCAGCAGTCGCGGCGGCTGTTCAGCCTCGAAAGCCTGCTGGGAAACCGCGGCAATCGCGACCGCTAACCCATCCCTTTGAAATGATAAAAGCCCCCGCCGTCAGACAGGGGCCTTCATCAGCAGATTGTCTGAAAATCTCTCTCAGACCAGCTTCTTCACCGCCGCCAACGCCGCATCGTAATCGGGCTCGTCCGTGACCTCGGGGACGATTTCGCGGTAGGCGATCTTGCCCGCCGCGTCGATCACGAAAACCGCGCGCGCCAGCAGTTTCAGTTCCTTGATCAAAATCCCGTAGTTCTCGCCGAAAGAACGCTCCTGGTAATCGGACAGGGTTTTGACCTTGTCGATGTCGGCGTTGCCGCACCAGCGCTTCTGGGCAAAGGGCAGATCCATGCTGATGGTGTAGACTTCTACATTGTCGGGCAACTGCGCGGCCTGCTCGTTGAACTTGCGGGTCATGGTATCGCAAACCGGCGTATCGATAGAGGGGACCACCGTAATCAGCCGCACCTTGCCGGCGGAATCGCCCAGGCTTACCGGCTGCAGCCCCGTATCAACCACTTTGAAATCCGGCGCGCTCTGCCCCACGCCCACATCAGGACCGATCAGCGTCATGGGATTGCCTTTAAAGGTGATCACACCGGTTCTTTCCTGTGCCATAAAAAACCTCCTTGCGCAACTGCGCGTTAAATGATTATCGAATCGGTCATCATTTTACCCGCTCCCCTGCATCTGTCAAGTCGTGCGCCTTCGATTCATGAATGTGTGGCGGTTGCGGTCGGCTGCCCGCAGACGCCGCAACGAACACAGCCGGGGGCACGGCGAGGGGTCGGATCGCATTGCAGGGCACGACGGTATTCCTGCAGAAGATACTCCCGGCGGACCCGGTTGTCGATGATTTCCCATGGGAACACCTCGTGCGGGTCACGCTCGCGGATCACCACCGCGTCCGGGTCCAGCCCCTGCTCCCGGCAGGCAGCCTTGAGGTTTTTGCCCTGCGCCAGCAGCCTGATCACCTCGGCGGCTCGGCGGTCGGCGCGGGCAAGAAAGGCCTGCAGTACAGCGGATTTAAGTGATTCGAAAATCACCTCCGTATTGGGCATGTGCGCCACCGCGCTACGCAGTGTTTTGACCGCCTTGCGCAAGGCTTTCTCAGATCCCATGCCGGCCCACTGAAAAGGGGTAAAGGGTTTGGGGATAAAGGGATTGACCGACAGAGTCAGCGTCCCGAGCCGGCCACGGCGGCGGCCCGCTTCGCGCCAGATAAGCCGGATTTCATCGCTTAAAGCGATAATCGCCTCGATATCCTCGTCCGCCTCACCGGGCAGCCCGATGAGGAAATAGAGCTTGAGGTTAATCATCCCCGCCTCTGCCAGACGGTGCACGGCTTCCAGGATCTGCTCTCTGTCGATCCCTTTGTTGATCAGGTCGCGCATCCGCTGGCTACCGGCCTCGGGAGCGATGGCCACGGTCTTGTGTCCGGACGCCACCAGGTCCTCAATTTCTTCCTGTCGCAAAGCGTCAAGACGCAGACTGGAGACGGACACTTCGCCGCCGTGTTCCAGAATATGGCGCTGCAGAGCCGGTGCGTCGGGATGGTCGGAAACCGCCGCCCCCACCAGGCCGACGCGCGCCCGGTGGCAGAGACCTGCATCGATCTGTTCGCGCAGCGTCTCAAAACTGCGCTCACGCGGGGGAAGATAGATGTACCCTGCGGCACAGAAGCGGCAGCCGCGGGAACACCCGCGCGAAATTTCGCTCAGAAACATTTCGCCGAATTCGGTATTTGGTGTAAGCACAAAAGACAGGCTCGGCGACTGGTTCAAGTCGGCAAGGTACTGGCGCTCGACCTTGGCGGGGATATCAGCAAGGGGATGATGTCCGGCAAACTGCCCATGTTCGTCATAAGTCGCCTCGTAAAGCGAAGGAACGTACAGGCCGGGCTGCCGCGCCAACCGGACAAGCAATTCCGCACGATCGCCCGTATTTGCCTGCAACGTTTCGAGCAAAGACGGCAGGATCGGCTCCGCTTCACCGACCGCGAACAGGTCCACGACATCCGCCAGGGGTTCCGGGTTGAGAAAAGCGCAAACGCCCCCCGCCAGCAGCAGTGGAGAGCGTTCGTCGCGCGCATCGGATCTCCAGGGGAGCCGCCCCAGTTCAAAGATCGTCGGCAGATGAAGGTAGTCGTTTTCAAAACTGAGAGAAAAGGCGATGAGGTCGAACTCGTCGAGAAACCTTCCCGATTCAAGGGAGAAAAGGGGGTAGCCGGTATTGCGGTGCTCCTTCAGATCTTCAGGGTCCGGCAGGAAGAAACGCTCGCACAATACATCGTCGCGCTGATTGAGCAGGTGGTAGACGGTCAGAAAGCCAAGGTTGCTCATGGCATGGTGGTAGGTGTTGGGATACACCAGCGCCACGGCGAGCCGTCCCCCCCAGGGGTTGGCCCGATCCCCGCTCTCCGCCGCCAGACGACGGCGTGCCTTGTCAAGTAGACGTCTACTCACTCCTCACTCCTCACAAGAATCATCCTAACACGATATCACGAAAAAAAGGCCGCGGTTAAGCGGCCTTGATAAGGGAGACAGAATAAAAATAAAAAACGCGCACCTCCCCTGCTTCGCCGGGCGGAGAACCGACTCGGGAAGGAACGGACTGATGACAGGTGACATTTTCTGTTTTACAGCCTCGGACGCAGTTCACCCGCAGACCGAGGCCGGATACAATCCAGGTCTCTGAAAAAAGTTTTTATCAGTCTACGCGCTTGCGCAGGAACGTGGGGATATCGTACTCATCCTCACTTCCGGAAGCACCGCCGAGAGTCGAGCGCATGTTGCGGATCGACTCGCGCTGGCGCTCGCGAATGAAAGCCGGAATATCGCGATCGACCTTGGAGCCCATCGCCATGGCCGCCTGCGCCTTGAGTTCGTCGCTGGCCAGCTTGCTGCGCTCGAAGGATTCCCCAAAACCGGTGGCGATCGCGGTGATCTTGAGGTTCTCGCCCATCTCCTCGTTAACCACCAGTCCGATAATGATATTGGCGTCCTCGTGAACTTTCTCGTGAATGATGCGGGAAGCCTCGTCGAACTCCTCCATCGTCATACTGGAAGAACCGCAGATGTTGACCAGTACCCCTTTGGCACCGGAGATGTCGATATCTTCCAGCAGCGGGCTGCTGATGGCCTTCTGGGCCGCCTCGGCCGCACGTTTTTCTCCCGATGCCGCACCGATTCCCATCATGGCCATGCCGCGCTCGCTCATGATCGCCTTGACGTCGGCAAAGTCGACGTTGATCAGGCCGCTGGTGGTGATCAGGTCGGAAATGCCCTGAACGGCCTGACGCAATACATCGTCCGAAGGCTTGAACGCATCGAGAATACTCATGTTCTTTCCGGCCAGACCCAACAGTCGGTCATTGGGAATCACGATCAGCGAGTCGACCACCTTCTTCAGGCACTCAACGCCCTGCTCCGCCTTCTTCATGCGCTGCTTGCCTTCGCGGGTAAACGGCTTGGTCACGACCCCTACGGTCAAAGCGCCGAGTTCCCTGGCAACCTCAGCAATAATAGGCGCTGAACCCGTGCCGGTGCCTCCGCCGAGACCTGCGGCGATAAACACCATGTCGGCCCCGTCAAGGAATTCGGCAATGCGCGCCCGGTCTTCCAAAGCGGCTTCGCGGCCGATTTCCGGGTTGGCACCGGCCCCCAGGCCCTTGGTCAGCTTGCTGCCGAGCTGGACTTTCATCGGCGCGTGGCTGTTTTTGAGCGCCTGGGCATCGGTGTTGGCCGTGAGAAACTCGACCCCGTCCACCATGTTGTCGATCATGGTGTTGACCGCGTTTCCGCCGCCTCCCCCGACTCCGATCACTTTGATTTTCGCGGTTTGATCCAAACTGTCGTCAAATTCAAACATGTCTCCCTCCTCGCCTTTTGTATCCGAAATTCTCCGCAACTCCGGATGTGTTTTGATGTTCTAAAAAAATTCGCCGAACCATTCCTTCATCCGTCTCACCACCTTGTCGAAGATATTTTCCTGACCGATGGTGAAATTTCTGCTCTCCATGTTGCGGCAGCCGTACTTGACCAACCCGACTCCGGTGGCATAAACAGGTGAATTGACCACATCGGTCAGGCCACCAATGTCCCTGGGCACACCGCGCCGAACCGGCATGCCGAAGATCTGCTCGGCCAGTTCGGGCATACCCGGAAGAATCGAAGTTCCACCGGTGATGACCACTCCCGAGGCAATCAGATCCTCGTACCCGCTTTTGATAATCTCCCGGTTGACCAGGGTGAAAATCTCTTCGACACGCGGCTCGAGAATTTCAGCGAGCAACTGACGCGACAGCACGCGCGGTTCCCGCCCGCCCACGGAGGGCACTTCGATGCTTTCATCCTTGCCGACCTCGCTGGTCAGGCAGCAGCCGTAGGCATGCTTGATCTTTTCCGCTTCGCCCATGGGGGTGCGCAGGCCGACAGCAATGTCGTTGGTGAGGTGATTTCCGCCCAGCGACAAAACCGCAGTATGCTTGATGGCTCCGTCGATATAGATGGCGATGTCGGTGGTGCCGCCGCCGATATCGACCATCGCGACACCGAGTTCCTTCTCGTCGCTGGAAAGGACCGCTTCGGCAGAAGCCAACTGCTCCAGAACGATATCGGCAACATCGACCTGCGCCCGGTTGCAGCTCTTGATGATATTCTGCGCACTGGCAACGGCGCCGGTGACGATGTGCACCTTCGCCTCGAGCCGCACGCCGCTCATTCCCAGCGGCTCCTTGATCCCATCCTGGTCGTCGATGATGAATTCCTGCGGCAGGATGTGAATCACCTCGCGGTCCATGGGGATGGCGACGGCCTTGGCGGCATCGATAACACGCCGCACATCCTCGCTGGTCACTTCACGATTTTTGATGGCGATCACCCCCTGGGAGTTGAATCCCTTGATATGACCGCCCGCGATCCCGGCGAATACCGTTTTGATTTCGCAACCCGCCATCAGCTCCGCCTCCTGCAGCGCTTTGCGCACAGCAGATACGGTGCTCTCGATATTGATCACCACTCCTTTGCGCAGCCCCTTTGAAGGGCTGGTGCCGATGCCGACAATGTCAAGACCTTCATCGGTCAGATTGCCGACAATGGCGCAAATCTTTGTGGTTCCGATATCGAGTCCGACGACCAGGTTGTCTTTTCTGCTACTCATGGTTCCCCCTTGTTTGCCGATATTCGCCTGTGCGAAAAACTCTTGTCCCGCCTCTGTCAACGGAGACGCGCCTTTATGCCTCTTGAACACCACGCGACTCCGTGTTTTTTTCTTTCAAAAGTCAGCCGCCGACGTTTGCCGTGCCTGCATCCCTGCGAACAATAACCCGGTCGGGCACCTGCAGGTCGATATATTCAAGCACCGCCAGACGCGGTTCCAATTCCTTGTAGATACGTTCGAGCCGGTCCAGCTTTGCAGCGTAATCCCCTTCGCCCAGATGAACCGGGACGGCGCTGCGATAGGTGTAAAGCGCGATTCCCCGGCGGGCATCCAGATGGATTTCCGACACCGCTTCGATATTGAAATGCCGCCTTTGTTCCAACTCCCCCAGCAGCGATATCGCCCGACGCAGCCGATCCTGCGCCTGCCGGGGGTTGTCGACCAGCTCATCACGCTCCATGCCGGTAATGACGGGATAGTCGAGGCAGTCGCGCCCGTCCAGCATTTTAAAGACCTCGCCCCCCTCGTCCACATAATAGAGGTAACCCAGGTTGACGATTGCCCGCGGCTCGCGCTCGGCAACGCGGATGCGCACATCCTGGGGAAAGATCCGGTCGACCCGCGCCTGCCGCACCCAGGGGTTTTCCTCGATGCGTGCAGCGATCATCTCCAGATCCAGCTCAAAGATCCTGTCGCCAATCTTGATATCCGAAAGGGCGGCTATCTCCTCCTCACTGGTCCGTTGCGTGTTTTCAACCTGGACACGGGCGACCCGCATGAAATCAGAAGCGGCCAGCATGCGGGCGGCAACCACCGCGCCGCCGACAATAAAAGTGACACTAACAGCCGCGACCGCAACCCGTAAAGCCCGCTGCAGCAATCTGCGCCAGTCTCGGGGCTGCCGCTTGCGCTTGACCTTGTTGGGCTTGGTCTTGTTACGCTTAAGGCGCGGGTTGTCAGTGGCTTTGAAATCACGCATCCGGTTGTCTTTTCTTTCATTGCGCCCGGGTTTTATTTATCGAGCGCCGCTCCTTCAAGAATACGCTGTACCAACTCATCGAATGCAATCCCTGCCTCGGCCGCGGCCTTAGGAAGCAGGCTGGTCTCCGTCATTCCGGGGATCGCGTTGACTTCAAGGCAATAAAAATCGTTTTCCCTGACCCGAAAATCGGCCCGCACCGCGCCGCGACACTCCAGTGCGTCGCATGCAGTGACTGCCGCATGTGCAATACGCCGGTAGAGGGCCGGTTCCAGCGGCGCAGGCAGCAGATACTCTGTGGAGCCGGCGACGTATTTGGCATTGAAATCGTAAAAACCGCCGCGAGGGACAACCTCGATGATCGGCAGAGCTTCTCCGTCAAGAACGCTGACCGTCACTTCCCGCCCAGGAATGTATTCTTCCACCAGTACCCGCGTATCAAATTTAAGCGCATCCTGCAGCCCCTTGTGCAGGGATTCCCGGTCATGGGCGATGGTCACTCCCAGCGTCGATCCCTCCCTGCAGGGCTTCACCACCAGGGGAAAATCAGTGCATTGGGTCATCAACGGCTCCAGATCATCGCCCCTGCGGACAACTTTGAAATCCGGCGTCGGCACATCATGATAGACGAGGATTTTCTTGGTGGCGATTTTGTCCATGGTCAGGCTGCTGGACAAGACACCGCAACCGGTATAGGGAACCCCCATCATCTCCAGCAGCCCCTGAACGGTCCCGTCCTCACCGAATCGACCGTGTAGAGCGACAAAGGCCACGTCCGCCCCTGCGTCGTGAAGCTGTTGGGGGAGATCACGCCCGACATCGATGCCGCAGGCCTGATAACCGCTGCCCTGCAAAGCCTTGAGCACGGCCTTTCCCGTGCGCAGGGAGACTTCCCGCTCACCGGACCAGCCGCCCATAAGGACGGCGATCTGTTTGGATTTCAATTCCGCTCGCATCATAATTTAATTCCATACCGGACCGGCGTGCGACATTTTCTGTCAATACCTGCCTGTATCTCTGTTGCATATCAGAACAAACGAAATTCAGGCCCTTCGTTCCCGCCACAGGCGGATCAGATCCTCACCGGCCTGCCAGACATTGCCGGCCCCCAGGGTGATCACCATATCACCGTCACTCAATCGCGGCAGCAGGCAGGAGGCAATGGCATGGCGATCGGCTACATACGAGGCTTTTTTATGTCCATGCGTCCTCAAACTCTCAACCAGTGCCGCACTGTTGACCCCTTCAATCGGCTCCTCTCCGGCGGCGTAGATGTCTGTGACGATCACTTCATCCGCCTGGTAGAATGCCGTGACGAATTCATCGAACAGGGCTTCGGTACGCGAATAGCGATGGGGCTGAAAAACCGCCACAATCCGCCTGTTCCAACCGGAGCGGGCGGCCGCCAGGGTGGCCTTGATCTCCACCGGATGATGCCCGTAATCGTCGACGACCATCAGCTGATCGTCCGTGTACTTGATCTGGAAGCGGCGCTGGACCCCGCCGAAATCCCTGAACCCCTCAACGAGCACCTCGAACGGCACGCCGAGTTCCACGGCAACCGCCAGAGCGGCAAGCGCGTTGAGCACATTGTGACGACCGGGCATACGGAACGAGATCTCGCCCAACGTTTCACCCTGATAACAGACCGTGAAATAGGTCCGATCACCCTCGTGCCGGATCTTGTCGGCGCTCAGATCCGCCTGTCCCGCCAGGCCATAGGTGATGAAACGCTTCTTGACCCTGGGAATGATCGCCTGTACCTCCGGGTCGTCCAGACAGAGAACCGCCAGTCCGTAAAAGGGCACCTTGTTGATAAAATCAACGAAAGTATCCTTGATTTCCTCGATATCGCTGTAAAAATCGAGATGGTCTTCATCGATGTTGGTGACCACCGCGATCGTGGGCGAGAGCAGCATGAAGGATCCGTCCGACTCGTCCGCCTCCGCCACCAGGAACTTGCCCTGCCCAAGCTTGGCATTGGAACCGAGGGAATCGAGGCGTCCGCCGATGACCGAGGTCGGATCGATGCCGCCATGGTACAAAAGGGTCGCCACCATGCTGGTTGTGGTTGTTTTACCATGGGTTCCAGCCACCGCGATGCCGTATTTCATGCGCATCAATTCAGCCAGCATTTCGGCGCGCGGGATCACGGGGATCAAGCGCTTGTGCGCCTCGGACACCTCGGGGTTGGATTCCTTGACCGCAGTGGAGGTCACCACCACGTCGACGCCGATTACATTCTCCGGCCGATGGCCGATGGCAATCTCTCCACCCAGATTGGCCAGACGCAGCGTCGTCTCGCTCTCCTGCAGATCGGAGCCGGACACCTGGTAGCCGAGGTTGAGCAGGACCTCGGCAATGCCGCTCATGCCGATGCCGCCGATGCCGACAAAATGAATTTTACGGATTTTCCCGTACATGGTCTCTCCACCGATCGCCTGCGGCGATCCTTCCTCGCGTTCCAGGGAACAGGCTGTTGCCTCTTAAGTCGAGTTGTCTATCCACCGCGTTCATTTTTTTCGCGCGACCTGGCGGCACTGCTGCAAAAGAACCTCCGCCGCATCGCGCCGCCCCAGGGCATGGGCCGACCGGGCCATCGATGTCAGCAGCTCCCGGTCGGGAAGAAGCTCACGCAGCAACTGCCCGAGCCGCTGCGGTGTCAGCTCGCTCTGCGGCAACAGAAGCGCCGCACCCCGTTCGGCCAACGCCCGCGCGTTATCGGTCTGATGATCCCCGGCGGCGTAGGGATAGGGCACCAGGATGGCCGCACGTCCGCAGGCGGTCAGCTCGGCCAGGGTCGTCGCCCCGGCGCGGCACAGGATAAGGTGAGCTTCGCGATAGGCTGCAGCCATGTCTTCGATAAAAGAAACGACGCCTCCATCGTCCCACCCGACCGCGCGATAACCGGCGCGCACCCTCTCAAGATCCTCATCTCCGGTCTGATGCAGAAGGCGGATCCTGCCGCGCATGCTTTCCAGTTCCGGCAAAGTGTCAAGTACGGCGTCGTTAATGGCGCGAGCGCCCCGCGATCCCCCAAAGATCAGCAGTGTCGGCATCCCGTCGCCGAGGGCATGGGAATGAACAAGAGCCGTGCGCACCGGGTTCCCTGTCACGACCGTCGGCACTCGCTTGAAGGCCTCGGCCGTATCCTCAAAGGACAGGCAGACGCGGTCGACCCAGGGCGCCAGGATGCGGTTGGTCAGCCCGGGACGCGCGTTCTGTTCGTGAATCAAGGCAGGGTACCGCAGCAGACGGGCGGCAGCAAGCACCGGGCCGGCGGCATAGCCACCCACTCCCACCACCACATCCGGATTAAATTCCCGCACTACGGCGCGGGATTGAGCAAGACTTCGGATCAGTCTTGGCAGCAGGGCAAGCTTTGCCCCCAGACCCTTGCCGACAAAGCCGGAGATATCAATGGTGCGCAGTGGAAAACCTAACCTTGGCAGAATTCTGCTCTCGATTCCCTGGCGCGTGCCGACAAAAAGCACTTCTGCTTCGGGCTGTTCGCGCAGAAGCTGCTCCGCCAAAGCAACCGCCGGGAAGAGATGACCGCCTGTTCCGCCACCGGCTAAAAGCATTTTCATGGGCTCCCCTCCCGATTCCGGCTGGTGATGTTGAGCAGAATTCCGACGGCAAACAGGGTTGTCAACAGGCTGGTCCCTCCATAGGAGAGGAAAGGCAGCGCCAGCCCCTTGGTGGGCAGCAGTCCCATGACCACTCCCATATTGACAAAGGCTTCCATGCCGATCAGAAACGTCAGTCCGAAGGCCAGATGTCGGCCGTAATCATCCTGATGCTGCACCGCGGCCCGCAATCCACGCAGGCAGAAAACCAGGAACATGGCGGCGATAATTATGATGCCGGCAAACCCAAGCTCCTCGCCGATGACCGACAGGATAAAATCGGTATGTGCTTCAGGCAGATAGAAGAGTTTCTGCCGCCCTTCGCCCAGACCCTGTCCAAAAGTACCGCCCATGCCGAAAGCCGTCCAGCTCTGGATAATCTGAAATCCCGTATTGTAGGGATCTTCCCATGGATCGAGAAACGCCATAATCCGGCGGCGCCGGTAGTCGACCTGCATGATAGCGACATAGAGCACCGGAAGGGCCAGAAGCCCGACCGAGATCAGGTAGCTCAAACGGGCGCCGGCCACCATCAGCATCGCCATCGCCACACCGGCAATGACCATGGCGCTGCCCAGATCCGGCTGTCCGAGCAGCAGCCCAAGCACCACACCCAATACCACCATATAGGGCAGAAAGCCGAGCTTGAAACTTTTGACCTTATCCTTCTTGCGCGTCAACGAATGCGCCAGGTAAAGCACCATGGCGATTTTCGCGACCTCAGCCGGCTGCAGTGAAAAACCGGGCAGCCGCAACCAGCGTGAAGCGCCACCGACCTGAGTGCCGACGCCCGGGATCAAAACCAAAGCCAGCAGCACCGCGGCCGACAGCATCGCCGGTACCGTCAGGCGACGCCAGAAGTGATAGTCGATGCGCATGCAGGCGGCCATCACCAGGAAACCGGCAACCGCAAAAATCCCCTGGCGCTTCAGAAAGTAAAATCCGTCGCTGAAACGCTGCGAGGCCATGATAGCCGAGGCGGAATAGACCATGACGACGCCCAGGCAAGTCAGAACCACTGCCAGCAGCAGAATCGTCGTATCATATTCACGCCGCACCATCATCAACCGATATCCCTTCGTTGAGGTTCCGGCAACTGCCGCACCAGAGAAGCGAATTGATCGCCCCGGTCCTCAAAATCACGAAACATATCAAAGCTTGAACAAGCGGGCGACAGCAACACAGTCGTCCCTGCGGTAGCAAGGCGATGGGCTGTTTGCACGGCCTCGGCCAGATCGGCGGCGCGCTCAATGCGCGTCGTTCCCGCAAGGTCCTGCTCCATGCGCGCAGCAGCTTCACCGATCAGAATCAGGCAGGCAACTTTCCCAGCCACCAGGTCCCGCAAGGGTCCATAGTCGCCCCCTTTATCCTTGCCGCCGGCAATGAGTATGATCGGAGCCGCCGGCCCCTCCAGGCTTTTGACGACACTGCCGACATTGGTCGCCTTTGAGTCGTCATACCAGCTTACGCCGTCGAGAGTGCGCACGTGGGTCATGCGGTGCGGCAGGCCTGTAAACCTGCAGACGGCCTCCCACGCAGTTTCAGCGGGGCAGCCTTCAAGCAGTGGCGGGATCAGGGCGGCCATGACATTTTCAATGTTGTGGATTCCAGCCAGCTTCAACTCTGCTGCGGGAAAGCGTTTCTCGCTCCCGTCATGGCGCCAGACGATGTCGCGTCCGTCAAATCCCATGCCTTCCTCAAGCACCTGCCGGGAAGAAAACTGGATCCGGCGCGCACGCCCCTGGTGGGCAATCTTCTGGACCAGAGAGTCTTCAGAGTTGAGGATCGCCCAGTCGTTTTCCGTCTGCGCCGCGAATATCCGGGCCTTGGCCGCCATGTAATCTTCCATGGCGTCATAGCGATCCAGATGATCCTCGCTGATATTGAGCAGCAGAGCATGACGGGGACGAAAAGTCTGTACGGCTTCGAGCTGAAAACTTGAAATTTCAGCGATGATCCAGTCCCAGTCGTGTTCACGTTCAGCTTCGATCAGGGGCTGGCCCAGATTCCCGCCGACAAATGTCTTGGAGCCGCACTTTTCGAAAATCCTGCCGATCAGGGTGGTGACCGTCGACTTGCCGTTGGTTCCCGTGATTGCCACCAGGGGCGCATTAAGAACACGGGCTGCAACCTCTATTTCTCCCCATACCGGCACTCCCGCCTCAATCGCGGCGGATATAGCGGGCTGGGTCAGCGACACGCCGGGGCTGACCACGATCAGGTCGGCATTTTTGAATTTGGCCGGGTCATGTCCCCCAAGATCGAGGGTCACTCCGGCCCGCCGCATGATCTCCACCTGGGGGATGCGGGTCTCGTCCCTGCGGTCGGAGAGGGTCACACGGGCTCCCTGGCGCAGGAAAAACCCCAGCAGCGCCAGCCCCGTTTTGCCCCCCCCCACGATCAGGACATTTTTTCCCCCGAATTGCTTCACGTACCTACCTCAACTTCAGTGTCGAAAGCCCGACCAGGGCAAGGATAATGGCGATAATCCAGAACCTGACGATGATCTTGGGCTCAGGCCATCCCTTAAGTTCAAAATGATGGTGCAGGGGCGCCATCTTGAAAATCCGCTTGCCGTACAACCGGAAGGAAGTCACCTGGAAAATGACCGACAGGGCTTCCATCACGAAGATGCCGCCAACGATGACCAGTACGATCTCCTGCTTGGTCACCACGGCGATCGTCCCCAGGGCCCCGCCAAGAGCCAGGCTACCCACATCGCCCATGAATACCTGGGCCGGGTAACTGTTGAACCAGAGGAATCCAAGCCCGGCGCCCACCATTGCGCCGCAGAGGATGGCGAGTTCCCCGGCCCCCGGCACGCTGTTGATCTGCAGATATGCCGAAAGACGCGCGTTGCCGGCCAGGTAGGCGAACAGCAGATAAGTGGCGGAGGCGATGATGACAGGGCCGATTGCCAAGCCATCCAGCCCATCCGTCAGGTTGACCGCGTTTCCGGACCCGACCACCACCAGCAGCACAAAAGGGATATAGAACCACCCCAGGTCCGGCCGTACATTTTTAAAGAACGGCACCCCCAGGGTCGTTTGAAAATCCGGGTGAAAATAGAGCATGGTTCCTGCCGCCAGCGAAATAAGCAGGAGCCAGAACATTTTCTGCCGGGCCGACAGACCGTCGCTGCTGCGGCGCTTGACCTTGAGCAGATCGTCGGTAAAGCCGACGACGCCGAAACCGACCGTCACCAGCAGGGTGACCCAGACATAAAAATTGGTCAGATCGGCCCACAGCAGGGTCGGCAGCACGATGGCGCACAGAATCAGGGTTCCCCCCATGGTGGGGGTGCCCTCCTTTTTAAAATGGGACTCGGGTCCGACTTTGCGGATCGATTGGCCGATCTGCAGAGCGGAGAGCTTGTTGATCAGCCAGGGACCGATAATAAAGGAGATCACCAATGCCGTGATAGTGGCATAGATGGTGCGGAACGTGATGAAGCGAAACACGTAGAACGCACTGTATTCCGTATGAAGCGGATAAAGAAGATGATAAAGCATCGGCGTCCCTTAGATGACCACTGCCAGCCGGAAATCCTGACGTTCCCGCAGCAAAGCACAAATTTTTTCCATTTTCATGCCACGCGAACCCTTGACCAGCAGTCGGTCACCTCGGGCCAGCACATTACGCAGGCGCTCGGCCGCCTCCCGGTGGTCGTTGGCAGTCCAGATCCGGTTGGCGGGCATGCCTGCGGCACGCGCCCCGGCGGCAGTTTCCTCCCCCAGGGTTCCCATCACCAGCAGCACATCACAGCAGCGCGCCGCTTCAGCGCCGATTTCGCGGTGCAGGCGCGCGGCATCAGAACCAAGCTCAAGCATATCGCCGAGCACCGCGATGCGACGGCCGGCGCCTGGCATCTCGGACAGGGTCGTCAGCGCGGCTTTGACCGACAGGGGATTGGCATTATAGCTGTCGTCAATAAGCAGTGCCCCCCCCGGCAAGGAACTCAAATTGAAGCGGCCGGAGACCGGACGGTAGCGTGCAAGCCCGCGCGCGATCGTTCCGGGATCGACCCCAAGCGCTGCGGCTGAAGCAGCGGCCGCCAGCGCATTGAATACATTGTGACGTCCCGGCACATGCAGGCGCACCAGCACCTCGGTGCTGCCCATGCACAGCCGGAAGGCCGAATCACGTTCCCGCAGCCTCAGCTCCCGCCCGCGCACCTGGGCATCAGGGCTCATCCCGAACAGCACACGCTTTACGCCATTGGCCACCGGCAGCGACCGCACTCGGAAATCATCGGCATTGACGATGGCCGTGCCTCCCGGCGGAAGTGCAGCAAAAAGCTCCCCTTTGGCCCGGGCCACCCCTTCGATCCCTCCCAGGGTTTCAAGGTGGGCGTGACCGATATTGGTGATTACGCCAACCTGGGGGCGGGCAATCTGCACCAGCCTTGCAATCTCTCCCCGGGCGCTCATGCCCATTTCCACCACCGCCCATTCATGGCTCTGGGGGTCAAGCCGAAACAGGGTCAGGGGCACCCCGATCAGGTTGTTGAAATTGCCTTCGGTTTTTAGCCCGTCTCCCGTTTCCTTTAAAATGGAGGCGAGCATCTCCTTGGTCGTTGTCTTCCCCGATGAGCCGGTGACCGCCACCATAGGGCCACGCAGGCGCTCACGCCAGGCCGAAGCCAGATCGCCGAGAGCTTTCAAGGCATCGCTCACCTGAACCACGGGTGCCGGAAACCCCGCAACGACCTCTTCTGACACACAGGCCGCCGCCCCGCGCCTTGCCGCCTGGAGCAGAAAGTCGTGGCCGTCGAAATTCTCGCCCCGCAGGGGAACAAACAATTGCCCCTCGGCAATGGAGCGGCTGTCCGTCGAAACCCCTTCGATCATCCCCTGGGCATCGGCTGGGATCAATGTTCCACCAGTGACGCGGGCCACTTCGGTCAAATCGATTTTCATCCTGAGACCTCCTGCTCTGCCAGACTTCGGCGAACCTGTTCCCGATCATCAAAATGCAGACGCTCAGAGCCGATGATCTGATAATCCTCGTGCCCCTTGCCGGCCACCAGCAGCAGGTCGCCGGGCTGCAGCAGCGAAACGGCCAGGTCGATTGCCCGACGCCGATCGTGCTCGATAAAATATCCCTTGTCCAGTCCGCTCAATTCCTCGCGCGACAAAGAGCGGCCGCCCGCTTCGCGACACCCCGTCTCGATCTCGCTGATGATCGTCGCCGGGTCTTCGCTGCGCGGGTTATCCGTCGTGATAATGGCAAGATCGGCATGGCGTATCGCAACCGCCGCCATGGCAGGACGCTTGCTTTTGTCCCGATCCCCACCGCAGCCGAACACCACCAGCAACCGCCGGGGGTTGAGCCGACAGACTGTGGATAAAACCTTTTCGAGCGCGTCGCCGGTGTGGGCATAGTCCACAAGGATGACAGCCCCTTTGCTGTTTTCAATCCGCTCCAGACGTCCCGGCACTCCGGGCGCCTGCCGTATCCCTTTTTCGATAATTTCGATGGGCAGATCCAGCGCAATACCCGCGGCCACCGCACACAGAAGATTTTCCAGGTTAAACTCACCCAGCAGTCCGGATTGCAGTTCAAAGGTCCCGGCGGGTGTGCGGATCCGGCCATTGATTCCATCGAGAGTCAATGTCACCGATTCGGGAGTCACCGCAGCGCCCTCCCTGCGTCCGCAGGTCAGGGTACCCTCGATCTCCTCCGCCAGCTGCCGCCCGTAAGGATCGTCAATATTGACGACCGCATGCCCTTCGGCCTCCGGCAGCAGATGAAACAGGCGCTTCTTGCTGGCAAAATAAGATGCCATATCACCATGATAATCGAGGTGCTCGGAGGTCAGATTAGTGAACACTCCGACCGTAAAATGAACACCATCGGCGCGGTGCTGCGCCAGGGCGTGGGAAGAAACCTCCATGACCAGGCTGTCTGCGCCCTCCTGGCGAAACTGGGCCAGCGTTTTTATGAGGTCGGTCGATTCCGGTGTCGTATGGGGGGCCGGAAGGCAGGTGTCCCCCAGGCGGTAGTTGATGGTTCCCAGCACGGCAGGTCTGAAGCCCGCAGCCTTGAGGATCGATTCAAGAAGATAGGTCACGGTGGTCTTGCCGTTGGTTCCGGTCACACCAACAACCGGCAGCCCCGCCGTCGGGTCATCGTAAAAAAGAGCGGCAGCATGCGCCATGGCCTCACGCCCGTTCGACACCACGAACCCTGCAATCCCCTCGGGCAGATCGACCGGGTGCTCTGCGACCACGGCCTGGGCGCCACGCTGCAGAGCATCGGCAATGAAGCGGCGACCGTCGGATTGAACGCCGGGCAGCGCAAAAAACGCATGTCCCGCTTCGACCCGGCGCGAATCACAGCACAGCCCGGTGACCTCGGGATCGGGAGTGCCCCCCGTCATCGCTTTTGCCGTGTTCGGCAGTATGCTGGATATTTTCTTACGAACAGTCATCATTTTTTTTCTGCCTGGCGATTCACGATCGCCGTACTGGAGGCTCAAATCTGACCCGGACCTCGGAGCCGTAACGAATGGCTGCACCTGCGGCAGGTTTCTGATCGACCACCCGCCCGGAGCCCTGCAGTTTGATATTGAGACCGGTACGCTCCATCACCTGGAGTACCTGCCGATAGCTCATTCCGTTCAAATCCGGCATGCGTCCCGGCCCGTTATCTCCACTCTCCCCGCCCTCAGTCATGGCCATAGAGGTGACGGCCACGTCTTTTTCATGGGTCAACGGCGTCACAGGAGGTGCGGTCTGCGCCGTCTGCTGCGGCGCAACCCCGACATATCTCAGCGCCTGCGTCGCAACCCGGGAAAACACCGGCGCTGCGACCAGCCCGCCATAGGTTTTATCCTTGGGCTCGTCCAGCACCACCAGAATAGTCAACCGGGGATCCTGTGCCGGAACAAACCCGACAAAGGACGACACCCGCTTGTCTGCGGAATAACCGCCGGTCACCGGATCGATTTTCTGTGCCGTCCCTGTCTTGCCGGCCACGTCAAACCCGTGAACCTGGGCCAGAGTTCCGGTCCCGCCCTCCCGGGTGGCCAGCACCATCATGTCGCGCACCTGGGACGCGGTTTTCTCCGACACGACGCGGCGCACACGGGTCGGCCGCGTTTCTCGGACGAGATTACCGTGGCTGTCGAGAATCCTGCTGACGATATAGGGCTGCATCAATACTCCGCCATTGGCGATGGCAGAGGTGGCGGAAGCCAGCTGAAGGGCGGTTACGCCGATTCCCTGTCCGAACGAAATGGTTGCCAGGTCAATTTCAAACCATTTGGAGGGGGCACGCAACAGGCCCGAGACTTCGCCGGGCAGTTCTATTCCGGTCTTCTCTCCGAACCCGAAATCGCGAATGTATGAATGAAATTTCTGGCGCTCCAGATACTTGCCGATTTTGGCTGTTCCGATATTGGAGCTGACCTGAATTATTTCCTCGACACTGAGCTTCTGATATTTCCGATGGTCGTGAATAGTGCGGCCGCCGACAGAAAAGCGCCCGTTTTCACAATCGATGCGTGTTTCAGGCTGGACCAGTTTCTCATCCAGCGCCGCGGCAACGACAAACGGCTTGAAGGTCGAACCCGGTTCGAAGGTGTCGCAGACTGCACGGTTACGCCACTGCCAGGGCTTGTAGCGCTGCAGGGCATTGGGATTGAAGTCGGGCTGAACGGCCATGGCCAGCACTTCTCCGCTGCGCGGATCGAGTACCAACACTGTTCCGGCTCGGGCGCCGGTCTCCCTGATCTGGGCGGCCAGTTCCTTCTCGGCCATGTACTGAATATTGTGATCGATCGTGAGGTACAGATGGTGGCCCAGCTCTCCCTCACGCACGATATTTCCATCCAGGGCCATGGCCCGCCCCAGGGCATCACGCTCCCGCACCAGGTATCCAGGGGCGCCAAGCAGCTCGCGGTCAAAGCTCAACTCGATCCCTTCGAGCCCCTGCGGGTCAAGCCCGGTAAAACCCACCACATGCGCTGCGCTTTCCGAATTGGGGTAGTAGCGCTTGTGTTCCTTGGTAAAACCGATGCCGCGCAGGCCCAACTCACGCACCGCAAGGCTTTCATCGGGATTGATTCGCCTCTTGAGCCACACAAAACCTTTGTCGGAGGAGAGTTTTTTCTCAAGCTCCTGGCGTGAAAGGTCAAGAGCCTTGCTTAAAAGGCGCGCCGCTTCGGAAGGATCTTTCACCCGTGGCGGTTCGGCATATACAGAATCATTCTCCAGGCTGACAGCCAACTCCCGGCCGTTGCGATCATAAATAGTTCCTCGCTGCGGAGCCAGGGGGATGACCCGTTGGAGCTGTTTTTGCGCCCGTTCCTGCCAGACTTCCGCGTTGGCGACCTGGAGATAATAGGCCCTGCCTGCCACCAGCATAAATGCCAGCAGAAAAACAAAGCCGACCAGGTTCAAACGCACACGGAACCAGCGTTCGCCTCCCTCGTCTCTTTTCACTTTTTCAGAGGGTCGGGCTGTCAATATTCCTAGACTCCTCCTGCTTCAAACGATCGATCAACGAACGTTTATGATTTGATCCGGTGCGGGGGCGCGCAAACCAAGTTTGGTAACGGCAATCCGCTCAATTCGAGAGGGCTTGCTTAAACTGGCGACCTCCAGACGCAGCCTGCGACTGTCCTGCTCGGCTTCACGCACCTGAGTTTCCAGGGCGGAAATTTCATACTGCAACTGAAACACTTGGATTCGCGACCAGACAAAAAACAGGCAGATGAGCACCATTACTGCAATAAACACGAACATGACGGCAAGCCGGGGGCGCTTTACGCCGACCTTCTCGCCACCTTCAACGGCTCTGCTGATCGATTGTGCCATTTTCAAACTCCCGGGAGCAGCCTCCCTGAATCACAACTCCTGAGGAGGCAGTTTCTCAACCGCCCTTAAAATCGCACTGCGTGAACGTGAATTAAATGCGATCTCCGACTCGCCGGCACGGACCCCCCTGCGGGTGAGCAGGCGCACACTTGGCTGCTTGCCGCACACACACATGGGAATCCGGGGCGGGCAGGTACAACCAGTTGCAAGCTCGCGGAAGAAGTGCTTCACGCGGCGATCCTCCAACGAGTGAAAACTGATTACGACCAGCCTGCCACCCGGCCTGAGCAGCGAAACCGCCTGCTCCAGCCCCTGCTCGACGAAGCGCAACTCATCGTTGACATAAATTCGCAGGGCCTGAAAAACACGGGTCGCCGGATGAATCCGTGCCGGGACGTGACCGCCGGGGACCGCATCACGAACCAGCTCGGCAAGCTGTCCGGTAGAAACGAGCGGTTCCTGCTCCCGCTGCGCAACAATGCGCCGGGCGATGCGTCGCGCGTAACGCTCTTCTCCGAATTCACGGAAAATACGCGCCAGCTCCTTTTCATCTTCCCCCGCCAGAACCTCCGCTGCCGTCAGGCCTGTAGAATCGTCCATGCGCATGTCAAGGGGCGCATCGGCACGAAAAGAGAAGCCGCGTTCGGCTTCATCCAACTGGTAGGAAGAAACGCCCAGGTCGAGGAGGATTCCGTCGAATCCATCGATCCCAAGTTCACGCGCGACCTGCTCCATCTGTGCAAAATTGCAGTGCCGCAAATCAATGCGGTCGGCAAAGGGTGCCAGAACATCCTGCGCCCGCGTGATGGCTGCCGGGTCTCGATCCAGGCCGACAAGACGCCCGTCGGGAGACGATGCTTCCAGAAGAAGGCGGGCATGCCCGGCACCGCCCAGGGTTCCGTCGAGGTAGAGCCCTGCGCTTCGGGGAGCGAGGTATGCGATCACCTCGTCCGGCATGACCGGGACATGTCCACCAGCGGTGCTGCTCATCAATCAAAGTCCCAGGTCTGCAACGAACTGGGGATCGGAGCGCAGAAGCTCCTGAGATTCGCGATTGACCTCGTCGTATTTGCTGCGGCTGAAAATATCGATCTTGTCGTAGCCGCCGACTACGACGATTTCTCTGTCCAATCCGGCAAAATTCCGCAATGCATTACTGAGCTGAATGCGCCCCTGCTTGTCAAAAGTGCAGGATTCCGCCGGATTGAGGATAAGACGATTCAAGGAAGTGCGCTGGGGACCGGCTGGAAGGGAGAGGATATTCTTGCGGATCTCCTCCCAGCGCGAGGGGGGATAGGCGGAGAGGCCACCGTCCATATTCTTGGTCAGTTCCAGGCTCTCATCACCGAAATCGCGTGCCAGAACCTCGCGGAAACGCGCCGGAATACTGGCACGCCCCTTGGCATCGATGTTATTGTGAAATTCTCCGGTGAAACCCACCATCGTCCCTCACTTGGCCTTAATTGACACAATTCCCCACAATTTGGGGAAACTATAGCTTTGGCATAGCGGGCTGTCAAGGAGATTTTTTTAATTTTTTTTTAGATTTTTTGAGAAGTTGTCTCACCTATCGGCGCAAAAAAAGGCCCCTGAAAAGAGGCCTTTCACATCGACAAATTCGACAAATAATGAATAAATTCTTATACTTTATTCCTCAAGGGGAAGACGCATTTCGATTTTCTCAATGCGTCGTTCCACCACTTTTTTGACGACAAACTGGATTCCGTCTACATCGAGGGAGGCTCCCTCATCAGGAATCACACCAAGCCGGTGCATCAGGAACCCCGCCAGCGTGTTGGCATGCTCTTCGGAGAGTTCCAGGTGAAAACGACGGTTGAGCGCACGCAGCGACATGCTGCCTTCGACCAGGTAGCTGCCGGGGGAGATTTCCTTGAACTCGGCCTCTTCAATATCGTATTCGTCCTGGATTTCACCGACGATCTCTTCGACAATGTCCTCCAGAGTTACGATGCCCTCAACGCCGCCATACTCATCGACCACGATCGCCAGATGCACCCGGCGCTTGCGGAAAGCCTGCAGCAGAGTCCCCACCCGCTTGGACTCGGGCACAAAATAAGGAGGCCGGCACTGCTCACGCAGGCAGAACTCCTGCGGGCGACCGACAAATTTGAGAATATCCTTGGAATGAATAATCCCCACCACGTTGTCGAGTCCGCCGTCGATCACCGGAAAACGCGAATGCGGAGCCTGCTGCACCAGGTATAGAGCCTCCTCGAAGGTGGTCTCAGCCTCAATGGCCACCACCTCCGGACGGGGAATCATGATATCGCGCACCCGGATTTCGGAGAGGTCGAAAATGCCGTAGAGCATGCGGCGATTCTCCTTCGGCAGCACACCGGCCTCTTCCCCCACCGCGATGATGGTGCGGATTTCGTCTTCAGAAATCACCGGCACTGCAACCTGCTTGCTCTGCATCAACATCGTCATGAGGCGCGAAATGCGGGTCACCACCCACACCACCGGATGCAGAAACCACATGACCGCGCGAATGGGTCGCAGCACCAGAAAAGAGACCGTTTCGGGATTGCGCGCGGCATAGGTTTTGGGGCAGATTTCGGAGAAAATCAGCAGGAGCGGGGTAAGAATCAAAATGGTCAGCCACTCTCCCTGATCGCCGTAGAGACTGACCAGCAATCCCGTTGCGAACACCGAGGCGGCGATATTGACCAGATTGTTGCCGACGAGGATGGCGCCAAGTAGGCTCTCCGGCTTCTCAAGCATATCTTCCAGTTGGTCCGCATGCGGTCTTTTCTTTCGCACCAGGTATTTGACCCGCATCCGATCGAGCGCCATCAGCGCGGTTTCTGATCCCGAAAAAAAACCCGACAACAGAAACAAAACAGCCAGGACGCCTAAACGCCACCATTCTTCCTGTTCCATTCACCTCTCCGAAAAAGGAGAGACAGAAGCGCACATGGGTGCTCTCCGCCCCTCGTCACATTTCATAAACATCGATGCCGACCCCGCAAAGGTCGTACTGCACGAATACTACCCTAAGCCGCGGGACATGACAATTACCGTAATTGATCAGGCGCGGACCGCTATGCTATAAAGATCGCCCTGAGGGGCAGGTGCAAATCTGCGCCGAACCGGAAACTTAAAACACCAGCGCCGTCTTGCGGCGAAAGGCTGAATATGGACCACAAACAGGCACACGAGCGGCACCAGGACCTCTGCCGCCGGATTTCCCACCACAATTATCTCTATCATGTGCTGGATGAGCCAGAAATCAGCGATGCGGAATATGATCGCCTTTTCCGGGAGCTGCTGGATATAGAACGTGAGTTCCCTGACCTTGTCACGCCGGACTCCCCGTCACAGCGAGTCGGCGCCCCGCCGCTCGGAAAATTCGAAACCATCGACCATTCCCTGCCCATGCTCTCCCTTGAAAACGCGCTGAACGAAGGGGAATGGCGTGATTTTGACAATCGCGTGAAGCGCGGCCTTGAGACCGAAGACGAGGTGGAATACGTCTGCGAGACCAAACTTGACGGGGTGGCGGTCGAACTGGTGTATCGCGATCGGCTGCTGAGCCTGGGGAGCACGCGCGGTGACGGCATGACCGGCGAACTGATCACCGAAAATCTCAAAACTCTGCCCTCCATCCCCTTGCGGCTGCGCGAAGGCGCCCCCTCCACCCTCGAAGTGCGGGGGGAAGTCTATATGGACCTCGACGCCTTTCAAACCTTGAACCGCGAACGAGAGGAACAGGGAGAGCCGCCTTTTGCCAATCCCCGCAATGCCACCGCGGGCAGCCTGCGCCAACTTGATTCGAAAATTACTGCAAAGCGCCCGCTCAAGATATTCTGTTACGGCATCGGGGTAATGGAGGGCCCTGCCCCCGCCACCCATGCCGACCTGCTGCAACACCTTCAGCAGTGGGGGTTGAGAGTCAACCTTGAGCAGACCCGCGTTGTCACCGGCGCCGATGGCGTCTGGCAGGAATTTGAACGACTCCTCGCACAGCGCGATGAACTGCCCTATGAAATCGACGGCATGGTGGTCAAGGTCAACCGGCGGGAATGGCAGGATGAGCTGGGTGACACCTCGCGCGCGCCGCGCTGGGCCATCGCCATCAAATTCCCGCCGCGCCAGGCTGAAACCCGCATCGAGGAGATCATTCTGCAGGTCGGACGCACCGGCGCCATCACTCCGGTGGCCCGCCTGGAGCCGGTCGAAGTAAGCGGCGTGACCGTTTCCCGGGCCAGCCTGCACAATTGGGACGAGATGGAGCGCCTGGATGTCCGGGTTGGCGACCATGTCATCGTCGAGCGCGCCGGGGATGTGATCCCCTACGTGGTGCGGGTTCTGACCGAAAAACGCAACGGCAGCGAAAGCGTCCTGCCCGCACCGCGAAACTGCCCTGTCTGCGGGTCGCCGGCCGCCCGCATCGAAGGCGAGGTGGTTTACAGATGTCAGAACCTGAGCTGCCCGGCAAAACTCAAGGAAACAATCAAGCACTTCGCCTCACGCGGCGCCATGGATATCGAAGGGTTGGGAGACCGCACCATCGAACAGATGGTTGAGCGAAAGGTGATCACAAACTTCAGCGATCTTTACCGCATCGGCAAAGAGGACCTGTTCCGGCTCGACCGCATGGGGGAAAAACTGGCGGAGAATCTGCTCAAAGCCATAGAGGACAGCAAAAAGCCCGAACTTGCACGCTTTATTTATGCCCTGGGATTGCGTCACGTCGGCGAGCATACCGCCCGGATTCTGGCGCGCAACTTCGGCACCCTCGAGGCCCTGACACAGGCCGATCATGAGCAATTGACGCAGATCCATGAGATCGGACCGCAGGTTGCCGACAGCGTGGTCAGCTTCTTTCGCGATCCTCACAATCGCCAGACCCTGACCGCTCTGCAGCAGGCCGGCGTCGAACCGACTCGCGAAGAGCGGCAGGCGGATCAATCGCTGGCAGGAAAAACCTTTGTCTTTACCGGCGCCCTGACCCGCTTCACCCGCCAGGAAGCCCAGCAGAAGGTGGAGCAGCTCGGTGGACGCGCGGCCGGATCGGTCAGCAAAAAAACCACAGCGGTCATCGCCGGCGAGAATGCCGGCGGCAAACTGGACAAAGCCCGCAGCCTGGGCGTGCCGATCTGGAGCGAGGAGCAGTTTCTGGAGATGCTGAAAGAGGAGAACTCGAAATGAAAAAAATTCGTGCCGCAGTGCGCGTCAAGGGGAGAGTACAGGGCGTCAACTTCCGCTACGAAACGCAGCGCACCGCCCGCCGCAACCAGGTCAGCGGCTGGGTGAAGAACCTGCCCGACGGCGATGTCGCCGCAGTGTTCGAAGGTGAGGAACAGGCCGTGCGGGACACCGTCGAATGGTGTCGGAGAGGTCCCGCAACGGCCCGCGTGGATCACATCGACATCGAAGAGCGGCCCTGGCGGGGAGAATTTTCATCCTTCGAAATCGTCACCGCGCCCTGACAACCGCCCACGCTCAGTCGGCTTTAGTCACAAACCGTTCAAAAACCTCGACGATCTCGCGCGAAACAA
The DNA here is from genome assembly GCF_000827125.1 of Geoalkalibacter subterraneus. NCBI lineage: Bacteria > Pseudomonadati > Thermodesulfobacteriota > Desulfuromonadia > Desulfuromonadales > Geoalkalibacteraceae > Geoalkalibacter > Geoalkalibacter subterraneus. The sequence continues at coordinate 2,794,707 of NZ_CP010311.1, forward strand.
ACGGCTTGCCGATGAAAAAATCGCCGCCGGCCTCGCGCCCCCGGGTGACGTCCTTGTCCTGCCCGGCGGACAGAAACACGACCGGGATGTCGCGCGTCGCTGGGTCTTCTTTCAGGTACCGACAGACCGCGTACCCGTCGAGCCCGGGCATCATGATGTCAAGAAAAATCAGATCGGGACGCTGCTGTTTGACACGCTGCAGGCCCTTGGTGCCGTCCGGCGCATAATCCAGGGTTGCGTTGCAGCACTTCAGCAGGGCCCCAAGCACCTCGGCCACGCTTTTCTGATCATCGATCAGCAATATACGAGCTGGCTCTTTCATTTCAACTCCCCTTGATCCTTCAGTCGCAAATAGAAACGATACACTTCACTGCGTCCGATCCCGGTCAGGCGTGCCGCCTGGCGGACCAGTTCGGACGGTGGCAGATTGCCCTCCTGCGCCAGGCGCTGCAGGGCGGTTTTCACATCCGGAGCTTCTTCGCGTTCCTGCTTGTCGGCTGCAACCAGAAGGACGATTTCCCCACGAACCCGTTCCTTCTGAAAATGTGCCGCAGCCTCTCCGGCACTGCCGCGAAAAAACTCCTCGTGAATCTTGGTCAATTCTCGCGCCACGGCCACCTCCCGCTGTTCCCCAAGCAGACGGGCCACGGCCTCCAGCGTTGCCGCCAGTCGATGCGGCGCCTCGTAAAAAACCAGGGTGCGCTGCTCATGCGAAAGATCGCTCAGCAGCTGGTCCCGCGCTTTTTTGCGCGGGGGCAGAAACCCTTCAAAAGCAAAACGCTCACTCTGCTGCCCCGCCACAGACAGAGCCGCCGTCACCGCCGATGGACCGGGAACCGTCCGCACCGAGATTTCCTCCTCATGGCAGCGGGCAACCAGAAACCGTCCGGGATCGGAAATCCCCGGGGTTCCGGCATCACTGATCAAGGCGATGGACTCACCGTTGCGCAGACGCTCGATCAGTTGGTCGCTGCGTTGCCGCTCGTTGTGTTCATGGCAGGAAACCAGCGGTGTGGAGATACCGAAATGAGTCAGCAGCTTGCGGCTGTGCCGAGTGTCCTCGGCGGCAATCAGAGAGACCTCCTTAAGAACCCGCAGGGCTCTTAGAGTAATGTCCTCAAGATTGCCGATCGGTGTCGCCACCACAAAAAGCGTTCCGCTCATCTTAACAGATCACCATCCCAGGAATCCAGCATCTCGTTCGAGGTCCTCGAGCTGTTTGAGCCACAGTGCAACGCCGGCATCACTAGGCATACGCCAGTCTCCGCGGGGAGATAAGGCCACGCTGCCGATCTTGGGGCCGTCCGGGAGGCAGGAACGCTTGAACTGCTGTGAGAAAAAACGTCGATAAAAATTTTTCATCCAGCGCAGAAGGGTCTTGCGGTCAAATTGATCGCCAAACGCCTGCTGAGCCAGGAACAGTATCCGGTCCGGCGGAAAATTCAGGCGCACGGCCTGAAAGAGAAAAAAATCATGCAGCAGATAAGGGCCGATGGTCTCCTCTGTTTTCTGGCGGATATCGCCCTGATCGTCGGGCGGCAGAAGTTCGGGGGAAACCGGCGTATCGCAGATATCGTGCAGTACCGCGGATTCCTCCCCGGCGAACTCGCTGTCGGCGCACCAGGCCACGAGATAGCGCACCAGCGTTTTGGGCACCCCGGCGTTGACGGCGTACATGGACATATGATCGGCATTATAGGTGCACCACCCCAGCGCCAGCTCGCTCAAATCCCCGGTCCCCACCACCAGTCCCCCGACCTGGTTGGCGACATCCATCAGGATCTGGGTGCGTTCGCGGGCCTGAGAGTTTTCATAGGTCACGTCATGCTGTCCCTCATCGTGACCGATATCTCGGAAATGAAGCCGCACCGCCTCATCAATCGGGATCACCCGCAGCGTCACGCCGAGCATCTCGGCCAGCTTTTCCGCATTGCCCCGGGTGCGCCCGGTGGTTCCAAATCCCGGCATGGTCAGGGCGACGATATCGCGTCGCTCGCGCTGCAGCAGATCGAAGGCACGCACCGTCACCAGCAGGGCCAGCGTCGAATCGAGCCCGCCGGAAATACCGATGACCGCCTTGGCGGCACCGGTGTGCCGCAACCGCCGCGCCAGCGCCGTGGTCTGCAAAGAGAAAATCTCCCGGCAGCGCTCGCTGCGCTCATGCTCCTCCCCCGGCACGAACGGTTGGGGGTTGACCTGCCGGAGCAACACATTCATTTCGGGGTCGCGCCAGCTGAAATCCTGTCGCCGCCACTGACCCTGCGCCCTTGCCCGCGAAAAATTGTTGTTGCGCAGACGTTCATTGGCCAAACGCATCAGGTCGATGTCCGTGATCGCGACCGTGCTGTCAAAACGGAAACGGGGAGTCTCGGTCAGCAACTGGCCGTTTTCGGCAACCAGGCTGTGGCCGGCATACACCAGGTCTGTGGAAGATTCGCCGGGGCCGGCAGCGGCATAGGCATAGGCGGCGAGACAGCGGGCCGACTGGGACACGACCAGATCGCGCCGGTAGGCATGCTTGCCGAGGGTCTCCGGGCTGGCTGACGGGTTGACCAGTACCGTGGCCCCGGCCTGGGCCTGGGCCTGGCTTGGAGGAGAAACGGACCACAGATCCTCACAGATTTCGATGCCGATGACACAGCGCGCATCGTTGCGGGACTGAAACAGCAGATCGGTGCCGAAGGGTACCTGGTCTCCGGCCATCCACAGGGTGTCCCGTGAACATTCGAGGGCGGAGGCGAACCAGCGCTCTTCATAGAATTCATTGGTGTTGGGCAGGAACGTTTTGGGGACCAGCCCCAACACACGACCCTCTGCAAGAAAGGCCGCGCAGTTGTACAGGGCGCCGTCCACCCGCAGCGGCAGGCCGACGACGGCCGCCATGCCGAGCTGCCCCGTCTCGCGCGCCAGCACCATCAACGCCTGTTGTGCCTTTTCAAGCAGCAGGGTCTGGTAGAAAAGATCACCGCAGGTGTAACCCGTGATGCAAAGTTCAGGGAAAACCGCGAGCTGGACATGATCGTCGTGCAGCCTCTTCAATGTACGCATGATTTCGATACGATTGAAATCGACATCCGCGACCTGCACCGCCGGAGAGGCTACGCCAAGACGCAGGTAACCAAGGGAAGAAAAAGCAGGATTCATCAACACCTCCTGACGCTGCCGGCGCCGGTCTACACAGGCCTTCCGGCAGCCAAAAACCGCCGCGCGGAACTACGCGCCAAATGCATCAACAATATGTTCGAAGCGGGGGATTTCCCCGTCCGCAGTAATCGCCACCACGTCGAAGCGGGGCTGAAAGCCGGTCTTTCCCCGCTGCAGCAGGTACCACTGGGCCGCACGCAGGATCTGACGCTGCTTGCGCAAACCAACTGCCTCCTGGGGCACTCCAAAGGCATCGCTGCGGCGTGTTTTCACTTCAACAAAAACCAGATCGCGGCCTGCCTGGGCAACGAGATCAATTTCCCCCACCGGAGTCCGCATATTGCGCTCGAGGATCCGCCAGCCCTTGTCCCGCAGGTAAGTTTCGGCCTGTCTCTCCCCCCACTCTCCCAGACTCCGGCGCTCGCGGCTCATGAACCCTCCAGGTGTTCGCGTACCCCGCGAAAGGTTGTGCGATGCTGGGGACAGGGCTTGAGACGGGCGATAGCTTCGCGATGGGCACGGCTGCCATACCCCTTGTGACCGGCAAAACCGTACCCGGGATAAGCGCGGTCAAAGGACTCCATAATCCGATCGCGGATTACTTTGGCGACAACCGAGGCGGCCGCGATGGACAGAGAGCGGGCGTCGCCCTGCTTCAAAGTAAGCTGTTCGGTTGAAACAGGCAGGGGGGTAATGCCGTCGATGAGCAGATAATCGGGGGATGGCGCCAACCGGGCCACGGCACGCTGCATGGCGATCAAGGTCGCCTGCAGGATATTGACGCGGTCGATCAGTTGCGCGGAGGCGACGCCCACCCCCACGCTCAGTGCCTTCCGGCGGATTTCGGGATAGAGGGCACGGCAGCGGGCCGGACCAATCTGCTTTGAATCGGTCAGGCCGTCAAGTTCGAAATCTTCAGGCAGGATGACCGCCGCCGCCACCACCGGCCCGGCAAGGGGCCCACGGCCCGCCTCGTCGATCCCGGCTACTGCACGGAATCCGCGACTGCGAGCCCGCTGCTCGAAGTGCAGTACAGAGCATTGATTTTCAGCGAAGAGAGAGGCTTGATTCACAACAGTACCGTTTCGACATCTGCGCACCTTCAGCCTGACGGCGAGGGCAGCCTATTTCATCTGGATTTCGACAAACGACTGATGTAGTATACGGATGTTTCAGTGTGATTTAAAGTGCTGGGCGTCCCTTTGCGGTGACGCCAATTCAACCCGGCAAAGGAGGAAAGAAAAATGGGCCTGTTTATCTTAGCGCTGGCGGTTGTCGCCTATCTGGTTCTGCTGGTCGACTGGAACGAATTTCTCGGGGCTTTCGGCAAGGGCGGATGGCTGTCGGTTGCTCTGTATGCATTTCTGACGGTCATGATCATCATGATCCTGACCAACCCCGACATTCCGCACATCGCTCCGGTCGGCCATCACTGATTGCCACCGTTGTGTGCCTGCGCAAAAAAAGCCCCGGCCGAGCCGGGGCTTTTTTTGTTTAGAAGCTGCGCTTCTCGCGAATGCGGGCGGCCTTGCCACGCAATTTGCGCAGATAGTAGAGCTTGGCGCGACGCACGCGGCCGACGCTGACCACTTCGATCTTCTCGATAGTCGGGGAGTGCACAGAGAAGACCCTCTCTACCCCGTAACCATCGGAGATTTTGCGGACAGTGAAAGTGGAACCCACACCGCTGTTGGAACGGGCGATGCAAACACCCTGGTAAACCTGGATTCGCTGCTTGTCGCCTTCGGAGATCTTCACATGGACTCGCAGGGTATCGCCCCCTTTGAATCGGGGGATGTCCTTGCGGATGTGCTCCATGGCGAGCTGGTCGATGACGTTCATGATGTCCTCCTGTATTGATCCCTGTCAGATCCTGTTGAGCGTGATGTCCTCAAGCCGCCCCGGGCGGCGCTCATGGCTTTCCCGGCACCTTTGTCTTACAGCTTTGGTGCCTGAATATGGTTTGTGAGACGGGACTTACTTATTCAAAAATCCCGGTCACCCAGTAAACGGTCAAGAATAATGGCAGCAGCAGCCCGCACCGGCAGATGATTGCTCGATCCCGGGCCGTGTATCGCTTCAAGAGTCGCCCAGCCGCGTTCAAAAAACTCGGGCGCCAGGCCCCATCCGGTGCCAAAAATCACAAAAAGCGACTCATCCCGAAGCAGCTGTCGTGCTGCGGCGATGCTCATGCCGTCTCGACAGCCGGCGGCCGTCAGAACTGGCTGAACCGGGCCGGGCACGGAACTGCGAAAATTTTCCAGGGCCTGCTCCACTGTCTCGGCAACGCTCAGACACTTCAGCGCCTGACTGCGATCCGGGTTGTAAGTGGCGCCGAACCCTTCACTCCAATGCCCGATGATGCGCCCCGCGAGCCGCTGCTGTTCAGCCACCGGAGTCACCACGTAAACCCGCTCGACCCCATAGGTCAGCGCCGTGCGTGCCAGGTCGTGAAGATCGAGGTTGGTCACCGCTGTCGTGATGACATCGCCTCGCCGGTCCAGAACAGGATGGTGCACAAGCGCAAGCGCCACACTGGGACGATTCACGCCGTTTCCTCACGGCGTTCACGCTTCAACTCGGTCAGCAACTCCCGGTCGGCATCACTCAGCGGGGCTGAATCAAGCAGATCAGGGCGCCGTTCCAGGGTGCGCGCCAGCTGCATCCGACGGCGCCATCGCGCGATGTCGCCGTGATGACCGGACAATAACACCTCAGGTACGGACTGTCCTTCAAATTCCGCCGGCCGGGTGTATTGAGGGTACTCCAGCAGACCGTCGGAGAAAGAATCTCCAGCGGCGCTCCCCTCGCTGCCGAGAACGCCCGGCACATGCCGAGCAACGGCATCGATCATAACCATGGCGGGCAACTCGCCGCCGGTCAGAACAAAATCGCCCAGGCTGTATTCGAAATCAACCAGCGTGCGGATGCGTTCGTCAAAACCTTCGTAACGCCCGCACAGAAAAATCAGCCCGGGGTATTCAGCCAGGCGACGTGCATCGTCCTGCCGAAAGGGGCGCCCCTGCGGGGTCGTGAGAATCACCGGCGCACCCGGCACCCGTTCGCGCAGGTCACGCAAGGCGCGTGCGGCCGGTTCAACCTTCATGATCATGCCGTCGCCGCCGCCATAGGGAGCGTCGTCGGTCACCTGGTGGCGACCCTGCGCCCAATCGCGCAAATTGTGCGCACGCACCGAGATCAGTTCGCGCGCGACGGCTTTGCCCAGAATGCTTTCCTCAAAAGGGGAAGCGAACATCCCGGGAAACAGGGTCAGAATATCGAAGGTCATGCCGGATCCCGCCGCTCCTCCAGGTTCACCAACCCTTGAGGAAGGTCGACCCGAAGCAGAGCTTGGTCGAAATCCACCGCCTTGATGAATTCTTCCACGGCGGGGACAAGAACTTCTCCGAACGGGCCACGCACAACATAAATGTCGTGTGCCGGTGTGGTGAACATCTCTTCCAGCACACCGATTTCACCGAGGGTGGCATCGATCACCCGAAGCCCCTCCAGTTCGAACCAGTAACTTTCGTCCTCGTCAAGCTCAGGCAGGTCGGCCCGATCCATCCAGACTTCGGCACCGATCCATTCCTGCACGACGTTGATGTCTTCGCGCCCCTGCAGGCGCAGCAACATCACGTTCTTGTGGGGCGTCGCACGCGCAGGTGTGAAACGCTGTGTGCTGCCTCCTTCAGCGGGCCGAAGCTCGACAAAGCGGGCATGACACAGCGAATCCGACCCTGAGGTCAGGGTCCTGACTTTCAGATCCCCACGCAATCCGTGGGTGCCGGTGACAACGCCAACCTTGAACAGTGAACTGCCGGAACGGTTCATTACTCCTCGATCCGCAGGGTGGCGCGCCGGTTTTCGCGGGTCGCCTTGGCATTGAGCAGGGTCCGCATAGCCTTGGCTGTGTGCCCCTGCTTGCCGATGATGCGGCCCATGTCTTCCGGGGCTGCAACAAGGGTCACAACCGTGGTGCCGTCTTCCCCCGGTTCCTCATTGACAATGACGGATTCGGGATTTTCGACCAACGATCTGGCGATAAATTCGATCAGCTCTTTCATCGGTTTTATCCTCGGGAGAAAAAGACTGTTCGCCGCCCCGGCCGCAAGGCACCTAAAACCGGAAAGCTTCAGGCAGACTGCTTGTGCTTGCTCCAGAGCCCGCGTGCGCTGAGAATCTGACGGACCGTATCCGTGGGCTGAGCGCCTTTTTTCAGCCATTCGAGAACGCGCTCTTCGTCGAGACGGACCATGGGCGGATCCTGGCGGGGATCATACTGCCCGAGCCGATCGATACAACGGCCATCGCGCGGGAAACGATCATCCGCCACTACAACCTGATAAAAAGCTTTCTTCTTGGCACCGCCGCGGGCCAGTCTGATTTTAACCGACATGATTGCTTCCTCCTGAAATTTTCCTTGAAAACGTTTTCGAGTCCGTCGTTATATTTTATCTGAACTCAACCCAGAATGCGTCATCGACATGTGCTGTCACATAAATGGAGGCATTCCGCCGCCACCGCCACGCATCATCTTCTTCATTCCCTTGGGGCCGAGCTTCTGCATCTTCTTCATCATCTTCTGCGCCTCGGTGAAGCGCTTGATCAGCACATTGACGTCATGCACCGTCGTCCCGCTGCCCTTGGCAATGCGCATGCGGCGCGAACCGTTGAGGATACGGTGATCCCGCCGCTCCCGGGCCGTCATCGAACGGATGATCGCCTCGATTTTCTTCAACTCCTTATCGGGGAGCTGCATATCCTTGAGCTGCTTCATCTGCTTGCCGGCGCCGGGAATCATCTTGAGAATCGACTCCATCGAGCCCATTTTCTTGATCGACTGCATCTGCTCAAGAAAGCTGTCCAGGGTGAAACCCTCCTTGCGGAGGCGCTTCTCCATGTCGGCGGCGGTATCCTTGTCGATGGCCGCCTCGGCCTTCTCGATCAGCGAAAGCACATCGCCCATGCCAAGGATGCGCTGAGCCATGCGATCGGGGTGAAACACCTCGAGGGCATCGAGCTTCTCGCCCATGCCGACGAATTTGATCGGTTTGCCGGTTACGGCCCGTACCGAAAGAGCGGCGCCGCCGCGGGCATCGCCATCGAGCTTGGTCAGCACCACGCCGGTTACGCCCAGGCGCTCGTCAAAGGACTGCGCGACGTTGACCGCGTCCTGGCCGGTCATGGCGTCGGCCACAAACAGAATTTCACGGGGAGCGAGGGAAGTCTTGATTCGCTCAAGCTCCGCCATGAGTTTATCATCAATATGCAGACGCCCGGCCGTATCGAGAATCAACGTATCGAAGCCGTTGAGTTCACCATAGCGACGGGCCGCCTCGCAGATCTCTACCGGGTCCTGCCCGACCTGGGAATCGAACACCTCGATCCCAAGCTGACGACCGAGGGTCTTGAGCTGATCGATCGCCGCAGGGCGATAAACGTCGGCCGGCACCAGCAGAGGGTTGCGCTTTTCGCGGCGCAGCTGCAGGGCGAGTTTGCCGCAGGTTGTGGTCTTACCCGAACCCTGAAGGCCGCACAGCATAATCGGGACCGGCGGGCGGGCGGCCAGGTCGAGGGCGTTGTCGCTCCCCTCGCCCATCAGCATGGCCAGTTCGTCGCGCACGATCTTGATGACCTGCTGGGCAGGCGTCAGGCTCTTGAGGACTTCCTGACCCACCGCGCGCTCGCGCACCGCAGCCACGAAATCCTTGACGACCTTGAAATTGACGTCCGCCTCAAGCAGCACCAGACGGACCTCGCGCAAGGCCTCCTTGACGTTGTCTTCGGTCAGGTGTCCTTTGCCGCGAAGCTTCTGAAAAACACCGTCGAGTTTTTCGCTCAGGCTGTCAAACATGCTTTATAATCAACTCTTACCCTTCAAAAGCAGCGCAAAGCTGCAACTATAGACACCACCCCCTGGGTTGTCAAGAAAAAACCCGGCGGCGGCGCTACTTGCTTTATGAGTGTTTATACGGCCAGATACTCCTTGCCCTGTTTGCGGTAAAGCTCAACAATCGGGACATCGGCCTCCCGCAGCAGCGTCTCGATCTGCTCACGGTCGCGGTCCTCGAAACGCAGCGCCAATCCACAGTCGGAACTGAGCTGCCGGGGAGTCGGGATCAGAAGCACCGGGGCACCGGCCTGCTTGAGCACCTTTTCAGCCTTCATGACCTTGTGAACTGAATGAAAAACCGCAACCAGATCGTTTTCGCGCACCATGCTTCCACTCTCCGCAGTCAATTCGTGGCGCATAATGACACGTTTAAAATGCCGGCGCAAGGCTTCTGCACCCATAAGCGCAGGCACGCCCCAAAGCCGAGCCGCGGGCCCAAGTTCAACATTGACAAGCAGCGACCTGAAAGAGTATTTTGGTCACAATTAGCCATTTCCTGAACACTTAGAATACTCGGCATTCGGCGGTCTCTGTGCACCCATCCCTGCTGCTCCCTTTTCTCATTCTGATGATTTTCGCACTCGGCATCAACGTCCCGCTGGGCTACATGCGCGAGGCCTCTCCGAAGTATTCCCTCTCCTGGTTTATCTACATTCACCTCTCCATCCCCTTCATTGTCGCCCTGCGCACCAGCGCCGGTTTCGGCTGGGAAGTCGTGCCCTTTTCCCTGGGCTGCGCCGTGGCAGGCCAGTTATTGGGGGGATTTCTGCGCCGCGCGAGCAGAAGATCATGAAAAAAAGCGACCGCCCACGCGCTCCGCGCGCCCTGCCTCTGGCTGAGATCCTTGAGGATCTGCTGCACGAACGCGGCATGGAAACCAAACTCCACAAGTACCGTGCGTTCAGTTGCTGGCCGAAAGCCGTCGGCCCCCAGATCGCCGCACAGACTCAACCGGCGCGTATCCGCGACGGCGTTCTTGAAGTGAAGGTCGCCCATCCGGTCTGGATGCAGCAGCTGCAGTTGCTCAAGCCGCGCATTCTGGCACGGCTGGCTGAAGAACTCGGCCCCGACGTAATCCGTGAAATCTATCTGCGCCAGGGGCGCATCGAACGCGGCGGACACAGTGAACCGGCAGCCCCGCCGGCATGGCGCGACGTGGCGCTTTCCCCCGAGGAAGAGGATGAAATCCACCAGGTTGCCGAACGCCTGGCCGACCCTGACCTGCGCGATGAATTCGAACGGCTGATGCGGCGCCAGAAGAAACTCGACAAATGCCGCGAGAAAGCTCAGTCCTCCGAGAAATCCTCGTCGTAAATCCTCAGCACCTCGCTTGTATAGCGCTCACCTTCCCAGACCACCAGCGGCGGCTCGATGCTCACCCCAAAGCCGCCGTTCTTGCGCCCCTCCACCAGCACCATGCGCGCCGGCTCGTCGGTGCGCCCATGCACGCAGCGCAGCCGCTTCGGCGCCAGATGAAATTTGCGCATGCCGGCCAGCAGCTCATCGACGCGATCCGCCAGATAGACGATAAAAAAACGCCCGCCATCGGGCAGCAGCCAGCTTGCCGCGGCAACGAAATCTGCCAGCGAGCCCGCCAGCTCATGCCGCGCCGCCGCGCGCTCGGAATCAGGCGCAACACGCCCCCCTCCCGGCGCACGAAAAGGCGGATTGCACACCACAACGTCGACGGATTGAGGCTCAAGCACCCGGCTGATCGCCCGCACATCCCCCTCAATGATCTCGATGCGCTCCTGCAGTCCGTTCAACAACACACTGCGCCGCGCACGCTCCACCATTTCAGCCTGGCGCTCGACGCCGACAATGCGTGCCGCTCCGCTGCGCCGCGCCAGCACCAGAGGGATCACCCCATTGCCGGTACCCAGATCCACCACCCGGTCGCCCTCGCTGATGCGAGCAAAAGCGCATAGCAGGATCGGGTCGAGGGAGAAGCGGTAGCCGTTTCTGTGCTGGATTATTTTAAGGTTGCCGAGGCGCAGGTCGTCGAGGGTTTCGCCATCCGCCGGCCCAACTAATTCCCCTCCCCCCAGCGGGGAGGCCGGGAGGGGGGAGCCTGGAAGAAGCACCCCCGTCGAGAGAGGCCGCGACACTCTCCAACACGCCAGTGATATTCGACAGAACCTCATGATTCCAGAACCGCAGCACCCGAATTCCCTGTTCATTGAGAAAACGGCTACGTTCCGCATCGGCGGCCCGCGCCTTTTCATCATCATGCTGCCCACCATCAACCTCCACCGCCAACCGCGCCTCGGCGCAATAAAAATCGAGCACATAACGATCCACCGGATGCTGCCGCCTGAACTTGCAGCCACCCAGTTGCCGCCCCCGCAGATGCCGCCACAGCAACCGCTCCGCATCAGTCAAATTGCGGCGCAGATCACGCGCCGCGTCCAGCAGGGGATCGGGGACAGGGGATGGCGACCAGGAATCTGGATGACTTTTATCGGACACAAAAAAACCTCTCAATCAATGGATGAGAGGATAATTTACCGTGCCGGCACCGCACGGGGCAAGCGTTGAAAAACCACCCCCCTCCCAACCTCCCCCCGCTGGGAGGAGGAGCAAGAACAACCTCCCTCTCCCAGCGGGAGAGGGCTGGGGTGAGGGAGGCGAGGGAGCGCCTTAAAAAACCTTCCGCGCCTTCACCTCCCAGCGATGCTCAACCCGCTCAGGGTCGGTCTCCCCTTCATCGCGCGTTCCGTACGCATAATCCACCGAGATCTGAAGTTTCTCCCAGTTGATCCCCGCCGTCAGATAGCCGGTGTAGGTGGTGGTGTCTTCCGGCTCGAGGTAGCGGTAGCGCAGGCGCACGCCGAGCAGGGTGCGGACGGTGGGGTAGATCTCACCGATCAAAGTCAGAGTGCGGGCGGAGCGGGTTTCGGATTGGGGGGATTCCACACGCTCATAGAGAAACTCCTGTCCCAGCAGAGCCAGATTGCGGCCGATTCCACCGCGGCGCAAATAATAGCGCAGGCGCTGCTCTATCAGGTACTGGTGGGAGTCGCCATTGTTGAAGCTGCGCCAGTCATGATCAACGCGCAGACTGGCCTCCATGGCCCGCACCGGATAGGCCATCAGGTAAAAGCGGTTTTCCATGGTATAATCGGCTTCGCCGGAAGTACTTCCTCCTTCAACCGAACTTGCCCCGAGACCGCCTGAAGAGACCCGATGGTTCCCAATAATCAAACGGTTTTGCAAAGTGGCATAGAAACGGCGGCTATCATAACGCAATCGATGACTGGCGATAAAGACATCTTCTTCACCTTCTTCATCGTTGAGATAATCATAGGTGAACTCCAACCGGCTCGCGAGCCGGGAACTTCCGCGATATTCTCCAAACCAGGTGGTGGTCGAACGCAGCACGCTACCGTCGCGCTGCTCAACTTCACCTCCGGAGAACATCAACCCCAGGTCACTCTTAGGGTTAATATAGTTCCCGACACGCCGATCAAGAGTACCGCTGCCATAAAGAAATTCCTGTGTAAAACCAGTGCGATAGTTGGGGCTTAGATCAGTTTCAATACGCCCGACAAGGGTCTGCTCCCAAAATCCGACAGTTTCGTCCCTATCATCATTCTCCTCAGCACCCTCGCCACTGAAATAAGATAGGGAATAGGCGCCAAAAAGGTCATATTGGGGTCGAAAAAGTCGGTTGGTCGCAGTCTCAACCAGGGCGCGGGCAGAAAGTCCTTCGCCATCACCTCCACTTTTATGCTCAACATCGAACTGGCCAGCCAATGTCCAGGGTTGGCGCTGGCGCAATTCAAGGCGGTTACTGAGAAACACAACCTCTTGATTGGCCTTCCGGTCCTCGGCAAACACGAGAGAATCTTCGAATTCGGCAATAAATCGCGTTCGCAAGCTGGTTTCAGGATCAAACTGCTTGCTGATGTAGACCGGAAATTCCAGCGCCCTTTCCCGTCTTGTCCCGTCAAACTCCCGGCGATAGTTGGAGAAGTTTGCCGCCTGCCATCCGCGTCGTTGTGCGACTGTAAACAGATTGATGTCATAGCGCCGTTCTATATTGTCACCGCGGGAGAGTTCGTTCGTGGTGGTATAACTGGCATCCGCACTCACTTCAATCCAGTTGGTCAACCGCACCCAGCGCCGCTGCAGCGTATGATCGATGGTGCCCAGGATATAAGCCTTTTCAACATAATCCTCTTCAGGGTTGATGTAGTCCTTGTGGTCATAAACCCGGTAATGAAACCAGTTGTCCTTCTTGTTCAAAGACACAAAGGCCAGATTACGGTCGCGATAATGCTGGGGAGTCGTTGACTTGAGATCCCGAACATCATGCTGGCGGTAATCTATCAGCAATCGCGGCGCATGCGCCAGGACATCCCGGTAGACACCCTCGTAATCTCCGCTGGCCGCCCCAACCATAAGAGTAAAGCCCGAAACACTCTGACGCCCATTCTGTAAACCAATCACGGTCTCCGGCGCAGGCATACTGTCCCCGGGAAGGCGCTCAAAAAGGCCTGTCGCCGACACCGAGGAGAAAGTCGAGGAATTCAGATCACGCGAGTACAGCCGCAGGTTTAACGGCAATCCGCCTGGCGCAATGACCACATCGCCCTGATAGAGCACCTTCCCGGTGCTCACATCGGTACTCTGCCCATCGATAGCGCCATCAAGAGCCAACCATTCGTACCCCAAGCTTAAATCATAGCTCCCGACGCGCCCACCAACGATCCCGCCGCCGGTATGATAAACCAGAGAATATTTCTGCGTGAACCAGTTCGCGTCATGGACCTCTTCGCTGGATTCGTCAACAGTATGTTCGCCGTAGCGCCACTCGAACGCACCATCTATGGTGCCACGCGCACAATGGGCCACGGCTGGCAACTGACCGCAACAAACCATAGTCAGTAAAGAATCCACGCCCACAGGACGTGGCTTTGTAGTTCGCCCCCCATAGGGGGGCTGGCCCTGCCCCCAAGGGGGCGGGCTGGAGTTGTGCCGCGGTCCTGTCCTCAATCTCCCAACTGAAGTTGCTCCATTTGCCGCTCTTGCTTGTCCTGATAGCGGACATACTTGCGTATCATGTCCGCATCCATGCCGACGGTATCAACGCAATAGCCCTTGGCCCAAAAGTGGTTGCCCCAATAGGGTTTCTTCCGCAAATGCCGAAACTGCTGAAACAGTTTCATCGACGTCTGCCCTTTTAACCGCCCCAGAAAGTTCGAGATCGACACCTTGGGCGGGATCATCACAACCAGATGGACATGATCGGGCTGAACATTCAACTCCACGACTTCACAACCGGAATAGCCACATATCGCATGAATACCTGATTCAACGGCCTCTTTCACTTTTCCCTGCAAAATCCGAAACCGGTACTTTGGGACCCAAACGATGTGATACTGGCAGTGCCATATCGAGTGTGATAACTTACGAAATCGGCTGCTCACTGTTTTCTCCTTTCTTTTCGATGTTGCGGCACAACTCGAAAGAAAGAATAACAGTGAGCGGCTTTCAGCCATACCCATTCGGGACCGGCGTAGCCAGTCCACATCACCACACCCACAGGGTGTGGGTTTCTACTTCAAACTAAAATGGCAAACCACCTTAGACGCATCCCAGCTCAACACTCCGAGTATTTGGCCAATGAAAAATTATCAACTAAATAACTGCAATAGCCATTCCAGATTTATTTAATTTGCTATGGCAAATATCGCTCAGTCTCAGCTAGCTATAGATAGCGACACGCCATCTATAGAAAAAGGCGGAGACACCTCTCCGCCTTTTCAGGGCAAACATATCAAAGCAGGATGTGATTCATTTTATATGGCAGGTTAGACAGAGGGCCGACCTAGTATTGGCAACGCGCAGGAAAGGAGCCGTACCAGCAGCAGCATCCCCCGGATCATGCACATTATGGCAGGACGCGCACCAGACTTCATTGGTGCCCCGCAAAAGCGCTTGAACACCTGCATCAGCTGTAGCGACAAGCCCATTCTGGGCATCCGCAGTGCTGTCGTATGTAAAACCAACGGGATGATCGTTGGTAAAATCAGTACCCAGCAGCGAAGGAGATGCTCCCGGAATAGTCAATGATCTAGTATTGGCAGCATCTGCGGTTAAAACGCCGGATGGCGCGGCATTCAGATTAACCAAGGAATCGGTCATGTCACCATCATGACAAGACATGCACAGGGGAACATCACCCGATGTATAATCAGGGGTAAAATCAAAGGTACTGGAAGTGTATTTAGTCGCGGCACTTAAAACATCACTATTTCGGTTCCAAAGTGGTGCGGTAGTTAATGCATAGTGAGGCGTGTGACAAAAGACACACAATCGATCCGTGTCGGTGGAACCATATTGGGTCCCACCTGTTGCTGACGCGAAAGTACTGCTCCCCGATAAATCATGGGCCGAATTAACAATTGAAGCGGCATAGACCCCGCTCACCGAGAGCCCTAAAATTACGAGCAAAAAAATTAACTTCTTCATACCTTGCCTCCATTTCTAATGTTATCGTTCCACTTCTGAAACTATCTGAGCCCTGCACCCTCGCTCCCCTAATGGGCCATCCTTAATCTTGTTACAATCCGAACGCAATAAATGCACCAACAAACAGCCTCCTTTCTCTGGGACTCAACATCTGCATTGGCGGTCAAGTTCCGCTAAAAAACGATCTCTGCTCCGTGATTTACCTGAACGGCGCCGTTCAGAAACCCTCCGGATTGCGATAAGCCTCTAAATCTTCATCTGTTATCGGGTTCCTGCTTAAATACTCCTCGTTAAGATACTGCCAGACGGAAAACCTCTTATTCAATAAATCAGCGATAAAGATTCTATCCCTCTTGTCAATAAAGATTGAGGTCGGCAGACCAAAACCCAAGGCATCGTGAGTTGGTTCACCAAACCCCGTGTACAGCAAAAGAACACCGTCTGTGGAATAAGTCAAAATGCCGGCTTTTCGCGAATCGATAATATGCAAATGTCCTTCGCTGTCTATTGCGATATCTTTTGGCATTTCAAAGCCACCGATATTGTCCATTCGCTCGCCGAAAGATCTTAAAAATCCGCCATTGCTATCGAATACAGAGATTCTCGCATTGAGATTTTCTGCAACGTAAATATTCCCGTCATCATCTACTGCTAAACCTGTTGGCTTCCACAGTTGCCCGTCACCAACGCCGGGAGAACCAAAAGAACTCAAATGATTCCCCCTCAGATCAAAAACTTCGACAGTACATTTCTTTATATCTGTGACATATATTTTCCCGCGATTTTCATCCAGGGCGATCTTGCTTGGCTTTTCGAATACTTTGCTGCCAAAGTTAAAAAGAGGCTTATGATCCGGTGAGTAAACAAGAACATTTTTAGTCTCAGCAACAATCACATAAATATTCCCACCGCTATCAACTGTTATTCCCATCGGCGCACCAGCAGTTGAAACTCCCAGTCTGAAGATCCGCCCTTTGCCAAAATCGACGACATGGACTTGTTTTTTCCCAGAGTCAGAGACATACACCTTATCCTGGGAATCAGAGGCAATTCCAAAGGGGAAATCAAAAGCCAGCCCCTGCTCGCCACCGACCATTGAAGCAATCAGCTTATCTCGGTCAGTTTTATGCAAGTCCCTTTCGGAATAATAAGTACCGATGTACTCCATTTTCGGCGTCTGTGGCGGAGGAGGCCAAAGTACGCGTAAATCTCGATTCTTGGCTGAACAGCCCGTAAAAATTATGGCACACAAGCACAACAAGCCTATCCGGACAAAACAATTGTGATTTGACATGGATCATCCTCTCGCAAAATCACTTTGGGTGACATTCTCGGCACAATGCAAAACTACTCTTAACCTCCCGCACAAACAAATACTGCGCCTCCCCCCCATGAGGATCATGACAGCTCACGCAGGAAAATGTCTTACGCTCATCCAGCGGGTTGCGGGGCCCCTCAAGCGGATGGGCCTTGCCGCCGACTCCGCGCACCACATGGGTGCCCTGATCCAAACCCTCATGGCAGGCCAGGCACACCGCATTGGGCTTGCCGTGCAGAAAACTGGGATGGCCTGAGGCGTGGGGATCGTGGCAAACCGTACACAACCCCGCTCCCACCGGTCCGTGGGCGAAGTAGCGCGACTTGAAATCTTCCATTTTGTTCACGTGGCAGCCATTGCACAGCTCGGCCTCTTCGGATTTAAGACGGTACTTGTTGGGCACACTGTCCGGGTCGTGACAGGTGCTGCAGGCCCAGACAGCGGCCGGGCCATGCACTGAGTCCTTATCCAGCATGCGCTTATGGCAGGTGCCGCAGGCATTTTCCTCCTGCGTGATCAACGTCAACTATTTTTCCGGGTCAGCGACAATTAAAATTCCCGTTTCGTGAGAGCTGTTGACGACGGTGGCTGTTGGGACTTTTTGCCGCCGCCGCTTGCGGCTCTGCTAGATGTTTTGCTGCTGAAGCTCTCTGGCCTTTTTCTGGCTGTACCCGATGTCCGCTCTGGATACGTCATACAGGTAGACCGGGTGGTCGAAGCCCGACTTGATGAGCAACCCACCGTTACAGTCGGTGATCGCAGTGACGCAACCACTGCCGCAACGCAGAAACCGTGTCGTGTTCTCAGGTGTGAACTCCACCTCAAGCGTCTCCAGGCGGCCTTTCTGGGGGTTGTAGGCTAAGCATTTCATGGGGTTTGCTCCTAAAGGGTCTCTTGGTGTGGCTCAGTCAGGGCCTGCGCCTTTTGTGATTGCTCCAAACGGTAGCTGGGCATATTGAGCTCCAGAATCACGCTGTGGTGAACGAGTCGGTCAATGGCCGCCGCTGTGGTCATGGGATCCTTGAAGATCTGCTCCCATTTTGAGAAGGGCAGATTGCTGGTGAGCATGATGCTGCTACGCTCATAGCGATCCGCCAGCAGGGTGAAGAGGACCTCCATCTCCTCGCGGCTTTGCTGCACGTACCCGATGTCGTCGATGATCAGCGCCTCGTATTTTGCGTAGCGCTTGAGCACGCGGGCCAGCGTCAGATCCCTCTTGGCGATCAGAAGCTCCTGCACCAGCAGGTTACAGGGCATAAAGCGTATCTGCCGGCCCTGATAAATGAGCTCCTGGGCCACCGCGCACAGCAGATGGGTCTTGCCGCTGCCGGGATTGCCGAAGGCCAGGACGTTTTCCTTATGATCGAGAAACGTCGCCTTGAGCAGCTGGGTCAGCTGTGTATCGACCTTACGAGGCAATCGCTTGCGGTCAAACGCCTTGAGGTTTTTCTCCAGCGGCAGTTTCGAGTCCTTGAGCAGGCGCGCGGTCCTGGCGTTACGGCGCTCTTCGCGCTCGCGCTCGGCCAGCTCCAGCAGGTAGCTCTCGTACTCCCAGTTGTCCCGGCGCGCTGCGATTGCGCTCTCCTGATAGCAGCGCCGGATGGTGGGCAGGTGCAGTTCGGTCAGGTGGCGGTGCAGGCGGGCTGCTTTCTCCTTCTCAGATTGCATGGGCCAGCTCCTGCTGCCCGGACAATAGGCGATCGTAGCTGAGAAGGTCGACTGCGGCGACTCCGATCTCGGTCACAGGCGAGGCAATCTGCTGTGCGTGCACCAACTCCTCCACGGCCTGTGCCGTGACGGGTTGATGCCCGCACAGCTCGTCCAGGGCCGCAGCAACCGCCACTTCGCTCTCTTTGGCCGCCAGCGCCAGTATCTTGAGGTACTCGCGAGCGGCCACTTGCTGGGTGTGGCGCTCTTTGAGCTCGTCATAGGCGAGCCGGAAACAGCTGCCGGGAAACATCTCCTCGCGGTAGCGGTAATTCTCGAAGGCTCCAGGCTTTCGCTGCAGCTGATCGATGACGTGGCGGTAGTTGATAAGATGCCGGCACCTGCCGCGCAGGCGAGGCATCGAGTCCACGCGCTTCTGAGCGTAGAAAAGATCGAGATGGTCGGCAAAAAGCTCAACTTGTAGGCTCTCGCCGATCAGGCGGCTTTCGACGGAATAGGTGTTGTTGCTGACCCGGATGGTGCTTGCGCGACTGACCGTGACCTCAAGGCGCGTACAGCTCTCCAGCCGCCTTTGTGGCAGGTGGCGCAGTATGCGTTGCTCCTCCAGAAAACGCTCGCGGCGACCGCGGTTGAGCTTGGTGAAGAGCTCGCGCAAAAAGCGCCGGTACTCCTCGATGCTCTCGAAGTCGAAGCTGCCGCGCAGAAGGAGGGCCTGGCGAACCGCCCTCTTCAAACGGTAGTTGCTCTGCTCCACGTCGCCGTTCTCGTTGGGGCTGGCGGCCTGCGTCTTGCGACCACTCAGGTTGTAATGCCTGAGCAGAGCCTGGTAGCGTTGGGTGAATTCTTCCTGGTGCAGGGCGTTGTGCACGGCCGCCGTCAGCCGGTCCGTCTGATGAGCCTGTGGCACGCCGCCGAGTTCCCACAACGCCGCCTGCAGCCCCTCGCTGAGGCTTTCGAAGCTCTCCGAGTAGCAGATGCTGCCGGTTTCCCAGTTGGAGTAGGTGAGCACGAAGTGATAGATGAGGTGGTCGAAGGGCTGTTTGGCGATGGTGATGCCGAGCTTGCCCATGTGCGTGTAATCGGACTGGGCCAGCTCGCCGGGGCGGTGCAGCTGAGGGAAGAACGTTTCCTTGGAGGGGCCTTCCAGGGCCCGCCACCGCTTCACGCGACGCTGCAGGGTGCGCAGCTGGCCGTCTGAGAAGACGCCGGGAAAGCGGCGCTGGAGATCCTCGAAGAGGGTCTTGGCCTCCAGCCCCGGATTATCGGCAAGCTTCTCACGAATGTCCTCCCAATGGGCCTCAAAGGGGTCCGTTCTGGTTCGCCAGGTGTGCTCGACCTTGAGCTCGCTGGGTAGGTTGCCCGCCTTCACGTACTTGCGGGCGGTCTTTTCATCCATGCCGGCCTTGGCAGCGGCAACGCAGCCTGTGGTTTGCGTTTTCATCAGCTTGAATAACCTCCTTACTTGTTGATCGGTGACCATCCGCCATCCTTTCTTTAAAGATGGGCGGAAGCTTACAATCCCCTAAAAATTTCGGGAATTATAATTGTCGCCGGACGGGAGATTTAATTGTCGCTGATCACCTGCGTATCCGCGGAAAGCCGCGTCGCAGCGGGGTTCATGTCGTGGCAGGGGGCGCACAAGGCTTCGCGCTCCGCGTTGTGCATGACGTAGGGTTCGTAGCCTTGCGGCGGATAGGAGGAGAGATCGGCCAGATAATAGATATTGGCAATCTCACGGGCGGCGCGGCGCGAACCACCCTCTCCCTTGAACCCGGCCACCACCACCTGGTTGCGCCCTGGGTCCCATTGGGGCAACAGGATGACAATATCGTCAAAGGTTTCGCGGTAAACCTCCGCGCTGATATCGATGAAATCGCTCTCCACGTTGTTGACCGAAACAGTAATGCCGGTGATCTCTGGGTCGCCGGTCTTGACGATGAGATAGTTGGAGCGCGTCACATAGGTTTTGTCCGCTGGGTAGACGATTTCCAGCGCTGCCGCCGGGGTTGCGGCAAGCAGCAGGGTCAAAATGACCCATCTGAAGACAATATGAGCGCTTGATAATGTTTTCATGCTTATTCCGTGCCTGTTTTTTGTGAGGGGTTCGTAAACGCTCCCCCACCCCTGCCCTCCCCCGCTGGGGGAGGGAGTTTTTTTGCTGCTGTGGTTTTCAGGTTCGCCCCTCCCCCCAGCAGCTCATCTTTACCCATAAGCAGGGTTAGATGAGACCGCAGGGGGAGGCGGTTGTGGACGTAAGACAAAGGCGATATACGCCTTGGTGATATCGTCAAGGCGCTGTAGGCCGCGCCATATGGTTTCGGTTCCGGGTTCGCCGTCCGATTTGCGGTTGAGAAAGCCGCCCAGAGTCGCGACCATGACGATTGCCTCTCGGAGTGTAGGTGGTGTGCCCGGGACCGCTGGCGTCTGATGAATGAAACCGACAAGGGCTTTCCATTCTGCATCCTCAAAGAAGACTGTGCAGGGCAGATCAGGGGTTTCCCGACCAAGCCAGGTGAGATGATGAATTCGCCACGCCACTACCATATCGATCGCCAGGCAGTTTTCCAGACGCCTGGCAGCGCCGAGTTGCCGATCCTTGATGCGGCAACCGCTCTTGAGGACGCGGTGGTAGATTTCAATGCCCCAGCGCTTGGCGTATCGGGCGAGGGCGGTCTGTGCCTCCTCGAAGGTGGTCACAGGCAATGTAGAGAGCAGCATCCAATCGAGCGGCTCGTCAACGCCGGCCGGCGCGTCAATCTCCTTGGCCTGGACGGCATGGATCGGGACATCGGGCAGGCGATATTTGCGGCGAGGCGCCTTGAGGGTGGCCGGGGCAAAGCGAATTTCGAGTCTGGCGAGCCGCGAGGGCCGGTCTTTTCGCGGCGGCACCACCAGCTCGACGATGCCGGCCGGCTTGATGGCCTCCATGCAGGGCCACAGGCGCTGGATCTGCTCCTGATCGTCGGCGACGTTGCGGTTACGCGACTTCTCGGCGCGGATGAGCAGCTCAGCGCTTTTGCGGGTTTGGACATATTCGACAAACAGCTCGTGGATATCGGCCTCGCGGTCGGCCATCACGATGAGCTGGGTGCGAGGGCAGCGTGCCTGGACGGCGCAGACGTTGCGATAGCTCTTGAGCCATTTGAAACTCTCTTTTTCTTCGATGGCCTTGCTGTGGCGCTTGTGGCGTTTGCCCGTTTCGGTTTCGTCTCTGGCCCAGACCTGGACGTCGAGCAGGCCAAGCGGGGTGCCCTCCGGCGTAAACGCCATGGTGTCGTGCAGCAGAAGCCCGATGTTTTTATCCTCGGCCGTGTTGATGGGACCGAGGCCCGAGGTTGCGGGATGATGGGTGTAATTGAGGGTGCTGGTATCCTGCGCCACCAGAACGACCTCGTGGTTGTGCAGGCGCTGCTCGGTCGTCTCGAAATGGGGCATCAGAATGGCATCCATACTGACCTGGTCGTTGTCGAAGAAACGGTAGGCCGCCTTCGTGGCGGCCTTGGTGGCGCAGGCCTGGGGGATGTTGGCCGTGGGCATGGCGAAAAACGCTTCGCCCAGTTGCATCAGCCGCTCCACCAGGCGCTTATCACCCAACGCCGCGCCGCCGAACTCTTCCTCCATCCAGTCCGCCGGTTCGCGCGCTGGTGGCCTCTGACGAGTCGAAAGGGTCCCGTCCGGCAGCGAGCACAGGATGGGCTTCCAGTCGTCGCAGAGGGGATAGAGATAGACGTCCTTGGTCGTGGTGCCGGCTCCCTGACGGCCCCGCCCGGTAGTGGCACCCACGTGCTGCCAGTTGGCGGCACGATAGCAGGTTCCGGAAAAGCGGCCTCGCTCGACAAAGGTTTCAAGCAAGACCGGGCGGTACGAATAGCGCTGCTGCCAGTCGTCGGCGAGCCGCTTGCAGCACTGGGCCAGAATGTGGGACGCCAGCCCCGGCACCTTGACCATCGGCGGTATCAGAAATCGGCTGTTGTTGACCACGAGTTGCAGGGTATGTTTGCGGGCCTCTTCGCTCCAGCCGATGAACTCGTCCCGGCAGCGCACCCGCCAGGCCGAGGCGCTGAAGCTCAGGCCCCCCAACCAGCCGAAGCGCTCACTCCAGACCAGATAACGGAGTTGGGCGCCGCAAAGCGGGCCGCTGCCCAGATAATGGTAGGAGTCGAACAGTGCACGCCAGATCCGGGAGTTTTTGCTGGAAGCGCTACGGATGGGTATCAGTTCCACCGGGCCAAGCTCCGCCAGGGAGCAATCCACAGGAAAAAGCGCAGGAAGCTCCGGAGGGTGGGCCCGGCGAGTATGGAATGCATACTCGCCGCAGTCCGGCAATGCAATCAGCTTGCGGCGGTGAAGCTCCACCAGCGCCTTGCGGCAAGTCACCTCCCTGAGCTTGCCGTTAGGGCTGCGCCAGTTCATCCATTCACAGATGCGCTGGGAGAGCCGGCGCCTGGAGATGCCGGGTTCCGCCTTAATGGTCTCGGTGATTTTCGCCACGAGCTCTTCCGTAAATTCCAAATGGTGTATGGTAATCATGCCGCCCATGTTAAAGGCGGATGGGCCTTGTGTCCAGTAAAAAATGTGGGCATCCCCCAGCCCCAGCAGGGGGGGGGAGGTTGGGAGGGGAGAGCGAGAAGCACCGGACGCTCAATCCCCAGGCACCACCGCCTGTCCCTTTTCAATGGGGTTTTCTTCAAGATACGCGTCATTCAGATATTGAAACTGATGCACCATGCGGTTAAGGCCATCGACGATGAAGATCCGGTCCCACCTGTCGGCATCAATCCCCCCGGGCAGCAAAAACCCGCCCGGGCGCACCCCACCGGCCGCAGACTGCTTGCCGCCGATGGTCAGCAGGTAGCGCCCTTCCAGATCGAAGATGACGAAACGGTGCGCGCGGGCGTCGGTGACGTAAACATGACCCGAGGCATCAACCCCTACCGCCTTGGGCACCTGGAACGAACCCAGGGCGGTGCCCCGCTCACCGAAAGCACGCACGAAAGTACCATCGGGCTCGAGCACCTGAATGCGGGCGTTGAGCGAATCCACCACGTAAAGACGGCCATCCGGACCCAGGTCCACATCCAGCGGATAATTGAACTGCCCCGGGCCATTGCCCCGCCGCCCCCACCGCTCGATCAGCCGCCCGCGGCTGTCGAAAACCGCGATATCATGACGCTGGGTCTCCACCACGTAGATCCGGTCCCCATCAGGTGTCACGGCGATTCCGGTGGGCGTTTCCAGCTCTCCCGCGCCGATCACGGTCATCAGCTGGTGATTGGCATCAAACACGAAGATCTGCCGCTCGACCAGATCCCCGACATAGACGCGCCCCCAGTCATCGACCGCCACACCGTGCGGCATCTTGAATTCAAAAGAGTTGCCCTTTTCATCGCGCAGCAGATCGGTCTCGCCGGCTTCAAGATCAATCACATGCACACCGGGGAGCCCGG
The DNA here is from genome assembly GCF_000827125.1 of Geoalkalibacter subterraneus. Taxonomy (NCBI): domain Bacteria; kingdom Pseudomonadati; phylum Thermodesulfobacteriota; class Desulfuromonadia; order Desulfuromonadales; family Geoalkalibacteraceae; genus Geoalkalibacter; species Geoalkalibacter subterraneus. Next base: position 2,818,657 of record NZ_CP010311.1, read on the forward strand.
CATCGGTGACGTAGAACCGTCCGTCGGCGGCACTTGCCACATCCACCGGTTTGTTGAACAGCGGGCGCGGCTTGTCTTTGCCCAGGATGGCATCGCGCACCCGGGTATCTTCGCCCCGCCGGGCATCGGCGGCTTTCTCGTAGAAAGCGATATATTCGATCTTGGCCTGCCGCGCACCGGGCGGCCAGAAGAAGCGCTCCGTCTCCTGAACCGGTTTGGCACAGCCGCTCAACAAACCGGCTGTCAAAATAATGGCCGCCAGGCTACCAGGAGAAACAAAAATTCGACACTTCTCTAATAGAGTCATCACGATTACTCATACCGGACCGGTTTGAGCCGGTCATAGGTTTTGGGCTTGTGACAGCCGACCACGCAGGTAGCGCCTGTGTCGTGCTGCGTGAAGCGGATCGGAATCTTCCAGGCGCCGAAGCCTGGGATGCGGCTCTGGATCAGCTTCGGCTGATCGGCCCCATGCACCCCGTGACAGCTTTTGCAGACGCGGCTTTTATCCGGGCGGTTGACGTGAAGGTAATGCAGATTGGCGTCGCCGTTGCGAAAGCCGGTCAATTCGGCGGTCCGGTCGTAGATAAAGGCCTCTGTGGTGTGACAGGCAAAACACAGGTCGTAGTTGCCTAACTCGAAACCGGTGTAGAACTCTTCCGGATAATAGCTGTTGAGCAGCGGGCGGTAGGGCGAGGCGTGGGGATCATGGCAGACCCAGCACTCACCTGCCTCCACCGGCCCATGGCCATAGGCGACGTTGCGGCCGATCTGGTCGTGGCAACTGACGCAGAAACGCTTCTCCGAGAGATGCAGCATCTTGTAGTTGCCCGTACCATGGGGATCGTGACAGGCCGCGCAGCCGCCGTCGGTGATGGCGGCATGAGTGGTCGCGGGATCGGCCACCTCGGCGCCCACAGCGGTATGGCATTTTACGCACAGGGCACTGCCCTCTTCAGGCAGCATGGCAACACTGCGCCCGCCGTGCGGGTCGTGGCACTCGGTGCAGCCCTGTGTGACCACGGGGTGGACGTATTTCATCTCTTCCAGGGGCTGCTTATCCGCGTGACAGTAATAGCACAACTGGTTGCCTGTCGCCGGCAACTGGTATTGCGCCGGGCCGCCGTGCACATCGTGGCAGGCGCCGCAATCTTCAGCGACCGGCGTGTGGACATGGGCGGCTTCCTGCTTGCTGCTGTGGCACAGGTCGCATAGCCTGCTGCCACTCTCCGGCAGCAGATTGTCCTGAGGCGCGGCATGAGGCGCATGGCAGGCGGTGCAGTCATTATTCGCCACAGGCGTATGCAGAAAAGCACGGCCTTCGGTTTTTCCCCGATGACAGCGATTGCACAGCTCACCTCCCGGAGCGATCAGCAGCGCATCACCGTAGCCGCTGTGAGACCGATGGCAGAGGGCGCAGTTGCCGGACGCCACCGGCGGATGGACCACCTCGCCGGCCTCCAGTGGGTCGGCATGACAGAGACGGCAGAGGCTGCGCGCATCGGTGGGCAGCAGGTCGGGATAGTCGCTGGCATGGGGGTCATGGCACGACGTGCAGCCAGCTTCGACCACCGGATGCACCGTATCTCCGCCCTGCAGCCGCGAGCGATGGCATTGAAGGCAGAGGGTATTTTCCTGCGCAGTCAACTCTCCATGGCTTTCTGAATCGTAAGCCTCATGACAGAACCGGCAGTTGCCGCCCGCTGCCGGCGGATGCACCACCGACCGACCCTCCACAGGGTCAGCATGGCACCCTGCGGAAAGGCAGCCCTGGTTCGCCATAACACCGGAGGCGAAGCCGAAAAGCAGCATCGAGATCAGACAGAAAAAAAACACCGGCTTCATGCGCTATCAGGCCTTTTTTGTTCGAATGCACAAACCAAAAAGAATAACTCGCAACAATGAACCTTTTCTCACTTCAAGATATTAAATATTTTATACGAGAAAAATCAATACAAGATATGTGCCGGGGGTGGGGGTAAAACAATTTTCCACGGGGTGTGAGGCGAGAAGGAAACAGAAACGCCCGGTGCGGGACCGGGCGTTCGGGGATCAGACTCTGAAATTACAGGGTTTACTGCTTGATATGGCAGGTGTGGCAGCTGGTGTCGAGACCTTCCTGCTTATGGCAGCCTTTGCACTGCATGTGCAGGGCGTTGTTTTTGCGGGGGATACCCGGCTCACTACCGTCATGGCAATCTTCACAACGCTGGTAATCGCCGATATGGTGGCAAAGCTCACAACTCTCCACCCATTCGATGTGCTGCCGATGGTCAAAATGAACATTGCCCAACCGTCCGTCAAAGATGAACTCTTCAGGTACCGCCAGGGCTTCTTCTACATTACTTTGAGAGACTTCAACGGCAGAGCCCGGAGTCGCGACACCCATCATGGCCATGACGACAACCGCAAGCAGCCCTGAAATTAATTTTATCATCCGGCACCTCCAGGCATTTTATTAGCAATACCTTAACTTTCATATCACCCGATTGTCAAGCGCTAAGTTCCGATGCCATAACCTACCTGAATGATCAACAAGAATCAAGGGCATGCCACACTCATTCTGCGAACCCATCTTTCTTCAACTTCTCCTGCAGCGCGTCGGATTTGGCCTCAACACCTGCGGCCATTTTAAAGCGCTGCTCCTGCAGGGCTTTTGCCACGCCGGCATTTTCCACAGACAGAATCTGCGCGGCAAAAATACCGGCGTTGCGTGCCCCCGCCTTGCCGATCGCCATGGTGGCGACGGGAATGCCGGCCGGCATCTGCACCATGGCCAGCAGTGCATCGAGGCCCCGCAGGGAGGTCGCGTCGATCGGCACCGCAATAACCGGCAGAGTGGTTTCCGCTGCGACCACGCCGGCGAGATGCGCGGCCGCGCCGGCACCGGCAATCAGAACTTTGATGCCGTTCCCGCGGGCGGCCCGCACATAGGCGGCGGTGCGCTCGGGGGTACGGTGGGCGCTGGACACCTTCATCTCGAAGGCAATCCCCAGCTCCTTGAGGGCCTTGCCCGTTTCCGCCATGACTTCATAGTCGTTGTCGCTGCCCATCAGAATACCGACCAACGGCTGCTTGCTCATGTTTTTTCTCCTGGAAGTGAAAAATTATCAAAACCTAAAAAGCCTTTTCACCACAGAGGTCACAGAGAACACGGAGAAAATCAAAAGACTAAACTCTGTGGGCTCTGTGATCTCGGTGGTTCAAAATCTTGAATCAGCTTACCTGTTAAGAGCTTTCTGACCGATATCCCGGCGGTACTGCACACCCTGCCAGGAAATCTTTTCGACGCCCGCATAAGCTTTGTCAATCGCTTCTGCCACGGTACGGCCGAGACCGGTGACGCCGAGGACGCGTCCGCCGCTGTTGACGATCCGCCCGTCCTTGAGGGCGGTGCCGGCGTGGAAGACCATCAGGTCCTCGATGGCGGCCGCTTCCTCCAGGCCGCTGATGGGAAAGTCTTTTTCATAGTCGGCGGGGTAGCCCCCCGAGGCCATGACCACGCACACCGCAGCCTTGTCGAGCCATTCGAGCCTGTCCTGCGTCAGCTGCCCGCGGGCGCAGGCCTGCATCACCGGCACGATGTCCGACTTGAGGCGCATCAACAGCGGCTGGGCTTCAGGGTCGCCGAAGCGGGCGTTGTATTCCACCACGCGCGCCTTGCCGTCCGCGATCATCAGACCGACATACAGGATGCCGGCGTAGGGGCAGCCGTCCTTGGCCATGCCGTCGATTGTGGGGCGCACAATAGTCTCTACGATCTGCTCATGGAGTTCGCCGGTCACCACCGGAGCCGGGGAATAGGCGCCCATCCCCCCCGTGTTGGGTCCCTGGTCGCCATCAAAGATGCGCTTGTGGTCCTGGCTGGAAGCCAGCGGCAGAATATTCCTGCCATCGGTAAAGGCGAAAAAGGAGGCTTCCTCGCCCTCCATGAACTCTTCGATGACGACCTTGCTGCCCGCCTCGCCGAAAGCGCCAGCCACCATGATGTTGTCGACTGCGGCGACCGCCTCGTCCTCGCTCATGGCCACCACCACCCCCTTGCCGGCGGCAAGACCGTCGGCCTTGACCACGATCGGCGCGCCCTGCTCACGGATGTAGGCCACCGCCTGGTCGCGATCGCTGAAGGTGCGATAAGCGGCAGTGGGGATGTCGTAGCGCGCCATCAGCGCCTTGGAAAAATCCTTGCTACCTTCGAGCTGCGCGGCAGCCTGGTTGGGCCCGAAGATATCAAGCCCCGCCTCCTGAAAGCGATCCACGATCCCCAGAGTGAGAGGAGCTTCGGGACCGACCACGGTCAAATCAATGGCCTCGGCGCGAGCGAAATCGAGCAGCACGTCGATCTCATCGGCCTTGATGTCTACGCATTCAGCCAACTGCGCAATGCCGGGGTTGCCGGGAGCGCAGTAAATTTCTGTCACCAACGGCGACTGAGCGATCTTCCACGCCAGCACGTGCTCACGACCACCACCGCCAACTACCAGAACTTTCATCCAGACACTCCTTTAAAGCAAAAAACCTGAACCGGGAAGGATGCCACCAAGTCTCGAAGAAAACCTTTTTTAATGGGTCCCCTCCCCCAGCGGGGGAGGGTTAGGGTGGGGGAAGGTCAGAGCAGCTGCTCAAGCTCCCCCCTCCCAGCCTCCCCCCGCTGGGGGGAGGAGCAAATTCTCCGTAAGAAGGGTTTTAGGTCTTCTTTGCGTCTTAGCGTCTTAGCGGCTCCCCTCCCCGTCTCTCCGTTAAAAAATCAATGCCGGAAATGACGCATGGAGGTGAACACCATCGCCATGCCGTGTTCGTCGGCGGCGGCGATGACTTCTTCGTCGCGGATGGAACCGCCCGGCTGGATCACGGCGGAGATTCCGACTTCGGCAGCGTTGTCGATGCCGTCGCGGAAGGGGAAGAAGGCATCGGAAGCCATCACCGACCCCTTGACATCCAGCCCGGCATGCTCGGCCTTGATGGCGGCGATGCGGGCCGAGTTGACCCGGCTCATCTGGCCGGCGCCGACGCCGATAGTCATGCCGTCCTTGCCGTAGACGATGGCGTTGGACTTGACAAATTTAGAGACTCGCCAAGTGAAGAGCAGATCCTTCATCTCCTTGTCGGTGGGCTGGCGCTTGGTCACCACCTTCATCTCATCGATCAGGGCCAGGTCGGCGTCCTGAACCAGCAGGCCGCCATTGACCCGCTTGAAATCGAGACGCGCCACGGGCTCTTCCTGCCACTGGCCGCAGGCCAGCAAGCGGACGTTCTTCTTGGCGGCGACCACTTCAGCGGCATCGTCGGCCACGTCGGGGGCGATGATCACCTCGACGAATTGCCGGTCGACAATGGCGCGGGCGGTTGCGGCGTCAAGGGTGCGGTTGAAAGCGATGATGCCGCCGAAGGCCGATTCGGGGTCGGTCTTGAAAGCGCGTTCGTAGGCATCGAGCAGGTTGTCACCCAACGCCACGCCGCAAGGGTTGGCGTGCTTGACGATGACACAGGCCGGGCCCTCGCCGAACTGCTTGATGCATTCAAGCGCCGCGTCCGTGTCGGCAATGTTGTTGTAGGACAGAGCCTTGCCCTGCAGCTGCCGCGCGGTGGCGATGGACGCCTCTTTGACGTCCTTCTCCACATAGAATGCGGCTTTTTGATGGGGGTTCTCTCCGTAACGCATCCCCTGCGCCTTGTGAAACTGAAAGCTGAGCGTGGGCGGGAAATCAGCCGACTCCTCATCGAGCTTGCGTCCGAGCCAGTTGGAGATGGCGCCGTCATAGGCCGCGGTGTGCTGGTAGACCTTGACTGCCAGCCGGAAATTGGTCTCACGCGACACGGCCCCGTTGGCTGACTTCATTTCATCGAGCACTGCGGCAAAATCGCTGTTGTCGACAATCACCGTCACGTCGCGGTTGTTCTTGGCGGCGCTGCGCAGCATGGTGGGTCCGCCGATATCGATGTTCTCGATGGCGTCCTCAAGGCTGCAGCCGGGCTTGGCAACGGTGGCTTCGAAAGGATAGAGATTGACCACCACCATATCGATCGGCTCGATGCCGTGCTCCTTCATTTTAGCGACGTGCTCGGGGTTGTCGCGCATGCCGAGCAGTCCGCCGTGCACCTTGGGATGCAGGGTCTTGACCCGACCGTCGAGCATCTCGGGGAAGCCGGTGAAGTCGGAGACGTCCTTGACGGTCAAGCCGTTGTCGCGCAGCAGCTTTGCGGTGCCGCCGGTGGAGAGGATCTCGACACCGAATGCGGTGAGTTCACGGGCGAATTCCACGATGCCGGTCTTGTCGGACAGGCTGATGAGGGCACGTTTGATGGTGACCATAGAGCGATCCTTTCTCGTGCTGGAATATTGTTTACGTGATAGCTGAAAATAAAAAAAACCGACCCGAACGGCACGGTTTTTCAGAAATTGAGCGCGGCGATGAAGGCCTTTTCGAAGGCGGGCGTCCCCGAGAGAGGATAGGGATGAAGGCTCGCAGCCAGCTTGCCGACCGCCTGTTCACCCTCCTCCATGATCAGAAAACGACGGACCCCGCGCAGGACGCCGTCGGCTTCGAAACGGACTTTTTCTACCATGTTTTCCGGCAACATGGCAACCTTTTTCAAGGTTTTGCGCTGCAGGGAAGTCCCGAAAGAACCGGTGAGAATGACGTCCCCGACATCCTCCTTGGCGACTCCCGCTTTCTGCAGCAGACAGGCGATGCCTGCCTTGACCGCCCCCTTGGCGAGTTGAAAGGCGCGGATGTCATCCTGAGTCAGGACCAGCTCGGTGTGCGCATCGCGGTAGAGCCGCAGGGCGCGCCCCGTGTCGTTTTCTGCAAGGTAGCGTGCGAGATTGGTTTCGATGGAGCCGGAAGCGGCCAGAGTCCCATCGGCGGCAATCAAGCCGGATTCGAGTCCGGCCGCCACTGCCGCCAGCAGACCGCTGCCGCACAGACCGCGCGGCAGCCCGCCTTCAACAACATGGAGCTGCAGCCGGTCGCCCACAACCTGCACATCATCGACCGCGCCCGCCTTCCAGGGCATGCCGCAGGCGATTTCGCCCCCCTCGAAAGCCGGGCCGGCCGCCACGGAAGTTACCCGCCACCGCCGCCCGTCAAATAGGGCGATCTCGGCATTGGTGCCGATATCGACAAACAGGGTGCCGGGCCGTACGGACTCAGCACCAAAAAGAAAAGCCGCCAGGTCGCCGCCGACGTAGCCGGAGACCAGCGGGAAAACAAAAATGTCGCATGCAAGATTTATCGCCAACTGTGCAGCGGCAACGGTCTCTCCGCCGCGAAAGACGGGGCGATGAGGCGGAAAGATCAGTGAATCAACGGGCTGGCCGACAAGCAGATGAGTGATGCCGGGATTGGCGGCAAGCGCCGCGCGCCCGATCTGTGCCCGCTGCACACCCGCATCCCGCAGCAGGGCGGCAATCAGCGACTCGACTCCGTCGGCCAGAGCTTGCTGCAACTCAGCGCCGCGACCCGCGCTTGCCAGTTCCAGGCGCGAAACAATATCCGCCGCCAGCTCGGCCTGGGGATTGGCGGTACGCTGCCGGGCGAGAATGCACCCCCGGTCGTCACACAGCCACCCCGCAAGAGTGGTGGTGCCGAGATCAAGAGCGAGAGAATATGTAAGAGATTTATTCACAGTCGGCCTCATGTCCCTTTAACTTCATACTCCCTCCCCCAGCGGGGGAGGGCTGGGGTGGGGGCAGGTTTTGAGCTGCGGCCCGAACTCCCCCCTCCCACCCTCCCCCCGCTGGGGGGAGGGGTAAAAGAACCTCCCTCTCCCAGCGGGAGAGGGCCGGGGTGAGGGTGGAGGGGAGGGGCTATTCTTTATACACCCGCGGCACGCGCTTACTGACCTGACAGAAAACTTCGTAGTTGATGGTGCCGATGCGCTCCGCCCACTCTTCGGCACGGATACAGTCGTCACCGTCGCAGCCCAGCAAAGTCACGAGAGCGCCGACGCCAACCTCGGGCAGATCGGTCACATCAACCATGGTCCAGTCCATGCAGACGGTGCCGACCACGGGAGCGCGGCGGCCGCCGATCAAGACTTCTCCACAGCCGGTCAGGCGACGGTTGTAGCCGTCGGCATAGCCCACCGGCAGGGTCGCGATGCGGGTGGGCCGCTCCGTCACGAAGCGGTGACCATAGGAGACACCGCGCCCGGCGGGCAGCGTCTTGATGGCCGCGACCACGGTGCGCCAGTGCATCACGGGCTGCAGATCAAGGTGGGCAAAATGCCCGGAAGGGTAGCCGCCGTAGAGAGTCACGCCGGGACGAACAAGGGTGCATTCGGGCATCAAGTCTGAATAGAGTGCAGCGCTGTTGTCGATGTGCACATGCCTGGGATGCAGGTCGTACTCATGCAGCGTGTCAAGAACCGCATGAAACCGCGCCATCTGCTCTTCGTTATGGGAAGAGGACGGATCGTCGGCCAGAGCGAGGTGAGACAGAACACCTTTGAAATGCAGATGTTCCAGTTCGCGCAGCTGTTTCAGGACTTCGGGCAGATCCTCCGGCAGAAACCCGACCCGCCCCATCCCGGTGTCGATTTTGAGGTGACAGGAAATGGACCGTCCAGAGGCGCCGCCAGCAGCATTCAGACGCCGCGCGGCCTCCAGGTCGAAAATGCAGGGCGTCAGGTTCAGCGCAGCAAAGCTCTCCTCCTGACCGGGAAATACGCCGCCCAGCACAAGAATCGGGTCGTTCAAGCCGGCCTCACGCAACTCGCGCGCTTCCTCCAGCAAGGCCGTTCCAAACCAATGCACTCCCTGCCTGCGCAACGCGCGCGCAACCTGAGTTGCCCCGTGGCCATAGGCATCGGCCTTCACTACGGCCAGAATGCGCCCGGCGCCTCCAGCCCGCTCCGCCGCCAGCGCAAAGTTATGCCGCAGCGCATTCAGATCAATTTCTACATAAGTTGGACGTTCCACACAAATCATACAGCCTCACGCCTCACGCCTCACGCATCACACATCACGCATCACGCATCACGCATCACGCATCACGCATCACGCATCACGCATCACGCATCACGCATCACGCATCACGCCTCACACATCACGCCTCACACATCACCGAATCTGTTTAGCACGCCCCCGCCGACGTGTAAAGCGCCGGCCTCGCTCCCGAACACAATCGGTTCTTGACACTTCACCGGGAAATCTCTTAGCCTTGATAGTACTTTACGAATCATTATGGGGAGGATTTGCCATGTGCCTGGACTCCGGCGCCTTTTTTCTCGTTCAGGGTGAAGAACAACGAACCCTGGAACATGTTGCCTCGATACTGCCCGGCCATCAAGGGCTCAAGCTGATCGATGCTTCCGGCAATATCGAAAACGTGACAGGCCTTATTGAAGAGATCGACCTGCTCAACCGCCGCATCGTCATGGCCGCCTGAGATCTCCGGCGCGATCGCCACGACGCCGCTCCCTTTTCTCCCGCCGCCCGGCAACGACACGTCTTTTCCGCCTGACATGCCCGCCGCACACCAGCATCGGACATCGGCCCTGCCCGACGGCTCCGTTTTCCGAGGATAATTCCATGATCGAAGGACTCTACCTGATTCTGGACACCGACGTGCCTGATCTTGAGCAGCGGCTCAAGGCTGCTTTGCGCGGCGGGACTCGCATTGTGCAGTACCGCGACAAAAATCGCCCCCCTGAACAGCAGCGGCAACTCGCCATACAGCTGCGACAGCTGTGTCATGAAGCGGGTGCGCTGTTTATTATCAATGACCATCCGCAACTGGCGCTTGACTGTGAAGCCGATGGAGTTCATCTCGGACAGGGCGATCTGTCCGTGAACAAAGCAAGGCAGCTTCTCGGCCCCGAACGCTTGATCGGCATTTCGACCCGCACGGTAGAAGAAGCCCTGAAAGCAGAGGCCCAGGGAGCGGACTACATAGGCCTGGGCAGCATGTACCCCACATCCAGCAAAGATGACGCGGTACTGGTGGGCGTTGAACGACTCCATCTGGTACGAAAGGCGGTGCGCATCCCTCTTGTCGCCATTGGCGGCATCACCCGTGACCGCGCCGGTGAATTGATCGATGCTGGAGCAGACTCCCTGGCCGTCATCTCCGCCGTGTTCCGTGCCGACGACCCTGCACTGGCAGCCCGGGAGTTTTCATTGCAGTTCAACCGTCGCAAGCCCTTCCCGCGCGGACGGGTGCTGAGCATCGCCGGCTCCGACTCCGGGGGCGGCGCCGGCATCCAGGCCGACCTCAAGACGACGACTCTGCTCGGCGGCTACGGCGCCTGCGCCATCACGGCGCTGACCGCCCAGAACACCCTGGGGGTGCGCGGCATTCACCCGGCGCCGGCGGACTTTGTCGTCGAACAGATCTCCGCGGTTCTTGAAGACATCGGAGCGGACACCCTTAAAACCGGCATGCTTTTTTCCCCTGAAATCGTTTCGGCAGTGGCCGACGCCATTCGTCAATACACTCTTCCCGCCGTGGTCGACCCGGTTATGGTCGCCAAGGGAGGCGCCACCCTGCTTGAACAGGCGGCAGTGGAAGCGGTGCGTGAGCGGCTTCTGCCTGAAACCTATCTGCTCACTCCCAATCTGCCCGAGGCCGAAACCCTGTGCGGACTGGCGGTGCGCAACGTGGACGAGATGGAACGCGCTGCGCAAAGACTGCACGAGATGGGGGCGCGGCACGTCCTGGTCAAAGGCGGCCACCTCGAAGGTGAAGCCCTCGACGTTCTGCTGGCAGACGGCGAAATTCATCATCTGCGTGCGCCACGCATCGACACCCGCAACACTCACGGCACAGGCTGCACCTATGCGGCTGCGATCGCGACTTTCCTTGCCCAGGGGCTTCCCCTGGGCGAAGCGGTAGGAGCGGGGAAAAAATTCATAACCCGCGCCATCGAGACCGCCATCCCCCTCGGCAGCGGCCACGGCCCCGTTAATCACTGGCAGGCCGCGTGGGATCGCCATCTGGAACACCGCCCTTGATTTTTCCGCTTTCATGGATAATCCGGGTTAAGGTCATTTTTCCCGTGCTGTTTCGTTTACGGCGATCTATAATGTGGAGTTATCCTCGAATAGGGATAAGGCAGAACCACAGGAAATCTAGAAAACATTGAACGTCCGGCTTTTCAACTGAAGAGGCTTTTTAAATGACTCAGCTCGAATCGGCCCGTAAGGGCATTGTAACCGACCTCATGCGCCAGGCTGCGGCAGCCGAAGGCATCGACCCCGAAATCCTGCGCCAGCGCATGGCCGAAGGCACCGCCATCATCTGCCACAACGTCAAACGCGAAAAAGGGCTGCCGCTGGCGGTGGGCAAAGGGATGCGCACCAAGGTCAACGCCAACATCGGCACCAGCAAAGACGACACCAGTATTGACAAGGAGCTTGAGAAAGCCCGCGTCGCCATGCGCGCCGGCGCCGACGCCATCATGGACCTCTCCACCGGCGGACCGGTGGATGAAATCCGTGCGGCGATCATTGCCGAAACCGACGTCTGCATCGGCAGCGTGCCTCTCTACCAGGCGGCGGTCGACACGGTGCTGAAAAAGAAAAAAGCGCTTGTCGACATGACGGTGGATGATATCTTCGACGGCATCGCCAAGCATCTCGACGACGGTGTCGACTTCATCACGGTGCATTGCGGGGTCACCCGCAGCACGGTGGAACGTATGCGCAACGAAGGGCGGGTGATGGACGTCGTCTCGCGCGGCGGCTCCTTTACCGTGGAATGGATGGCGCACAACAATGCGGAAAATCCGCTGTTCGAACATTTTGACCGCCTGCTCGAGATCGTCAAACCCTACGACGCCACTCTGTCGCTTGGTGACGGATTTCGCCCCGGCTGCCTGGCCGATGCCACCGACCGCGCCCAGATCCACGAACTGATCCTGCTGGGCGAACTGACGCAGCGCGCCTGGGACGCAGGCGTACAGGTGATGATTGAAGGGCCGGGCCATGTGCCCCTCAACCAGATCGAAGCGAATATACAGCTGCAGAAAAGGCTCTGTCACGGCGCTCCCTTTTATGTACTCGGCCCGCTGGTGACCGACATTGCGCCGGGCTACGACCATATCACCTGCGCCATCGGCGGCACCCTGGCCGCCGCCGCCGGAGCCGACTTCCTCTGCTACGTCACTCCGAGCGAGCACCTGCGCCTGCCGACGGTGGCGGACGTGCATGAAGGCGTCATGGCCAGCCGCATCGCCGCCCATGCCGCCGACGTGGTCAAGGGGGTCGGCGGCGCCATGGACAAGGATATCGCCATGGCCAAGGCGCGCAAGAATCTCGACTGGGAGGGGCAGTTCACCCTGGCGCTCGATCCCGAAAAAGCGCGTCGCCTGCGTGCCGAGTCCGGCGTGGATGAAGAGCACGGCGCCTGCACCATGTGCGGCGAATTCTGTGCTTACAAGGTGATGAGCGACGGCAGCCGCAAACAGAACGTCGGCGGCTGATCATTCAACTGGGAGCAACAGAACTTTTTTCCATGCGCTGCCGACAGGCCCCGGCGGCAGCGCATCTTCATTTCCCGGCGCGGACTTTTCCTTGTCCGCTGTCTGCTTTTATGTTCTAATACGCGCCGCTTGTTAACTAGCTGCCCATCCTCTTGATTCCAGGGAGGTTTCATCGCATGGCCAAAAAAATACGCCGTCCGAGCCGGCGCCCCAAGCTGAAGCTGCGCGGCTTCAACAACCTGACCAAGACCCTGTCCTTCAACATCTACGATGTCTGCTACGCCCGCTCACCGCAGGCCCGCAAGGAATATCTCGAATATATCGACGAGGAGTACAACTCCAAGCGACTGGTCAAGATTCTGGGCGAGGTGTCCGACATCATCGGCGCCAATGTCCTCAACATTTCCAGCCAGGATTACGATCCCATGGGCGCGAGCGTCACCGTGCTGATCGCCGAAGAGCCTGTAGACGCTCGCCCCGACCAGGTACTGGCGCACCTCGACAAAAGCCATCTGTGCATCCACACCTACCCCGAGACCGATTCAAAAACGGGGATCTCGACCTTTCGCGTCGATGTGGACGTCTCCACCTGCGGTAAAATCAGCCCGCTCAAAGCTCTCAACCATCTGATCCGCTCCTTCGAGTCGGATATCGTGCTGATGGATTACAAGGTGCGCGGCTTCACCCGCGACGTACGTGGCAAAAAGCACTACATCGACCATCGCATCCACTCCATTCAGCAGTATATCGACAAGAAGATTCTGGATATCTACAGCTGCGTTGATATCAATATTCACCAGGAGAACCTGTTTCACACAAAGATGCTGCTGCGCGACTTCAACCTGGAGAACTACCTTTTCGCTTCGGCCTATGCCGATTTCTCCGAGGATGAACGCGACCGCATCAAGGAAAGCCTGAAACGTGAGATGACAGAAATTTTCTATTCCAAGAACATTTACGGGGGCCCCCGGTGATTCCAATGCGCCCCATGGAGAAAAGTTCATGGCTGTTTTTTCTCGTCTTGCCCTGCTGCTGACACTCTTGATGAGCGCCTGCGCACCCGCATCAGAGCCACTGATCGGCGATCCTCAACGTCCCTACGCGCCGGCCCGCGAACCGCAGGTGGGCGACATCCTGCATCTGCCTACCGGCCATTTCGTCGAGGAACAGGAGATGCTCGACGTGCTGGCGGACGCCCGCATCGTCTATGTCGGCGAGAGCCATGACAACATGGCCTCGCACAGGCTGCAGCAGCGCATCATCGAACACCTGAGCAACCAACGCCCTGGACAGGTCGCCATCGGCATGGAGATGTTCACCCCCGAGCAGCAGGAAGCCCTCGACCAGTGGGTGGCCGGAGAGCTTTCGGAAAAGGAATTTCTCAAGCAGTCCGACTGGTACGGCACCTGGCGCATGGATTTCGACTTCTACAGTGACATCATGCAGCTGGCCCGCCAGCGCCGTATTCCTGTCATCGGACTCAACGCCCCGCGCGACCTTGTCCGCATGGTCGGGGGCACCGAGATCGCAGATCTGGACGAGGAAACCCGCGCCCGCATTCCCGAGATGGATTTCGACGACCCCTACCAGAAAGCCCTGACCGAAGCGGTGCATGGCGGCCACGAACCCAACGGCAATGCCTTTGGGGGGTTTCTGCGGGTCCAGACGCTGTGGGACGAAAGCATGGCGGACAATATCGCCCGCTACCTGCAAAGCCCCCCCGGGAAGAACAAGCAGATGGTGGTGCTGGCGGGCGGCAACCACATCCGCTACGGCTTCGGCATTCCGCGCCGCGTCTTCCGCCGCCTGCCGACCAGCTACGCACTGGTCGGCAACCACGAACTGGAGATCCCGGAGGACAAGAAGGATCGCCTGATGGACGTGCGCATGCCGCGCTTTCCCATGCCGGCCTGGGACTTCGAGGTTTATACCCGGTATGAAGGTCTGAACAGCGAGAAGGTCATGCTCGGCGTGCGCCTTGATGACGAGGAGGGCGCGGTGCGTATCGCAGGAGTCATGCCCGACTCGGTGGCCGGGCGCGCTGGGCTGAAGGAAGGCGACCTGATTCTGCAGATCGATGGCCAACCGGTTGAAGAAAACTTCGACCTGGTCTATGCCGTCAAACAGAAAAAACCAGGCGACACCGCGCAACTGGTTATCGAACGCGCCGGTGAACAACTCGAAATCGAGGCAATCTTCGAAACCCCTGCCTCTGAATAAAAGTATCTGTTCGGCAGGGGGTGGGCACAGCTTCCCCCTTCCACCAAGCCGCTACGAACAAATCAAAGCGGCGGTTCCCACACCAGGGAAACAGCCGCTTTGATTTTTCTCTCCGCCTCTATCTTTCTCCGCGCCTCTCCGTTAAAGAGACGATATCAAGCCCGTCCGGCACTCCCCAGCACCGTCTCATTCTTGTGCTTGATCAGCTTGATCAGCTCCTTGCGCGCCACCCCGAGATATTTGCGGGGGTCGAACTCCTCGGGGTGCTGGCTGAGATATTCACGTACCTTGGCGGTCACAGCCAGGCGACCATCGGAGTCGATGTTGATCTTGCACACGGCACTGGCCGCCGCACGGCGCAGCTGCTCTTCCGGAACGCCGACCGCACCTTCCATCTTGCCGCCGTAATTGTTGATCAGCTGGACATACTCCTGCAGCACGCTCGAAGCGCCGTGCAGGACAATGGGAAAGCCGGGAATGCGGCGCTCGATCTCCTCGAGGATATCGAAGCGCAGGGGCGGAACTTCTTCACCTTCCTTCAGCTTGAACTTGTACGCGCCGTGACTGGTTCCGATGGAAATCGCCAGGGAATCGACGCCGGTCTTGGAGACAAAATCCTCGACCTCTTCGGGCTTGGTGTAAGTCGAAGTCTCCGCCTGAACCTCGTCCTCGATGCCGGCCAGCACACCCAGCTCCCCTTCGACGGTCACGTCGTGCTGATGGGCATATTCAACGACCTGGCGGGTCAGCTTGACGTTTTCCTCGTAAGGCAGATGCGAACCATCGATCATGACCGAAGAAAAACCGGAGTCCACACAGGACTTGCATAATTCGAACGAATCGCCATGATCGAGATGCAGAGCGATGGGAATGTTGCTGCCCATTTCGCGCGCCATGCGCACCGCGCCCAGGGCCATGTAGCGCAGCATGGTCTCATTGGCGTAGTCCCGGGCCCCCTTGCTGACCTGCACAATCACCGGCGAAGATGTTTCAGCACATGCCGTAATGATCGCCTGCAGCTGCTCGAGGTTGTTAAAATTATATGCTGGAATTGCATAGCCTCCCCCCACGGCCTTTTTGAACATCTCGCGGGTGTTGGCCAGTCCGAGCTCTGTGTAGCTGACGGTGTCACTCATGAATGCGAACCTCCTTGTAGCAGTGAAAATAATAATGGCGCATGCCCCGGGGACAGGAACCTCTTAGAGGAAAAACGACGGTGAACTATTCGTCTCGCAGGATCGCATCTCCCATGTCAAGGGTGTTTGGCGCCAGGGAGGGCGCCAATCAAACGGCCAGGGATGGCGAAAAGTGTCCCTTGTCATGGGAGATGCGATTCCACGCTGAACAGTTACAAACGGCGCAACCTCACGACACCATTTTAAATAACAGTACGGTGCGGTCAAGTCCAGCCGAAAAGCATCGCCAACACAAGGGGTTGAAAAAGCAGCCCTCATCGTCTACGATACGGAGCGATTTTTGCCCCGCCCCGCGTTGCATGAAGCCCCGGGCGCCGCACCATCATTTCATTCCCAACGAAAGAGAGCAGAGAAATCCGACATGAGCAGCTCAAAGGAAGAACAGTATTTCAAGGACTGGAAGAGCCGCGAAGCCGTGGCCGAATCCATGCTGCCGGTGATCGGCCGGCTTTATCGCGATCACGGCGTGGTCACGACCGTTTATGGGCGCTCGCTGGTCAATTGCTCGGTCATCGACATCCTCAAGGCCCATCGCTTCGCGCGCCAGATTCTGGAAAATGAAATTTCCGTTCGCGAAACCGCTCCTGTTCTCGAAGCCATGTCCAAGCTGGAACTGGCTTCCGCCCGGGTCGACATCGGCAAGCTCACGGTGCGCTACCAGACCCAGGGGATCGATACGGATATCGACACCTTCGTGCGTCAGGAACTCTCCCAGATCAATACCGGCAAAGCCGCCCTGTTGAGCGAACCGCGCGATATCGTGCTGTACGGCTTCGGCCGCATCGGTCGCCTGCTGGCCCGCATCTTCATCGAGCAGACCGGCGGCGGCGACAAGCTGCGGCTGCGTGCCGCCGTGGTGCGCCGCGGCAGCAAAGACGATCTGATCAAGCGCGCCAGCCTGCTGCGGCGTGATTCGGTCCACGGCTTCTTCAAAGGCACCATCATGGTGGATGAAGAAGAGAACGCCATCATTGCCAACGGCAACATGATCAAGCTGATTTATACCGACAACCCAGAAGATGTCGACTATACGCAATACGGCATCAAGGATGCCATCCTGATCGACAATACCGGCAAGTGGCGCGACCGCGAAGGGCTCTCCCGTCATCTGAAAGCCAAAGGGATTTCCCGTGTCGTGCTGACCGCGCCGGGCAAAGGCGATCTGCCCAACGTGGTCTACGGCGTCAACAACGAGCTGCTTCGTGACGAAGAGGAAATCATTACAGCGGCCAGTTGCACCACCAATGCCATCGTACCGGTTCTCAAAGCGGTGAGCGATCAGTTCGGCATCGCCCACGGACATGTGGAAACCTGCCACAGCTACACCAACGACCAGAACCTGATCGACAATTACCACAATAAAAACCGTCGCGGCCGCGGCGCTCCCCTCAATATGGTCATCACGGAAACAGGGGCTGCAAAGGCAGTGGCCAAGGCGCTGCCCGAACTCACCGGCAAGCTGACCGGCAACGCCATTCGCGTGCCGACGCCCAACGTTTCGATGGCAATTCTCAACCTGACCCTGGAGAGGGAGACCACCGTAGAGGAGTTGAACCGCTACCTGCGCGACGTGTCTCTTGATTCGCCTTTGCAGAACCAGATCGACTACACCAACTCGCCCGAGGTGGTCTCCAGCGACTTCGTCGGCTCTACCTATGCCGGCGTGGTGGACAGCCTCGCCACCATCGTCAACGGTGAGCGCTGCGTTCTCTACGTCTGGTACGACAATGAATACGGCTACAGCTGCCAGGTAGTACGGATGGTGGAACAGATGGCTGGACTCGAATTTTCCACCTATCCCAGGTAAAACGATTCCTCACCCCTCACCAAAAAAAGAGGCGGTCCACCCGAAGGTGAACCGCCTCTTTTTTGATCAGCTGACAAGCAGGGATCAGTCGTTGCGACGCATCACGCGCATCTTCTTGCGCAGGCGACGCTGTGCTTCCTTCTCCTTGCGCTTGCGCTTCACGCTCGGCTTTTCGTAAAATTTACGCTGCTTCATTTCACGAAAAAGGCCTTCCTGCTGCAGCTTGCGCTTGAGCACCTTGATCGCCTTGTCGACGTTGTTGTCGAGAACCGTGATCTCCACCGAATCACCCCGCTTTCCTTGCATTCTGGTGTCGGACGGCAGCGTTATTCACTTCACCATCCTTCGTAAAGTTTGAGGATACCCAGCATACCAACAGAATGCAACAAAAAATCCACAACCTTTCAACGCAGAGGCGGAGAGCAGGACAAAGAAAGATGGCGTCGCAAAAACTCACCAACTGCTGCGTTGCTGCAATTGCTCTCGCTGCTTCGACGTACGTAAGTACGCCTCATTGCTCGACAATCGCGCGCCTTGCATTTGGCGCTTTTTGCTTAGCCATCGACATTGATGCTTTTTTACGAAAGCATCAAAGAAAGGCGCAGAAAAATCTATAGAGTCAAGGGTAAGGTAAGCATGGGGACACCCAGGATGCCTGGCAGCAGGGATGGCGAAAAGCGTCCCCTGTCATGGGAGTTGCGCCCCCACTCGGCACATCTACAAAAAGGATGAACTTTACCATGACGCCCATATCCTGTAGATTGAGTGGAGCATCCGAGTTGGACCAAGGAGAAATATCACGCATGATGAATCTGCATTCAATCAATCTCGACTGGGATTTTCTGATCGAACGCATCGATCGGCTGATGGACCTGACGGAAGAATTCCTCACCCGCAAACTCTCTGACGACATCGAAGCCGATCCGCAGATGTTCCGAACAGCCGTCGCCTTCCGCTGGAACCATGATGGACAGCTCGAAGCCCTTGAGCATCCGGACGTGGTGCAGCGCGAGCAGTTGCTCGGCCTCGACGACCACCTCGAACGCCTGCACCGCAATACCCACCAGTTCGTGGCGGGACTGCCCGCCAACAACATCCTGCTGTGGGGCGAGCGCGGCACCGGCAAGTCCTCCGCGGTCAAAAGCCTGCTGCCGGTTTTTGCCGAACAGGGGCTGCGCATGATCGAAGTCCACAAGGAAGAACTCTACCATCTGCCAGCCATCACGCGCCTGCTGCGAAGCCAGCCCTACCGCTTCATCCTGTTCTGCGACGACCTCTCCTTCGATGAGAACGAGCCCGGCTATCGTGAACTTAAAACCCTGCTGCAGGGAGGATTGGAGGCGCCGCCGCCCAATATGCTGATCTACGCCACCGCCAACCGCCGCCACCTGATGCCGGAACGCCTGGATAACAACGCCGATTCAGTCGAGATTCATCCGGAGGAGGCCGTGGCGGAAAAGCTCTCCCTCTCCGACCGCTTCGGCATAACGCTTGGTTTCTATCCCGTCGATCAGCCGCACTATCTCGACATCGTTCGTCACCTGGCCCGCGAGAGAGAGTTGAACATCAGCGATGAAGACCTCTCACAGGAAGCTCTCCGCTGGGCGCTGTCCCGCGGGTCACGCTCAGGGCGAGTCGCGCATCAGTTCGTCGACGACCTGACCGGCCGCCTCGGATTGGCGGCCTTGAGCCGGGCCCGAAAAGCAGACAACGATCAGTGATTGCATGACCACCCCCTTTTCCGGTAAATTATCCGCCGATTTAGCCGTGAACCGTAATGGAACCCCCTGTGCCTGCAGCAGCGGACTCTTTTCGACCTGTACACATTCACCCTTCGGTTCCGGCATGCATCAGGAGGACCTGACATGAAAAAATGGTATTCGGTCGCGCTCTGCGCGGTCATTCTGTTATCACCCTTCGACACCTCGGCAAAACGCATCGCCGATGAGGTGCTTATACCAGTAGCCGAAACCGGCTCCGTCCGCTTCAGCCATTATCGCCACATCGAAGTGCTGGGCAATAACTGCGTCATCTGTCACAACGACATCTTTCACATTCAGCCCGAAAAAAATCCCACCTTTACCATGGCGGATATGGCGGAGGGCAAAAGTTGCGGCGCCTGCCACAATGGCCGTGAAGCGTTCGGAGTGAGCGGCAATTGCAGCCCCTGCCACCCCACCCGGGATGTTTCCTTTGAAATCCCGGATTTTGAAGATGTCACATTCAGCCATGACGAACACACCTTCCTATACGGATGCGTTGAATGCCACCCCGATCTGTTCCTGCCCCAACCCGACAATCCTGCGGTCAGCATGGAAAGCATGAAAAAAGGGGAATCCTGTGGGGCCTGCCATGATGATTCGACCGCATTCTCGGTAGCCGGCAACTGCGAGCAGTGCCATCATCAGTAAACCGGCGGAGCACCCGTTTCGTCGAACAGGCGCGCCGGGACCAGCTACAGGAGAACCCCCTTAGAGCTGCACATTGCCGCCCTCCTGATCCTGAATTCGCAGCACCTCCGTCTCTCAGTATCGCCGCTTGTCCTTTCACTGTGGTTGGTGTATAAACGGGCGAATCCATGGAATCCATCACAGGAACACGCTACCGGAGGAACGATGACCGCCAGCCTTCATGAAAATGAGGTTCTCAAGGCCTGCCGCACCCTGTTCGGGCCCGATGTCTGGCTGGATCGTCATTTTCTGGGGTATCTTCAGCCCGACGGTGTCAGGGCGGCCTATCGCCAGCGCGCAAAGGAGACCCACCCTGACCGTTTTCCAGGCGAACAGCGGATCCAGAAGCTGCAGGCCGAGCACTTTCATGCCGTGCATCACGCCTACGATCTGGTTCGCTCCTTTCTGGCCCAACGTGACCAGGCGGGCTTGAAATTCAGCACCAGCAGAACGTCGCACCAGAGGGAACAACCGCCTCCCCATGCTCACCCGCACCGCGAGAAGCCTGCGCACAGCGGCAGTGGGCCGATTCCGTCGCGCGCCTATGAAATCGGCTCTTATCTCTACGCGGCCGGGGCCATCGGCTATCACGCGCTGATAGAAGCGCTGGTGTGGCAGCGCCGCCAACGCCCGCCCGTGGGAGAGACCGCCCGCCGATGGGGCTGGCTCGACGAGCAGACCATCCGGCGCATCATGCTGCACCGCAGCAGGCACTGCCGCCGCTTCGGCGAAAAGGCTGTGGAGATGGGGCTACTCACCCCCTTTCAAGTGCGCACCCTGCTGTTTCACCAGCGCAGCCGCCATCAGAAACTGGGGCAGTATTTCGTGCAGCAGGGCTATTTGAGCGCTGAAGAACTCGATGCCCTGGTGCAGCAGATGCACGGCCACAACGCTCGGGTTCACCTGCACGCCGGCCCGCGACGCAGCGCGTCCTGACCTGACCCTGTTCTGGCGGGCCCCTTATTTACATCCACTCTCGGCCCATCCGCACTTATAACCACCCTGACATCTTTTATCCACCTGACTTCCGGAGGTTCTTCTTCATGGGAATTACTGCCAACAGCGTCAATCTCGTGCAATACCAGGTACTGGAAATTCCTGAAACGGGCGACTCCGCCGAATGGGCGCGCCCGCTGCTTGAAGCAAATGCTTTTGCCTCCATCGACAACTCGACGGAGGAATCCGCCATTGGCTGGGCCACCATCGACGACCCGATGAATGCCGACTTCACCGACCCGCGCGATTTTTTCCGCTCGCCCTACCTGTGCTTCACCCTGCGCCAGGACCGGCGCCGCGTGCCGTCCGCCCTGCTGAGGCGTCGCCTGAAGGAGGCCGAGGCGGAGTTTCTCTCCTCGCACCCCACCCTGCTGCGAGTTCCCAAGCAGAAGCGCGAGGAACTGCGCGAGTCGGTGCACAACTCCCTGCTGGCCAGGACTCTGCCGACACCTTCCACCTTCGATATCGCCTGGAACGTTGAACGGGGACTGCTGTTTTTCACCGGCACCTCCAGCCGCGCCATCGAAGCATTCGAGGGACTCTTCCGCCAGACGTTTCCCGAACTGCGGCTTGTGGCCCGCCACCCGTTCGCCCACGCCCGTTCGGTGGTCAATCCTGATCTACAGGACACCCTCGAAGACCTTAACCAGGCCGCCACAGATGCGGTTGTCGAAATGACCGAAGCCAACGCCTGGCTGGGCCAGGATTTTCTGTACTGGCTGCTGTACGCCACTGTCGAAGGCCGCGACCGGTTCAAGGTCAACCAGGACGGCCCCGCGGTGCGCGATGAGCTTTTCACCGCCTTTCTCGACAACCGGCTGGTCCTGACGGGGCTTGGCGACCACGGCCCCCAGAAGATCACTGTAGCCGGCCCTCAGGAAAATTTTTCCGAAGTGCGCGCCGCCCTGGCTCGCGGCAAGGCCATCAGCGAAGCCACCATCCATTTCGAAAAAATGGAAAACGAATGGAAAACCAACCTGAAAAGCGAGCCGTTTTACTTCGGCTCCTTCAAGGGGCCTGCCGTGAAACTGGAAAAGGACGAAATCACCGACGAGAAAAGTGAGCACGAAGCCGTTTTTCTCGAGAAGATGCATGTACTGGAAGAAGGGATGCAGCTCTTCGACAGCCTGCTGGCCGCTTTTCTGCGGGAACGTCTGGCGGAGGACTGGTCTGCGCGTTCTGAAGAGATGAAAGCGCAGCTTCTATCGGAAACTTCAGTCTAACCGAAAGGGGCCGGGATCGGGGTGGGTGGATGGCATGACGCCGCCGCGGCGCAGACGCTGAAGGAATTCGTCCCTTGGAATGCCCTGTGCCCCCAGAGAGCGCAGATGATCGTTGGGCATCTGGCAGTCAAGCAGCTCGAATTCAAGGTGTCGCAGCCGCCGGACCAGTTCCGCCAGAGCCACTTTGGAGGCATTGGAGGCGCGGTGGAACATGGATTCGCCGAAAAAGCAACGGCCCAGAGAGACGCCGTAAAGGCCGCCCACCAGGTCATCCGCCCGCCAGACCTCCACCGAGTGGGCAAAACCCATGTCATGCAGCTGCACATAGCTGTCACGCAGCTGGGGCGTGATCCATGTCCCCTCGCCGCTCTGCAGGCGCAGATCCGCGCAGGCGTCGATCACCCCGGCAAAGTTCCGGTCGAAGGTCACCTCAAAGGAGCCACGGCGCAGCACTCTGGCAAGACTGCGCGAGACGTGAAGGCGGTCGAGTTCGAGAATAAAACGCGGATCGGGAGACCACCACAGGATCGGGTCCCCCTCATTGAACCAGGGGAAAATGCCCATCGAGTAGGCCAGCAGAAGCCGCTGCGGCGAGAGATCGCCGCCCACGGCCAGCAGGCCGTTGTCATCGGCCATCTGTGGCGGCGGAAAAACCGGCTCGGGAATCAGCTGATAGATCGGCACGGAGAAACCGGGGAAAGAGGTCAGGCAGACCCGGAAGTGTTTCGCTGCGATCGCGAGACACTTCCGGGCACGACTCAGGAACGATAGTTGAAGGTCAGGCGCCCCGCCTTGAAACCGATGGAGACCCGCCCCCCTTTGCTGAGACGTCCGAAAAGGATTTCATCGGCAATCACATCACTGACTTCCGCCTGGATCAGCCGCCCGAGCGGCCGCGCCCCGAAAATAGGGTCATATCCCTTTTCAGCCAGATGAGCACGCGCCTTGGCAGAGATCGTCAGCTTGACCTTGCGGTCGGCAATGCGCGCCCGCAACTCGCCAATGAACTTGTCCACCACTTTTTCGATGATGGGCAGATCAAGACTGGAAAATGAAATAATATTGTCGAGGCGGTTGCGAAATTCAGGGGAGAACTGTTTTTCAACTTCCTGACGGGGGGCGCCCGCGGCCCGTTCACCGAAGCCGATGGGGGTTGCGCTCATCTCCCTCGCCCCGACATTGCTGGTCATCACCAGGATGACATTGCGAAAATCCGCCTTCTTGCCGTTATTGTCGGTCAGCGATCCATGGTCCATGACCTGCAGCAGAATATTGAAAAGATCCGGATGCGCTTTTTCGATTTCATCAAGCAGCAGCACCGCGTAAGGATTTTTCACCACCGCGTCGGTCAGCAGCCCTCCCTGATCGAAACCGACATACCCTGGAGGCGCGCCGATGAGGCGCGACACCGAGTGCTTCTCCATGTACTCGCTCATGTCGAAACGCAGAAACTCGACGCCAAGCTGTTCGGCAAGCTGCTTGGCCACCTCGGTCTTGCCGACCCCGGTCGGACCGGTGAACAGGAACGAGCCCACCGGTTTGTCAGGATGTCCGAGCCCTGCCCGGGCGCGGCGGATGGCGCGACACAGGTTTTCGATGGCGGGCTCCTGACCGAACACCACCCGCTTGAGGTCGCGCTCCAGCGTCTTGAGGCGGCGCCGGTCGGATGCGGAGACGTTGCGCTGCGGAATACGGGCAATTTTCGCCACCACGGCTTCCATGTCAGAGACCGTCACCGACTGCTTGAGCTGCGGCTGAAGCTTGAGAGAAGCACCCACTTCATCAATCACATCAATCGCCTTGTCGGGCAGGTGCCGGTAGTTGATGTATTTGGCCGACAGGCGGGCGGCAGCTTCCAGGGCTTCGTCGGTATAGGTTACGCCGTGGAAATCTTCGTAATAGCGCTTGAGCCCGGCCAGAATCTCGATGGTCTCCTCCACCGTCGGCTCCAGAATGTCGATCTTCTGGAAGCGACGGGACAGGGCACGATCCTTATCGAACAGATTCTTGTATTCCTCGAAGGTGGTGGAACCGATGCAGCGCAGATCTCCCGACGCCAGCGCCGGTTTGAGAATGTTGGAGGCATCCATGGAGCTGCCGCTGGTCGCGCCGGCGCCGACGATGGTGTGGATCTCGTCGATAAACAGGGCCGCCTTGTCCAGTTTGGTGACAGCGTTGATCACAGCCTTGAGACGCTCCTCGAAATCGCCGCGGAACTTGGTGCCCGCCAGCAGTGCGCCCATATCCAGCGCATAAACTTTGAACCCTTTCAGAGCCTCGGGCACCTGCTCTTCGTAAATACGGCGGGCCAGCCCTTCGGCGATGGCGGTTTTGCCCACCCCGGAATCCCCGACATAAATCGGGTTGTTCTTGCGCCGCCGGCACAGCACCTGGATAGTGCGCTCAAGCTCATTGGCACGCCCCACCAGGGGATCGATTTTGCCCGCTTTGGCACGGGCCACCAGATCGACGGTAAAAGAGGTCAGCGGGTCGCGGGCCGGGCTGGCGCGCCCCGGCGCATCTTCCTTCTGCTCCGGCGCGGGTCGCTCCTTTTCCTGCTGCGCGTCCGGAAAGCGGGACACTCCGTGAGACACGTAGTTGAGCAGGTCGAGCCGGCTGATCCCCTGCGCTTCCAGATAAGTCGAGGCATGGGAATTCTGTTCTTCGAGAATGGCGGCGAGTATATCGCCGAGACCGATCTCCTTCTTGCCGGCTGAGTGCATGTGCACCACGGTACGCTGAAGCATCCGCTGCAGGCCGACGGTCTGCTCGGGAATGAACTCATCCTCTCCCGGCAGGGTCTCAAGCTGGTGAGTGAAGAAATCCTCCAGCATCGATTTGAGTTCATCCACGTCACCGCCGCAGCCGCGCACAATCTTCTGCCCCTCTTCCTCGAAGAGGATGGCGAACAGGATGTGTTCCGTGGTCAAGTATTCGTGATGGCGGCGCTGCGCTTCGCGCACGGCCAGGCTGAAAGCGATCTGTACGTCCTGATTAAACATGGCTCCACCCATAGATTAGCGAGGCTCAGGCCTCCTCCATGCTGCATTTGAGGGGGTGCCCCTCTTCCTTGGCCAACGCATGAACCTTCATGACCTTGGTCTCGGCGATCTCGTGCGGGAACACGCCACAGACCCCTGCCCCCTTGTAATGAATATTGAGCATGATGCGATGGGCTTCCGCGGGGCTCTTGCGAAAAACCGTCTCCAGTGTGCGCACCACGAACTCCATGGTCGTGTAATCATCGTTGTGCATGATCACCTTGTATAACGATGGATGTTTGACCTTGCTGCGGCTTTCGGATGCTACCCCCGCCTGATCTCCAGGAGACTTTCTTGGCACGACGCGACCGACCTCCATCTTTATGACTCAACGGCAATGAACATATATAATTTAGCATAGGTACGAGCAATTATCCAAGGGTGTTGAGGCCGGAAAACTGCAGGTGAGCGAGCAGCGCTATCGCGACCTCTACATCAACACACCGGGCATACTGCACAGCATCGACAAGGATCTGCGGTTGGTTGAGGTCAGCAACCACTGGCTTGAAAGGATGGGCTACCAACGCAAAGAGGTTCTCGGCCGCCCTTTCACCGACTTTATGACGGCCAACTCCCGCCGCACCGCTCTTGAAGAGATTATCCCGCGATTTCTCGCCACCGGTTCCGTACGCGACGTGCCTTATCTCTGCCTGTATGAACCCTGACAGTTTTGCAGACCGCCATTTCTTCCCCCGGTTGACAGAGTGACGCGCCTGACATATACCTGAATCGGCAACAGATTTTCTGCTATGTGTCGGCACCCATATCCGACGGCTGGTGTCATCATCATTCTTTAATCCGGGAGGATCAACATGTCCATAAAAACCCGCTTAGCATATTTTGTCGGCCTGAGCCTGCTGACCCTTCTCCTTAATGGCTGCGGCGGAGCCTCCGGCCTCCAGGTTGAACCTATCTCCCTGAGCGAAAACCCCAGCGAGCAGATTGAAAGCCTTGAAACCGAGGTGACCACCGCCCGCGTCAAAGAACTCCACATCCTGGCTCCCGAATCGATGGCAGCGGCGAAGGAGGCTCTTGACGCGGCACAGGAGGGTCTTCGCGAAGACAAGGGCGTTGAGACCATCCTGCAGAAGGTCGCCCTGGGGCGCGCCCATCTCGAGAAGGCCCGCGAGCAGGCGGTACTTGCCCAGACTGTCCTGGCCAAACCCCTCGAAGCCCGGCGCAAAGCGCTGGAAGCGGGGGCGGTACAGATCGGCAGCGATTATCTTGCCGCCGAAAACCGTCTCGTCGAATTGGCACGGGCGCTGGAAAATGAACGACTGGACTGGGCCGCTAAACATGCGCCGGGGGCCGCCCGACAATTCAGTGATCTGGAACTGCGCGCCATTAAAAATACAGCCCTGGGCGAAGCTCGGCGCATTCTGGCACAGGCAGAGAAAAAAGGCGCCGGAAACATGGTTCCGGCCAGTTTCGCACGTGCTCGCGGGATCCTGCAGGAAACCGACGACTATATCACCAACAATCGCTACCAGAACGACATCATTGAGGACAAGGCCCGGAACACCCTGTTTGAAGCCCGGCGCACAGCCATTCTGCTGGAGTACAGCCGTCGCTTCAAAGAGATGACGCCTGAACAGATCGCGCTCTTTGTAGAAGAGCTGCTGCGGACGCCGACCCTTCGCCTGGCCGGTGAACCTGAACTGCGCGACCGCCCCTTCGAGGCACAGGCCGAAACACTGGCCCGGACCATCACTGAGCTGCAGGCAGGACAGCAGGCGCAGAAAAGCCAGATCGAGGCGGCCAGGCAGCAGATTGCATCTCTGGAGGGAATCACCGAACAGGAGAAAGCCGCCAAGGAACTCTATATCTGGGAGCAGAAAGCGACCAAGGAAAAGCTGGAACGCGAGCGGAGGTTCCAGCAGATTTTCGATGAAATTCAGGAGATGTTTGCGCCGGAGGAGGCGGAGGTTTACAAGCAGGGCAATCACCTGGTGATTCGCCTGCGTGGAATCCGTTTCCCGGTGGGGAAAGCCGTTATCGCACCCAACAACTACCCACTGCTGGGCAAGGTCCGCCGCGCCATCCGCACCTTCAACGAGCCGGCGGTCACCATTGAAGGACATACCGACAGCACAGGAAGCGATGCGGCCAATGCCTCTCTGTCCCAGGCACGGGCAGATGCCGTCCGCCAATATTTCATTGCGAATGAAATCCTGCCCCCCGATCGAATCATTGCAGTCGGTTACGGCTCACGCCGTCCGCTTGCCCCCAACACCACCACTGAGGGGCGAGCCATCAACCGCCGCATCGATGTAATTATTACCCCGCAGTCGCAGAGTTCTTTATGAAAGATTGGACAATAGAAACGCACAAAAAAATGCGCGCCGGCCAGGAGGGATATCCGACGCGCGAAGGGAACGAGAGGTGAGTAAGAGTCTCTGCCATCTCGCAGTTAAATATTACCATGGTGGTAATATTTAAGCAAGACCAGGGGATATTTTCTCGATTCCGCTCGACTCGCACAACAGAGCGGATGCCGCGCATGAAAGTCTGGAGCTGCGCGCATCATGTCCCAGGGCCTGCAGGGCGTCGCCCAATCCCTGAAAAGCCGCTTCATAAATCTTTCTCTGCACCAGGTTCATGACGACCGGTTTTTCTTCTCCGAAAACGGGGGCCGCCAGGGCTTCGCGGCAGGCATACGCATCGGTCGAAGTAATCGCCCGGCACATCAGCGGGCGCTGCGGCCAGATGGAACAGTTTTCCCGTTCATCGAGAAAACCACATGAACGGCGCACAAAAAGCCGCTCCTCTTCATCGAGCCAGCGCACTTCGCGGGCAAGCTGCAGCAATCTCCCCTCCAGTTCGCGGCGCGCCTGCCCCGAAAAATTCTGCCGGACATAATGAGCTATACCAACCACCTCGGGTTCGAGCACTGCCACATTGACCATGCAGCAGGTTCCGCACCCCGGCCCGCATGCAATCGACAGACTTTCTTTTCCCTCCTGCCACTGCCGCAGAGTTTTCTCGCAATGTTCATAAACGGCACCCAGCAGGGCAACGACCGCGGGACTCTCCTCTGAACCGGCCCCTGTCATTCCGGCATGGGCCAGGTCACGGCATTGCTGTCGGAAAGTGTCAAAATCAAACATCGCTCCTCCTCTCCCCCGCTCAACCGCATTTCAGTTTTAAAACAATGTTTACTTGAAAACACGGGAAGTGCAACAGAAAGGGAGGGGCAAGAGCCTTCAGGGAAGCATGCAGGGTGACTGAAAATAGTCGCGTCCGCGCGGGCCGCCGGGCCATTTTTCCTGCAGAAGCGTATAATAACGGGTGGCCCGCACCTGCAGATCGAGCTGCTGCAGAGCTGTTCTGGACAGAAAAGATTCCCGACCGTAGCGCCGTTTGAGCTGGGCATGCACGCGGGAGAAATTCTGAATCAAGGGCAGTTGCAGGTCTTTGCGGCAGTGGGCGAGATACTTCCTACCGCGTGCACTCGCCCCGAGCAGTGTGATGAAAAGGGGGCCTGTTGCCAGGGACTCCTCCATCCACTTGCGCTCAACCCCGAGGAGGACGTGGCTGAGCATCCGCGTAACGCGGGTGCGGGTGAAATGCCGTGATTTGACCGCTGCAACCAACTCGTCGTAGTCGCTGCTCGCCTCCACAGCTGCGGCAAGACGGTGTTCGATACCGTCTTCCACCAGGTAAAACGGCTTCACGGCCTGCGCCCCCTGCAGAATCCGCCCGAGAAGCAGGGTCAGAAGGCGCTCCCGGTCGGGAGTCGCGCCCCTGGCAAGAGCATCGAACAGGGGAGCATGTGCCGCTTGCGGAAGAAAGGCCGCAACATCCTGCCCTTGCCGCAGTCGATGGCGGATCGCCGTCGCGCTGGCGATATCATGCGCGCCCGGTTCAAGATCATGGAATCCGCCACCGATACGGGGAACGGTATAAGCCTGAACGGCGCTACCGGATTCCTTGAGGGCGCGGAGATATTCGATCCCTAGGATATTGTTGGGATGTGACAGAACCTCAGCAACATTTTCTTGAAAACCCGCCTGCCGCACCGAAGCCGCACGGGCCCGGGGGTAATTTTCCCCCAGACCCAGGCGGCGGCGAATATCTTTCTCCAGCCCCTGCCTGTCCCGCTCCAGCGCGGCTTCGGCCTGCATCAGCAGCGCCAGATCCCCGGCCTCACTGCCGAAGCATAGAGCCTGCATGGAGTTGCCGAAGCTGTTCAGCACAGAAACCGCCCCGCGGGCGAAATGAGGCGCGCTGTTGCAGGCCCAGGGAAAGGGCAATTCCACCACCAGGTCGACTCCGGCGCGCAACGCCGTCTCGGCCCGCACCCATTTATCCACCAGCGCCGGCTCGCCGCGCTGTAGGAAATGGCCGCTCATCACCGCCACCGAAACCTGGGCGCCGGTCAGGCGCAGGCTCTCGCGCAGGTGATGTTCATGCCCGCGGTGAAAGGGGTTGTATTCGGTGATCAGGCCGACGGCACGCATGAAAAGATCGGGCGCTCCTTCTGGCGTTACATCAGAACAGGCAGAGAATAATCGACACAGACTTCTTCGGGGGTGGTCCGGGTTTTCCATGCCATGATTTCAATCCCGGCGTCCGCCGCCTCGCGCAGCAGACGGCCGTATTCAGGGTCGATATCGTCGGCGGGGGTAAAGGCTTCGGCCGCGGCGCGCTGTACGACGAAAAAGATGATCCCCCGCAATCCCTCGGTAACGGCAGACATCAGCTCTCGCAGGTGCTTCTGGCCGCGCACCGTGACCGCATCGGGGAAGCAGGCGGTGCGCTGGTCATGCATCAGGGTGACGTTTTTGACTTCCAGCAGAATCCGCGTCTCAGCGCGCTCCAGGAAAAAATCGATACGGCTGGCGCCGTAACGGTACTCCGGACGAATCCGGCAGCCCTCAAGCCCGGGAATGAGACCGGCACCCAGCGCTTCCCCCACCACCTGGTTGGCGCGGTGTGTATGGGTATCGACCCAGGAACCGTCCACCTCGACCAGTTCCAGCGTATAGCGCAGCTTGCGGCGCGGGTTGTCATTGCGGGAGAGCAGGACGTGGTGTCCCGGCACGGCGCATTGCCGCATGCTGCCCGTGTTGGGGGTGTGCGCAGTGACCAGGGATCCGTCATCAAGCTCAACCTCGGCGAAAAAACGCTGATAGCGCCGTTTCAGGACGCCTGCCACCAGAGGCTGCGGCAACTTCACTGGTCAAGCTCCGCCATCTCCCACTCGGAGAGCCCCAGCAGATAGAGGATTGAATCGAGACTCTGTTGATTGATATGGGTGTCGGCCTGCTCCCGCACCCGTGCCTTCGCATTGAACGCGATTCCGAGTCCCGCACGCCCCAGCATGGGCAGGTCGTTGGCACCGTCGCCGATGGCGATCACCTGGTCGAGGGCGATCCCTTCGCGGCGGGCAATCTCTTCCAGCAGCTCGGCCTTACGCGCGCCGTCGACCACCGGACCGTCGAGGCGACCCGTCACCTGGCCGTCGGCGATCTGCAGTCCGTTGGCAAAAGCATAATCAAGGCCGAGGTCTTCTTTGAGGCGGTTGGTGAAAAAGTTGAACCCGCCGGAGATAACCGCGGTCTTGAAGCCGAGACGCTTGAGGATGCGCACCAGTGTTCTGGCCCCGGGAGTAAAAGGAATATTCTGGTAGACCTGCTCGAGCGCTTCGGCGGAAAGTCCCGCCAGCAGGGCAACCCGCTGGCGCAGCGCTTCGTTGAAATCGATCTCGCCGTTCATGGCCTGGTCGGTAATGCGGGCGACCTCGTCGCCGACCCCGGCAATGCGGGCCAGCTCGTCGATCACCTCGATCTGGATCAGGGTCGAATCCATATCCATCACCACCAGCCGCTTGGCGCGCCGGTGCAGGCTCTCCTTCTGCACCGCGACGTCAACCCCCAACGTCGCCCCGGCATGCAGGAGCTGGCGGTTGATCGCCTTGACGTCGAAGGCCTCGGGGACGGTCACCAGAAATTCCACACAGCGCAGCTGCCCCTGGGTGAGCTTGGAGATGCGCTCGATGTTGACCTGGTGCTCCGCCAGAATCGCGGAAACCCGGGCCAGGGCGGCGGCATTAACTTCGCCCCCCATGATGGTGAGCACATAAGCGTTGCGGTTGCTGCGGCGGCGGTAATCCTGCTCGTCGATGACCTGAAAGTCCAGATCGAGTCCCCACTCTTTGGCCAGGAACAGAAGATCCTTGATGAGGGGCTTCTGGTCGCTGTCGCCGGTGGTGAAGTCGATGATGACCGACAGCGAAAGCAGGGTATGGGTGACGGTCTGCTCGATGTCGCGGATCCGCGCGCCGGCGGCGGCAATATGGCCGGTCATGGCGGCGATAATGCCCGGCCGGTCGGGGCCGGTCATGGTGACGAGAATCATGGGTTGGGTGCTCATACTGATCCATCCTTGGCTGAAATGCGGCGATTTTAACCCCGCCGGAATATCCTGACAAGCATCTCAGGGCAGAAAGGACAAATAATTCCCGGCTGCGTCTCGGACTTGACCTGAGCGTCGAGCTGCAATAATCTGGCACCTTCGCCCGCTGCAGGGCACCCAATGACCCGAATTCGAGGCTCTGATCCCTTGTCGTCGTCTGATTTACTGCAATTTCTGTTTGCCGGCCTCACCAGCGGCACGATTTACGCGCTGGTCGCCCTGGGATTCTGCGTGGTGCACAATACCATGGGGATCGTCAATTTCGTGCAGGTCGATTTCGTCTCGCTGGGCGGACTGCTCATGTTCAGCGCCCTGTTCACCTTCAACCTGCCCATGGGGGCTGCGCTGGTGGTAGCGGTGGCAGCAACGGCGCTGGTGGCCGTTATCGTGGAGCGCATCGGGCTTCGCCCGGCCCGGTCAAACGATCCACTGATCCTGATTTTCCTGACCATCGGCCTCTCCATCATCCTGCGCGGCATCATGGCGCTGATCTGGGGCAAAAACCGTATGGCGCTGCCGGGACTGGGCGCTGATGAGCCGCTGCAGATCGGGGGCGCGGCGCTCATGCCGCAGACGCTATGGATTCTGGGGCTGACGCTGGTGGCGATCCTCATCCTGGCCTGGTTTTTCCGCTGCACCGGGTTGGGGCTGGCCATGCGGGCCGTCTCGTCCAACCCCACCGCCGCCGCAGTGGTCGGTCTGCATATCGGGCGGGTGCGGGCAGCCAGTTTCGCCCTGGCCGGGGCTCTTGGAGGGTTGGCGGGCATTCTGGTCACCCCCATCACCACACTGAGCTATGATGTGGGCATCCTGCTGGGGCTCAAAGGTTTTGCCGCCGCCATCTTAGGCGGCTTCGGCTCGTTCCCGGGCGCCATCATCGGCGGCCTGTTGCTGGGGCTGCTGGAATCGCTCACCGCCGGCTACTTCTCCAGCGCCTACAAAGACGTGGTCGCGTTCGTCGTCCTGCTGCTGGTGCTGTTCGTACGGCCGCAGGGGTTGCTGGCGAAGTGAGGTTTTTTATTGCCACTAAGGCGCTAAGACTCTAAGAAAGTCAAAATCTTTAACGCAGAGACGCTGAGGAGGAGAGAACGCAGAGTGCCTAAATCTGAAAAATTCTTGTTTTATATCAAATCAAAAGAATCAGAATTTTTTTGGCTTTTCTCTGCGTACTCACTGTTCTCTGCGCCTTTGCGTTAAAAAAATTTTCTTTGTGTCTTCGAGTCTTGGTGGCTTAATCCCTGAGACATCAGAGGTCTGAATGAAAGATCACGCTGAAATCGAGCTTCTTATGGGCAACGAGGCGATCGGCCGTGCCCTGATCGAGGCCGGCTGCCAAATTGCGGCGGCCTACCCCGGCACTCCCTCCACCGAAATTTTGCAGGCGGTGGCCGACCGGCGGGAGGAGGCGCTGGAGCCTCTGCATATCGAATGGTCGGTCAACGAGAAGATCGCCTTTGAAATAGCCCTTGCCGCCGCCTATACCGGCAAGAGATCCGCCGTGGTCATGAAACAGGTGGGGCTCAACGTCGCCGCCGACCCGTTCATGCGCACCGCCTACCTCGGCGTCAAAGGGGGGATGGTCACCATCGTTGCCGATGATCCAGGACCTCACAGTTCGCAGAACGAGCAGGACACCCGGCTGTTCTGCCTGCAGGGGCGGGTGCCGGTGCTCGATCCGGCCTCTCCCGCAGAGGCCGCGCAGATGGTGGAGACGGCCTACGCGCTGTCGGAGAAGTTCGAGATCAACGTGGTGCTTCGCCCCACCACCCGCATCTGCCATTCCCGCCAGAATGTTGCGCTCCATCCGCCGAAACGATTGGAGAGACAGGCCCGTTTTGAAAAAGATCCGAGCCGCTGGGCGGCTACACCCGCCTTTCTTCCGGCTCTGCACCGCAAGCTGAACCACACCCTTGAACAGGTCGCCGCAGAACCCGATCTGCAACCGCAACTCACCCCTGGCGACGGCAGCCATCCCCGCACCGCGCTGGTGGCGTCCGGGATTGTCTACGGCCACCTGGTCGATTTGCTGGATGACCTGGGCCTTGGCGGGAGCATCGATCTCTACCAGGTGCTGATGCCCTACCCCCTTTCCAGCCAATTCCGCGAGCAGTTGCGCCGCGACTACGATCGTATCCTGGTGCTGGAGGAGACCTATCCCGTCATTGAATTACAGCTCGCCCATCCCGGAGCACGGGGCAAACAGGACGGCACCCTGCCCCGCGAAGGGGAGTTGACGCCGGATGTCGTCGAGCAGGCGCTGTGCGCTTTTCTCGATCGGCCCTTTTCACCGGAAACACCGCCCGAACGACGCGGCCAACGCCCCTCGCTCTGCCCTGGCTGCCCGCACCGCGCCTCCTTCGCCGCGATCAAGCGCGCCTTCCCGCGCGGCCTGTTTCCGTCGGACATCGGCTGCTACACCCTGGGGATGAACCTCGGCGCGGTGGACACGGTGCACTGCATGGGGGCCTGCATCAGCCAGGGAGCCGGCTTCTACCAGTCTTATGCCCAGGACGGCGATTTCCCAACCGTGGTGGTCACCATCGGCGATTCGACCTTCTTCCACTCGGGAATCCCCGCGCTGATCAACGCCGTTATCCAGAAAGCGCGCATCATCGTGATGATCCTCGACAACGCGACCACCGCCATGACCGGCGGCCAGCCGGTGCCGCACCTGGGCCTCACCGCCTCGGGCGATGCAACCCGCGCCATCGGCATCGAGCCGCTGGTGCGCGCCGCCGGGGTCGACTTTCTTGAAGTCTGCGACCCCTATGACCAGCAGCGCCTGGAACGGCTGCTCAAGGAGGCCGACCGTCATATTCGCGGTCCTGAACCGGGAGTGGCGGTGATCATCTCCCGCCACGGCTGCATGATGGATTCAGCGGTACTCTCGGGACAGGAGAAGTATCAGGTCACCGTCACCGAGGACTGCACCGGCTGCAAACGCTGCATCCAGGCGTTTGAATGCCCGGCCATCGAAATGGATGAAAGCGGCGCGCGGGCACGGATCAACACCGACCGCTGCGTCGGCTGCGGCACCTGCATCCCGTCCTGCCCTTTCAATGCCATCGTCAAGGAGAAGCTCTCATGAAACAGCAGATCATCGTCAGCGGCATCGGCGGGCAGGGCGTGCTGTTTCTCACCCGGGTCATCGCCCAGGCGGCGGTGGATCAGGGCCTGCCCGTGCTCACTGCTGAAACGCACGGCATGGCCCAGCGCGGCGGCACCGTGCTGTCCACCATCAAGGTCGGCTCTTACCACAGTCCGCTGATCCGCACCGGCCAGGCCGATGTGGGGCTGCTGCTGTGGGAGGACAACCTGGCGGTGCACCGCTCGCTGCTCAAGCCCGAAGGGCACCTGCTGATCAATGCAGACGAAGAGGGAGAGGGAGCGCGCATCGATGCCAGCGGACTGGCTCGAGAGATGGGCAACCCCGTATTGTCGAACCTGATCCTGCTGGGGCTTGCGGTTCGCAGGCAGGCTCTTTTCTGCGATGCCGTCCAGTGCGAGAAGGCGGTTCGCACCCTGGCGCCCGAGCGTTTCCTCGACCAGAACCTGGCCGCTTTCCGACGCGGACTCGAAGATTGACGTTGAGACACGATGAGCACGAAGGATAAAATCCTCTACTTTCTGATTCTGCACCGCACCGGCCTGGCAGTCACCGCCTTTGCCGCCTTCGTGCTGCTGTTCCCCCTATACCAGGACAACCCCTACACCCTGGGGCTGACCAACCTGATCGCGCTCAACACCATCGTCGTGCTCGGCCTCAACCTGTTTATCGGCTACGCCGGCCAGATCTCACTGGGGCATGCCGCCTTTTTCGGTCTGGGGGCCTACGGTTCGGCCCTGCTGACGGTGGAGGGGGGAATCTCCCCCTGGGGCGCTCTGCTGTTGACGGCCCTGGCGGTGGCAGCCATCGCATGGCTGGTCGGCCGCCCTATCCTGCGCCTGCATGGCCACTATCTGGCCATGGCCACCCTGGGTTTGAACCTGGTGGTTTATACGATTCTGGTGCAGGCCGACAAGCTGACCGGCGGACCCAGCGGCTTTGCCGGCATCCCCCCACTGGCGCTGGGCGGCTGGGCCTTTGACGACGAAATCCGCTTTCACTACCTGGTGTGGGGAACGGCCCTTGCGTGCCTGCTGATCAGCCTGAACCTGGTGCGCAGCGGCGTCGGCCGTGGGCTGGCGGCGCTGGCGGCGGACGAGCAGGCCGCCCAGTCGCTGGGGATCGACACTGCCCGCGCCAAGGTCAGGATCTTTGTACTGTCGGCTGTACTGGCCTCGCTGGGCGGCAGTCTTTTTGCCCACTGCTACCGCTTTGTCAGCCCCGACTCTTTCGGCATCTTCGTCTCGGTCGATTTCGTCATCATGGTGGTGATCGGTGGCCTGGGCTCAGTGTGGGGGACGCTGCTGGGGGCGTCCGTTGTCACCATGCTGCCGGAATGGATCGAAGTCTTCGACACCTATAAGGACATCATCTACGGCCTGATCCTTGTGGTGATTCTTATGTTTCTGCCGCGAGGGCTGGTCAGCGGGCTGATCGATCTGGCCCGCAACCGCTTTGTACTCTGGGTTCGGAAAAATGCTGCGTCTCGAACGGATCAGTAAAAATTTCGGCGGACTGCCCGCCCTGCAGGAGGTCAGCTGCGAGATCGCCGGAGGCAGCGTCACGGCGCTGATCGGCCCCAACGGCGCCGGCAAAAGCACCCTGATCAACTGCATCAGCGGCATCCTGGCACCGGATCAGGGGGCGATCCGTTTTTCCGGCCAGGACATCGCCGGACGCCCGGCCCATGAGATCGCCCGCCTCGGCATCGGGCGCACCTTTCAGAACCTGAAGGTCTTTCCGCGCATGACGGTTCTGGAGAACGTCCTGTGCGGACTGACGCTGGAGGCAGGAAAGTCCTGGATCAGCGCCATGCTGCGCCTGCCGAGCCTGCGTCATCGCGAAAGGCATCTGCGCCTGCAGGCTCTGGAGGCACTGGACCGCTTCGGGCTGGCGGACAAGGCGGGCTGGCCAGCCCAGGCCCTGGCCTACGGCGACCGAAAGCGGCTGGAGCTGGCCCGCGCTTTCGTCGGCGACCCCCTGCTGGTCCTGCTCGACGAGCCGGTGGCCGGCCTCAACGCCGAGGAGACCGCACAGATCGGGCTGGAGATTCAGAAGCTGCGCAGCGAGGGGGATACCCTGCTGCTGGTCGAGCACGACATGGATCTGGTGATGAGCGTCGCAGACCAGGTGGTGGTGCTCGACGGCGGGCGCTGCATCGCGCAGGGGACTCCGCAGGAGGTGCAACGCAACCCGCTGGTGCTGGAAGCCTATCTCGGCAGCATGGAACCGACCGCCTGAAGGAGTCCGCCAGAGTGAAGCAGAGAACTGCAGCGAGGATGATCCCATGCTGACCATTGAAAATCTCAGCGCTCATTACGGAACCGCCCAGGCGCTGTTCGACCTGTCTCTGACCGTTGAACAGGGATCGACCGCCGCGCTGGTGGGGGCTAACGGAGCGGGCAAAAGCACGCTCCTGAAATGCGTGATGGGACTGCTCAAACCCAGCGCCGGGCGCATCCTGTTCGATGGCAGGGATATCACCGGGCTCTCCCCGGCACAGCGGGTCCGGCAGGGGCTGGTGCTGTCGCCGGAAGGACGCGAAGTATTCCCGCACCTGCCGGTGCATGAGAATCTGACTCTCGGCGCGATGCCGCTGAAACTGTCGAAAAAAGAGACCGCTGCGCGCATGCAGGAGGTCTTTGCCCGCTTTCCCCGCCTGGAACAGCGCCGGGGACAGCTGGCGGGCACCCTCTCCGGCGGCGAGCAGCAGATGCTGGCCATGGGACGCGCCCTGATGGCAGGGCCGCGCCTGCTGCTGCTCGACGAACCGAGCCTGGGGCTTGCGCCGCGCATCACCGATGAGATTTTCGCCATCATCCACCAGTTGGCGCGCGCCGGCACCACCATTCTTTTGGTGGAGCAGAACGCCGCGCGGGCGCTCTCCGCGTCCGATTCAGCCTACCTTCTCGCCAACGGCCGCATCGTGGAACGGGGGGAGAGCCGCCGACTGCTCAACGATCCGAAGCTGCGCACCGCCTTTCTGGGCGCCGCATCCGACAACAAGCCGGGGCACAGCCGCCTGGGGGCGGCCGGCCTGACCAATATCCGTCTGGAGAAACCCGACATGAGTCATCCTGATTTTATGCCTGCCTTTTCCACCGTCGACGAACTTGAGGCCCATCGTCTTAAAGGCCTGCAGTGGACCCTGCGCCACGCCTATGAAGGGTCGAGCTTCTACCGGGAAAGGTTCGAGCAGGCCGGCATCACTCCCGATGAGATTAAAACTTTTGCCGACCTGCCGCGCCTGCCTTTTACCAGTGCCGACGACCTGCGCGACGGCTATCCCTTCCCCCTGCGGGCGGTGCCCT
This sequence comes from Geoalkalibacter subterraneus, assembly GCF_000827125.1. NCBI lineage: Bacteria > Pseudomonadati > Thermodesulfobacteriota > Desulfuromonadia > Desulfuromonadales > Geoalkalibacteraceae > Geoalkalibacter > Geoalkalibacter subterraneus. The sequence continues at coordinate 2,856,850 of NZ_CP010311.1, forward strand.
TCGAGCAGATCGTTCGCATCCACGCCAGCTCCGGCACCACCGGCAAACGCAAGGTGCTGTGCTACACGCAGAAAGACGTTGAAGACTGGGCCCATTTCTTCGCCCGCTGCTACCAGATGGCCGGCGTCACTCCCCTCGACCGGGTGCAGATCGCCGTCGGCTACGGCGTGTGGACCGCCGGCGTCGGATTCCAAGCGGGGTGCGAGAAGATCGGCGCCATGGCGGTGCCGGTGGGCCCTGGCAACATCGACCTGCAGATTCAGTTCCTGCTCGATTTCCAGTCGACCGTGTTCTGTTCCACTGCGTCCATGGCACTGCTGATGGCCGAGGAGATTCACCGGCGCGGCATCGCGGACAAGATCGCCGTGCGCCGCATCATCTACGGTTCCGAGCGCTCCAGCCGCTCCATGCGCAAAAAGATCTCGGAGCTGTTCGGTGGCGCGGAGCTGTTCGACATCACCGGCCTCACCGAACTCTACGGACCGGGAACCGGCATCGAGTGCTCCGACCACGACTGCATCCACTACTGGTCCGATTACTATCACCTCGAGATCATCGACCCGCAAACCCTGCAGCCGCTGCCCGACGGCGAATGGGGCGAGATGGTGGTCACTTCCCTGTGCAAGGAAGGCGCACCGCTGATCCGCTACCGCACCCGCGACATCACCCGCATTATCCCCGGCACCTGCACCTGCGGCTCCCCACTGCCGCGTCACTCGCGCATCCGTGGCCGCTCCGACGACACCATCAAGTTCCGCGGCGTCAACATCTACCCGTCCAGCATCGACACCATCCTCTCCAGTGTGCCGGGGCTCGGATCCGAGTACCAGATTCACCTGACCCGCGAGCCCGATTCGGGGCGCGACCACATGCGGCTGGTCATCGAACGCGCTCAGGGAGTACCCGCTGCACGGGATGCGGAGCTGCTCCACGAGGTCGGCCACCAGATCAAAAAGCAGCTGCTGGTCACCGCTGAGCTGGAACTGACCGATTACGGCGCCCTGCCGCGCTCGGAGCGCAAAAGCCAGCGGGTTTTCGATACGCGCCTCAAGGATGAGATCGTGTAAAATACCGAGTAACTTCGGGCATTGCGGCGCGCCAGAAAAGATAGACTCTCAACCAGGGATGTGATATTAATTAGACGTTTTCCTCGGTGAACACCATGGTTTGCCGGGAATTTTCCAGGGAGTCAGGCCGTTTCAGGCATTTTTCCGGGGGACGATCCGCGACACAGTGGCGGGCCGTCGTGTCTTTCCGTGCCATGATGTCAAGAAGTGTTTTCATGTATTTTCGGCGGGCCCTCCATGTGCCGGCTCTTTTTGTGTGCGCTCTGCTCGGGGGTGTTCTCTGCCCCCCTTTGGCCGGAGAAGCATCCGCCGCTGTTCAGGCACCCAAAACCCGCGCCGTCAAAATTATCGACCGCGACGAATTGAACCAGCCCCTGCGGTTTCCTTCCGGACTGACCTACGACAGCGCCAGTGATGAGATCCTGATCACCAGCCCCCAGAAAAACAAATTGACCATTACCACCAGCGATTATTTCCCCTACATCGCCCTTGGTTCGGGCCGCGGACTGCGCTCCGTCGGCAAAAGCTTCACCCGCAACGGCCTGATTTATGTCTGCATCGGGCACGGCGGGCCGGATCAGCGTGCCCACATTGCCGTCTTCGACGGCGCCCTGTTGCCGGTTGAACAATTCTACTTCCCCGATTTCCCCGATTTTTCTCCCATGGATGTGGCGGTCAGCGAAAACGGTCGCCTGTACGTGGTCGGCACCGGCGTTTCGGGAGTGCTCGTTCTGGATTCGAAGGGTCGCTACCTGCATACCCTCTCGCCGCGCGAGGAAGTCCAGGGCAAAACCGATGAGGTCTTCATCCATGCCGTCGATATCGGCAGCGACGGGCGGCTTTATTTTGTCAGCGAAGGGAAAGGGCGCGTCTACGTTTATGACGCTGAGGAAGAATTTCTGTTCAAATTCGGCGAAAAGGGGGGGGAGCCGGGCAAACTGTCGCGCCCTCGCGCCCTCGCTGTAGACGATGCCCGCCGCCGGATCTTTCTGGTCGATTACCAGCGCCATACAGTGCCGGTTTTTTCCATTGACGGGCAGTACCTTTACGAACTGGGCGGACTGGGAACAAGCCGCGGATGGTTCCACTACCCCATGGATGTGGAAATGGACGGCCAGGAACGGTTGCTCGTCGCCGATGCCTTCAATCACCGGGTGCAGGTCATTGAATTTATCGACCAACCGCGGCAGGACTCGATAGGGGCTGGAAAAAGTGTCGACGCGGAATTCCCGCTCGAGCAGGCTCCCGCACCCAGGACCCTGACCATCGACCGTATCGAAACCTCACTGCCGGAAGGTGCGGTCGGCGATTACCTGGTGCTGGCCCTGCTTTCGCCCGACAGGGAGACTGCTGAAGTCGTTGCCGAGAATCTGCGCAGAATAGAACTTCCGGCTTTCGTCCGCAGTGTGGAGCGTGCGCGGCGCGGCACCTGGCACCAGGTTTTTACAGGGCCCTACGAGACTCCCCTGCAGGCCTACAACACAGCAGAAAACCTCAGGACCAAAGAGGGCCTGCCGGCGATCGTCAAAACCCTGGGGAGACGTACCGAATTCATGCTCCCCTCTCAAGCGGTGACAACTTCGCCCGGCGACACAAAGGAAACAGGGAAGTCCGAAACGCCGGAGTCGCAACCCCAAGAGAATATGCAACCCTGAGCCGCCGGTTGCCGAGGATAAGACTCATGCCGATTTCAGTCATGACAAGATTGGGGCGGATCGCCTTTTTCAGCCTCCTGCTTGCCTTTTCAATGGGCTTTCCGGCCGGTATGGCTGGAGGTCAGGACACGCCCCGTCTTCAGCCTCAGGATTGCAGCAAGTGCCACCAGGAACAGAGCCTCGCCATCAAAACAGAGGGCAAACGTCATCGCAGCAGCATCTCCTGCATTGACTGCCACAAGGAGCATCTACCGGACGGAACGGACACCATCGCCACCTGCGACCGTTGCCACCCCCCTACCCGGATGAAACATTTTACCGTGGTCGGCTGCCGGGAATGCCACCCGCCGCACACCCCACAGCAGATCGACTACAGCGATCTGCCCCGGGCGACGCCGGCCTGCGTCTCCTGTCATTATCAGGCAGCGGCCACCATGCGCGACTTTCCCAGCGACCATGCGGTTCTCGACTGCAAGTCCTGTCATGCCCGGCATGGCGAGCACGACGAATGCCTGACCTGTCATGACCCGCACCAGGAGGGGGAGACCAATGCATACTGCCGGCGCTGCCATACTCCCCACAAGCCGCTGCAGATTACCTACGGCTCCGACATGTCTTCGGGCACGTGCATTTCATGCCATGAGGAGCAGGGGGAGCAGCTGGACAATACGCCGACCAAGCATCAATTGCTGTCCTGTACCTACTGTCATCGTAATCAGCACGGTTTTATACCACCCTGCACCTCGTGCCACGCGCAGCCTCATGACGAAAGCATTCACAGCCGGTTCGAGGGCTGCAATGACTGCCACGGCGGTGCGCACAACCTGATGAAATAATTAAAGCAAATTTTACTCTCAAGTTTTTACCGACTGATTTCCATCCTTAACATTGAAGCAAAGCGGATCCGCTCACCATGAAAAATCAGCACCGGATCACCTCCGACAAAATGCTTGCATCATCAGCTCGGGCGCTGATCGTCCTGATGCTGATCGTGTACGCAACGCCCGTTGCGGCCGGGGATCCGCTGAGCTTTATCGGCAACTGGAATTATCGTAAAAGCGGAGGAGATACAGGCGACAGTTCTCTTTTCAACCATACATATACGCTGATCTATTCCAAAGAACTCTCCGATGCCATGGCCTTCTCCGCTTCAGTTCGCTACAATGAAAACATTCCCTCCGGGGATCTGGAGAAGACCGATTCCATCAACCCCACTCTGTCCCTCGATACCCGCAATGATTTCTTCTCTCTCAATCTCAATGCCTCCCGAACCGAACTGAATCGCGAAGACAACCCTTCGCGAACGGATCAATCATGGAGCGCCAACTTTCAGACCCAGGTCGAGCAATGGCCAAGCCTGAGACTCTACTACAATCAGAACAGCAGCTACGATGACGGCTCGCCCCGACGCCAGGATGTCGATTCCGATGTTTTCGGAGCAACGATCGAATACACCATCGCCCATTTCGACCTGCTCTACGATTTTCGTCGCTCCGAAAGCCAGGATCATGTCAACCGCAGCGATACAGAAACCACCGACCACACAGCCCAGGTCGGCTATTCCAACGCGTTTTTCGGCAACCGGGTCAGCGTGGCCGCGTCCCAACAATATCAGAGCTTCAAAACCAGCACTGAAACCCGGGTCGGCGTGGGGGGCCGCTTTTTTGTGCCGGCTTTTCTTTTCGGCGGCTTCTCCAGCGAGGACGACACCCCGGCAACGGGCACACCTGCAAACAACCCGGCCCTGATCGACGGAGACACAGACGCCTCCGCCGGCATCGACATCACCGGCACGACGATCAAACAGAACATGGCTGTGCAGATAAATCTGCAGCCAATCGACCGGGTGCGCATATACCTTGACCGCATGATCGACACTGCGACCCAGAACCGGTTGCAGTGGAGCATCTATCAAAGCTCGGACCTGACCAACTGGACACAAATCACCAACATCCTGCCCGTCTTTTATGACGAGGAAAACGGTCGCACCCTGGTAGTTCTCGACCTTGTCGATGCCGCCGAATCCCGTTACATCAAAGTCGTGAGCGATACAACGCTGCCGTCCACGATCTCGGTTTTTGTCACTGAAATGGAAGCCGGCACAGTACGTATCGCAACTTCCGACCGCTTCAGCATCAATCAGCGCACCATCAATCTGCAGTCCCAGTTCAGCACGACGGTGCGCATTACGGATTCCTGGCAGGTCAGCTACAACCTGCGCCGCAACGAAAACCGTCCCGACAACGGCCTTGACACGGTACAGTTCAATCACACCCTGAGCACGCGCTACAACCCGAGCGAGCTTCTGACCCTGAGCCTGGGCATCTCCGAGAATATCGACTGGACCGACAGCGACGAAGACCGCCGCAGCCGCTCCTACTTCATCTCGGTCGGCTCCCAGCCTCTGCCGACACTGAACTATACACTGGGCTACACGCGCACGGAAACCCGCAGCGATGAGCATGGCGATATCGACGGCGACTCCTTCAGCGCCCTGGTCAATGCCACTATCTTCCCGGATTTGACCAGCAGTCTCTCGGCCAACTGGAGTCAAAGGGAAGACATTACCGACGGCAGAACGAACACGGTCTATGGATTCAACCTCGATGCCACGGCCCGGTTGAGCCCACGGCTCGATCTCAATATCGACCTGGGGTATACCAAATCCACCTCTGAAGGCGAACTCATCGATGACGAAACCACAACCGGCACCCGTTACGGCTTTAACCTCGGCTACCGCCCATCGGATATTCTGCTGTTCAATGGTGGATTCCATCGTCAGGTCGAGGAGAACACCTCGGTGGTCAATGCCTCTTTTACCGGCCTCTGGACACGCAAACTGCAGACCATTTTCGGGCTGACCTACTCCATGGGAGATGAAGACAGCCGACAGTACACTGGAACAATCAGCTGGCTGGTCAGCCGCAGAATTTCGACGCAGATCAATGGGAGTTATCTGGATGCAGATTCCGGCGACAGCTGGAGCATCCTTTCGAGCCTGCATCTAACGCTTTGACAGGCGGGGCCTTTGTCCCGATAATGATATCCGGCATTCGGACGGGCGCCCCTGCCCGTCCCAGATTGAAGGAAGGTGATCAACGTGCAAAGATATGTTTTCGTCAGCATTCTGGCGCTGCTGTTTTTTGCCGCAGGGTGTTCCTCACCTCGGCATTTCGCTGCGGAAAGCCTTGAACTTGACTATGTGAAGAGAATCGTGGTTCTTCCTTTTGAAAACAACACCGAGACCAAATTCGCCGGTCAGCGCTTTCGCGACATTGTCACGACCGAAATTCTCAGTGCCGGCCTCTTCGATGTGGTGGAGCGTGGCGAATCGCAACGCTTTCTGCGGGAAGAGGTTGTCAGCAAAGAGCAGGAAATAATCGATCAGGCGACCGCTTTGCGCCTCGGGCAGGAGCTTAATGTTGAAGCCTACCTGGCGGGAGCAGTCAACGACTTCTCCGAGCGGCAGAACGGCAGCTACAATTACCCGGTCGTCGCCGCGACTTTGCGCCTGGTCGACGTCAAGACCGGGCAGATTATCTGGCAGGCCGGCGACAGCGAGAGCGGTTACCGCACCTTTGACCGGCTGTTCGGATTTGCCGCCCCGGACATCAACCAGGTCGGGTATCGTCTTGCAAGGCGCCTGCTCTCGACAATCAAGGGGCGTTAAGGAGTTGGCACGAATGAACCGCCTGTGTCGGGCGACATTGCTTTTGGCCCTGGCAATACTGTTGCAGATTGCGGGGCCCGGATCGGCCCTGGCCCAGAAAACCGTTCTGCTCCCGGTCGCGGATCTCAGCCGTGGCGAAAACGGCCTGCACCTCGGGTTGACCAGAACGGTCATGAGCGCCCTGGAGCGTATCGGCCTTGAAGTCGCGCCTATGGGAGACGTCCTGCGGTTTATGTCGGACAACAAAGTCCGCAGTTATCACTACCTCGACTCCTTTCTGATACAGAAGATCGGGCGTGATCTCAACGCTCAGCTGGTCCTGATGGGGACCGTCACCGAAACCGCCGGCCGCACGCCTGCCATCGGGCTGAGCTTCACCGCATACGAGACGGCACGCGGCGCCCCCATCTGGGGTGAAACCGCTGCCACCAGCATACGTGAGCAGGCCGGTGTGCTCGGCCTGGGGGAACCCGCCGGCGTTGAAGACCTGGCAAATCCCCTTATCGATCAGATCCTCGGTGAATTCCATAAAAACGTCTACGGGGGATTCATTCCGGAAGTTCGCGAATACCAGCTGGTCGGCATGCAGGTCACCCCGGCTTATGTGCAGGGGGGCAGCCGCATCGAAGCCCGCTTGAAAATACGATTTCTCGGTTCACACCCGAAGCTTATCGGGGCGCGCAGCGCCGCCGGGCAGACCTACCTGCTGCATGACAAAAAGACCAATACCTGGCAGGGCAGTTGGGCAGCTCCCAAGGAAGAAGGCAGCTATCCCATCGACATCACTCTCGAATGGGAGCCAGACACGGACGTAGAAACCCTGCAGGAAGTCGCGCGCTACGTGGTGATCAACGAACCACCGGGGCTGACCCTGGAAATCAAGAAAGGGCAGCGCATCGGAACGGACCTCGCCTTCAACAACCATCTCCTCATCCTGCCGCGCCTTGGCAAGGTCAGCCCACTGGCGCGCTGGGGACTTGAAATCCTGACCGAAGACGGCATACGCGTGGTCCAGGAGGAGCATGAGGGCGACATCCCGGAAAGACTGATCTGGGAGGGCAAGGGAAGCGACGGGTTCAAGCTGGCCAACGGCGCGTACGATATCGTTTTCCATGTTTATGACCTGGCCGGCAATCACAGCGAAGCCTCACGGCGGGTCGTGTTTCAGTCCGCCCCTCCCAAAATCAGGGCGGAAGTCCAGGTCATTGAGAGTGAAGGGCGGCTTGAGCTCCGCACTGATGGCGCATTCACCTATCCACTGGTCAACTGGTCTGCGGAAATAAAATCGATGACCGGGACAACGCTGCTGCAGGAAAGTGGCGATGACCTGCCGGCGACCCTCAAATTTAAACCTGTCGAGGGGGAGGAAAATGCCTTTCTGACTCTGACCGGCGAGGATCAACTTGGAAACCGTCTGCGCATCGCCCGACAAAAATTGCCCCTGGTCGAAGGCGAAGCCGAGATTGAGGAGCAGGAAGCCAAGTCCTGGGTTCAGGATTTCTGATGAATATGTCATGGTTATTTAAATTCACCGCCCTGCTGATCCTGTCATCGCTCTGCGGGTGCGCCGGACAACGCATGCCACAGACCCGCATGTCGGCAATGGCGGAAACCGATATCTGCCGCATCGCCATCATGCCTTTCGAAAACCGCACGCGAGACGACCGGGCAGCGACCATGGCATACCGGGTATTAATGGCTGAACTGATCGGGAGCGGGCAACTCGAGGTTGAACCGGAAGGCGATGTCGGCCTGTTTCGACTGCGCCACCGCCTATTTCCCGGTGAGAGGCTTCTTCCCGACCAGTATGCAGACCTTGCGCGGCAGATGAAGGTCGATGCCATTGTGCGGGGGCGCATCACCGATATCGGTTACGACAGCAGCAGAGGGGAGCGGGACATCCCCTATATTGCACTTCAGCTTGATCTTTTTGATGTCCGACGGGGACACCCCGTTCTGAATACCATCCATCGGCGCTACGGCGATGAGTACCGCAAGATGATGCATTTCGGCGTCATTACGACAACAACGGGCCTGATGGCCCGCATGTCGCAGGAAATTATCGCTGACTGGTCAGAAAAAGGAGTAGGCAATTGCCCATGAGAACACATCACGCATTTTTCCGAATCATCATCACAACCCTCCTCGTCCTGGGCCTGAGCTCCCCCCTGCATGCGTTCTGGGGAAACAGCGATGTCCTCGTCACGGTCAATGACACTGAATATTCTCCGGCGGACTTCCGGAACTGGTGGCGCGAATGGCGCGAACCCGGCATGAATATCCCCGAAACCCCCGATCCTTACATCGACTGGCTTCTGCTTTCTTCCGAGGCCAAAGCCATGCAGCTCGACGAAAACGCGAGCTATCTCAAAAAACTCGATGTTTTCCTCAAGGTTCGCTCTCTGATGCAGCTTAAAGCCGAGGAGATCGACGCCAACAAGGAAATTCCACCGCGCGACGTTCTCTGGGAGAGCTACCGGGAAGAATATACGCCTATTTTCGATCTGGCCATGATTGCAGTGCCCGAACAGGAGCAGGCGCAGGTAGTCCGCCGGTTTCTTGATGAAGGCGTTGCCTTCCTTGATGCGGCTGAAGCTGCAGGCCTGGAAAATGTTGCGGAGGAACTTGAACATACCGGCCCCATGCGCTTCACCCGCATCCCCGATCCGCTGCGTGAAGCGATCATGCCCCTTGGGGAGGGCGATATCGCAGGACCGGTATTTTTCGGCCATTCCTATTACTTTATCGAGGTACTGGAGCGCAACGAGGGTTCCGATGCCGATTTCGAAACCTTGAAACAGGCTCTGATCCGCCAGGAGCAGAAAAAGCAGGAGGCTCGGCTGACCCAGGCGTTGCTTGAACGCCTGATGGACAAATATCAGGTTCAAGTCGATGAAGAAGCCATCGCCGCCATCGATCCTGAAGGAGTTTCCGGCGAAGACGCGGAACATACCGTCATCAGGATTGCTGACATCAAAATCCCGGCATCGGTGGTCTATGAGGCGGTGCAGAAAGCACAGAAAACACGCGGCCAAGCGCGCCATGATCCCGAAAGTTTTGCCGAGTCCAAAAAAAGGGTCGTCCAGGACATTCTCAGTCAGACGCTGACCAATATGGAAGCACTGGACCGGCATTACGAAGAGGTGCCGCCGTTAAAGCAGACCTTCGAATTTTACCAGGGGCACCGTCTTATCAAGGAGCTTGAGGCGGAGATCATCAAACCGCGCGCCGAAGTAACAGACGAGAACGTCAAAGCTTACTACGACGAAAACCCGGGGCTTTTTTCCCGTGAGGGATTTGTGGAAATGGCGATGGTGCGCACCAATGAAGCCCAACTGGCGGAGCGCATCACCCGGGAGCTTAAAACAGGAGCAGATTTCTTCTCTGTCATGGAGCCTGTCTCCCCGGCCGGAGTGCGAATCGAAAAACGCCCCGCCGCTCACCTGCCTGATGCCATCAAGGCCGAACTGGAAAAGCTCTCTCCTGGCCAGGTTGGCATCGTTGAAGATGGCGACGAAACCGTCTTTATCAAGCTGGTGCGGCGCGAAGATCAGGACCGGATTCCTTTTGATGCAGTACGTGACCGCATCCGCACGCAGCTCGAGGAAGAACGCTTTGAGTCGGTCCGCAACGAGATGATTCAGCAACTGCGGGCGCTCAGCGATATTGAGATCAATCAAAGCGCATGGAAGAAACTGAGAAAAACCCTTGTTGAAGAAGAGGTTTGACATGAGTCCAGAGCGCAAGCCCATGTGGCGATGGCTTATGATCCCGGCAGCATTGGCAGGCATGTTCATGATGTTCGCCTGCACCTCGCCTGGAACCGGTTCCCGTGAGGGCAAAACCTGTTTGGACTGCCACGAGCAATACCGCGACCAGTACAACCAGGGAGTGGTTCATCAACCGGTGGCGCGAGGCGACTGCGCCGGCTGTCACCGTCGACATGGATTGATCGGCGGTGCATTTCTTCATGTCGAAGGAGCCAAGATGTGTTTCCGCTGCCATCAGGAGTTCGCCCAGGACCTGGGGCGTGCCAGATCTCTGCACCCTCCTGTTGAGCAGGGCAATTGTCAGCAGTGTCACGAGCACCATAACGGTCCCCATGCCGACCTGCTGAAAACACCCGAGAAGGATCTGTGCTTTACCTGCCATGACGCAGCGCTCTTCACCCGTGCTTTCGTCCACAAGCCGATGGAAGACAGCTGCCGCACCTGCCACAGCACGCACGGCGCCCCCGCCGCCGCTCTACTTCAGGAAGAAGAGCAGACCCTCTGCGCAAGATGCCACAGCGTCAGCGATCGCGGTTTCAAACAGACCCATGCCGATTATCCGGTTGTCGATACCTGCTCCGACTGTCATGCGGTCCATTCCGCGGACAACGCCGCGCTTCTCAAAAGCCACACCCATCAACCCATGGCGGGGCGAAACTGCGAAAGCTGCCACAATTCGCCCAACGCATCCTCTGCGTTTGCCTTGGAGAAGCGCGACAGCGCCCTGTGCTACCAATGCCATCAGGACCGCCGTTCGGCTTTTTCCTCTGCGGAAGCACATGCGCCGGTGGCCGAAGGGAAATGTGAGAGCTGTCACACGCCCCACGCCTCCGAACAAGTTGGCCTGATTCGCACGTCGCCTGACCAGCTCTGTTTTGAGTGCCACCAGTTCACCCGCTTTGGGCCACAGCCCCCGGACCAGGAGATTCCGGCCGGAGGAAGCACCCATGCCCCGGCGCGCGATGGTGACTGCCTGAGCTGCCATGTGCCGCACATTGCCGAAGCAGGACGCAGCGCCCTGCTGAACAGCGCCCCGGATTCACTCTGTTTTGAGTGCCACCGGGAGCAGACCGCAAACAAGCGGGTTGCCCACCAGCCGGCGCGCGACGGCGACTGTCACTACTGTCATACTCCCCACGAAAGCAATGGCCCGGGCCTGCTGGCAAAGCCGCAACGCCATCTGTGCGCCGAATGCCATGCATCCGTCGAAGAAACACTTGGGCTTCCAAGCCTTCACCGACCCTTTGTTTCAGGCGACTGTTCGTCCTGTCACGACCCTCACGGGGCAAACCTCAAGAACCTTCTCCGTGGGCGCGGGGCGGACTCCTGCGCCGAATGTCACGGAACCATCGAGACCGAGCGCAGGCTTGCCAACCGGCATCAGCCGTTCACCGAAGGACGCTGCGATTTGTGCCATCTGCCCCACGGCAGCAACGAGGCCTTTCTGCTTGCCGGCAGCGCCAGTGAGCTGTGCATCGACTGCCACAGGGACTATCGCGTTAAGCCCGACACCCCCGAGGCCCATGCAAACTGCACGGTCTGTCATCATGCCCACGGCAATGGGGAACCCAGCTTCCAGCTTCGCGAGCAACCCGATCTCTGCCTCACCTGCCACGAAGTGAACCGCTACTGGAGCGACGGCGTCGGACACGCACCCGCGGTCAATGGTGAATGCAACCGGTGTCACGACCCTCATGCCCCACAGAATAGCCCGGCCGGTAAGCGCAATATCTCACTGTGCGCCCAATGCCACGACACTTCGGAGAGTGCCCTGTCGGGATCGCACCGGGGGATCAAACCCGGCCCCGGGAGCTGCCTGAACTGCCATGACCCGCACGGAGGCCCCGATGCCTCCCTGACGCTTCCAGTCAAGCATGCGCCGTTTTCAGAAGGCAACTGCACACCCTGCCACCCGGGAGGGCTTTAAACGATGAAAAACATCAGGTTTTCCATTCATACCGGATTGTTCGTCCTGCTGCTGGTGGTTGTCTCCACTCCGGCTGTTGCACAAAACTGTTTTAACTGCCACGACAGAAGCGCCTTCACAGACAAATTCGTCCACTCCCCGGTACGCGAGGGAGATTGCAGCCTGTGCCACAACCCCCATGTCGCGCGCCACGAAGGCCTTCTGCACCAGGCCGAAGCGCAGCTGTGTCAGCAGTGCCACCAGGATCAGCAACGGCAGATGGCTGAGAACGCCTACCTGCATCCGCCCGTACGGCAAGGACGCTGCAGCCAGTGCCATGATCCCCATGCCGCTCCCAACGCAGCGCTGCTGCCGCAGCAAGGCAGCGCGCTGTGCTTCAGCTGCCATGATGAGATGCAGCGGGATTTCAAGTTCAGCCATCAACCCTTCCGGCAGGGGCAGTGCTCGACCTGCCATGCATCCCACGGTGCCGAGGACACGCGCCTGTTGAAAAAGGACGGAACTCAACTATGCCTCGACTGCCATCGCACCGGTTCCGCCTGGAGTCGGAAACACCTCGGCCGCAAGGCAGCAGAGATGGACTGCCTGTCCTGCCATCACCCGCATGGCAGCGATTCACGCCTGATGCAGCGGGCGGTTCAACACGAACCCTTCTCGCAAAAGCAGTGCTCAAACTGCCATGACCGCGACACGCAAAGCAGCGACGTCTGCCTCGGCTGTCACCAGGACACTCTGCCGTCATTCAATCACATTCACAGCCATCTCGGCATCGCCGGTGCTGGAAACGCCTGCACGACCTGTCATAACCCTCACACCGGCGACCGTCAGGGGCTTCTCCCGGCCAATGTCGGCAACGTCTGTCGGGATTGCCACAGCGCAACCTTTGACACGCGCGACCGAATGCTGCACAAGCATCCAGGCTGGAACAACTGCACCGACTGCCACGACCTCCACGGCGCCGACAATCCCGGCATGCTCAAAAACGAAGGCAACGCATGCGCCGACTGCCACAAGCGCCACGCGGCCTTCTCGCATCCGATGGGTGACAAGGCACCCGACCCGCGTGACGGCCGCCCTATGACCTGCGAAACCTGCCATGACGCCAACACGGGGACCATGTACCAGCACTTCCTGCGGGGCAGCGGCGAACGCGGCCTGTGCATCCAGTGCCACCAGGATTATTAAAAATGTACCCGGTTGAGGGAGAAGAATCGATGAAACACCTCAAGCACTTCTTGTTTATGATCACCGCTGGCCTGCTGAGCCTCGCACTCGCGGGACCTGCCATCGCAGAAGGTCCCTGGAAGTTCTCGCAACAGCTTCCGGCCCGCGACGCAGGCATTGTTCTTGAGCGCCCCATGGCCGTCACAATCGATGAGCAGACTCGTCGCTACTATGTGGTCGATGCAGGGCGCTCGCAACTGGTCTCCTTCAATCAGGACGGAACCCTTCATGCCGCCTTCAATGCAGGCGGCCGCCTCGATCGGCCCATCGCCATGGCGCGCAGCCGCAACGGCACACTCTGGGTCGTCAACCGCGGCACCAACGAACTGCTTCACATCAACGTCGCCCGACAGGAAGTCAACGGTTATTCCATCAACTATCCGGATGGAACCCCGGCTTTTCCTGCCGGTGTTGCCGTTGATGAAAAAGACCGCCTCTTCATTCTTGACGGCAAGAGAGGCGCCGTCCTCCTGATGGACGACAACCTCAAGATTTCACGGCAATTTGCCGGAGAAAACAATTTCCAGGGATTTAACGATTTTGTTCTGAAGCCTGACGGTCTTTGGGCGCTGGAGGCAAGTGCCCGCAAGGTTTACCATTTTTCCATGGATGGCACCCTTGTTAAGGTGATACAATTATCGGGATTGGAGTTTCCGGTGGCACTGGAGTTGGACGCCGGAGGGCAGATATACGTTCTGGACCGCCGCACAGGAGTCATCACCGCATTCGGTCGCGACGGTGCGAAAAGGTTTGACTTTCTCGGGAAAGGCAAACGCCACGGACAGGTCTGGAACGGCACGGATCTGCTGTTTGACTGGTCGGGGCGTCTTTGCGTCGCAGATGAAGGCAGCGGTCAGATTGAAATACTGACCCGTTGACAGATCTTCGAATGGTACCGCGATGGACAGGACCACCGAAATGAAACCTGAATTGATAGGATCCAGTCGGGACCTCCCTTTTTCGAGAGGTCCCAAGACCTGCAATTTTCTCCTGCTTCTTTTTCTGCTTTCCCTTGTTTCGGCACCCGGGATGGTCTGGTCTGCCGTTCGCGGACATTGCTCTTCCTGCCATACGATGCATCACAGCCAGGACGGAAGGGCCTTGAGTCAATGGGGAGAGGAGGGGCCGTACCAGGCCCTGCTGACCACCGATTGCGCGGGCTGCCACATGGGCGTCAACAGCGGCGGGGAGACTCCGTTCGTCATCTCTGCGACCGAACCCTCTTACCAAATGACAGGAACCGAAGCGGGCACCAACACCCTGGCAGGCGGAAATTTCTTCTGGGTAGCCAGCACCGGCATGGATTCACGCGGCCACAATGTCGAGGGGTTGACCGCCCCGGACAGTTCCCTCCCTTCGCCCCCGGGATTCGACGGATCCCAGGCAGCCGCCGATGGAAGCATACCGGCCGGCGGAAGCTGGCCCAACGGCCGCCAGGTAGGCTGTGCGGGGACATACGGCTGCCACGGCACCCACAGCGAAACTCATCCGGTTGCCGCTGTCAAGGGAGGGCACCATCAGGGGCGTGGAGGAGCAATCACCTCCCCCGGGTCTGAACCTGCCGGGGGGTATCGCATGCTGGTGGGCATCGCCGGCTACGAAGACCCGCTGTGGGAATATAGTGTCGATGCCGGCAGCCACAACCAGTACAAGGGTGCAGATGGAACCCGGGACGATTCTACCATAAGCTCCCTCTGCATTCGCTGCCACGGCAAGTTTCATGACCAGGGAAGTATCGGCAGATGGATCCGCCATCCGGTTGACTATGACATGGCCAACTCGGCCGCCGACTCCGAAGTCCGGGGCTACGGCGGCGACACCAACCAGTATCAACCCGCGGTCCCCGTGGCCAGCTTCGATGTTTCCCGCCCCTTGAGCCAGGTCAGCATGCAAGGCGGGGAAGCCATCGTAACCTGCCTGAGCTGCCATCGGGCCCATGGTTCTCCCTACGACAAGATGATGCGCTTTAATTATGCAGGCTCCCTCGGAGACGGTTGCATCGTGTGTCACACCTCAAAGGACTGAGCGGCCGGTTCCTGAACTGCAACGAGGAATGTCCATGATCGTTTTTAAAATAGACCGACATTTTTTACGGCGGGTTGCGGCACAAGCCCTCGCCCTTCTGTTCCTGGCCTCCGCTGGATATGCCGGACCCTATCGGGAGTCAGCCCACGGCGACGGGGATGAAGGCGTTCACCGCCTGGTCCCCGGGGTCTCCTCTCCCGGACCCTATATAACCGGCAACTGCGCCCATTGCCATGAACAGCACGCGAGCATGGGAGGTCAGGAGCCTGTTCCCCAAAACGGCGGGCCCTCCCCGTTCGCACTTTTCGCACCGCCATTCGATTCCGCGCGGCGCTTTGCACCTTACCAGATGGAAGATGTTTTCTGCTTTTACTGCCACAGCGGCGCGTCATCGCTGCAACGCTCTGCCTCCCTGATGGAAAACTACGATTACAGCCGCAACTTCGGAGGGCTGACCGGCGGCCCCAACAACGTCCTTGAGGCATTCAATCAGCCTCTTGCCGGCCTGTCCGCCTCCTACCACAATCTGTACGATATCTGGAATCATTCCCAGAGATTCAACTTCTTCAAGTCCAACTCCACGCCCTGCAGCGCCTGTCACAATGCACACCGCGCCCGGCAGAATCGCGAACACCCTCAAAATCCTGATTTTACCGCCATTTCTCTCCCCACCGACCACGAAAGCCTGTGGGGAGATGATGCGGGCGAAACCATGGCAGCCTATAACGGTGAATACGAACATCCGCTTTATGCCGGACCCTCAGGCGGCCGTGAACCCGCTGGTGTCGGCGCCGCTCTTGCCAACGGCTCGCAGGTGCCGGACTATAATCGTTTCTGCCTCGACTGCCACGCCGAACAGGTCTACAGCTCGACGTTATCCCGCCAGATCCCCCGCATCGACTGGACCACCACCGGCGGGGATACATATTCAGCCGGCGACAAGCATGGTCGCAACTCTTACACCAACGAAATTCTGGTTCAGGCCCCTTTTGATTCGGCTATGGGGCAGAATCGCGGTTTCGTTCTTTCCTGCCTCGACTGTCATGAACCCCACGGCGCCCCCAATGCCTATCTGATCCGCCGCGGTGTCAACGGTTCTGCACTGATGGGCCAGGTAACGGGAAGAGCGGCAGACAACAGTATGGGATATCTCTGCCGGCAATGCCACAAGGATGATGACGCACAATATGGCGGAGCTGTAAACAGTTGGCGTTTTGTACACCACGACTCACAGGAAGCACCCTATACGGCCTGGCAATGCGCGACCTGTCATCCGATGGGGGGCGGGACGGGAACGCAACCGCCGATCGGCTGCGGATACTGCCATGGCCACGGCATGACCATCGACAAGTCCACGCCGGGCACACTACCCAGTGGACAAACCATCCCCGCCCCCAACGGGGGAGCACGCAAGACTTTCTAGGACCGGCGTATGTATCTACCTCGTATACTTTTTGTACTTTGGGCCATTTTTACTCTCACCGGCTGTCTTGCGTCTTCTCCCGGGCGCAGTGCTGCGCCCTCGCCCGACCAGGCACTGACAACGACATACCTCTCTCATTCCGGGCCCTCAACGGTCGACACATCCTTCGTTCTCGACGACTTTGCGCTTCAATCGGAAGGAGAGTGGGTCCAACTGGGCATTGAATCAGTGACCGTCGATTCCAAACATCACCGCGCCCCTCAGCGCGCCCTTGGGCTTGCATCGCTGCCGCCAGCAGATTACGCAAAGATCCGTTTTCGTCTATCCCGCCTTAAGGTCGGCAGGTCTGTCATCCCCCCCTCGGAGGATTACAGAATCGTTGAACTGACATTGTCCGAGCCGCTTAGACTGGAAGCCACCGACAGTAAGTGCCTTTTTCTCGACTGGTATCTTGCCGTAGATGAAAACGGCGGCGCCATGACGCCTGTTTTCAAGGCCTGGGGACAGGGGCAAACTCTGGGTGGGGATCTTCTTTTTGCAGCCTGTGACCAGATCAACACCATTTACGTCATACGCTCCGATATCAACGAGGTGGTTGCATCTTTCGGCATTCCTGGACCACTGGGAGAAATCGCCGTGGCTTCCGACAAGCGGCGCCTGCATGTCCTCAGCACCGGGGAGAGAAGCATTTTTACCTTCGATGCCCTCAATCTCCACTTGATCGATCGCATTCCTTTATCCCGCACGATGGAGCCTCGGCATCTGGTTCTTTCCGAAGACGCACGCTACGCATTCGTATCCGACGCCGCGACAGGCCAGGTTCTCAAGATTGATCTTGCCAGCGGCCATGTCGCACAACAGATTCGGATCGGTCACCGCCCGGAACGGATCGCCTACGGATCCGGTTCTCCCGCACGCATTGCCGTGGTTGCACCCCGATCCCAGCAGGTTTTCATTCTTGACGCCAACTCCCTTCGCACCCGTATCATCGTTTCGGTCGGCATGAATCCAACCAGCGCCCTTTTCTTTGCCGGCGATCTTTATGTCGCAGAACAGGCTTCCCAGACCGTTTCCATCTACGAAGAAGCCAGCGGACGGCAACAGTCCTCCATCAATGTCGGCTTTCAGCCGGACTACCTGCTGGCCCTCTCGGACCGCAAGGTCCTGGTCAGCAATGCCGGCGAGCAGAGTCTCTCCGTGCTTGTCCCCGATCAGGCCACATCTTTTCGAACCATCCGCGCCGGGAGCAACCCGACCACTCTCGCAAAATCAGAGACCCGCCAACTGCTTTATGTCGCCAACCGCAGTAAAAACCGTATCACCGTCATTGATCTGGCCTCAGAAAAAATTGAACAAGAGATTGAACTGGGGGGCATGCCTTTTTCCCTCGCTGTTCTGGATTGATTCTGGCCACAGCCCTTTCCGCCAAAACACTGCCTGCCAGAGGTCAAATAACGAATTCTGTCTTTCCCGCTCAACTTGCCCTTAATTGGCCCACTATAACACCTGTAAAATCAGGACTCTCCAGCCGCCAATCATTAATTTCTCTGATAACCACATCAGTCATCTTGTGCGGCACAGCTGATGCATGTTAATTAGAGGTAGAAACAATACCTTCTTTATTCTGTCTCCATTCCTGGCGAGAAAATTTGCTTTTCTCTACAAAAAACAGTAAAATTCAGCACTTTCACTACAAAATTGATTGCACCGCGCTACCTTGTCGAAGAAATTAGAATCGCATCAATCGATCAATCAGTGCTAAATTCAACAAAAAGGCGACCATCGATTTGTCCACCTGGAGAAGTGTAGGGATGGCCAACGCCTTTATCGGCCAGGGAGTCCACGGAGGGCACAACGAAATGAAGAATCGGGACAGAAAGACCTCAATCATTCTTGCCGCGGCTGCCACGCTTGCGGCAATCCTTCTGGCCGGTTCCGCATGGAGCGCAGTCTCCGGCGACTGTGTCAACTGCCACACCATGCATAACAGCCAGGACGGCACTGCCATCGAATTCAACGGTGAGATCAACGAAGACGCTAATGCCAGCCTGCTCAAGTCAGATTGTATCGGCTGCCACTCCAACCCCGCCGGCAGTGAAACGATTCTTACGCTAGGTGATTCACGGGTCCCCATCGTCTACAATCCGGGCGGCGGCGTGGTCTATCCGAGCGACGGCAGCTCGAGCGGCACCCTGGCCGGCGGCAACTTCTACTGGGTGGCGACCCAGGGCGATGCCTACGGCCATAATGTGCGCGGCATCTCCGACGCCGACCAGAACCTCCCCTTCGCCCCGGGCGGCTTCGACGGCGGAGACGGCTGTAATAACTGCCACGGCTCCATGACCTATGCCAATGGCGGTTGCGTCAGCTGCCACCTGCCCGCCCACCACAGAGACGCCGCAGGGGACATCGTCGGTCAGGATCACGGCTGGTACCGCTTCCTTGGCAGCACCATGTACGCCGACCTCACAGCGCCAGGTGTTATGGGCGTGGAGAGCGGCGACTGGGAGCAAACCGTCAGTTCCACCAACCATAATGTGTACAAGGGCACTGAACGCCTTTATGGTACCAGTTTTTCAATGCAGGACAACAGCATCGGCTCCTTCTGTGCCGGCTGCCATGGAAACTTTCACCACGCAGGATATGCAGCACCAGGCGGCGGCATGACCAATTCACTCGGGGCCTGGATCCGGCACCCCTCGGACGTCATCATTCCCAACGAGCGCGAATATGCCGACTACACAACCTACGACCCATTGGCTCCAGTCGCAAAGACGTCTCTCGATGGGAGCGTGACCGATGCCGTGGTCCCGGGTGAGGACGTGGTGACCTGTATCTCCTGCCACCGCGCGCACGGCTCTCCCTACCCTGACATGCTGCGCTGGGATTACGCCAATGACTGCAACACCGGCAATGCCGATACGGAAACCGAACCTTGCGGATGTTACAGCTGCCACACCACCAAGGACGGGGCCTGATCAGAAAAAAATTGAGCAGGAGATCGAGCCGGGAGGAATGCCTCTTCTCTCGCCGTTCTTGACTGATTCAAGCCGCATCCTTTCCCGTCAAATCACCGTCTGCCAGCCGTCAAATGACGCATCCCTTTTTACCGGCCCGAACTCCTCCTAATTGGCCCTCTATAATGGCCATAAAAGGCGGACGTCCCAGCCGATAATCATTAATTTTTTTGATAACAAATTCGGTCATCTTGAACGGCACAGCTGATGCAACCTCATTAAGCGTAGAAACAACGCGTCATTTTACCGCCATCCCCGGCGGGACGATTTGTTTTTTCTCAACAAAAACAGCTATATTTGGCGCTTTTAACACAAAATTAATTGCACCGCGCAGCCTTGTCAATTAAATTAGAAGCGTACCAAACGGTCAATCAGTACCAGATCCGATAAAAGACCTGCCACAGTTTATTCACCCGGGGGAGGGTGGAGTTTACCAGCGCCTTTATCGCCAAGGGAGTTCAGGGAGGCTATAACACAAATGAAAAATCGGAACAGAAAGACTTCGCTCTTGCTTGCCGTCACTGCCATATTGGCGGCAATCTTGCTGGCCGGTCCCGCATGGAGCGCAGTCTCCGGCGACTGCGTCAACTGCCACACCATGCATAACAGTCAGGACGGCACCGCCATCGAATTCAACGGTGAAATCAACGAAGACCCTAATGCCAGCCTGCTCAAGTCAGACTGTGTCGGCTGCCACTCCAATCCCACCGGCAGCGAGACGATCCTCATGCTCGGTGACTCACGGGTCCCCATCGTCTACAACCCGGGCGGCGGCATCGTCTACCCGACGGACGGCAGCTCGAGCGGCACTCTGGCCGGCGGCAACTTCTACTGGGTTGCAACTCAAGGCGACGCCTACGGCCATAACGTCCGCGGCATCTCCGACGCCGACCAGAACCTCCCCTTCGCCCCGGGCGGCATTGGGCAAAGCGGCACCCATTGTAATTACTGCCATGACTCCATGACCTACGAAAACGGCGGTTGCGTCAGCTGCCACCTGCCTGCCCACCACAAAGACGCCGCAGGGGACATCGTCGGCCAGGATCACGGCTGGTACCGGTTTCTCGGCAATGCCATGATCGGCGACCTCTCGGCTGCCGGAGTCATCGGCGTGGAGAGCGATGACTGGGAACAGACGGTCAGCTCTACAAATCATAATGTCTACAAGGGGACCGAACGCCTTTACACATCAACCTTTACAACGCAGGATAACAGCATCGGCTCCTTTTGCGCCGGCTGCCACGGCAACTTCCATCATGAGTATTCCGAAGGCGGCGGCATGACCAATACCATGGGCGCCTGGATCCGTCACCCGTCTGACGTCATCATCCCCAACGAGCGCGAATACGCCAACTACACAACCTACGATCCTCTGGCACCGGTCGCCAAGACGTCTCTCGATGGAACCGTGACCGATGTCGTGGTACCGGGTGAGGACGTGGTGACCTGCATCTCCTGCCACCGCCCGCATGGCTCCCCGTACCCGGACATGCTGCGCTGGGATTACGCCAATGACTGCAATACCGGCAATGCCGACACGGAGGCCAATCCTTGCGGATGTTACAGCTGCCACACCACCAAGGACGGCGCCTGATTTAAACTTCAAGAATTAACTGTTCAAAAGTTCGACAGTTTCCTAAAGCCGTCCTGAATAGAACAGAACACATTCACCGAACACTGGGAGGTAAGACATGAAGACTCAAAAGACGATCAAACAGGTTCTGACGGTGGTGGGGGCCACCTTTCTGATCCTCGCCGCAGGCAACGCCTTGGCGGCCATCAGCGGCACGTCCTGCGTGGAATGCCACACCATGCATAACAGCCAGGACAACGCCAGCATGCAGTTCGATAGCGGCGCTGCGCCGGCAGCCAGCCTGCTGCGAGCAGCCACCTGCTCCGGCTGCCATGCCATTCCCGGCCGCGCCAACAGCCCGACCGAACCGATTCCCCAGGTCGACGGCCAGAATTACGGCACCGACACCCTGGCGGGCGGCAGCTTTTTCTTTGTCAACAGCGCAGATGCCAATGCGCACAACGTCATCGACTTCGGTGCGGCTGAAGATACCGCGCTGGGGCTCACCCCTCCCGGCTGGGACAACACCCTCGATGGCGCCGTCAACACCGAGGCAAGCTGGACCCAGCAGCTGACTTGCTCGGGGACCTACGGCTGCCACGGCACCCATGATACCGTCGACACCTTCGGCGCGATCAGTGGTGCTCACCACCAACCCGGAGATATCGACGGCACCACCGTCGGCAACAGCTACCGGTTCCTGGACGGTATCATGGGTCTTGAATCCCCGGATTGGGAGCTTGTCCCCTCCACCACAAATCATAATGTTTACAAGGGCGTGGCACGCACCCAGGCCAACAATGCCAGCGACAAAAGCACCATCAGCTTCCTGTGCGCTCAATGCCACGGCAAGTTCCATACGGCTGCCGATATCGACAACACTGCAGGCCCCAACCAGATGTCGAGCCCCTGGCTGCGTCATCCCACTGACATTGACCTGCGCGCTGTCGGTGGAGAATATGCCGCCTACACCTTCAATGTCGAGGCGCCTGCCGCTCTGAGCACCATGCCTGCGGACATCGCTTCCGCCGACTACAGCAGCGAAGCCATCGTCACCTGCATCTCCTGCCACCGCGCCCATGGGTCCCCCTACGCGGACCTGTTGCGCTGGGACTATGACGGCATGAGCGCCGGCACCACCGGCGACGCAGCCGGCACTGGCTGCTTCCGCTGCCATACGACAAAAGACGGCATCTAATCGATTACGTCACTGCATACGTGAAAAAAGGCCGGCCTGGCAAGGCCGGCCTTTTTTTTGATATCTCATCGTGCGCGCCATTCAAGCCTCTTGTTCCAGGAGTTGAGATCTGCTAAATTGTTAACATCCTCTCATCCCGTTGGATCTTTTTCCTTTGGGAGAACAATGGACATGCGCCCAATGATGAAGGGGTCGAAAATTTTGAAAGCCGCCGTACAAATCCTTGCAATCGCCTTTTTTGCACTGGCCGCGCCCATGGCGGCGTCGGCCGCGCCCTCTAATCCAGGGGAGTCATGCGTCAGCTGCCATCAAGCCCTGGTCGACAAGGGCCGCGGACAGCGTTATGTGCATGCGCCTTTTCTTGAGAACAACTGCACCGCCTGTCACATTGAAGGCGCAGCAGTAAGTTCCGCGAACGCAGAAGCCGTTGACAACACTGACGCTGGCAGTGAAGATAATGTCAGATGGCTGGAGCTACCATTTCACCAGGCCCAGGAGCACTGGATTCAATTGGATGAAGAACTCTCCGGGTCGACTCTCTGGGTCAAAACAAAAGGGTCCGGTTACCGCCCGCCCATCGAAAAAATTTCTCTTCCGCCCCTGTCTTCTCTTCCACGGTTGAATAACGATCTACCCCCCCCACAGCTTTCTGAAATCGAGGTTGCCGATATACGCAAAGCGATGACGGTTTCTGTAACTCTCAGCTGGAAAACGGATGAATTTTCCGATTCGGAAGTCCACTTTGGCCGCGAAGAATTGAATTCAAGCAAAAGGGCTCCCACGTTGACCCGAAAACATGAAGTCACCCTGGTGGGGCTGGACCCGGGAAAGACATATCAATACCAGGTCGTCTCACGGGATGTTCATGGCAATATCGCGCGCTCCGCGATCCTGGAGTTTGATACCCGGCGCAACCTTATTGCTTCCGGGTCCGGCAACGCCGACCTGCCGCAGACCCCCCAAACAGAGCCGGGCTGGCATCTCTATCGGATTGGCGAAAGTTCCAGTTATCTTCTCGCTTATACCGCACAGCAACCTGTAACCCTGGATATTGGGACAACGGCACCGTCTCCCTCGCTTCTTGCAGAAGAGACTGCAAGTTCTTCCGGCAGCACAAACGGTCACCCAACTCTGAAAACCAGCCATGACACGAACATTTCCATTTGCAGAGATTGCCACCAGGAGATTCGGGAGACCTACTCCCACCCGGTCAATGTCCTGCCGCCTGCCGATATGGAAATCCCGCAGGAATATGAACTGATGCCGGATGGACGCATCAGCTGCATGTCCTGCCACTCAGCCCACGGATCAGCCTTTCGTTATCGCCTGGTCAAATCGGGCAAAGCGGATCTCTGCCGAGGTTGCCATCGTAATTATTGACCGGACCGGGGCCGTTTTCTTTGAAAATGTGATAATCTCACTTCAGCATGATATCTGGCCTATCCACGCACAGGTTTTACAGGAGAGTTCATGGGCACCAATCAAAAATTCAAGGGTCGTAAAAAACTCAACCTCAAAGTCAAGCGCGAATTTCAATCATGGATGCTGCGCCGGGTTTTTGTAGTCGTCGGCATCAGCGCCTTGATTGCTGCGTGCATCCTCTATTTTTACGCACGGGCGGAAGTGGTTGGATCCTTTTTCGAGGCCCACGTCAAAATCAGGCGCGTCAGCGAACTGCTGCTGCCCGTTATCGCGGCCGGATCAGCCGTCAGCCTGGTGGCTGGGGGGTTGCTGGCCCTTTTTCTGCCGCAGAAAATCGCCGGCCCCATTTATCGAATAGAGCGGGAGCTGATAAAAGTCGCTTCAGGTGATCTGACAACCCGCTTTACCCTGCGCAACGGTGACACCCTGCAGGATTTTGCCGCCGACATGTCGCAAACCATCGAGTCCTTGCGCCACACCGTCGATCAGGCCAAACAGAGCCTCGATTCGCTGGAGACCGCATTGAACGATAACCGGGTGGAAGACGCCAGGAGTTTTGCGGCAGAGGCACGAACGGCCCTCGCCCGCTTAAAGACCCATAAAGACGCCTGACAGTCACCTCTCTGCCTCTGACCTCGTCCGGGCGCAGAAAGGTCCTTTCCCTTATTGAGTTCCACCGCTATACTTCCTCCACCGTATTGCGGCGCCATGTCGCTCTGTAATTTGTCCACTCTTCAAGGATTCGGGGAAGTTCTATCTTTCTGCAGGAGGCCATGATGAAAAAAGTCCTGTTTTCTCTCGCTCTATTTTGTTTTGCGCTACCGTCGTCAGCGGCCGAGCCGATTAAAATCGGTGCCTTTTTCGATCTGTCCGGTCCCGCAGCCTTCATCGGCACTCCGACCAAACTGGTCGCTGAAATGGTGGTCGAAAAGATCAACCAGGAGGGTGGCATCGATGGACGCTCCCTCGAACTGATCATCAACGACACTGAAGGCGACCCAGCCAAAGCGGCCAACATCGCCAAGAAATTTCTGTACAAAGATCAGGTCGCGGCCATTATCGGCCCCACCCGTACCGGTACCGGCATGAGCGTCAAGCCGATCGTCGAAAAGGCGGGCATCCCGACCTTCATGACTGTCGGCGGTGATCCGGTCATCATGGGCGGCAAATTCGGGCCGTTCACCTCCGTCTTCAAATCTCCTCAGCGCTCTTCCATCGCCGTCAAAAGGCTTTTCATCCACCTTCAGGATAAAGGCCTGACCCGCATCGGCCTGCTGTCCGCCTCCGACAGCTTCGGCAAGGACGGGGCCCGCTGGATGGAAGAGTTGGCCCCTCAATACGGGATTGAGATTGTCGCGCATGAGTCTTTCGGCCCCAAAGACACCGACATGACTGCGCAGCTGACCAATCTCAAAAGGGCCCAGCCACAGGCCCTGGTGTGCTGGACCATCGGGCCTGCCGGCGCTATCGTCGCGAAGAACCGGGTTCAACTCGGCATTGATCTGCCGCTGTTCCAGTGTCATGGTCTGCCTGACCCCAAATACATCGAGCTGGCTGGTACTGCCGCAGAAGGCAACCGCATGCCGTCCACCAAACTGATGGTCGCAAACGAGCTGCCCGATAGCGACCCTCAGAAAAAGGTAATTGAGGAATTTCTGCGCCTGTACCAGGAGAAGGGTTTCGATCGGCAGTTTCCGATCAACACCCACTCCGGATACGCCTGGGATGCCATCATGATCGTGGCTGAAGCCATGAAAAAAGCCGGTACCAAACCGCAAGCCCTTCGCGCAGCCATCGAAAATACGCGCAATCACGTCGGCGTCAGTGGTATCTACAATCTGTCGCCTGATGACCATAATGGCCTTGATGTCGACTCCATGGTGATTGTCGAAGTCAAAAAGGCCGAATTCACTCTGGCCGACTGACGCTTCCTCTTCCTCTGCATTTTCCGGCAGGCGCTTCAGCTTTCCTGGAAGCGCCTGCCTCCCATGATTTTCCTTCAGAATCTGTTATAAGTAAAAAGCCGGGTTTCAAACCCGGTCGAGTCTCTTTGAACAATCTTCTCTTTTCTTCTTGTTTTATACTCGCCAAGGATCGGTGCATGAACCTCGCTGAACGTTTCAAGGATTCCTGTGGTTTCGGCCTGCTTGCCAGCATAGACAACAACCCCAGCCATTCGATGGTGCAGGATGCCATCAAGGCACTCTCCCGCATGATGCACCGTGGCGCCATTGCGGCCGACCGCAAGACCGGCGACGGCTGCGGTCTGCTGTGTGCCATGCCGGAAAGATTCATGCGCAGGATTGCCGAAGAAAACGGACAGGGACTGCCCGAAAAATTTGCCGTGGCCATGCTCTTTCTCACCGACCCGCAAAAACAGCTGGCGGAGTTCGAGGAAAGCTGTACAAAGAACGATCTGCGGGTACTGTTTGTGCGCGAGGTTCCTATTGACACCTCGGCCCTCGGCGAGTATGCCCTCAAGCGCCTGCCGGTCATTCAGCAGGCGTTCGTGATCCCGGCGGAGTTGATCGCAACCCGGCGTTTCGACGCCCTGCTCTACCTGACGCGCAAGGAAATCGAGCATCGCCTGGACGAAGATCCCGGCTTCTATATTGCCTCCTTTTCCAGCAGCACCATCAGCTACAAGGGGCTGGTGATGCCGAGTCACATTCGCACCCTCTACCCCGATCTGCAGTGCGAGGATTTCCAGTCGTCCTTCGTGATATTTCATCAGCGCTTCAGCACCAATACCCTGCCCCAGTGGCGACTGGCCCAACCGCTGCGCACCCTGGCGCACAATGGCGAAATCAATTCTCTGCAAGCCAACCGCTTCAACGCCCTGTATAAATTCAACGAAGCGCAGAGTCCGGTTTTTCGAGACGACGAGCTGCAGCGGCTTTTCCCGATCCTGGAAGAAAACGGCAGCGACAGTGCCGGCCTCGACAATATGCTCGAATTTCTGCTGGCCAACGGGATGGATTTTTTCAAGGCCATCCGCAGCCTGATTCCACCGCCTCGCCATAACGTGGCCCATATGCCCGCGCGCCTGCGCTCCTTTTACGAATACATTTCTTCGGCCTATGAGCCCTGGGACGGTCCTGCGGCGGTGAGCCTGACCGGCGGCCGCCATGTCGGCTGCGTTCTTGACCGCAACGGCCTGCGCCCGGCACGCTACACCCTGACCACGGACAACAGGCTGCTGGTCGCCAGCGAATACGGAGTGCTCGACATTCCGCCGGAGCAGGTGCGCGAACGGGGGCGTCTGCAGAGTGGAGAAATGCTGGCCGTCGATCTTGAAGCCGGACAGTTCTTCACCTCCCGTGACATCGATCGTTACCTGATGGACTCCCAGCCCTACAGCGAGTGGTTGACCGACCGCACCTACTATCTGCAGGAGTTTATCGAGCTGCAGTTCAACGATTTCAGCGATTACCAACCGGAGGATCTCGCGCTGAAGCAGCGCTGTTTCCATCTCACCCATGAAACCCTCGAAGGGATGGTCCGCCCCATGCTCGAAGCGGGCAAAGAGCCGACCGGGTCCATGGGGGACGATACCCCGATGGCGGTTTTTTCCTCCGAGGCGCGCCCCTTCAGTGATTTTTTCCGCCAACGCTTTGCCCAGGTCACCAATCCGCCCATCGATCCGTACCGCGAAAGATCGGTGATGTCGGCCACGATCGGTCTTGGCGGGCTCGGAAACCCGCTGGTGGAGACGCCGGAACGGGCCCGCCGCCTGAAAAGCATCTCCCCCATTCTTTCACGGGATATCTTCGATGCACTGCTGTCCTTTGGCGATCCGAACAAACCGCGCTTCGAACCCTGCTATCGACACGCCTTCTTCTCGACAACCTTCAGAAAGGACCTAGAAAAAAGCCTGGGGCAACTCGGTGACCAGGTCACGCGCACCATACGCGAGGAGGATGTGCGCCTTGTCATTCTCGATGACCGGGGTCTCGATGCCGACCACAAAATTATCCCCATGGCCATGGCAGTCGGATACCTCAACCAGCTTCTGCTGAGCGAAAAGCTGCGCCACCGGGTCAACTTCGTCGTCGTCAGCGGTGAAGTTCTTGACCCCCACAGCGCCTGCGTCCTGATGGGGTACGGCGCAACAGCCATCTACCCCTGGCTGCTCTACGGCACCGGCTATGCGCTGTGCAGACGGCGCGAGCTGTCTCAGCGCGAGACTCGGCGGGCGCTGAAAAACATCTATGAAGCCATGACCAAGGGGATTCTCAAGGTGATGTCGAAAATGGGGATCAGTACCGTCTCGAGCTACCGCAACGCGGCCCTTTTCGACATCATCGGCCTCGACCGCACTGTTGTTGCGCAGTGCTTCCCCGGCACGGCACTGCATCTGCCCGGACTCGGCTATGAACAGATCGAGAAACGCCTGGATCATCACCACCAGAGCATTTTCAAACGCAGTCATATGGAGCCGGTCTACCCCATTGAGCTCGGCAGTCGGTTTCAGAACAACCCCCTGGGCGAACACCACGACTTCAATGCCCAGTCCATAGTCCTGATGCATCGCTTCGCCGCGGATCTCAAGCGGGAGAACTATCTTGATTTCCGTCGCTGGGTCGAAGGTCGCGGCCTGCGTTTCGTGCGTGACTTTCTGACTTGGGACAACTCCCGCTCTGCCGTTCCCCTGGAGGAAGTGGAGTCGGTGGAAGAGATCACCAGGCGTTTTGATTCGGCGGCCATGTCGCTGGGATCCATCTCGCCGGAATGCCATGAAGTCCTGGCAGAGGCCATGAACATTCTGGGTGGCCACTCCAACAGCGGCGAAGGCGGCGAAGATCCGGCCCGTTACCCTACAGTGCGCAACAGCCGTATCAAGCAGGTCGCCTCGGGGCGCTTTGGTGTTACACCGGCATACCTGCGCAGCGCCGAACAGATTCAGATCAAGATCGCCCAGGGCGCCAAGCCCGGTGAAGGGGGGCAGCTTCCCGGCAACAAGGTCACGCCCCTCATTGCCACCCTGCGCTATACCATGCCCGGCGTCACGCTCATTTCACCGCCGCCTCATCACGATATCTATTCCATCGAAGACCTGGCCCAGTTGATCTTCGATCTCAAGCAGATCAATCCCGGGGCGGAGATCTGTGTCAAGCTGGTTTCAAGCGACGGCGTCGGCACCATCGCCGCTGGGGTCGCCAAAGCCTATGCCGACCGCATCATCGTTTCGGGCAGTGAAGGCGGTACCGGTGCGGCACCGCTGACCTCCATCAAGCATGCGGGCAACCCCTGGGAACTGGGACTGATCGAGGCCCACAACAGCCTCAAGGCCAACGATCTGCGCGAACGGGTGGTCCTGCAGGCCGACGGCGGCCTCAAAACCGGTACGGACATCGTCAAGGCCGCATTGCTCGGTGCCGAGACCTTCGGCTTCGGCACCGCCCTTCTGGTGATGCTCGGCTGCAAAATGCTCAGAGTCTGTCACCTCAATCGCTGCTCTGTCGGTGTCGCCACTCAGGACGATATTCTACGCGAGCATTTTGTCGGCACCGTCGACAAGGTCGTAGCCTACCTGCGCAACGTTGCGCAAGACGTGCGTGAGATCATGGCCTCTCTCGGCTTCCGCTCCCTGGACGAATTGATCGGGCGCAACGATCTGCTGCGTGTCGTCGATGCGCCCCTGGCTGCCAGCCTTGATTTCTCCAATCTGCTGCAGCATGTTGAAGGAGGCAGCCTGCGCACCAGGCGCAATGATCCCTTCGACGACAACGCGTTTGAAAAAGAGGTTCTGCAGGAAGTCCTGCCGGTCATTCGCGACCCACGTATCGAGGTGGTGATCGAGCGGCGCATCCGCAACACGAACCGCGCGTTCGGCACCCTCACCAGTGGCGAAATCGCCCAGTATTACGGCAATACCGGCCTGCCGCGGGAGGCCGTGACCTTTCGTCTGCACGGTGCCGCCGGGCAGTCGCTGGGCGCCTTTCTGATCGAAGGCGTCAATATCGAACTCAAGGGGGTCGCCAACGACTACGTCGGCAAAGGAATGAACGGCGGCAGGATTGTCATCAATCCCGCCATCTACCGCGAAGGGTCGTCAGCAGTCGGCAATACCTGCCTTTACGGCGCGACCGGCGGCAAGCTGTTTGTGGTCGGCACCGCCGGTGAGCGTTTCGCGGTCCGCAATTCCGGCGCACTGGCAGTGGTTGAGGGGACCGGCGACCACGCCTGCGAATACATGACAGGCGGCACGGTGGTGATCCTCGGCGACACGGGCATCAACTTCGGCGCAGGCATGACCGGCGGCGCCGCATTCGTCTACG
The DNA here is from genome assembly GCF_000827125.1 of Geoalkalibacter subterraneus. NCBI lineage: Bacteria > Pseudomonadati > Thermodesulfobacteriota > Desulfuromonadia > Desulfuromonadales > Geoalkalibacteraceae > Geoalkalibacter > Geoalkalibacter subterraneus. The sequence continues at coordinate 2,887,102 of NZ_CP010311.1, forward strand.
ACCGGGCCAAAAAATTCATCGACAAGCTCAACCGTGAACTGGTCGAGGCGCGCCGCATCGATGTGGACGACGACAGCGAAGGCAAGATCTATCTGAAAAAAATCCTGCTCAGCTATCACAACCGGACCCGCAGCCCCAAGGCCAAGCGCATCCTCGACAATTTCCGCGAGGAACTGGCCTATTTCTGGATGGTGACGCCCAAGGATATGAAAGCGCCGCTGAACCCGAAAGAAGGGGATTAAGAATGAGCGCCACTAAGGCGCCAAGACGCGAAGAAAAACCCTTCAACGGAGAGACGCAGAGGGTGGAGAGAAAAGAAAATTATTTCAGCCCCTGCTTGGAGATAAGTGAATCAATTCAACAGTTTGTTTTCTCTCCTCATCTTCGCGTCTCTCCGTTAAAAAGGTCTTCTTCGCGCACTTGGCGTCTTTGTGGCTAACCCCAATATAAACAGGAACTGCCCATGCAGAATTTTATCGATACCAACCGGCACGAGCCGCAGAAAAAATCGGTTGCGACGCGGGTGCGTGGTTTTGAGGAGATTTATCGTTTCTACAACAGGGCTCAGGCCGCTTCTCAGGCCGAGCGCTGCATCCAGTGCGGCGACCCATTCTGTGCGACGCTTGGCTGCCCGCTGGGCAACGCCATCCCCCAGTGGCTTGGGGCGATCGCAGACGAGGACCTGGAGACCGCCTTTCTGCTCTCCAACGAGACTTCCCCTTTTCCCGAGATCCTGGGGCGCATCTGCCCGCAGAGCCGGTTGTGCGAGGGAGCCTGCACCTTGGAGGACGGCTACGGCGCCATCACCATCGGCGCCATTGAAGCCTCCATCACCGATCTCGCCTTTGCCCATGGTCTTGAGATCCCTTTCCCCGGCATTCGCCATAAACAGCGGGTGGCGGTGATCGGATCGGGTCCGGCAGGTTTCTCATGCGCACACTTTCTTCTGCGCGCAGGGATCGGCGTCGATATGTTCGAGCGCAGCAGCATCCCCGGCGGATTGATGGCTATCGGCATTCCCAACTTCAAACTTGATAAGGAAATCGTCCAGAGGCGCTTTAAAATCCTGGCCCGTGCCGGGCTCACCCTGCACCTCAACCGGGAGGTCGGACGCGAGATTGCCTTCGAACAGCTGCTGGAGGATTATGATGCGGTCTTTCTAGGGGTGGGTGCCTGCGGAGGGCAGCTGCCGAAACTGGCGCACGAACGTCATGGCAGCGTGTTTCTGGCGATGGAATTTCTGTCTGAGGTCCAGACCCGTCTTTCCGGCGGCAAGATGCACCGCCGCTTCGATGTCCGTGGTCGCCGGGTGGTGGTCATCGGCGGCGGCGACACCGCCATGGACTGTGTACGCACCGCTCTTCGCGAAGGTGCTGAAACGGTGACCTGTGTCTACCGGCGCGACGAGGAGAACATGCCCGGCAGCCGCAAGGAATATCACAATGCGGTGGAGGAGGGAGCTGAATTTTTCTTCCTTCGCTCGCCGACCCGCATCGTGGTCAACGAGGATGCGCGACTGACCGGCATCGAGGTGATCCGCACTCGTTTGAGTCATGCGGACGAAAGCGGCCGCAGACGGGTGGAGACTGTTGAGAAGTCAGAGCACTGCATTCTGGGAGACATCCTGATCCTGGCTCTGGGATTCGATGTGGAGGAGTTCGATTTTCTCAGCAAAGCCGGCATCAGTACCGAGAAACGGTGCCTGCAGATCGATGCCGAAACCGGACGCACTTCTCACCCCAAAGTTTATGCAGGCGGTGATTGCAGCCGGGGCGCACATTTGGCAGTCACCGCAGCAGCGGACGGGCGCCGGGCCGCCTTCGATATCATGGAGCGGCTTTTGGGCGAAGCGCCCTGACTCCTCAGTGAGCGCTCTTCGGCAGAAACTCGTCATGTCAATACAGACCGCTACCTTCACGCGGAGAAAGCCGCACTATGGATCCGCGTTATTACCGCATCACGCAGTATGCCAACATCCTGGCACCGGGGATCGGCTTTATCCTGAGTATCCCCGCCCTGATCCTTCTGGTTGCTGAATCTGCTCGCCACGGCAACTCCTGGCACATCGTCTCCTGTGCCATTTTTGGTGCGACTCTGGTGATTTCCTATGCCTCCTTTACCCTGTATCACATCTTCAAGTTTCATGCGCGATTCGGACGGCTGTTCAAAATCATCGACCACTGCGCGATCTACCTGCTGATCGCCGGAACCTACACCCCTTTTACCCTGGTACATCTGAGGGGACACTGGGGATGGACGCTGTTAGGGCTGGTATGGGGGATGACGCTGGTCGGCTTCGTGTTCAAATTCTTTTTCGTGCACCGCTTCAAAATTCTCGCGCCGCTGATCTATCTGGCCATGGGTTGGCTGCTCATATTCGCAGTGGGACCTGCAACGACCTATATTCCGCACCCCGCGCTGAAACTGCTGTTGGCCGGCGGACTCTTCTACAGTTTCGGGTTGATCTTCTACGCCTGGAAAAAACTGCCCTTTCACCATGCCATCTGGCATCTCTTTGTCCTGGCGGGAACAGTCCTCCACTACCTGGCGGTTCTGCGGCACCTCATCCCGAATTAACGGGAATCTCTTTCTGCACGGTTTGAAACGGGAAGGCCCTTCTCGTCATGAGCCATAACGATACGCCGAGCACGCTGCCATCGATGGACCAGACCCGCAGAAACACAATAAAAACCGGCAATTTGTTCGGGAGTCACGGGATCGGGCTGGCGCGTTCGGCGTTCATTGTTCCGAAAACGCAGCAGATTGTAGCTCGCCCACCCGGTCAGGCCGGCCCCGATCAACAGAACGACGACCACATACATGGCGGGCACTCGCGCCAGACTGACAAGCCCCTCATTGGTCCAGACCGCCTCATGCAGAAAATGTCCCCCCATCAGCCAGGCGGCAAAAGTCACCAATGGCCGCAGCAACATGCCGAAGCCGAACCAGAAAGCGGCAGTCAGCGCTCCCTGCCCGTAACGCTGAATGGGGTCTGCGCCGCGTCGATTTTCGATAATGGGCGGTTTCATGATCCTTCTCCCGCATTCTCTCCGGCGATCCCCCGATCCGGGCTGACCCAGGTCGCCCGCCGCCCTCTACGCTTAAAAATGGCCCTCGGCAGCCCGACGATAGAGGAGAACAGGCTGATCAGCCAGAAGGCGAGCGGATACCAGATCATCCAGTAGTAATAGCGTCCCAGTCCGCCTTCATAACGCGCATCGATGGTCAAACTCACGGCGAATTGCAGCAGACAGGTCAGTCCCAGAACAACGCCCGGCCAGTCCGGGATCATGGAAGGAAGAGCGAGGTATTCGGGCAGCGGAAGAAAACAGCCCAGCAGCCACAACACCGCAACAGCCAGCATGCTGTAGCTCCATGCCATGGCCACCAGAAACTCCAGCACCACGGGCCACATGCGGCGCACCTTCCACCGGAACATGCGCGGCAGATTGTGCAGCAGCACCTCATAGCCGCCCTGCGCCCAGCGCACGCGCTGCTTCCACAGACCTCGCAGGGTCTCGGGCATGAGAATCCAGCACAGGGCATTGGGTTCAAAGCGGATATCCCAGTGGTTGATCTGCAGTTTCCAACTGATATCGATATCTTCCGTCACCTTGTCAAGCCCCCAGTAGCCCACCTGGTGCAAGGCCGACTTGCGGAACCCGGAAACCACACCCGACACGGTAAAAACGCGTCCATAAATCCTCTGGGCCCGCTTGATCATTCCGATAATGGCGGAGAATTCTCCGACCTGGACTCTTCCCAGCAGCGTCGACCGCGTCCGTATGCGCGGGTTGCCGGTCACCGCCCCTACTCGCGGGCCGTTGATAAAGTGGCTCATGATCCAGGTGGTGGCATGGGGGTCGAGCAGAGCGTCTCCATCAATGCAGACCAGAAACTCATGCGGCGAAACCATGGCCGCCATACGCAATCCCATGGCCTTACCCTGGTTGCCGGTAAAGTGAACCACCCGCAGGCACTCATACTCAGCGGCAAGTGCGTCAAGGGTCGTACCGGTTTCGTCGCTGCTGCCGTCATTGACGGCGATGATCTCGAAATTCGGGTAGGTTTGCCGAGCCAGCGCCTCAATCGTCTCCACCAGATGAGCCCCTTCATTGAAACAGGGCACCACCAGTGAGACACCGGGATAATGAGGGAGCTTCGGCTCATTCCGGTAAGAGGGGCGCCCCCGCTCGCGCCGCCAGTAGTAGTAAACCGCCCCGATCATCCACAAATAGGCCATGAACAGGGGATAGAAAAACAGAAACGCAATAAAAAAATCTCGGACAGTGTCGAGAACTTCCAGCATAATCAAGGCCTATAGGGGATAGTACGACTTGAGATCTGCGGCCGGACCAGCCGCGCCTCTGGACGGTTGTTGAGAAAATCATCGGGATAATATCCGTAGTGCTTGACACCCGCAGATTGTAGAAGTTCCATCTGCCGCGCCAAGGTTGATCCGTCAACCGGCTGTCCGGTACGCCAGTCGCGACTCTGCAGTTCAAACACCACCTGGTCCAGGGCCCCTGGAACGGCAGCCACCGCTTCCACCAGCTTCTTCAACCACTGGTCGGGATTTTCAGCCTCCTCCATGTAGGGCATTGCCATAATGGCGGGATAATCGTATTGCGCCATGAACCCGTCCAGGCTCTGAGCAAACCAGTGGCGGGCGGCCGGTTCAAGGACCGGGCGGGCAAAGATGTTGCGGGCTGTCTTTATTTCCGGGCGATAGACCCGAACATCCTCAATCAGTGCAGCAATGAAGCCGTTGAGTCTTTGAGACTTTACTTCGGTCCAACGCTCGAGAAGTCCGACCTCCTCACGGATTGAAGCGAATGACTCCGGCAGCCCTGCTTGGCGGTAAGCCTCCAGGGCTGCAGGATTTGCATCCTCGTAATCGGACAGAAAAGCGTCATCATGAAAGATCAGACCGGCAAAGGCGGCGTGCTTGGCAAGATCCCGGTAGATCTCCCCGACGACCCGCGCAGCGGCCCCTGAAAAGGGGGACAGGCGACGATAGGCTTCGGGTGCGGGCATGTCTGGGCCATCACCGCTACGGGCAAGAACCAGATGCCCGGGCATATCCAGGGCAAACCCAAGAACCGGCATCCACGCATAAACCGTCACCCCTGTACGGGTGCGCAGCTGCCAGGCCACCCGGTTGAACAGATCGGCACGCATGGGCAGATGGCGATTGGGGAAATACAAGGCATCCGCAACACCGTCACCGTCCGGGTCGGCAAAAGCCTGCAGGTAGACCGTGTTGACGCCAAGATCAAGCACACGCTCGAGCAGAAGGCCAAGATTATCTTCCTGCTGAACGGGATCTTCGTCGAAGACATAATCGAGATCCACATGCAGCACCCGGCGCGGAAAATTCCGGTGCAGGCTGCGGTTGCGCAGAGACCAGACGAAATCCGCCGCCTTTGGATTGCCAAGCACCAGATCCCGCCCCACCACGCGCGGATCCTTCCCCCCTGCCCCCTCTGAGGCGAGGGAAAAGGTCAGAGACATTCCCACCTCTTCAGCAAGATCCACAGCGATGCGATTGTATTGCCCGTAAGGCCAGACCATGACCCGCGGCTTCAGCCCGAGTTTATCCTCGAGCAGCGCACGATTGCGCTTGAAATCCTCGCGCAGCCTTTCCCGATAGGCCCCGTCGCTTTCGTAGGAGTTCTCAGCAGGGTCGAACGCCCGTGCGGTCATAGCGGGCAGCTCATTGCCCTGGGGATTGGCGATTATCCCCCGATGCAGGTCATAGCTGTGTGAGGCAATCTCCACCAGCCCCGATTCGGCCACTTCCCGCAGCTGCGGCCAACTCATAAAGAGTTCGCGCGGGACACGGCTTTCACCATAACGCACCATTTCACCGGTGGGCGTTTCAAGCCAACTGCCGACCAGGGCCAGCACTGCGGGGTAATTGAAAGCCTTGAGCAGAGGGAAAACCCGCTGGTAAAAACTGCGGTAGCCATCATCGAAGGTCAACAGCACCGCCTTTTCCGGCAGAGGCTGGCCCCCGCTGCGGGCCGCAAAGATATCATCGATGGATACGGGGCGATAACCGTGTTCCCTCAGCCAGGCGAAGTGGGCAATCAGGTTGTCGCGTGACACGCTCATATCGTCGTCGGGCACGACGTTATCGGTTACATCGTGATAACAGAGCGCGATCAGATCCGCACAAGCGGGCTGCGGGATCCAAATCAGGCCGCAGCAAAGTGCCACGATCAGTACCATCAACCGCCACATACTTAAAATCTCCAACGAACTGAAAGGTCGCCGTCCACCCCGTTTTCCGGATCGCCATCATAGATACGACGGTGCCATCCGATACCATAAACCAGGTCGAACCGACCATCGGCCTGCCACAGGTGTTCGTAGCGGGCGCCGAGCAGAGGTCCGGTTCCGTAACCCTGCTGCTGATAGGCCCCAACCGTCAGGGCGAGCCGGTGCCGGAAGGCGCGCTGGTAGCGCCGCCACAGCAGCCAGGTGTTGTCCAGTGTTACAGAGGCGGAAGCATCCTGCTGCGGGCTGTAATAGGGTACATCGCTCTTTTTGTTGAAAGAAGCATAGAGATCAACCACCCCGTCGAGATGATAATGGGGGCGCGTGACGACACGCTGCCGCAGGTCCGCCCGCAGGTGCGTGCGCAGATTGCCGTCGCTGAAATCCATCAGTCCCGTCCCCAGCGACCAGCGGCGCCGCTCATGGGCACGATGGACAAAACCAAAGCGGATCGCATCGGCATCGATTCCGTTGCGCAGGGCGCGGGTCGGTGTAGCGCTGCTGCGAATTTCAACGGCAAAAGGCCAGGAGCGCTGATCATCCTGATGCAGGAGACCCGCTACGCCCACACCGACACCGCCTGCTCCCGCCGCGGTGTAATTGATTTCGGCGTTCCCCTCCAGGCGGCGACTGCGATACTCCAGGCCGCTGCGATAACGGCGAACAATGCCGCGCCCCTCGGCGAAATCACCACGCGACCATAGAATCCCGGCAAAAAGCCTGTAATGTTCTTTCAGCGGAGAGGAATAGAGGGTCGACCCCAGGCGCAGTTCGTTACCGCCATAATCGGTCTCGCTGCTGTCGCTGTAGCCCGCCTCAACCTGCAATTCACGCAGGTCATGAAGATAGCTGCGGCGCGCAAGGCGCTGCACATGTTTATCCTCCGGGAATCGCCCATAGAGATCTTCAGCAGCCGCTTGTGCGGTACCGTACTGCCGCAGATCAAAACGGTTGTGAGCTCTGGCGATCTGCAGACCACGATGGTCCGGATTGTTCAGCAGGCCGTTTTCCAAAATCGATTCCGCTTTGCGCGGCCACCCACGCGCCGCATAAACTCCCCCCAGTTCCTGCTTGAGATCAGGATTGAGCGGTGCATGGTCATGCAACGTTTCGATCCGGCTCTGGGCCTCCGGCAGATCTCCTGCAAAGACTCGGGCCAAACCAGTCGTCAACTCTGCGGTCAAACGCTGACGATCGGCATTTTTTTCTGCTTGCACCTCCGCGAAAAGACGGTCGATGCGAGTGATGGCACGGTCGAATTCTTCCAATTCCACATCGGCATAAAACAGCGCCAGCCGTGTTTCAAAATCATCGGGCTCGAGGTGTAGAGCCTGCTGATAGATATCGTAGGCCGCCTCGGGCTGCTCCAGGTAGAGGTAGGCATCCGCAGCGGCTTTGAGAGCATAAGCAGGCAGGAACTCATCTTCGCGCTGCAAAGATTGATATAGGGTCACAACCTCCGGCATGCGCACGCGGTTGCGCAGGGCAACCATACGGTCGATGCGTCCTTGCCGCACCAGGGTCGGAGGCGCATTATCAGCCGCATGAAGGCGTCGCAGATTCGCTGAAATCCGCTCCAACGCCTGATCTGTTTCCAGAAACCGGGTTTTCTCGGCCTCAGGGGAGTAGCTTCCCCAGCGCACCTGATGTGCTGCAGCATCATTATGCAGACGCTGCAGATCAGCTTTTTGCAGCAGTCCGGGAAATTTCTCGGCATAGTGCAGGGCCAGGTGGCTCGCTCCCAGAAACCTCAGAGCGCGAATCCGTCCCAGTAAAGCGTCGGGATCGGCGGGGTTGAGCACCAGCAGGCGTTGATGCAGATCCAAAGCGGTGAGATGATCTCCGGCGCGCTCTGCAGCATACACACAGGCCGAAAGGACATCTCTTCGCTCCGGATGGCGATTCTGCAACTGACGAACCAGGCGGCGGCTCGCCTCCACCTCTCCGGCATCGGCCAGCGCCATAAGCCGCCCCAACGCAAACGGAAGATGATCAGGCCAGCGCTGCATGGCCTCCGCGTACAAAGCTGCCGAAGCTTCAAACCATTTATGGTTGCGCAGCGCCTTGGCCACAACGTCCACCACGTGCAGCGGAGCCTTGTCCAATTCCATGGAATCCGCGAGGATGACCACTTCGGCATCACGCTCAGCCCATCCCAGCACCGTCAGGTAGTCGTAGGCCACTTTGCTATTGGCGGGATTGCGATTGTAGAGTTGTTTCAGGATCTCGAGAGAATCTTCCAGATGACCATCCCGTGCCTGTTTGACGGCTTCCTGCCGCAGGGCGTCCTCACGGTCCGAAAAAGCTGCGGGTTCAGAAGAGACATGCCGCTTTTCTTCTGACAGCACCTCACGAATCGCAGCGGCAATGTGTTCGCGCCGTGCGGGGGCGATCCCCTGGCGCAGGACAAAAACCTCATCGGTATCGGTCGTCAGCAGGGAAAACAGCCGGCCGGAGGGCTGATTCTGCAGAGTTTTTCGAGGGATCAGGCTCAGGTCAATGGCGCGAAAACGGTTTAGCCATTCCGGCAGGCTGTGGACATCGTCGAACAGCCGAACGCTGACCGAAGCGTCAAGCGCATCGGCCAAAGCCGAACCAAATCGTTCTGCTGCGGCAGCATCAGGAAAAAGCGAAGCAGCGCTGGGCGCAAATCCGGTATTGATCCGGTTTTCCGCTGCCGCACAGATGGCAGGCGAAAAAACGAGCAGAAGAAAAAAGAGAAGCTGAAAGCAAAGATGAAAATATTTCATAACAAAAAACAATTAAAAGCAATAAATCTGCCAAAAATTTCAAATCAGTCCCATGCTGGCAAAAAAAAAATCCTCATGCTATCTTCTTGAGGTCTTTTCAACGTCCGGTGTTTTATACGGGAAAGATTTCCATCAAGGTAAAAAACAACGACTATGGACTGTCAGCACTCCGACAACGTAAAAGATTCGAACCTGGCGCACCTCGACGTCGGGGTGATCAGGACAGATGAACCCCTGTCGCGGCATTGCAGCTGGCGCATTGGTGGCCCGGCGGATCTGTTTGTCGAGCCCGCCGATGCCGACCAGATTGCACGGCTGATGGAGTTCGCGCACAACAGACATATCCCCCTGCTGGTCATCGGCGAAGGTTCAAACCTGCTGTTCGATGATGCGGGGGTGCGTGGCATCGTACTCAAAATCGGCCGCCGCCTCGGGCGCATCTCCATCCACGGCCAGACCATTGTCGCCGAAGGGGGAGCGTGGGTTCCGCAGCTCGCCCGCCGCGCGGGACGTGCCGGGCTGACAGGCCTGGAACATATCATCGGTATCCCCGGCACCATCGGCGGCCTGGTCATGATGAACGGCGGCAGTCATCGCCAGGCCGTCGGCGATCATGTGCGTCGGGTGTGGATCATTGACCGCACGGGCAACGAGCGGGTCCTGACCCGCGAAGAGTGCCGTTTCGACTATCGCCGCAGTGCCCTGCAAGGCACCGGCGCTGCAGTCACGCGGGTTGAACTGACCTGTCCCGTCGGCGACCCGCAGGAGATACGCCGCCGCATGGTGGAAGACCTGCGGGAACGTCGGCATAAATTTCCACGCAAGCAACCCAACTGCGGCTCGGTCTTCTTGAGTTCCCCCGCTATGCATACCCAGGTCGGCCCGCCAGGCAAGGTCATCCAAGATGCAGGCCTCAAGGGGATGCGCATCGGCGGCGCCGAAGTTTCACCCCTTCATGCCAATTTCATCGTCAATCGCGGCGGGGCCAGTTGCCGTGACGTGCTGGAACTGATCAACCATATCCGCGCCGTGGTGCGGCAGAGGATCGACTTCGACCTCATGTGCGAAGTGCGCTACGTCAGCCCGCAGGCAGTTTTAATGCCCGCCGACCAGGCCCTGCAACTGGTCGCGGTCCACGCCCCCGGTTAAGGGACGCGGACCGCCGCTGATGCGTCAGTTGATCTCTTTCAAGTAACGGTAGTAGTCGGAATCGGTCCCGATGACCAGGCGGCCGTTTTCGCCGATGACTTTTTTATAGGATTCCAGGGTCCGCAGGAAGGAATAGAAATCCTTGTCTTCATTGTAGGTCCCGGCGTAGATGGAGGCGGCTTCAGCGTCGGCCTTGCCGCGAATCTCCAGGGCGGTGCGGTAAGCACCGGAGCGGATCTCCTTCAGCTCACGTTCCATCTTGCCGAGGATCTCGGCTTTTTCCCCTTCACCCTCGGAGCGATACTCGGCGGCAACCTGGTTGCGTTCATTGACCATGCGCTCATACACCCGCTCAAGCACCTGCTCGACATAATTGATCCGCTTGATCTGCACATCGAGCAGCTCAATACCATATTCCGGCACGCTGGCACGGGCTTTTTCGAGCAGGTCGTCGAGAATTTCCTCGCGTCCGATCAACTCGCTTTCTTCTACCACCTCGCCTTCAAACTCGAAGACCTCTTCCTCATCTTCCAGCCCCCGGGGTTTCTCATAATCACTGCCGCGCACCAGTTCCGCCAGCAGGCGACCCGATACGGCGTCGCGCACCACGGAGTCAATAATGTCGTCGAGACGTCCCTGGGCACCGCGCTCGGTGGCGACACTGCGGTAGAACAGCAACGGATCGACGATGCGCCAACGCGCGGTGGTATCCACCCAGATGAAACGCTTATCCTTGGTAGGGATCTGGTTGGGAGCACTGTCCCATTTCATGATGCGCCGCTCGAAACGGCGCACATCCTGAATGACCGGAATCTTAAAATGCAGACCGGCATATTTGACATCCCCCACCGGTTTGCCGAACTGCGTGATAATGGCCTGCTCGGCCTCGTTGACCACATAGGCACTGCTGCCGACACCAATTAGAATCAGCAGCACCAATCCAACAATCACAGGCGCTTTCATTGGCCACCTCCCCGGCGCTCACTGCGCATGGGCAGCAATGGCAGCAGGTTGCTGCCGCCCTCGTCCATGACATAAATTTCTTCGAGACGCGGCAGAACTTCTTCCATGGTCTCAAGGAAGATACGCTGCTTGGTCACTTCGGGAGCCTTACGGAATTCGCTGAGCAGAGCCCGGAAACGGTTCGTTTCCCCCATCGCCATATTGATGCGCTCAATGGCATAACCTTCGGCCTCTTCAATGGTTTTTTTCGCCTCGCCGCGGGCACGCGGCACCTCGCGATTGAACTGTTCACGGGCTTTGAAAATCATACTCTCCTTCTGCTGCTCCGCCTCATTGACCTCGTTGAATGCCTTTTTTACCGGGTCAGGCGGCGTCACATCCTGAAATTTGACCGTCACCACGCGAACGCCGATATCATATTCATTGAGGATATCCTGCACGTCCTCCTGGATACGCGCGGCAAGCAGAGCTCGGTCGGTGGTCAGGACATCGGTCACGTTGCTGTTGCCGACCACTTTGCGCACCATCGCTTCACTGATGTCACGAATAGTTTCCACCGGATTCTTCAGCCGGAAAACATATTTATACGGATCGACCACCTGGAACTGCACGATCCACTCCACGTCGCTGACATTGAGGTCGCCAGTCAGGGTCAACGACTCCTCCTCCAGCCCTCTTTTGGTATAGGAGGAACGCTCACCCGGCATGACCGTGCGGAAACCGAACTCCTCCTTGAAGACGCGACCGGTTTTAACCAGGTAGACCTTGTCGACTCCAAAGGGAATCTTGAAATGCAGCCCGGGATCGGAATAACCGACATGCTTGCCGAACCGCAGGATGACGCCGGTCTCTTCGGTGTCAACCTTGTAAAAGCTGCTGTAGATGCCGAAAGCCACCACCAACCCCGCCAGTATGACGAACAGCATCTTGTTGGGTCGGAACTCTTTCTTAAGCTTGCGGCCGATATCGATAATCTTCTTTTCCAGATCATCAGCCGAGGGCCCACCGTCGCCCCAATTTTGCATACAACCTCCATGTGTTGAATTTCACAGCACTTTTCTCCGCCGCGATCATTCATCAGGTTAAAATGAAATTCAAAAGTAACACAGCCGATCATTTCAAACCAGCAAATCCGGACGATCGAGAAGGGAAAGGCTGCCTGAAGTTTTATATGTACATTCGCTTAATCATGCACCGTATGTTTTAACCATACACCCGCTCAGAAACTGTTTTTTTTAGAGGATCCAGCATGTTACGCAAAAGCTCGCTTTTCGGCACCCCCTTACTGCAGACCTTGAATGTATATAAAATTTATTCACCGCGCCACCAACCTGCCGGTTTCGCCAAAATCTTAAAATTCAATTTTTTATAACGTTTTCAATATCTTAAAAAACATTACGCATCTTTTCTCAAACTTGGCACGCTCGATGCTCTTATAGAAAGTCAAATACAACACAACTTCATCATAGCCAAGGAGGACATTATGAAAACTCTGCATCTGACCATCGCCGCGCTGCTCGCCCCTTCCGCACAAGCTTTTGCCGCTTCCGGCGCCACCGAGGGTTCGGGACTTCTGACCTGGCTGTTCCTCGGGTTCTTCGCCCTGATTATCGTGGCACAGTTTGTCCCCGGTCTGCTGGTTATCGGCTCGGTCATCAAAGGCCTGGCTACTTCCAGCCCCGCAGCGAAACACGTGTCGCACTGACAACCTAAAGAATCAAGCAAAGAACAGGGCGCGTGAGGATTGAGCCCTCTCACTCCTCACGCCTCACCCCTTACGGACCATACAGAAGGAGGACACTATGAAAGCCAGAGTATTTGCCGCCATCGCCATGTTGAGCAGCTTCGCCTCACCCGCATTCGCCGCCGGACGCGAAGACCACAGCGGCCTGGTCGTATGGGTTTTCCTCGGCTTCTGCGGCCTGATCATTGTCGCACAACTTGTTCCTGCCGTTCTGATAATGCTCGGATTGGTCAAAGGCGTTGCCCAGGGCAGCAAGCAACCTGTGGAGCAGAAGGTTCGCAACAACTGACCCTGGCAGATCATCACGAAGACACTCTCAAAACTTATTTCTTCCGGGCCGGGTTGCAAAACCCGGCCTTTTCTGTCCATAATCGCGGCGTTTGATAATGTGAACCCCGTATCGGCAGCCCCTCAGGCCACCGTTTTTTCATTGTGGAGATTTCTCTTGGCCGCTTTCTACCTCAGCATCGCCATCATTGCCGAAGTCATTGCCACCAGTGCCCTGAAGTCCTCTGAGGCATTCACCCGGCTCGGTCCCAGCCTGATCGTCATCACCGGCTACAGCGCAGCCTTTTACTTTCTGGCGATCGCCCTGCGAACCATCCCCATCGGTATCGCCTATGCCATCTGGGCCGGTGCCGGTATCACCATCATTACAGTGGTGGGCGCACTGGCTTTCAAGCAGATCCCGGATTTGGCAGCCATTATCGGCATCACCCTGATTGTCGCGGGAGTCATCGTCATCAACGTCTTTTCCAGGACAACGCCCCATTAAATGGAGAACTTCGCGTGAACCGACCCAGGCTCAATCTTCTAACGACACTGATCATGGCCGGGATTCTGACCGCCGGCGTGGTCGTTGCCCTGCTGCCCAGCCTGCTCACCCGGCAGGCACCTTCACAGGTGCCCCATGTCACCATCGAAGACCTGGATTTAAGCGGCATAGATTCTGTCCAGGAGAAAAAGCAGCGATTCTTTTCCTTTCTCGGACCGATCGTTGTGGCTGAGAACGACCGCATCCGCGCCCAGCGCGCGCATCTGACCGAAGCACTGGAAACCGGCGACGGAAATGTGCTGAAGCAGCTGCGCGATGAGTACGACCTGCCTGCGGAAGCATCCGCTGAACAGTTACTGAAGCGAATCGACGTTGTGCCGCTGGAACTGGTCCTGGCCCAGGCGGCCAACGAATCGATGTGGGGTGCTTCACGTTTCGCAAGGGAGGGCAACAACCTGTTCGGACAATGGTGCTTTACGCCGGGCTGCGGCATGGTTCCACAGCAACGGGAATCAGGCCTCAGCCATGAGGTTGCCGTTTTCGACAGTATCAACGCTGCTGTTGCCGCCTATCTCAAAAACATCAATACTCACCGGGCCTATCGCAAACTGCGCACGCTGCGTGCTCAGGCCCGTCATCGGAACGAAAACCCGGACCCTCTCGTCCTGGCACAGGGACTTGGCGCCTACTCGGAGCGTGGAGAAGAGTATATCGCCGAGGTGCAGAGCATGATTCTCAGCAACCGCGAACTGGTTACACCCGAGCGCTATCGAAAAACCATGACATCAAACGATTTCTGACTTTCTGCAAGGGCAGTCAAGATTTTCGACTAATCGAACAGCCGTTTTCCCCAAGAAGTATACAAACGGCGTGAACAAACACGGTTGCCTCATTTTTGAGGCCGGGCGATAATGGCGCAGGAATTTGCCGAATTAAGCTGCAGCGACATTAAAATTTCCACGACCGGAGGGGACGCCATCGTGAACACCTATTTCCAGACAGCACTGGTCACGGCCTGCTTCTGCCTGACTTTGATGTTCGTGCCGGGCAAGGCCCAGTGCACGGATTACGAATTCGTCACCGAAATGACAACCAGCTATCTTCAGACACAGAATTTCAGCGGCATTTCTTCCCTTTACCTGCTGCCTGAGCATTTTTCGGCCCAGCAGAAACGGGAAGAAAAAAACGTCATCAGCAACGCCCTGCAGTTTCTAATGGGCGAATTCGGTCCGGTAAAATCCATGGAGCTCAATCAGGACGACATTCTCTGGTTTGAGTTCATGGTTACAGTAGGCGACATGACTTTCCTGGAAAGCCGCAACGATTATTTTCAGCGGGTTTACAGCGCGGATTTTGAAATGGTGGGGGATGGCTTTATCATCCTGCAGATATTCAAGGATGCAGAGCAGCCGCGCTTGCGCGGTGTGGGCCTTGCCCTGCCGGCAACGCCCGACAACGCCATCGTCGTGCAGCAGATCGCTGAGAAACTCTCTCAACCGAATTAGTGCCCGGGGCACGCCCTCAAGGATTCTCCATGAGCGACATTCTCATCATCGATGACGATCCGGGATTCGTCAAATTCCTCAAGAACCATGTCCACCAGAGTTTTCCTGGGCTGAGCATCGCCACCTGTCTCGATCCCGTCTGCGGCCTGTCGCAGATCAATCCCGACCTGAAGCTGCTGCTGCTCGACCTGGAGATGCCCACTATCGATGGAGAAAAAGTCCTGACCTATGCGGTCGCCAAGGGCGTGAGCAAGAGTCGGATCATTATCCTGTCCGGGCGCGATGCCGATTATCTGCACCGCCGCTTTCCCATGGGAAGCTGCCTGGCGGTGCTGAACAAACATGAAGTACGGCAGAAAGCCGTTCTCAACATGGTGCTCGGTGCTCTGCAGGAAAAATACGGCAATCGCGAGCAGGTCTTTTAGCAGAAAGCAATCTTCGTCAGATCCGGGGCACAGGCACAGCCCCCATCCTGCGCCACTCAAATGCACTGCTATCCGCTCACTTCAACGAGGTGGCAGCTCCTCTCCCGATCGTTTTACAAGCGCAGACCCTCATAGATGCGCAGCCAGTTGCCACCCAGAATATCCCCTGTCGCTTCAGCAGGATATCCAAGCGCCGCCATGGAGTTCGCCAGCTTCGGCCAGCAGCTGTGATCCTCCAACCCATGACAGGCCCCTTCAAACCCACCATAATCAGACCCCAGCGCAACCGCCTTCGGACCAAAACGCTGCACCAGCCAATCGATCTGCATGACCATATCCTCAAGGAAAACCGCACCACCGGTCAGCATTTCAATCGACAAGATCACACAAATAAACAAGCGGTCACGCAGATTTTAACCCGAGCCAAACAAAATTATTTCGACTTTTGATACCCCGGCAACTCGTGGTAAGATTGAGCCTTCATCATTCTTGATATTTTAGCCGCGTGGAGGTGTTCTCGTTTGCGCGCCAAGACAAGGAGTTGCTTCATGTCATCCAGTCAGAAAGAAAAAAAGGCTCCTTTGAGCTGCAACCGCTGTGGTGCCGTATGGAAGAAAAGCGGGACCACCTACTGCTGGAGCAATCCGGAAGCGGGCATGAGCGCCCCGGGCTATTGCCCGTCGGAAGAGGAAGCGCAACTGATTGAAGAATCTTTCCGCGCCTACACCGGGAACGACGAAGATGCGCGCCTGGCTCGGGTCGCGGCGGAAGTGGAGGGGCTTTGCTACCAGCCGGTCCCCGGGAGTGACGCGGTCAACGCCCGCTGGACCCGGGTAGAGGACACCATCGCCCTGATCAAGCTGATGGGATGGAAAAAAATCGGCATCGCCACCTGTATCGGCCTGCTGGACGAAACGGACCGGCTCAGCGAGATCCTCAATGCCCAGGGTCTGGAACCTCTTTCGGTGTGCTGCAAGGCAGGACGCATCGACAAGCTCGAACTGGGCCTGGAGGAGGATGACAAGGTTCGCCCCGGCACCTTTGAGCCCGCCTGCAACCCCATCGCACAGGCCAAGCTGCTCAACCGGAGCGGAACCGACATGAACCTGATCATCGGGCTGTGTGTCGGCCACGATATGCTGTTCAGCAAATATTCGCAAGCACCAGTGTCGACCCTGGTGGTCAAGGATCGCGTCACAGGACATAATCCCGTTGCGGTCCTTTACGGACAGAATTTCTACTACAAAAGATTGCAGAAACAGCCGGTGTTAAAGGGCGGGGACGAGGAATGATTTAAAAAAAATTTAGCCGTGCCCAACCGGAGGGAGGCTATTCCACGGCGCTTGCCGAAGGCTCATGCTGCCCCAGGCAGGAAGTCATACGGCCGATCGCCGAAAAAGCATCATCGCGGTACAACGCACCATCGATCTGAACCGCAAAGACATCCCCGGTGATCCGCACCCGCTCAAACTCCTTCTGAATCCGGTGGACGCGGCATTCAAAAATAACCGGGCAATCGTCCAGGCAGGGACTTGACACAATGGCCCCCGGCACAAAAGACAGGGGCAGATCAGAGGCACCAACATGCCCGGACTGCATGACCCCCTGGCGCCGCAGAAATGCCGCCAGAGCTCTTCGCGGCACATTGACGGCAAAATCCCGCCGGAAGCGCATTTCGTCAAAATCCTGCTCGTCGCCACGCAATGCGAAACTCAGCCGCGTCGGACTCCCACTCACGAGTCCGATCCAGCCGGTGACCCGCCAGGCGACACGGCCTCCGCCCCCTTTCCAGGAGACCAGGGCCAGCGGGCAGGCGGCAAGATGAGGATAACGGGAAAAAAGTAACTGCATCTTTTTTAGCTCTCCGGTGCATAGTCTCATCTATATTTTACCATGGCGTCGGCAAGTCTCCAGCGAAGAGGGGGATTAATTCTTGACGCTGAACATAAACTTTATTAGAATTCTAATCTGCAAAAAACGGAGGATAATATCATGAAACTTTCTACCAAAAGCCGCTACGGCGTACGGGCACTGTTTGATATGGCTTATCATGCAGGAACCCTGCCGGTGCAGATCAAGGACATCTCCCGGCGCCAGAAAATTTCACCCCGCTACCTGGAACAGATTTTCCAGGATCTGAAAAAAGCGGGACTGCTTAAAAGCCGCCGCGGACCCCAGGGCGGGTATTTTCTGGCCCGCAAGCCCGAGGAGATCACCGCCAAGGAGATCATTCTTGCCGCAGAGGGTGACATGAATCTCGTTCCCTGCACGAAACAGAATGGCGACTGCACCACCTGCTGCGATTTCGAAAATGTCTGCGTCACACAGCGGCTGTGGGAGGAAGCTACCCGCAAACTGCATGAATATTTCGAAGCCATTACCTTGAAAGACCTGTGCGACAAGGGCAAAGAGATGGGCCTGGAGAAAGAGTTGGACCACCGCTTTATGTATTTTATCTAACAATCCAGCTCTCGTAAAGCCCGCAACTTTTTCTTCCCGCACGGACCGGTTGACCTCAAGGAGATCTTATGCCGACCACAACCAGTGAAACCCCCCTGGGGCAGATTGGAAACACGCCCCTCGTTCGTCTGAACAAACTCACCGGAACACGCAGCGCCGCCGTATGGGGCAAACTCGAATCAGCGAACCCGGGCGGCAGCGTCAAAGACCGCATTGCCCTGGCCATGATCGAGAAGGCGGAAAAAGACGGTCACCTCAAACCCGGCGCCACCATCGTCGAGCCGACCAGCGGCAACACCGGCATCGGTTTATCTCTGGTCTGCGCCGTCAAGGGATACAAGCTCGTTCTGACCATGCCGGATACCATGAGCCAGGAACGCCGCCGACTGCTCGGCGCCTATGGGGCCGAACTGGTTCTGACCCCGGGCTCACAGGGAATGCGCGGCGCCATCGAGATGGCGGAAACCCTGGTTGCGGAGCGCAAGGGATTTATGCCGCAGCAGTTTCGCAACCCCGCCAACCCCGCAGTTCACGAAGAAACCACCGGTCCAGAAATTATCAGGGCGCTTGAAGGACGCATCGATGCTTTCGTCGCAGGCGTCGGTACCGGCGGAACGATTACCGGCGTAGGCCATGCACTGCGCGCCAAAAATCCCAAAGTCCTGATCATGGCGGTCGAGCCCGCCGATTCACCGGTTCTGAGCGGCGGAGATCCCGGGCCGCATCGCATCCAGGGGATCGGTGCAGGGTTTATCCCGGATGTTCTCGATACCGCCGTGTACAATGACGTCATGACCGTCGACAACGACGATGCCATCGAGACCGCGGTGCGACTTGCACGGGAAGAGGGAATATTTGTCGGCATCAGCTCCGGCGCCAACGTTTTCGCCGCACTGCGGGTGGCGAAACAGCTCGGCCCCGGCCATAATGTCGTCACCATGCTGTGCGACACCGGCGAGCGCTATCTCTCTACCGGAATTTTCGATTAAGTACCGTAACGGGCAGATCACCACATGACGCTTGATGATAAATACATGCGCCTGCAGGAGATTCTTCGCAACTGCGGCTCCATTTTGGTGTCCTTTTCCGGCGGCGTTGACTCAACCTTTCTGCTCAGGGTCGCCCGGGAGGTACTGGGGACGGATCAAGTCGCGGCATTCACCGCGACTTCGCCGACCTATCCTCTCCATGAATTTGAACAAAGCCGCGAACTGGCCCGGCAAATGGGAGTACGACAGATCGTCGTCGACAGCAACGAGCTTAAAATACCCGGATTTTCCGAAAACACGCCGCTGCGCTGCTATCATTGCAAAAAAGAACTCTTTACCCTGTGCCGCCGGCATGCAGATGCCCTGGGACTCGAAACCATTGCAGACGGCTCCAATCTGGACGATCTGCAGGACCACCGTCCGGGACGGCGGGCCGCTCAGGAATTGCAGGTTCGCTCCCCTCTGCTGGAAGCCGGTTTGACCAAAGACGATATCCGGGCACTCAGCCGCCGCCTTAACCTGCCCACCTGGGACAAACAGGCCCTGGCCTGTCTTTCTTCACGCTTTCCGTATGGGACTGAAATCACGGCCGACCGCCTCGAGCAGGTGGCCCGTTGCGAAAACTTCCTCAAGGACAAGGGTTTTGACACTTACCGGGTACGCTACCATGGAGACCTGGCGCGCATCGAACTCTCCAGTGCAGGACTTACCGCAGTGCTTGAAAATCCCGACCTGCGGCAGGAACTGGTGCAAGTCTGCAAACAGGCAGGATTCACTTACGTGACCCTCGACCTGCAGGGTTACCGCACCGGAAGTATGAACGAGGTTCTGTAGCACCCTGCCGATACAGACCTATGGAGAAAAAAGGATGGATCGCAAAGGCGCATTGCTGGCTTGCTGTTTTTGCGCGGGCCTGATGGGGGCACTTCTCGCGAGTCTCGGCCTGTGGATCGCCGGCCAGTGGGGCATAACCGCAGCAGCCGGTGTCCGTCTTGCCCCGGAGTGGAGCTTTCACTGGCTCTATCCACGCCTGCTGCACGGCGGCCTCTGGGGGCTGCTCTACTACCCGACCGTCGCGTCTCCCCGCCGTCGCCGTCACTGGATCCGCAAGGGACTGTGGATCGCGCCGCTGCCCTGCGCCTACACCCTGCTGCACGCCTACCCGAAAGACGGCCTCGGCCTGCTGGGCCTGTCCCTGGGGAACCTCACCCCCTTCTTCATTCTTCTTGTCTGGCTGCTATGGGGAATGGGAACCGGTTTTTTCACCCGCCTGTTCTGGGGGCGATGAGATGACCGCCGTTTCTTTTTTACGGGTGATCATTGGTCTGATCATCATTTTGCTTCCCATGGCCGGCGGCTGCACTGAGCAGGACGAACTGCAGGGACAGGTCACCTGGATTCACGATGGAGACACACTGGAGGTCAGAGGGCTGGGCAAGGTGAGACTGCTGGGAATAGATTGCCCGGAGATGGAAAGTTCAGCCCGCGATCGCTTTTATCGGGACAATTTCAATATCCCGTCCTCCGCGCTGCGCCGCACAGCGCGTGCGGCTCTCGATTTCAATATCCAGCAGGTCAAAGGGCGACAGGTCACACTGCAATTTGACGGATCGCGCCGTGACCGCTACGGCCGGCTGCTGGCCTATGTCATGCTGCCCGACGGCCGCTGCCTGAACCATCTGCTGCTGGAAAAAGGCATGGCAACGGTCTACCGCAAATTTGACTTCAGCCGCAAAGATGATTTTTTCGCCGCCGAAGAGCGAGCGCGCCGATCCGGCCTCGGCATGTGGCGCACACAGTCATCATCCTCACCCTTTCAGGGGCTTACATTTCTTCGACCAGCTTGGGCAGCGTAATAAACAGCACCCCCCTTTCACACGCCGCTTCGATCCTGTCGCGGTCGACCATGGCCGGCAAGGCAAAAACCCGCTGGAAGGTTCCGCAGGAGCGTTCAACACGATGAAACGTCCGCTCTGCCCCCCCCTGTGCCGGCACGCGTTCTCCCCTTACCCGCAGACACGATCCGTCGAGTTCAATCTCAAGCGCATCCTCCGCCAGACCGGGAACGTCCATCAGGACGACCAGCCGTTCGGGTTCTTCAAAAATATCGACCGGCGGTTTCCAGCCGCTTTCATCCGCAGGTGAATCAATCGCCTGATCGCGAGTACGCTCAAGCAGCCGATCCATCTGTTCCTGCATCATCTTGAGTTCCTCCATGGGGTCACCCTTGACCGTCGCCATGTGGTCATTCCTTTCGTAGAGAGTTGAATTCAAAGGATAATCACCATAAAATCGGTGTCAAGTCTGTCCCGGGGTGAACGCAGCACTTGCTGTACCCTCGTGAAAAAACAGCCTTGATTCCCGCACCTTTAATGAATATAAATATCTGGCCTTTTACCTCTTATGAATGCTATTTTGCCGGAAATCATTCCAGAAAAGATGATGAAAAGGTCGTTGGAGTCCAAGGGAGTTTTTGTTATGCACAACGAGATTGCCTCGCTTTTTCGTGATACCGGTCATGATGACCGCGCGCTTGTTACAGGGATTGAGCAACTTGCCGATCGTCGGGGACCAGACATATACAGTCAGGCACTGCGCATTCTGGCAGGGCTCGACCTGCCGCCTGCGGACGCCGAAAAACACTGGGAAGCCATGCTGAACCACTGCCGGAAATTCTTCCCCTCCAAAAACGAATGCCACCTTCGAGCCGCTCTGGTTGATTATTTCCACCGCGAGGCACGGATTCTAAGGGATCCACGTATTCTGGAAGCGCATGATCTCGAGGAGGTACGGCGCGCCTCCATCACCGACGGGCTGACAGGCCTCTATCACCAGGGATACTTCAAAGCGCGTCTTGAACACCAGTTCAACTGGAAAAAACGCGGTCCGCGCGACCGTTTCGCTATCGTATTGCTTGATCTCGACCATTTCAAGCAGTACAACGACCACTGCGGACATCTGGCCGGCGACGATGCCCTGCGCCGCGTTGCCGAAATCATTCGTCTCAACATCCGCGATTACGATGTTGCGGCGCGCTACGGCGGCGAAGAATTCGCCCTGCTGCTGTTCAGGGTCGCCCCCCGCCAGGCTCTGCTCATTGCCGAGCGAATTCGGGAGATGATGGAGAAAACCGTCTTTATCGGTCAGGAATTGATGGAGAGCGGCAACCTGACCATCAGTGCAGGTGTCGCGACCTACCCGGAAGATGCCCAGTCTCCGCGGGAACTTCTGACGCAGGCGGATCAACGCCTTTATCAGGCCAAACAGCGCCGCAACCGGGTGGTGCCTTCCGAATCGGACCGCCGCCGCGTCGACCGACGCAGGGTTCGCTCCATTGTTGAAGTTGTCCCTTGCGACGGCGGCAATGACCAATCCTCTCCCGGAGTGACCACCGATCTCAGCCGTCAGGGCCTGTCTGTCGACTGCGGCGTCTCTTTTCAACCCGGCAGCACTGTTCAGGTGCGGTTTCGCAAACCTTTCTGGAACCGGGAAGCGGCAACCGAAGCGACGGTGCGTCGCATCAGACGGGATGAGGAAAGCGGCATCGTCCACCTCGGCCTGGAATTCCGGGAACTCGGCGACACCATCGATGCGCTGACCGGGTCCCGCGCCCAGGATCGCCGTGACGAAGGGATGAAAACCACCGGCCCTTCTCCTGCTTGAATGTGCCCCATCTCCCGTCCGGTTGAAAAAATTCTTACCGGGACGGTTTTTTTTCGCCGCAAAATCGGTTAGCATTAGTGTTTGGTTGTTTCATTGACAAAACCACACAACTCAACAGGAGCACTTAGATGAAAGTCGGACTGATTGGATGGCGCGGCATGGTCGGCTCGGTCCTGCTCGACCGCATGCGTGAAGAAAACGACCTTGAAGGCGTGGAGCCCGTCTTTTTTTCAACCTCGCAAGCCGGTCGCAAAGCACCGATGGACGCCGGCGTGCTTGAGGACGCCTCGGATATCGAAAAGCTGAAAAAACTCGACGTCATCATTACCTGCCAGGGGGGTGACTACACCAAGGAAATTCACCCCGCCCTGCGTCAGGCAGGCTGGCAGGGGTACTGGATCGACGCCGCCTCCGCCCTGCGCATGGAGGACGATGCCGTCATCATCCTTGATCCCGTCAACCGCAATGTAATCGATGAAGCCCTTGAGCGCGGCGTCAAGGATTTCATCGGCGGCAACTGCACCGTCAGCCTGATGCTGATGGGGCTGGGCGGGCTTTTCCGCGCCGGCCTTGTGGAATGGGCGACCTCGATGACCTACCAGGCCGCTTCCGGCGCAGGCGCACCGAACATGAGAGAGCTGCTGGCACAGATGGGCGTGCTTCACGGCGCTGCAAGCGATTTGCTGGCGGACCCCGCCTCCGCGGTTCTTGAAATCGACCGCCGCGTCACCGAAGCTCTGCGCAGCGGCAATATGCCGGTCAACGAGTTCGGCTATCCCCTGGCTGGCAGCCTGCTGCCCTGGATCGACCGCGAAGTCGAAGACGGGCAGAGCCGCGAAGAATGGAAAGGCTGCGCCGAGACCAACAAAATTCTCCGCAACAGCAACCCGATCCCCATCGACGGCATCTGCGTCCGGGTCGGCGCCATGCGCTGCCACAGCCAGGCACTGACCATCAAGCTCAATAAGGATGTCCCCATTGCCGACATTGAGAACCTGCTGGCCAATGACAACGAATGGGTCGAGCTGGTTCCCAACACCAAGGCCGACACCCTGTCGCGCCTGACCCCCGCATACGCGACCGGCACCCTCAGGGTTCCGGTCGGCCGGGTGCGCAAAATGAAGATGGGCGGACAATATCTCAGCGCCTTTACCTGCGGCGACCAATTGCTGTGGGGAGCCGCAGAACCGCTGCGCCGCATGCTGCGGATACTCCAGCAGCGAAGCTGACCTCCCATCAAAAAAGCCGGGCCATACAGGCCCGGCTTTTTTGTCATTTTTGCATCGTTTTCGGTCGCAGAAAAAATCAGCCTTTCTCCTGCCAGTGACCATGCACGTTACAATATTCGCGTGCAGTGACCTGGGAGGCATCAACGGCAAACACAGCCTCGGGTTTCTCGCCGGGCTTGAGGAACTGCCGGTACACCTTGCCGTCGGCAATAAGTTCGATCCATTCGATGTAGTGCTTCTCCTCCATGGGATGCGGCACGCTGCCCACCTTCACCGTAATGCGGCCTTCAGCGCGCTCGATGACGGGGACATGCTTCTCCTTGCCTTCCTCGGCCGCACCCTTCTCTTTCATCAGAACCATTTCCTTGCCGCAGCAAACCAACTCGGCACCGCCGCCATGCAGCACTTCAACGATATTGCCGCACATTTCGCACTTATAGACTTCGAGTTTTTGAGGCATTGAACTTCTCCTTTTCATTTTATGAGGGTATGACTGTTTGACAACAGACTTCTTGCAGGAAGAAGCCCCATACGCTTATTGAGACTACCAGATTCCATCCGTCCCGCAAGGGTCGAGGCCGAGTTGTTTTTACGTCGAGGAATCAAAAAAGAAAAAATTTGAAAAATTTTACTCTTAGATGTTCGATTTTTCTTTTCTTCAGGTAAAATTTCCTTAAAATGTATACGACACGTTTTCCCAGCCAACACCAATCAAGGAGAGGAGAGCATGTGGGGAGAAGCACGCGTCAACATCTGCCAGGCTGTCACGCACGGCAGCAACCGCTATCTGAAGAACACCCGAAAAAGCGAGGAGGGAAAAATCCTGCGTTGTGACGATCACGGTTTTGAGGTAGAAGTCGGAGAGCGCCGCGAACACTGGACCTTCGACGAAGTAGAGGAACAAAACTCCAACTGAAGCATCCTGAGATCTCTCCGACGGCAGGCCCTCTAAGCCTGCCGTCTTTATTCATTCCGGCAGCCGGCCCGCGAGGGCGCTGCATTATGCCTGAATTTCAACGGCTGCGGTCGGGACGATTCATGATTGTCCACTGATCGCGCCGTTTTTGTTTTTCACAGCAGAGCGCAATGGTCAGCCTTTCATTCGAGTCTGTCTTTCAACCCCGATTGAATACCGCTCCCCAAATGGCTTGAGAGCTCACCCAAATGGGAGTTCACCATTTTTTTCAGGCGAGGTGTTTTTATATGCAGCTGCAGATCAACGAAATAGAAGCTCGTGTCCTGGGTTCATTGATCGAAAAGGAGATGGCCACACCGGAATACTACCCTCTCTCCCTCAATGCCCTGACCCAGGCATGCAATCAGAAATCAAATCGCAACCCCGTAATGGCACTCAGCGACGAAGATGTGGTGCGCGCCCTCGATCATCTTCGCACTTCAGGGCTGGCCATGCAGTCTGCTGAAAGCGCGCGGGTTCCCAAATACCGGCACACCCTCGCAGAAAAGCTGCACCTCGAACCACGGGAACTTGCGCTTCTGAGCGTTCTTCTGCTGCGGGGGCCACAGACTCTGGGCGAACTGCGCTCCCGCAGCGAGCGCCTTTATTCCTTCTCCGATCTGGAGAGTGTCGAAGAAACGCTTGGCGAGATGATGAGCCGTACAACCCCGCTGGTTGTGCATCTGCAACGCAGAAGCGGGCACAAGGAACGCCGCTACGCACACCTGCTGGCTGGAGAGCCGCCCGCCGAAGATCCAGGACAGTCGACAGCGCCTCCGGAGGAAGCGCGCCTCAAGATCATTGCTGAAGACCAGCGCATCTCGAACCTTGAAACTGAGGTGAGCGCGCTTCGCACAGAGGTTGAGGAACTGCGCAGCATTGTGGACCAGCTCAAAACGCTGCTTGACTGAACTGAAACAAGAAAAGTCAAGGTTTATTTGCCATGAACCGACCTTCTCTGTTAATGTTAAGATTAAACGCAATAACAAAGGAGAAAACATGGCACAAGTTAAAAGCGGTGAAAAGGCAAAGGTTCATTACACGGGAACTCTCGAAGACGGTACGGTTTTCGATTCATCCCGCGAGCGCGAACCTCTTGAATTTGAAGTCGGCGCCGGTCAGTTGATCGAAGGGTTCGATCAGGCCGTTGACGGCATGACCGTCGGCGAAACCAAAAATGTCCAAATTCCCGCTGAAAAAGCTTACGGTCCGCACCGCCCCGATCTGGTTATCGAGGTGGACAAAACCCAGTTCCCCGAAGGGCTCAATCCCGAGGTGGGACAGCAACTCCAGACCCAGGACAACCAGGGACAGCCGCTGATTGTCAGTGTGGCGGCCATCGATGGCGACAAGGTGACCCTTGATGCCAATCATCCCCTGGCCGGCAAGGATCTCAATTTCGAAATCGAATTGGTCGAGGTGGCCTGATCGCCATCGACAGACCGGCATTTGCATGGGGGGACGTTCCTTGAGGGACGTCCCCCCTTTTTCATCAGGACATCAGGGACCGCCCAATGCTGAGCATCGGTATTTTATTTTCCGAAACCGCCCTTGCACCAGGTTCATCTATGCTGGAGCGAATCTGGCCTTTCTTCATCGGCCTGGTTATACTCGGCATCATCGCAGCACTTCTTTTTATGCTGCGGGGCGAAAAAAAGGGTGACAACAACCGCCCAAAAGACTGATCAGGATTTCCCCAGCAAGCAATATACACCCCTGGACAAACCTTGACCGCCGGGGAGTTGAAGTCATCCCTGTCCCGCGGCGTGAAGGGCGTATCGACTCCCGGGATTTCGCCCGCGCGCTGACGTCAGGGGTTCGCATGGTTGCGCTCAGCAGCGTTTACTATGCCAACGGGGCAGCAGCCGTTTTGGAAGAGATCGCCGCCTCCATGAACGAGATGGCCTCGCAGATCAGCATGAGTGCCGACAACGCCCAGAGCGCCAACGATCCAGCCGGCGGCATGAAACAGGCCGCAACGGAAGGAAGCGAGCGCATGCGGCGCATGATAGCCGCCATGGACGAAGTCAAAGAAGCAGGTCAGAGCATCTCGAAGATCATCAAAGTCATCGACGAGATCGCATTTCAAACCAACCTGCTGGCTCTCAACGCCGCAGTCGAAGCTGCGCGTGCCGGTCAGCACGGCAAAGGCTTCGCGGTGGTGGCGGAAGAGGCCCGCAACCTTGCGGCACGCAGCGCCAAGGCGGCGACTGAAACGTCTCAGCTGATCGAAGGATCGGTTTCCAAGTCTGCCAACGCCGGCGAAATCGCAGCGGAGACGGGAACCAGTCTTGAGCAGATGGTCGCAGAAGTGACCAAGGTTTCCGACCTGGTAGGCGAGATCGCGGCGGCTGCCCGCGAACAGGCCGAAGGGATCGGGCAGGTCAACGAGGGGTTGGGACAGATCGACCAGGTCACCCAGCAGAACACCGCCAATGCAGAGGAAAGTGCTGCGGCCGCAGAGGAGCTCTCAAGCCAGGCCGAAAGCCTGCGGCAGATGCTGGCACGCTTTACCCTGCGGCGGCAGCAGCAGGCGGCACGGGTTCAATCGGGGCAACCGGCTTCCCGACACCAGTCCGACAATCATCAGATCGCACTCGGCTGGGGGGAGAACAGCTGAGCAATCTGCACATAAACGATCAGAAAGGCCGCGCCGGTTTCAACGGTGCGGCCTTTCTATTGGGCAGCCTTTCTACGAAAGACCACATGCTCCAGCCACAGCGCCAGCAGCACTCCAGCGACAAAACCATTACCCGCGATGGGGCGCGTAAGTCCAGGCAGAGTCTCAGTGACCGAAGAAGGCATGAAACTGATAATGGTGCCGGCTAAAACCGGCAACCCCACCACCAGGCCATGCTCGAATTCGACCGTCTCCTTTTGGGAATACAGGGACATCAGCCCTGCGGCCACCTGGGCGCTGAGGATAAACAGAAGTATCGCGCCAACGACCGTAGGCGGCACCGCCCGCACCACGGAAAGAGTTCCAGGCAGAAAAGCGAGCCCGATCATAACGACGGCAGCCGGCCACAACGCGCGCCGGGCCGCACAACCAGAAGCGGCAATCACGCCGGGGCTCAATGAAAAATTCACCGGGCCCAGCACTCCCAGAAGCCCGGCCGCGCATCCGGAAAGCCCGGTGATTGTCATCCCCTTTCTCAAACGCCCCGCCATATCCCCCGGCCGCAACATCCCGTCGAGGGATTGAATCGATCCGAGGTCGTTAACCGCCAGCGCCAGGTAACAGACGAGGAAAGCCAGTATCAGCCCCGGTTCGAAACTCGGCGGCCAGGTCAAATTCTGCCAGAAGCCGGCGGCAAACGGAAGTGACGGCTGTTCGGACAGGCCAGCATGCTGGAAAAAAAGCGGATAAATCAGGCTACCCACAACCAACCCGCCCACGACCAGCGTCGAACGCCACAGGGGTGTCAGCTTCTGCTGAAGCCCGAACAGCACCAGCACCAGCACCAGGGCAAACACCAGGCGTCCGAAAGGTGACCCGGGGCGGGTCGTATCGAGGATCAGGTCTCGAATAGCGGGCGCCAGGGTAAATGCGATCAGCAGCAGCACCACCGCCACCACACGCGCGGTAAACAACTGCTGCAGCGCGCGGAACATCCCCAGGGCACTGACCAGCGCCAGCGCCGCACCGCCAACCATGACGGAGGTGTAAATGGCGGACAGCGAGGACCCAGAACTTGCCAGCACCCCCACAAGAAGAACCGCCGCCGGCCCCATGACCAGCGGCAGACGATGTCCCCAGACAATCTGCACCAGCATCGTCACCCCCACCACAAAGGAGAGCTTGCGCAGATAGAGGATCTGTTCCGAAAACTCGGCGAAATGAACCGTCGCCACCACCTGGCCGATGATTATCAGGGAAGGAAGGGCGACGGCCAGCCACTGCAGGCCGAACAGGGCCAGCGGCAGGGGGGAAAGTTTTTCATCAAGGGAATAACGCAAGGTCAAAAATAAAACTCCTGAAGAAAGATCACAAAAGACCGCGCTGTTTCGGCATCGTCGCACCCGCGGCAACCCTGCCGGTCTCGACACACTGGCAGATGTGCTCGAAGACTCTGCCCAGTTGCGCAGCGTCTCGCGCAGCACCCCAACAGCTTCGGAAAAACAAAACAGGAGAGCAGAGCCCTTTACATCAGAAATAAGCGCAGGACATGACAAGCTCGATGATGAAATTGAAAGGCGCTTATGGAGGCGAAGGTGAAAGTTTGAGACAGCCTTTCAATCGCCCAGGATGTTCATGATATTGGAAAAAGCCTTGGAGGCCAGTTGGTCGCGCTCCTCCTCGGTGGCCTGCGGGGCTTCGCGATCCCCTTCGGCATTGACAAGGTCGGCTGGAATTTCGGCGAGAAAGCGGCTCGGCACCCGCGCCTGCATCTCACCGTATTTTTTGCGGCGGCGGGCGTTGCTGAGGGTCAGGCAGCGCTGGGCGCGGGTGATGCCCACATAGCACAGCCGCCGTTCCTCGTCGATATCGATCCCCTCGCTGAGACTTTTCTGGTGCGGGAGAAAACCCTCCTCCATCCCCACCAGGAAAACATGGGGAAATTCCAGCCCCTTGCTTGAGTGGATGCTCATCAGCACCACCGCATCGCGTGCCAGCTTTTTTTCTTTGCTGTCGCGTCCCGGTCGGTCGTCATCGAGCAGCGAAACTTTTTCAAGAAAACCGGCCAGGCTGGGATTCTCCTCCCGCTCCAGGTAGCTCGCCATGGCGCTGGCCACCTCCTCGACATTTTCCACCCGCCGCCGCGCCTTGGCGGGGTCATCGACCGTGCGATAGATTTCCTCCTCAAGGCCGAATTCGGCAATCATCTCCCGCAGGGTCTCCACCATCAGTCCGTGCCGGTTGAAGCGCATCCGGTAGCGCTCCATCTGCTCCACAAAACGGGCGATGGCCTCCAGCACCTTTTCGCCCAGGTCTTCGATATCCGAAGGATCTTTGAGCACCTGCCACAACGGCACATTCCGCTCCGCCGAATGGCGGATCAGGCGATCGGCGCTGGTTTCGCCGATGCCGCGCCGCGGGTAATTGAGGATGCGCAGCAGGTTGACCTCGTCGCGATGGTTGACCAGCACCTTGAGGTAGGCAACCGTGTCCTTGACCTCCTTGCGGTCGAAAAACTGTTGCCCGCCGATCAGCACATACGGGATATTTTCGTAGCGCAGCTGCTCCTCAAAAGCCCGTGACTGCACGTTGGTGCGGTAGAGGATGGCAAAATCACTGTAGGCCAGATCATGCCGGAAGCGCGCCCCGTGAATGCGCTCCATCACCGCGCGCGCCTCGTCCTCCTCGTCGGCGCACTGCAGGTAGTCGATGTGCGTCCCGGCGCCGTCGGCCGTCCACAAGGCCTTTTCACGCCGCTTGGCATTGTGGCGGATGACCGCATTGGCCGCCGCCAGGATATTGCCGGTGGAGCGATAATTCTGCTCCAGCTTGACCACGCGCGTACCGGGAAAATCGCGCTCGAATTCGAGGATATTGCCGAGATCGGCGCCGCGCCAGCCGTAAATGGACTGATCGTCGTCACCCACCACACACAGGTTGCGGTGACCGCCGGCCAGCAGGTTGAGCAACAGGTACTGGGCGGCGTTGGTGTCCTGATACTCGTCCACCAGAATGTAGCGGAAGCGCTGGCGGTACTTCTCAAGCACATCGGGGTGCTCCTGCAGCAGCCGCGCGGTGAGCATGATCAGGTCGTCGAAATCCACTGCGTTGAAGGCTTTGAGGGCTGTCTGATAGCGAGGGTAAACCGCCGCCGCCATATACTCGTAATCGTCGTGATAGCGCACCTTGAATTGCTCGGGCGGGATCAGCCGGTTTTTAGCATCGGAGATCGCCCACAGTACCCGGTCGGCGTCGAATTTACGCCCTTCGATATCGACCTGCTGCATGAGGTCTTTGATCAGGCGGGTCTGGTCGGCGGCCCCGTAGATGGAGAAATTCTTCTTATAGCCCAGCGCCTCGATATCCTCGCGCAGAATGCGCACGCACAAAGAGTGAAAAGTGGCCACAACCATCGGTTTGCAGCGCTTTTTGCCGACCATCTCCTCCACCCGTTCGCGCATCTCGCGTGCGGCTTTATTGGTAAAGGTTACGGCCAGAATACTCTCGGCACCCACGCCGCACTCACTCATAAGCCAGGCAATGCGGCAGGTGATGACACGGGTCTTGCCCGAGCCGGCACCGGCCAGAATCAGCAGGGGGCCGTCGCGGTGCCGCACGGCCTCAAGCTGGCGCGGATTGAGGGTGGAAAAATCGAATGCAGACATGAAGAAAACAGGGTTCCGGCAAAAGGATGGGTAGAAAAATTTCGAAAACGTGGTACCTTAGCACGCCCGCCCGACAGGCTTCAAGAGACTTGCTTTTCCGGCCGCCATTGTGTATTTTCCTGAAAAAATTTCAGCGGGATAAAAAACACCTCGCTGGAGGACAAGGAACGGGGAATTCAACCACATGGCAAAAATCATCGTTTTTTCCGTCGGCCTGCTCTGGGCCTGCCTGCTGCTGATCTCCTGGGGGCAGGCCGATCTGCACACTCCCCCGGACTCTGCCGCAAAGACCGCCCATCACGTCACTTTGGCACCGAAACGCTAGCCCCCCGGAAGCCCTGACCTAGCTCAGCCTGCAATCCGATCCCTGCCGCATATTGCGCTGCTTGAGCGCATCATCGATGGCATTAATGACCTCCCACTTCTTCAGCGACCACCGCGGAGCCAACAGCCGATCCCGCGGACCGTCGCCGGTCAATCTCTGCACCAGAGTCCGGGGGTGCAGTCGCGCGATAAAATCGGTCACCAGCTGCACATAATCGTCCTGAGATAATACCGCAATTTCACCGCGGCGATACAGCTCGCCGAGCGGTGTTCCATCGAGGACATGCAGCAGGTGGATTTTGATGCCGTCGACCTGCAGACGAGCCATTTCATCGGCAGTGGCCAGCATATCCTCCCTGCTCTCTCCCGGCAGTCCCAGAATCACATGCACGCAGACATTCAGCCCCTGTTCCCTCGCACGGGCGAAAGCCTCTCTGAAACAGGCGTAATCATGGCCGCGACGCAGAAATTCCAGGGTTCGGTCATGAATCGACTGCAGCCCCAGCTCCAACCAGAAATAGGTGCGGCGGTGATACTCGGCCAGCAGTTCGAAAACCTCAGGGGGGCAGCAGTCGGGTCGGGTTCCCACGGCAAGGCCCACCACATCCTCAACCCCCAGAGCTTCGTCATACAACCGCCGAAGATCGTCCACCGGTGCTGCGGTATTGGAGAAAGGCTGGAAATAGGCAATAAAACGCTGGGCCTTGTACTTGCGGCGCATCACTTCCTTGCCCTGCTCGATCTGCTCCGCAACCTGCGCGCCGCGGGCGATTCCCACGGCGCCCGATCCGCCTGGATCGCAGAACAGGCAGCCCGGCCGTAAGCGGGTAGCGCCGCGATTGGGGCAGGACAATCCTGCATCCACCGAAATCTTATGCACCCGCCCGCCGAAAAGGGCCTTGAGATGAGACGAGAAAAGATTGTAGCGCTTATCGTTCATGGGGGCATGATGCCGCAAATCATACTACCGGGCAATAATGTTGTTGAAACCCGATTTGTTTACGCTGAAAACCGGCGGGATTGTTTTGCAAACAGGCTGTGCGTTGTTATACTGCAGAGGTCAGGGGATGAAGATCCCGCTCCATGATCCTATTCTCAATTTTTTCGGCCCGAGGAGGAAGATGTGCCGCGTATTCTAGTGGTGGATGACGAGGACGATCTGCGTCTGCTTTACACGGATGAACTCGAAGATGAAGGCTACGAGGTCGCAGGTGCCGGCACTGTGGCCGAAGCGCGCGAACTGCTTGCGCGTGAGCCTTTCGACCTGGTTGTTCTCGACATCCAGATGAAGGGGGAAAGCGGGCTTGACCTGCTCAAAGAGATCGCTCGGGACAAGAAGGATCTGCCGGTTGTTCTCAGTACGGCCTTCAGCATATACAAGGATGACTACTCCTCCTGGCTGGCCGATGCCTATGTCGTCAAAAGCTCCGATCTGAGCGAACTCAAGGACCAGGTGCGCACCCTCCTGGCAAAAAAGCGTGAAGGAGACAAGTCATGAAAGCCGTCATCATGGCGGGAGGATTCGGCACCCGCATCCATCCCCTGACCATCAACATGCCCAAACCAATGATCCCGTTGTTCAACCGCCCCATGATGCTGCACATCGTGGATCTGCTCAAAAAACACGGCATCACCGAGCTGGTGCTGCTGCTCTATCATCAACCCGAAGTCATCAAGAACTATTTCGGCGATGGGAGCGAATTCGGCGTCAAAATCAGCTATGTGACTCCGCTGGAGGACTACGGCACCGCAGGGGCGGTCAAGCAGGCCGCCAAATACCTTGACGAGCGCTTTCTGATTATCAGCGGCGACCTGCTCACCGATATCGACCTCTCCCAGGCCCTCGACTTTCATGAAAAACAGAAAGCCGAGGCCACCATCGTCCTGACCTCGGTCAAGGATCCGCTGCAGTTCGGCGTCGTCATCACCGACAAAAAAGGACGCATCACTAAATTCCTTGAAAAACCCGGCTGGGGCGAGGTGTTCTCCGACACCATCAATACCGGCATCTACGTGCTCGAGCCCGAAGTTCTACAGCGTCTGCCGGAAAACGAAAACCGCGACTGGTCCAAGGACGTCTTTCCTGCCATGCTGGAAGAGGATGCGGCGCTTTTCGGGTGCACCCTCGAGGGCTATTGGCAGGACGTCGGCAATACCGACGCTTACCTGGAGGCCTGCCGCGATGTATTCGCCGACAAGGTCCGGATCAACATCCGCGGCGCCCTGAACGGCCTTGACGATAAGCGCGTTTATCTCGGCAACGACGTGCAGGTGGAGAAAAAAGATCTCTCCCTGCTCGAAGGCATGGTCGTCCTCGGTGACAACACCCAGGTCCAGGGCAGCGCCAGGCTCAAAAACTGCGTTGTAGGGCGCAACTGCATCATCGAGGATGGTGTCGAACTTGAAGATGTCATCCTGTGGCGCAACGTCTACGTGCGCAAGGGCTCGCGCATTAAAGGGGCCACCCTGTGCAACAACGTCCAGATCGGACAGGGGGTCGTAGCCGAGGAAGGCACCGTCATCGCCGACCACACCACGGTCGGCGACGAAGTCTTCATCAAAAAGGATGTCAAGATCTGGCCCAACAAGGTCATCGAGGGTGGCTCCATCGTCACCACCAATCTGATCTGGGGGGAGAAATGGCGCAAATCCCTGTTCGATGGCGCACAGGTCCATGGCCTGACCAACGTCGAACTGACCCCGGAATTTTCCGCCAAGCTCGGCTCCGCCTATGGTTCGACTCTGCCGAAGGATGCTTTCATCCTGGCCGGACGCGACGCCATCCGCGCCTCGCGCATGCTCAAGCGCTCCTTTGTCGGGGGTCTGCTCTCCACCGGCGTCAATGTCATCGACATCAAGATGATCTCCCTGCCGGTACTGCGCTACAAGCTCACCACTTTCGGTGAGGTGGGCGGCGTCCACTTCAGGCAGTCGGCCGATGATCCGGCTTCCACCGAAATGATCTTCTATGATGCCGACGGGGTGGAAATTTCCTCTTCAGCGGCCAAGGGAATCGAGCGGGTTTATTTCAAGGAGAATTTCCGCCGCGTCCATTACAGCGAGCCGGGGGCCATCTCCGAATTGCCCCGCATACACGATTACTATCGCGACGGCTACCTGCGCGCCCTCGATGTGGAGGCCATTCGCGCCTCAAAACCGAAAATCGTGGTGGATGTCAACCACTCCCCCGCAGGGGACCTGCTGCCGAGCCTGCTCAATGAGCTGGGATGCGAGGTCATCGAGCTCAACAGCCATGTGCTTGAAGGCACTACCGGCGCCAACGCCGAGCAGATCGGCCGCGCCAAGGAGCAGCTCTCGCGCATTGTCGTCACCCTGGAAGCCAACGCCGGGTTCTGGCTCGGGCCTTCCGGGGAGCGCTGCGTCCTTATCGACGAGCAGGGCGAAGTACTCTCCGACATGGAAGCGCTCACCACCCTGGCTGCGCTGGTGTGCCGCGCCGAGCAGAAAGGTGAACTGGTGGTGCCCGTTCCCGCGCCCCAATCGGTGGAGGATCTGGCCCGGGCATCAGGGCTGACCGTCACCCGCACCAAGAGTGACGGCCGGTCACTGGTCGCCGCGGCCAAAAGCAAGCACGTCCAGCTGGCCGCTTCGACGCAGGGGCATTTCATCTTTCCGTCGTTCCATGCAAATTTCGATGGCCTTTTCACGGTAGCCAAAACACTTGAACTGCTGGCGCGCACCGGCCAGAGCCTGGGAGCAACACGGCGCTCCATCCCAAGGCGCGCCTATCACCAGGTTCAGATTCCCTGCTCCCTCGAACTCAAGGGGGGCATTATGCGCAAGATGAGCGAAGACAGCGTCGACCATGAAGCCAGTTTTATCGATGGCGTCAAAGTACACTTCGACGACGGCTGGGTGCTGAT
Source organism: Geoalkalibacter subterraneus (assembly GCF_000827125.1). NCBI lineage: Bacteria > Pseudomonadati > Thermodesulfobacteriota > Desulfuromonadia > Desulfuromonadales > Geoalkalibacteraceae > Geoalkalibacter > Geoalkalibacter subterraneus. Next base: position 2,922,484 of record NZ_CP010311.1, read on the forward strand.
GCTTCCGGACCAGCACCAACCTGTGGCTCATGTGATCGCCGAATCCAGCAATCCCAATGAAGCACAGCGTCTGGTCGAGGAATACCGGCGCAAAGTGGAGACCTGGAAAAAAGAGCTCACCAACGCCTGATCGCTACCCAATGCCGCCTTGCCGGACAAGGGGTCGCCAAGCATGGAAGGCAGCATAGCGCCATGCCTTACCGGCGGCCCCTTGCCGTTGGCGGTCCGGACTGAATCATTTTTCTCCACGCACTGATCGATGCGTGGGATGGGGAGGAAACGGCTATGCCGGATAGAGCAGAACGTCACAATCCTTATTTCGACCTTTCTCTGCAGATGTCGCTTGCGGCCTGGCAGCGCTACGGGCTCTCCGAGAGCCTGCTGCCTTTCCAGCATGCCCCCCTGGTGCTGCGCCTGCGCGCGGTGGCCGACACCATCAACCGCACACGGGGGATGGCGGCAACCTCGGCCGGCGAGCTTAATCTCGCGGCCCTGCTGACCCGGGTCTTTCGCCATCTCACCGAACGTTATCTGCAGGACCACAACTGCCGGGTGGAACAGAATGCCATCACCCTGGGGGAGAAACGGCTGGAGGCGCCGCGGCTTGACAAAATCCTTCAGGAATTCACCGCCCTGTTCCCGCCTGTCGCAGTGCGTGACGGCAAACTGTCCACTGAACGCTTTCTCGCCGATGACGACAACCGCAGAGCGGTGCTTGTGGAGATGTTCATTCTTTCCGTGCAGAATGCCAACCCGGCGTTGGGGCGTATCAAGGAGCTGTTCGACGACGAAGAATTGACGCGGCGCAGCGCCTACCGCAGCCTGCTGGCTCAAATCGACCGCGGCCTGGAAGATCAGAGCGTGACCGGCCTGCTGGGACGGTCGCTGCTGGCGCTGCTGGAAGAACCGGTCCGCCGGGCGCCTGACTCCCTGCACGAGCAACTGCGCTTTGTGCGGACCCTGTGGCGCGATCATCTGCCGCCGGACATCCAGGAAGAGATCCTGACCGCTTTCGATATCGTCGAGGAAGAGACCCGCATGCGCGGCTTCGGACCGGGGCGCACCGAGATTCCCAACTTTCGTCCCGCCCCCGCACCGGACGAGTACTATCCCGAACCCGAAGCCTTTACTGCCGATGCCGACTGGATGAGCAATGTCGTCCTGATCGCCAAATCGACCTATGTCTGGCTCGATCAGCTTTCACAGCGCTACCAGCGCCCCATCACGCGCGTCGATCAGATACCCGATGAAGAACTGGATCAGCTTGCGCGCTGGGGATTCAACTGCCTGTGGCTGATCGGCATCTGGGAGCGCTCCACCGTTTCCCAGTGGATCAAACACATACGCGGCAACCCTGAAGCATTGGCTTCCGCCTACTCCCTCTATGATTATGTCATTGCAAACGACCTCGGCGGCGAGGAGGCCATGGCGAAACTCGAAGAACGCTGCCGGCAGCGCGGCATCCGCCTGGCTTCGGACATCGTCCCCAATCACACCGGCATCTATTCACGCTGGCTTAAGGAACACCCCGACTGGTACGTGCAGCTGGACTACCCGCCCTACCCAAGCTATCGCTTTACCGGCCGCGACCTCTCCCCCGACCCCGAACTGAGCATCCACATCGAGGACGGCTATTATGATCACTCGGATGCAGCGGTAGTGTTCAAGCTCACCGATCATCGCGACGGTCGGGTGCGTTATGTCTACCATGGCAACGACGGCACCCACATGCCGTGGAACGACACCGCCCAGCTCAACTACCTGCTGCCGGAAGTGCGCGAGGCCATGGTGCAGACCATCCTGCACATCGCGCGGCGCTTCAAGGTCATTCGTTTCGATGCCGCCATGACCCTGGCCAAAAAGCACTTCCAGCGTCTGTGGTTTCCGCAGCCCGGAGGCGGCGCCGGCGTTCCTTCCCGTGCCGAACACGCCATGACGCGCGCCGAATTCGAAAAAGCCTTCCCCAAGGAATTCTGGCGCGAGGTGGTCGACCGTGTCGCTGCGGAGGTTCCCGACACGCTGCTGATCGCCGAAGCCTTCTGGCTGATGGAAGGCTACTTCGTGCGCACCCTGGGCATGCACCGGGTCTACAACAGCGCCTTCATGAACATGCTCAAGAACGAGGAGAATGCCAAGTACCGCCTGACCATCAAAAATATCCTCGAATTCAATCACGAGATTCTCAAGCGCTTTACCAATTTCATGAACAACCCCGATGAAGCCACGGCAGTGGAGCAGTTCGGCAAGGGGGAAAAATACTACGGCGTGGCCACCATGCTGGCGACCATGCCGGGTCTGCCCATGTTCGGCCACGGCCAGGTCGAGGGGCTGTCTGAAAAATACGGCATGGAATACAGCAAGGCCTACTGGGATGAACCGATCGATTCCGGCATGGTTGCGGAGCATGAACGCCGCATTTTCCCGCTGCTGCGCAGGCGCTACATCTTCAGCGGATCACGCGATTTCCGCCTTTACGATTTCTGGACTGACCAGGGTGTCGATGAAAACGTATTCGCCTATTCCAATCGCTGCGGCGATCAGCGCGCGCTGGTGGTCTTTCACAACCGTTACGCGGAAATATCCGGATGGGTCCGAACCACCGCCGCCTGGGCTGTCGACCCCTCCGGCAACCCCGGCTGGCTTGAGCAGAGCACCCTCGGGCACAGCCTCGATTTGAAATCCGACTCCCACATCTATTACCGCTTCAGAGAACATGTCAGCGGTCAGCAATTTCTGCGCACCGGTCAAGAATTGGTGGAACAGGGTCTTTTTGTCAGACTCGAAGGTTATCAGTGCCAGGTGTTTATCGACTTTGAAGAGATCCGTGACCATGACGGCACCTGGAGCCGCATTTACCAGGAGCTTTCCGGAGCCCCCTGCGCCGACCTCGATCGCTTATGGCGCCGCAGGCATTACGCCGAGTTGATCGCAAATCTGGATCGTGCCCTGACAGGTGAATCGCTGTCTGATCTTGAAAAATCATTAATCCCGACTAAAGAAAAAATTAAAAGTGGCAAACATCTTATTGACATCGAACGTAGATTCGGTTATTTTTGGAAAATTATTGTTGATGAATTTTCATTATATACTGATTCAGGTCAACTGACGGCCGGTCTCAGGAAGGATATTTCAGCACTGCAGCGCCTGAGCAGCCTGCGCAGCCGGCAGCGCGCTCATCGCGAAACATTGAACTGGCTGCAGCAGCACCTGCCAGGGGCGGACTCGCAGGAGAAGCCGGCCGACAAAAAAACAAAGAAATCATCCGGGCACGACAAACGCAATGAAACCCTGCGTCTGTTGCTGCCCTGGCTGCTTTGGCACCGTCTTGATACCTCTGAAAACAGCAGCAGGCAAGAGGTGAACGCCGAAGATCTGGCATGGCGGTGCCTGTTTGACGAGGTCTGGGCCAAAAACCTGACCAGCGGATCGGCGCCATATTTCAACCTTGGTGAGGAACGGGCGCGGAGTGAAGCAGAGCGTGTCGTGCGGCTCCTTGCACAGCGGCCGCTGCCGACCACGGCTGCGCAACTGACACAGGTCATTGCCGACCTGCTCAATGATCGCGATGCCCGCCCACTGCTTGGGTATAACATTTACCAGAATATTGAATGGTTCGATCAAGAACGATTTGACGACCTTGTTGATTGCATTTGTCTGCTGGGAGCTCTGGCTCTGTCCTTGGGGGAGGAAAAGAAACAGACATTGATGGAGGGGGTTGCCGCCCTGCACAACCAGGCCTGCTGTATCAGCAGCGCGGCAGCGGCAGCCGGTTTTCAGGTTCAACCCATGGTCCAGCGATTGCGGGAACTGACTCCAAAGCCCCGCACGGACTAAACAGCCCCCACCGGCATTTTGCGGCAGGAACGGGGGAATAAGGGAATTGTTTATGCAAATTCTGATTGTCTCCCCCGAAGTTTCCCCCTACGCGAAACATGGCGAACTGGCCGAGGTTGCGGGGGCGCTGGGTAAATCCTTGCGCAAGCTCGGCCATGACGCCCGCATCATCCTGCCCTGCTACAAAGAGGTCGACGACAACGGCTTCACCCTGCGCAAGGGACGCAAAAGCGTCGAGGTGATGATCGAAGGGCAGACGCACAAAGGATTGCTGCGTCAGACCATGCTGGAAGGAGTGCCGGTCTATTTCATTGAAAATCGTGAATTCTTCCATCGTGAGGGCCTTTACGACGACGGAGAGAACGCGTATGAGGACAATGTCCAGCGCTTTGGCTTTTTCGGACATGCTGTGCTTCAACTGCTGCGGCGCATGGATTTCCGCCCCGACGTCCTGCACCTGCACGGTTGGCAGACCGGCCTGATCCCTGTGCTGCTGCGCACCACCCTGAAAAACGACTCGTTCTATGCGCCCATCCACACCGTCTTCACCTTCCGCGACTTAAACGAAGGGGAATTCCCCTCTTCCCTCATTGAAAGTCTGCATCTCGGCGATTCCGCCGATCAGAACTACGGGTTAAATCACCAGGGACGACTGTCCTTTCTGGCGGGCGCATTGACCCACGCCGACATCATCACCACCGTTTCACAAACTTATCGCAACGAGCTGCGCCTGACCGATCTGGGCGCGGACTTCGCCCCACTGCTGCGGCAGCGCGGCAATGCATTTCACGGCATCCTTGAGGGCCTCGACACCAAAACCTGGGATCCCTCCCTGGACATGAACCTCAACCTGCCCTACAACATTGACAACCTCAACGGCAAAAAAGGTGACAAGCGGGCCCTGCAAAAGGAGATGAAACTGGAGCCCGAAGCTCTGATTCCCCTGGTGGGTGCAGCTTTTCCACTCACCTTCCCCAAGGGGGCGGATCTGATCAAGGACGCCTGGGAGCAGTTAATGCAGCGGGAATTGCAGCTGGTTATCGCGGGGGAGGCTGCGCCCGAACTTCATGATTTCTTTGCAGCGCAGCAGGACCGGCATGGCCACAAAGCTCGTGTGCTGTTGACGCAGGATACGGGTATTGCGCGGCGTATTTTTGCCGGCAGCGACATCTTCCTCATGCCCAGCCGTCACGAGGCCTTCGGCCCGGAGCAGATCATTGCGCTGCGCTACGGCAGTGTGCCTGTTGCCCATCGCAGCGGGGGAATCAACGACACGGTGATCGATGCCGACGAGCAGCCCCGGCAGGGCAACGGCTTTCTTTTTGACAAAGCCACGCCCGAGGCTATGCTGGAGGCCCTTGACCGGGCCCTGGAGCTCTACCAGAACCGCCGCCAATGGCTCAAGATCGTCAAACGCGGCATGACCGCAGATTTTACCTGGCAGAATTGCGCACAGAAATATGTCGATATCTATCGCAAGGCGATGGCGTACCGCCCTGTTTAAACGCTGAAACTTACTGTCGTGACGACTCTCTACGAGTCGTCACGGCGCAGATTTTCCAGGTATTCTTCCCACTCCATCGGCAGAAGATTTTTCTTTTTGTTGTTGCACTCCTTGCAGGCCGGCACACAGTTCCCCTTGGAGGACCGCCCTCCCCGCGCCACCGGCACGATATGATCCAGAGTCAGTTCTGAGGGCTTAAATGTTCCCCCACAATAGTGACAGAACCCCTGCGCGATCCTGTTTTTCCACCAGGCGCTTTTGCGCAGTTCTCTGGCGCGGTTTCGCTCGCGCCGGATATCTTCTTCCGCTATTTCCATAAAAAACGACAAACCGAATTCTCCTTTCTGATTCCAGATCTTACCTTATTTTCCGTCGCGGTCTCAACCTTCTGCAGCGACCGGCCGGCTTCTTTGCCGGGCCGGAACCTCACAGCCTTGCACATTCTCGTGAAATGTGCGATTTTCTAGCCCTGAATACATTCCTGCGGTTGGAGCAGATATGAACATCCTTATCGTTGGCAGCGGTCAGGTCGGATATTTTCTGTGCGAGAAGCTATCTGAAGAAGGCCACCAGGTGACGCTGATCGACAGCAACCAACAGCGCCTCAACTGGGCCCAGGACAGGCTCAATGTTCTTGGTATCGCCGGCAATGGTGCCAGCGCAGAAGTGCTGGAGCAGGGCGGCATCAAGCAGATGGATATCTTCATCGCCGTCACCGACATGGACGAGGTCAACATCCTTGCCTGCCTGCTGGCGCGCGAATACGGGGTCAAGACCCGCATCGCCCGGGTGCGCAGCATCGAATATTCCAGCCAGGGCGCAGTCTTGTCGAAGGAAAAACTTGGCATCGACCTGCTGATTAATCCCAAGGACGCCGTCGCCGAGGAAATGATCAAAATCGCCTCACGCCAGGGCGCTTTTGACGTGGCGGAGTTTGTCGAAGGACAGATCCAGTTCCTCGGCTACCGCATCAACGAAAAAAGCCCCCTGTGCGACCTGACCCTGAAAGAACTCGGTGAAATCCGCGGCATGTACCGCTTTGTCGTCACCGCCATCACCCGCGGCGAACGCACCATCATCCCGCGGGGCGACGACATCATCATGGCGGGCGACAGTATCTTCATTTTCGCCCACCAGAACGATCTTCCCGCCATTCAGTACATTCTTCAACCGGAGCAGGAAAAAGCACTCCGCTCGCGCAAGGCGTTTATCCTGGGGGGCAGCGCCATAGGGATGAAGATCGCGCAGGAGCTTGAAGAACTGCGCTTCGATGTCCACCTGATCGACCACGACATAACGCGCTGCGAGGAGCTGGCTTCAAAGCTTAATCGCACCATGGTCATCCATACCGAGGGCACCGACATCCGGACTCTGGTCAGCGAAGGGATCGAGGGCGCCGATGTCTTCATGGCCGTGACGGGGGACGATGAGACCAACATTCTGTGCTCGCTGCTGGCCAAAAAGCACGGTGCGCGCCGCGCCCTCGCCCTGGTCAACAAGCCTGAATATCTCAACCTCGCCCCGTCGCTGGGGGTCGACGCCTGTGTATCGCCTCGCCTGGCGGCGGGGGCGGTGATCCTCAAGCATGTTCGGCGCGGTGGGGTACTGTCTCTCGCCACGGTGGAAGGCAGCAACGCCGAGGTACTTGAAATCGAGGTGCCGGCAGAGTGTTCCGTCGTCAACACGCCACTGAAAGACCTGACGTTCCCCCAGGGCGCCATCATCGGCGCCATCATGCGCCAGGGGAACTATATCATCCCCACCGGCGAGACGCAGCTTCAGCCCCTGGACCGCGTGGTCATCTTCACCCTGCCGGAAGCCCTGCCGAAGGTTGAAGGATATTTTGGTTGAGGATTCACCATGAATTGCTTCCTGGTTCTGCGCATACTCGGCGCCCTGTCGCTCTTTTTGTCCGCTACCCTGCTGACACCCATTCCGTTCTCGCTGTTTTACCAGGATGGAGCGGCCTGGGCCTTTATTGAAGCTTCGGCTATCTGCTTCGGCTTCGGCCTGCTGCTGTTCCGCTCTTTTTCCTCACGCCAGGAAATCTCGGTGCGCGACGGCTTTGCGGTGGTCACCCTGGGATGGTCCCTGTTCGCCCTGCTTGGCGCCCTGCCCTTTCTTCTCTCCGGCGCCATCCCCAGCTACCTCGACGCCTGCTTCGAAACCATGAGCGGCTTCACCACCACCGGCGCGACCATCCTGACCCACATCGAGGCGCTGCCCGAGAGTATCCTGCTGTGGCGGGCCATGACCCACTGGCTTGGCGGCATGGGTATTATCGTGCTGTCTCTGGCCATTCTTCCCATGCTCGGCGTGGGCGGCATGCAGCTGTTCAAGGCTGAGGTGCCGGGCCCAACGGCAGATCGCCTCAAGCCGCGCATCCAGGACACCGCCAAACTGCTGTGGGAGGTCTACCTGCTGCTGACGGTTGCCGAAGTTGCCCTGCTGATGGTGGGCGGCCTGTCTTTTCTGGACAGCCTGTGCCATGCCTTCGCCACCCTGGCCACCGGTGGTTTCTCAACCCGCGATGCTTCTGTTGCAGCGTATAACAGCGCCTACATCGACTGTGTCATCACCCTGTTCATGTTCCTGGCGGGCGTCAACTTCGCGCTGCACTATTACGCCCTGCGCGGCAAAGTTTCCGGCTTCTGGAAAAGCGAAGAATTCCGCATCTACCTGTTTCTGGTTCTGGGCGCCACCGGCGTTCTGGTATTTTTCAACCAGGGGACTGTGTATGCCTCCTTTTTCGACAATATTCGCTACAGCGTTTTCCAGGTGACCTCCATTATCACCACGACCGGTTTCGGCACCGCCGATTATGAGCAATGGCCGCTGATCACCCAGTACGTGCTTGTGTCCCTGATGTTCGTCGGCGGCTGCGCCGGGTCAACAGCCGGCGGCATCAAGGTGGCGCGCATCCTGCTGTTGTTCAAACACGCCCACGTTCAGCTCTATCGCCTGATACACCCTCGAGCGGTTCGTCTGGTCAAACTGGGGGACCGCCCGGTGGACCGGGACGTGATGCAGGCGATCCTCGGCTTCTTCGCTCTCTTCATCGGCACCTTCGTGGCCGCATCTCTGCTGCTGTCCCTGGCAGGAATGGATCTGGTCTCAGCCGGAGCGGCAGCCATCGCGACTTTGGGAAACATCGGTCCCGGGCTTGGCTCGGTCGGGCCGACCGACAACTACGCCCATGTCTCCACGTTCGGCAAAATGATCCTGACCGGCTGCATGCTGCTCGGAAGGCTGGAGCTGTTCACCGTCATGGTTCTCTTCTTCCCCTCCTTCTGGCGGCGGTAAACCATGAGGATCCTCGGCAAACCTCTCTACACCATTGGGCTGCTTGCCGTTTTCGGCCTGGGCGGTTGCCGGCTGGAGGACAGGTTTCTCTATTTCCCCGACTCTGAACTGGTCTCCACCCCCGAACAAATGGGCCTCGCTTATGAGGATGTAGAGCTGGTCTGCGAAGACGGCATCTCGCTTCATGGTTGGTTCATCCCCGGCCAAGATCATCGGCCGGTCATCCTCTTTTTTCACGGCAATGCCGGCAACATCTCGCACCGGCTCGAAAACCTCTACCAGCTGCACCACCAGCTCGGCACCCCGGTACTGATTATCAACTACCGAGGATACGGCCCCAGTGAGGGGAGTCCGGATGAGCAGGGACTTTATCTTGATGCAAAGGCTGCAAGCGCCTGGCTGACCGAGAGAGGGTATGAACCGCGGTGGCGCATCTATTTCGGCCGCTCTCTAGGAGCGGCCGTTGCCTTACAGCTCGCACTCGAGGACAAACCCGGCATGCTGGTGATGGAGAGCCCCTTTACCAGTATCAGGGCCATGGGGCGTCATCACTATCCTCTGCTTCATACCACCCTGGGCTGGCTGCTGGACGCCCGCTTCGACAATCTCACGAAGATCTCCTTGATCGACACCCCGCTGAATATCATTCATGGGCGGCGTGACCGCATAGTTCCACCGTCCATGGCGCAGGAGCTGTTCGACCAGGCTCAGGACCCCAAGCAAATTTTCTGGCTTGAGCAGGCCGGCCACAACAATACCCTGTATGCGGAGCCGAACCGGTACTGGGCGTTCTGGCAGCAAATCATGGCCGACGCCCATTCTATGCCCTCCCCCTGATTCTCGCGTCAGCATAAATTTCTCGCTTGCCAGCATTGCGTTTGTTTTCTGTTAAACTCAATGGTATTTGGTTTTCATTGGAGATGAGAGACTGGCTTTTCCAAAACCTAAGGAGGAAAAATCATGAAAAATTCTTTGTTCAGAAACGCTGTGTTGCTTGTCTGCATGACTGCGCTTGTCGCCTGCAGCAGCGAAGACCAGCAGAAGGCTTCGGCCCCTGAATCGGAGCAGATTCAGAATGCTGCGGATCAGGCGACACCGACCACCGCGGCGGATGAGGCTGTTGCTGAAGCGAAAAAGGCGGGAGAGCACATCGGCGCTGCCGCCGAAAAGAGCGTTGAAGCAACCAAAGATGCCGCCGCAACCGCTGGCGAGAAGGTGAAGGAAATGACCGAGCAGGTCAAGCAATCCACCGGCGCAATGGTCGATCAGGCGCAACAGAAAACGGCTGAGGCCGTGGACGAGGGGCGTGCCGCTCTGGATAGCGCTGTGCAGGAAGGGGCCAAAAAGACAGGTGCCATCGCAACGGAAGTGGCCGCCCCTGCAGTCCTCTCTTACGAGGCGATGAACGGCAATGTGACGTTCGACCACCCGATGCACGCGGAAGCACTCTCCTGTGCCAAGTGCCACGAAGAGATGCCGCCGCAGAAAATTGCGATCGACAAAACCATCGCCCATCAATTATGCAAAGGCTGCCATAGCGACATGGGCGCCGGCCCGACCGCCTGCAACGAGTGTCACATCAAATAATCCTTAAATTTTCCACGATCAATTCACATGACCACACTTCGCCGGAGCGCTTTAACGCTCCGGCGTTTTTTTAAATCGATGCAGGCAGACCTTCCCTCAAGGAGGGATACTGCCATTGGACGCCTAATTCGTTCACAATTTTATCGCTGTTCAAAATTCTTGATTCAGTAAAATAGTTGAGCAGAAGAGGCTTCATCACTTCCCGTGCACGCTCAAGATCAACTTCTTCCGGAACCGGGATTCCGGTTAAGCGTGCGACCTCCTTGAAAAACTTCGTCATGCTGCAGGGCTCAGCGTCACTGACGTTGAAGACCTGCCCCCCCCTGCCGGCCGCGGCCACGGCCCCCAGCGCTCGGGCCAGATCGTCGCTGTGAACGCGACTGGTGGCAGGGGCCTGATCCTCGCGCAGCAATGGATGTCCCGCCTTGAGGTGAGCAATGGGCAAACGCCCCGGACCGTAGATATTGGCGACCCGAACACGCATCACGTCCACGCCCCGTTCTTCCCCCCAGGCACAAAAGCACTGTTCGGCATCCAGTCTGCGCCTGGCACGGGCAGTCGCAGGGGAAACCGGATCTTCTTCAGTCACGGCCCTTTCACCGCAGTCGCCATAAACACCGCTCGTCCCTAGATAAATCAGACGACGAGGTGGTTTTTCAGAAAACACCGTGCAGAAATGACGGGTACGGGGATCCTGAAAACCGCCTCCCGGAGGCGGTGCCAGGTAAAAAACGGTGCTCTCTTCCACAGGGAGATCGGGAAGCATGGAAGGATCATTGAGATCTCCGACCCAGGCGTGAAATCCTTCATTCTCCAGCAATTCGGCCTTGTCGTCGGAACGCGCCAGGGCAACAACCTCCGCCCCCTGAGCGCACGCAAGGCGCCCGACCCGTCGTCCGATGTCACCACAACCGACAATAACCACCCTGTCCATAATAACCTCTGTTTAAACCAAAGACTTCATCCTACTGCGATGACCCACCCTTACGAGCGCCGCGCCAGTCGCGAACGCTCCATGCCAGCTGGCTCCACATGCCGCGTAGCAAACCGACTTCTTCCGAAGTCGGCCGTGCCCGACGAAAGAGGCTGCGCAACGGATGCAAAACCGCCTCCGGGCGGGCAGAATTGACAAAAGCAACCCGCGACAGCACAGACTCCATCTCCGCAAACATTCCGTTGACTTCCCCCTGCGAAGCCACCTCCGCCGAGCCGGTTTTTTCAAGTGCTACGCTGCGAAGCTTGAAGGCTTCATGAAGAAACACGACCACCGCCTGCGCCAGGTTGAGAGACCCCTGGGCGCCGGCAGAGGGGATGGTCACCGCGTGGGTGCACAAGTTCACCTCCGCAGTGGTCAGTCCTGCATCCTCGCGCCCGAAAACAAAGCCGGCGCGTCCCGACGGAGAAAGGCTGTCAAACAGTGCCCCCATCTCTCCCACCGGAGTCAACTCTCCCCTTAAGCGCCCTGCGCGACGGGTTGCTGCAAAGGTGATCGTCAGATCGGCAATCGCCTCTTCAAGGGAGGCCAATATCCGCGCCTGCCCGAGCAGGTCGGAGGCGAAGACGGCAAACTTGTGCGCCTCCGGATGGCAATGGGCACAGGGATTGACGAGGCGAAGCTCATGCGCGCCAAAGTTGGCCATGGCGCGACAGACCATGCCGATATTGCCCGGATGAGCAGGTTCGACCAGGATAACGACCGGTGCCGCGCCGGGATTTTCAGGGTTGGCGCTCAAAGGATCAGGCTCCCAGCAGAGTAAAGCCCGCCGGCGCAGTGAACGTACGGGTGCCGAATTCCTGGTCCAGCATCAGCAGACCTCGCCCGTCGCCATCCACCAGCTTGAGCTTTTTGCAGGCCAGGCTGAAAGTGGATTCTTCTTCTACCTGCTCGGTCACAAACCACTGCAGAAAGATCTGCGCAGCATGGTTGCTTTCATCACGGCTGAGATCCATCAGTTTATTGATCCGCTCCGTCACAAACCGCTCATGCTCGAGTGAATACTCAAAAACTTCAAGGGGAGAAGCGTATTCAACCCGGGGCGCTTCGATCTCCTGCATAATGGCCCGTCCGCCCGCTTCGCAGATGAAATTGAAGAATTTTTCGCCGTGCGTCAATTCTTCCAGCGATTGCGAGCGCATCCACACCGCAAAGCCGGGCAGATCCTCCGCCTCGAAATAAGCGGCCATCGCCTTGTAAAGATAGGCGGAAAAAAATTCATATTTCATCTGTTCGTTGAATGCATCCTGCAGAGTCTGGCTCAACATGGAACGTCCTCCCGTAAAAGGGTTTTAGAGTTGACCGGCTACAGCAACTTTGCTCCAGCGCACTGTCGGGCGAATACTCACGCGATTTATGTTTTCTACGAAAAAGGCGAACCCCCGAAGAAGTTCGCCTTTGAATCGTATCAGCAATGCTGCAGATAACTAGTCCTCGAAAACAATACGCCGCAACCCGTCCAATGCCGTATTGCCCTGGTTGATGTCATCGGTGAAGGGGTTACGGTAACTGTAGGTCATGAAGGTGCAGTCACAGTCCGACGGCAAAAAAGCATCCTGCAGGATAAAGGTTTTGCCGTCAAGCTTGCGCTTCAGCTCTACTTCTCCGGAGCTGATATCGTTGCCGAACATACTGTAACTGGAGTTGGGGCTGTCGAGAAAAACGACCTCGCTGACGGAATTCAGGGGCACTTCGATGGCGGTACCGTTGAGCCAGCCCTTGATGGTGTCTCGGTCGTCAATTCGGTAAAAGTGGATTTCCTGCCCTTCGATCGTTACGAACTTCCCCGGGCGTGTGGTTGCTCCGGAAACGACGCCCGCCAGCAGAGTGACGATGATCGCAGGCAGGGCGATAAAGCGCAGCCACGTGCAAATTTTCATTTCAAAAGTCTCCTTTATATTGTGTTGATGCAATCGCGGAAATCCAAAGAACAATGAAAATTTTTGTCCCGCGCTCGGCGCAAACACACGCTTCAGTCAAATAACGCACTTCAGCGCAAGCCGTTTTTTCAGGGGTTGAAGTATCGTGCAAATCCGGATCGCAGCCTTCTCGGACAGATGAAACCTGACGGCAGAAGAAGAGATGGATACGCCCAGCCATTAATCTTTTCTAAACGGCTCACCGCCAGCCCTATTCCTTAGCAGTTTTCAAAAAAAAATTCAATGATTTTTCCCTGTCCTGCACCCTTCAACCAGCGATCAGTTCCTCGGAATTTATCTTCAAACCCTACAGGATTTCTAGCGCACCCTGGGTGGGGTGTGCTAGCATGTGCCCATTCGGAACCCTGGGTGAAAACCGGCAGGCATGAATTGACATCAAGGTTTCTCACCCTGACCTAGAGCCAACCGCCCATTCAGCAGACAAAGTTTATTCTTCACCTGAGATAGGAACTCATTTCGACCGATGCAGATTTCTTCCGCCGTATTTCTGAAAAGTGCTCTCAAGCCGGTTCAGTACCCCGAAGCCGACCGACCCGAAATTGCTTTCGCCGGCCGCAGCAATGTGGGCAAAAGTTCCATGATCAACTGCCTGCTCAACCGTCGCGGGCTGGTACGGACATCTTCCACACCGGGACGCACCCAGATGCTCAACTTCTTCGACATCAATGAGCGCTTCCGTTTCGTCGATCTTCCTGGCTACGGCTTCGCCCGTGTCCCCATGGCGGTCAAAAAAAGCTGGGGGCCCATGATACGGGCTTACCTGGAAAGCCGTTCGACTCTGCGCGGGGTAGTTTTCATCCTGGATATCCGGCGGATTCCAAGTGAAGAAGATCTGCGCCTGCTCGACTGGCTGGAAGAATACGGCTGCCCTACCATCATGGCGGTCACCAAGGCGGACAAACTTGCGCGAAGCCGGCGTGACAGGCAAATTGAAACCATTGCCTCGACCTGCGGCCTGCCCGTCGATGCTTTTACCCTTTTTTCAGCCACCACCCGCCAGGGAAAAGACGAAATATGGGAGCGCATCGAAACGGCGCTTGAACTGCCGACTCCTTCGGCATAACAAGCTCTGCCCTGCGTTGCCATGAAGGCAGGGCATGTTATCCTGAAGCACAGGCGATGCAGATCACACTGCCCCGCCGGCTAGGCGAAATGTAGCAGGCAAAGCGAAACCTCCTCCCCCAAAACAATAAATCCGCTGAATTGCGACGACAAACCAAGATTTTAGAGGGAAACAGTTCATGAGCAGAAAAATCTATGTGGTAGGTGCAGGAGTTGAAGGACAGGAAGGCTTCAGTCGTCGAACCCTTCAACTGATCGAGAATGCCGCACTGCTGGTCGGATCACAGAGGCAACTGGATCTTTTCCCTGATTACAAGGGAGAAAAGAAAACAATCGGCGACAACCTGGCCGAGGTGATCGACCTGCTTCAGTCCTCGCGCGAAACCGTGGTGATTCTAACCTCGGGCGATCCGCTCTTTTTCAGCATTGGACGCGACCTGTTGCGGAACCTGCCCCATGATGAGATGGAATTCATCCCCAACGTCAGCTCCATCCAGTATGCCTTTGCCAAAATAAAAGAGCCATGGGACGACGCCGTGTTCGTTTCAGCGCAGGGGCGCGGCCTGCAGAAAGCCGTAGATCGCGTCGTAGCCAACGACAAGGCGGCCATTCTCACCGATCCGGTCAATACGCCGTTCGCCATTGCAACCGAAATGGTGGCGCGCGGACGCGACGGCTATGCCGCCTATCTGTGCGAAGAACTCGGCACCGCTGAGGAGCGCATTATCGACACGGACGTCAAAGGCCTGCTGGAAATTGAAGCGGCTCCCCTCAACGTCCTGATCCTCATCAAGGAATACGAAGGGGAAGGCGAGGAGCACATCCCCACCCTCGGCATTCCGGATGAGGAGTTTTCCGCCGTCAAAAAACTGATTACCCGCGAAGAAGTACGTGTCATCTCGCTGGCCAAGCTGCAGCTGCGTCACGACATGACCCTGTGGGACATCGGCGCCGGGTCAGGTTCCATCAGCGTCGAGGCCGACCACCTGCTCCCCAACGGACGGGTTTTCGCGGTAGAGCGCAACCCTCAATGCCTGCATTTTCTACGGGAAAATCTCTGCAAATTCAACACTCGCCACGTGGCGCTGGTGGAGGGAGAGGCCCCGGACTGCCTGGAAACCCTGCCCGATCCGGACCGCGTCTTCATCGGCGGGTCCGGCGGCAATCTATGGGAAATTCTTGAAACCGTCGACGGACGCCTGCCGGCCGAAGGGCGGGTGGTGGTCAACGCCGTGACCCTCGATACCCTGACCGCCGCCATCGAGTTTTTTGAGAACGCCGGCTACGAACTCGAAGTCACTACGGTCAACATCGCCCGCACCCATCCGCTGACCGACTATAAACTGTTCGAGGCTCATAATCCGGTTTTCGTGCTGAGCGCCGACAAGCTGTAGTTATATCTTTTCACTTCGCGGGTTCGCAGTTCCCAGGACAAGGGTGTTTGGCGCCAGGGATGGCGCCAATCAAACGGCCAGGGGTGGCGAAAAGTGGCCCTTGTCCTGGGAACTGCGAACCCATGCTGAAGAGTTGCCTGTAATCAGAAACCGCCGGGAGTTGCCATGTCAGGCTGGTTGATTCTAAGCGCCTTTGTCCTGAGTCTCGTACTCATCGAACCGCGCCGCATACCCCATCCAGTCATCGGCATCGGGCGCCTGGTTGAAAAGCTTGAAATAGCACTGGCAGTCCTGGAAAACAGGCGGCGGGCCGGCATTCTGCTCGTTGTTCTGACCCTTACCCTGACCGGGCTGGGCACCGCCCTGATTCTGTGGGCGGCATCCGCCATCCACCCCTTTCTGGCCGGAGTGATTGCCCTCTGGATCGCCTACACAGGGTTTGCACTGCGCTCAGTGCACAAGGAGACCGCCGAAGTGGTCGGTCTTGTGCAATCGGGGCGGGTCCAGGAGGCGCGGCGCGCCCTGTCCCTTATTGTCGGTCGCGAAACCCGCACTCTAAGTGAAGAGGAAATCATCAAAGCCTGCATTGAGTCATTGGCGGAAAATACCTCAAGCAGCCTGGTCGCGCCTCTCTTCTATCTAAGCCTAGGCGGTCCTGTGGCTCTAATGGTCTACCAAGCGGTAACAACCCTCGACAGCATGGTGGGGTACCTGACCGAGCGTTACCGCGAGCTGGGTTGGGCGGCCGCCAGATTGGACGACCTGGCCAACTGGATTCCGGCCCGCCTAACCGCGCTGCTGATGATCTCCGCAGCGTTTTCACTGGGACTTAACGGCTTTAACGCAGTGCGCATCATGCTGCGCGATGCGCGCAAGCACCGCAGCCCCAATGCCGGTTGGCCGGAGGCGGCAGCAGCGGGTGCCTTGGGAGTGCAACTGGGCGGCCCGGCGATCTATTTCGGTGAACAAACGGAAAAAGCCGTTCTCGGCGAACCGGATCGATCGGCGACCTCCGCCGAATACCACCGCATGGTCCGCCTGACCTACGTGACCGCAGCGCTGGCAGTGATCCTCGGCCTGTTACTCCATAGCTGGATCTGGGGATAATCCGCGAAACGTCTCATTCTTCCGGGGGGCCCAGGTATTGGCAGGGCACCTCGATTCGAATGATCTGGCCGCGACGCTCAATGAAAATCTGCTGCTCAAGCAGCATCGGCAGATAATCCTCCCCTTCGCAGCTCACCTCATAATGCCCACTCAAATCGAGGCCGGGGATAAAGGCAGGCACCTGGTATTCGATCTCATCTACGGTGCAGACGATCTCGCCGTGCAGGCTGCGCTCGCCGGGGTCGCGCCGATTGTTGCCGTTGTCATCACGAAAGGCCTGAATAATGAGTTTGCCGCGGTCAGTGGGCAGCTCCGGGGGGGAACCGAAAAACAGGTTAAGGAGATTGCCTCTTCCTCCGGGGCGCTCCTCGATCCTGAATTGCTCGGAAATCCCCTCCTCCTGGGCCTCAACAGCCGTTGCGGCCAGGCCAAGAATGCCGGCCAGAAAAAACCCCAAAAAAATCCGTATTGACAAAAAATGGCTCCCGGTCATTTTCCAAAAGTTGTGAATGGCTTTTGCTTCGGTCGTCATTATACCGGTTACTGCCTCGAATTGCACGACCCCTCTGGATAAATCAGCCAAAGCACCCGGCACCAGACGTCAACCAGACATCAACGCGGTTCATTTTCCATCTCCACCAGATATTTCCAGTATTTCATCGGCATGAAACTGCGCTGCCTGCGCGGGTTGAGTCGTTCGCCGATGGCAACCCGCCGAAAGAAGGTCTGCCATAAATGCTGCCAATGGCGCTCATCATCCGTGAAGACCGGGGATTCTTCCAGTTCCAGATCTGCCAGAATCCAGCCTCCACCATCATAGAGCACGCCCTTCTCCCGCCGCACATCATGAATCAACCAGCGCTCCTTCGCCAGTCGAACGGAAAAATGAGGCGCCACCAACGGCAGGATGAAATGGTCGGGCTCCATGGGAGCATAAAGAACGCCATCCTGCGTTTCTCTAAAACGCAGCAGCCAGTCCGCCTGGTACAGGCGATGCTCGCGCAGCAGCGGCGGCTCTCCAATTGCCGGCAGACGGGTGTCGAAACTGACGGGAATAAAAGCGGAGTAGTAGACCCGCTTGAGATCCATGCGCCGGTAAAGAGATTCAGACAGAGCGAGTATCTGGCGATCGTTTTCAGGGGTGGACGTTTTCGACCTTTCCCCCGGCTGCCGCTCGACGCACAGGAGGCATCGTATTTAGCGCTGTCGACAAGAATTTCGAGTTTTTTCTGCAGCGAATCGAGCATGAGTAGAACCTTTAGCTGCAATGAGGGTATCTATCCACCTCATGGGAGTTGCGACCCCATGCAGAACAGTGACACATTGAGCCTCATTATCCCAGCCGGTCATGACGGAATAAGTCACACCCCGGATTTTGTCACCCCAAGGGTTCAGTCTTCACGCAGATAAACCGCCGGCTTCTGCCCCAGTGCCTTCCAGGTCCCCAGCAACCCCAGCGCCAGGGTCAGCAGGATGCCAGTGGCCAGGGTTCCCAGCACCGAAAGGGGATGCAGGCTGAATCGCACATCCATCAGCCCTTCCAGAATCCCGTAGGCCGCCGCCCCGCCCACCAGCAGGCTGATCACCCCGGCGGCCGCGCCGAGCAGCACAAATTCACTGGCTAAAGCACCGAGAATGTCACGCCGGGTGGCGCCGCACACCTTGAAGATCACCGCATCCTGGATGCGCCGATGCTGGTCGGCCGACACCGCCCCCGCCAGCACCAGGAAGCCGCTGACCAGTGCCACCGCCGCCATGGCCCGGAACGCGGTGCCGAAACGCTCAAGGGTGCGTGACACGTTGGCCAGCACCTCCCGGACACCGATGGCGGACACATTGGGAAAACGGTCGATCACCTCGCGCAAAAGTTCCGTCTCCCGCTCCTGTGGCACATAGGCGGTCGCGATGGAGGTCTGGGGCGCCCCTTCAAGTACACCCGGGGAAAAAAGCAGGGCGAAATTGAGATTGAGAGTGGTCCAGTCCACCTCCCGCAGGCTGGCAATCTCAGCGGTAATATCGCGTCCGAGGATGTTGACCGTCAGTGTATCGCCGACACCGACCCCGAACCCTTCGGCCACATCGGCGGTCAGCGAAACCAGGGGCTCTCCCCGGTAGTCGGAAGGCCACCAGCGGCCGGCAGTCAGTTCAGTGCCGTGGGGAAGTCCCTCGGCATAACTCAGAAAACGGTCGCCGCGCACCGCCCACTGTACTTCGGGCGAGATGCGCGCCTCCTCCACCGGGGTGCCGTCGATCGCCACGATACGGCCGCGCAGTGTCGGAAATCGTTCGCTGCGCGCCAGACCGGGAAAGGCGTTCAGTGTCTCTTCAAAGGACGCCACCTGATCCGGCTGAATATCGAGAAAAAAGTAGGCGGGCGCGTCGTCGGGCACCGTATCGTCCACCAGCCGGGTGAGGCTTGCCTGCACCAGAACCACGATGACCAACGCGGTCAAACCGAGGCCAAGGGAGAAGACCGCGCTGCCCGCGGGGGAACCGGGGCGGTGAATGTTGGCCAGCGCCAGACGCAGACTCGGCGACTTCGGGCGGGGCGCATGCCGCGCGCCCAGAATGACGAGCGCTGCCAGTCCCCGGAAAATAACAAAGCAGGCCAGCGCACCGGCAATAAACCACAGGGCCAGGCGCCGGTCGGAACTGGTCGCCACCGCCAGCAGAGCCAACCCCGTGGCGAACACTCCGATAGCGACCCAGGTCCCTTTTCCCGGCGACATGCGCAGGGTGTCGACATAGCCCCGGAACAGGGCCGAAGGAGGCACGCGCCGTGCGACGCCCAACGCCTTCAGGGAAAACACCAGAGCGATCAGCAGCCCGAACAGGGCCGCGCTGAGCAGCGGACCGGGATAGAGCCCCGAACGCAACGGCAGCGGCAGGGCTTCTCCCGCCAGCTTCACGGCGATCCACGGGACGGCCGCGCCTGCCGCCAGTCCGGCAGCGGCGCCCAGAGCGCCGAGGACCAGCACCTGCAGCAGATAGGCGGTAAAAATCACCCTGCCGCCGGCGCCGACGCATTTCATGGCGGCGATATGGAACACCTTGCCGTCGAGATAACCCCTTACCGCGCCCGCTACGCCGACGCCGCCCACCAGCAGGGCGCACAACCCGACCAGGGTCAGGTTGAGGGTCATGCGCTCGATCATCATGCGCACTCGCGGCGCGGCTTCTTTCCAGGTCCGCAGACGCCAGCCAGCGTCGGGAAAGCGTTTCTGCAGCTCGCTTTTCAGCTTTTCGACATCGGCTTCGGGGGAAAGGCGCAGGCGGTAGGAATAAGTCACCAGGCTTCCAGGCTGCAGCAGACCGGTGGCATCAAGAGCCGCACGGCTCACCAGCAGCCGCGGGCCCAGAGTGAAAGCCTGTATGGAGCGATCCGGCTCATGGGTCAGCACGCCGCGGATGCGAAATCGGGCCTCGCCGAGAAGGATCTCGTCACCCACCTGCACATTAAGGCGTTCCAGCAACGCCCGTTCCACAAGGGCCCCGAACAGGCCGTCGCTGCTCTGCGCCAGCGCCGCCGACAACTCAAGCGGCGGCTCGCTGACGACCCGGCCATGCAGCGGATAAGCCTGGTCGACGGCTTTCACTTCCACCAGCAGCCGTTGGTCGACCGAGGGCGCACGCGCCATGGCCCGCAGGTCCGCCACCTGGGAAACATCGCCGGCAGCTGTAAAAAACTGCTGCTGCGCCTCGCTCATCTCGCGATGGTTGAGGCGCGCCTCAAGATCGCCGCCAAGCAGAGCCCGGGCATCGGTCAACAGTCCGGAACGGGCAGCAGCAGAAAAAGACCCCACCGCGCTGATGGCGAAAACGCCGAGAAACAGGCACGCGAGAAAGACGCCGAAACCGCGCAGCCCGCCGCGCAGTTCCCGCCGCGCGATACGCCAGGCCTGGGGCAGCAGAGGCGGAGAGTTCATGACGGACTCCTGGTGCTTTCAAGCAGGCGCCCGTCCACCATCTGCAGGCGGCGGGTGCAGCGCGCCGACAACCGCTCATCGTGGGTGACCAGAATGAGGGTGGTCCCCTGCTCAGCCTGCAGCCGGAACAGAAGATCCATCACCCTCTCGCCCGTTTCCAGGTCCAGGTTGCCGGTCGGTTCATCCGCCAGGATCAGGGACGGATTGGCAACAAAAGCCCGCGCCAGAGCCACACGCTGCTGTTCTCCCCCGGAAAGCTGGCCGGGGAAATGGTCGACGCGCTCCTGCAGCCCCACGGCAGTCAGAGCTTCAAGAGCACGCGGCTGCGCATCCTGTTCGCCGGCAAACTCCAGCGGCAAGGCCGCGTTCTCCAGTGCGGTCATGGTCGGCACCAGGTGAAAGGACTGAAAAACAATGCCGACATGCTCGCGCCGGAAGCGGGCCAGCTCATCCTCGTCAAGACCGGCAAGATCGACTCCGGCAACCCGGATACGGCCGGCCGTGGCACGCTCCAGCCCCGACACCGCCATCAGCAGGGTTGTCTTTCCCGCTCCCGAAGGTCCGACGATGCTCAGGGTCTCACCGCGCGCCACCTCCAGATCGACGCCGCGCAATATGTTGACCCGACCGCCGCCGCCGACTAAACTCAATTGCAGATCTTTCAACTCCACGATGGATTGCGACATGATGACCTTTCTTTTTCGATTTTTATTGCTGCTGTCACTGGTTGCGCCCTCTCCCACCATCAGCCATGCTGCTTCGCAGGGCGATTCCCCTCTGCATCTCCTGGTACTCGGCGACAGCCTCACTGCCGGCTACGGGCTTGCCTCTCAGCAGGCGTTTCCCGCCCGGCTCGAGCAGGCCCTGCAGGAACGAGGTTGGCCGGTCAGGGTCACCAACGCCGGCGTCTCGGGCAGCACCACATCAGGGGGACTGGCTCGCCTGGAGTGGAATCTGGCCGACAAGCCGGACCTGGTGCTGGTGGAACTTGGCGCCAACGATGCCCTGCGCGGCCTCGATCCGGCCCGCACCGAGGCGAACCTCGACGCCATCCTGACCCTGGTGAAAGACCGCGGCGCCTATCCGATTCTGGCAGGCATGAAGGCGCCGCGCAATCTCGGGCGCAATTATACCGAATCCTTCGACCGGATCTACCCGCGTCTGGCGGAAAAACATGCGGCCCCCCTCTATCCTTTTTTTCTTGAGGGAGTGGCGGGAAAGGCCGAACTCAACCTTGAGGACGGCATCCACCCCAATGAGCGCGGAGTGGATGTCATTGTGGCGGGAATCACACCCGTTGTAGAACGAGCCCTTGCCGAGGTCTGCCGTGCGCAGAACCGCGACGATTGCCGTAAAGACTGACTGCAGAAACCGGCGAGGATTCATCTCTGAGCACGGGGGGCGGAAAACGTTTGCGACAGCGGATTAAAGGGAACGCCCGCGGTATTCGATGCCGAGCAATGTGATGTCGTCTTTGATCGGTTGTGCTTTGCCGAACGTATGCAGTGCCTCGACCATCTTTTCACACACCGAATCCAGATCGCGTTTTTTCAACTCCTGCACCTTGCGAAAGAAGCGCTGTTCACCGAACAGCTCAAGGCGGCTGTTGCTGTGCTCGGTAATACCGTCGGAATAAAGATAGAGGCGATCGCCGGGCCGCATGGACACCTCCCCCTCATTGAAAGCCCCGAGGCCTTCTATTCCTATCAATCCTCCCCCCTCGTCGAGGGTTTCCAGCGAGCCGTCCGCTCTGAGCAATACCGGCGGGGGATGCCCGGCGTTGCAGTAGCGCACCCGCCCCGTTTCAATATCGATCAGCAGATAGGTGATGGTGAAGAATTTTTCGAAACGTTCGAAGGGGAATTCCTTCTCCAACGACGCCATGACCTCGGCCGGGGACGGAATGCGGTAGTAAGGATCGGTTTGGATGCGCTGCTTGACTATGCGCCCCGAATGGGGCGAGAGACTCTGGCTGACGGAAACGCTGACCATGGCCGCAGACACCCCATGCCCGCTGACATCGAACAGGTAGGCCATAAGCGTCTTTTCATCCAGGCGCATGACGTTGAAAAGGTCACCCCCGACCTGTTCGCAGGGTAGAAAACGGTAGGTAAAGCTCAGAGTGTCGACTTTCGGCAGCCGCTGAGGCAGCAGATTTTTCTGAATCTGGGCAGCGGCTCGCAGGCTTTCATTGTATTCTCGCTGTTTGCGCTGGAGCATGCCATGGGCGAGTCCCAGCTCATGCCCCAGTCGCCGGATACTGACCAGATCCCCAACGCGTGCGGCAAGCTCATCCACGTCGTTCGGATGGCGCACCACCCCCATTGCCCAGGGCAGCCGCTCGCGAATGGAGGAAGAAGGTTCTCCGGTATTGGAGATTACCAGGCAGGCCGTCTCGCGCTGACTGCAGAATTTCGCGACCTCGTCCCAATATTCACCCCGACCGTTTCCGAAGAGTGCGGCATCAAGCAGCAAAACCGCCGGCGAATCCTCCAAAGCGTCAAGCAGAGAAGCGGTATCGACACACTGCCGCACGAAGTACCCCTGTTCGCGCAGGGCCGAGCACATGGTGCGACGTTCATCGTCCCGGGTGTGGGCAAGCAGTATTTTTTCCGACATGCGGAGTCCTTGGAAATTGAATTATCCAAATACCATCATAAGCTCTTCGAACGTCCTGTCAATCCCCCGAAATCGGCGCCGAAAAAAAGCATCAGGAGCCTGTCGCCGCTCTCCGCCCCGATGGCAACACCATGGACATACTGTGTGATATAAGTATAGGTGTATTTTCCACCGTGTGGGGTCGGGACTTTGCCGTTACAAGCATAAAACACTGAGCGTCCGTTGTGCTGAATGACAACTCTCTTTCCAATGAAAGACGACCTGCGATGGTTCAACAACCGCTGCTGCAGCTGGATTCATTGACCAAGAGCTACCGGGAGGGCGACAGCCTGCGTACGGTGTTCAGCGGTCTCAGCGCCTCTTTCCTCTCGGGCGAATGCGTGGCGCTGCTCGGGCGCAGCGGTTCGGGCAAATCGACCCTGCTCAACCTGATCAGCGGAATCGATCGGCCCGACGCCGGGGATATCATTTTTGACAATGTTCAGCTCAACCGGCTCAGCGAACACGAGCGCACCCTGTTCCGGCGTCACCATATCGGCTTCGTCTTCCAGTTTTTCAACCTGATCGGCACCCTGACGGTGCGCGAAAACCTGCTGCTGCCGCTGGAGCTGACGGGGAAACTGACCGCTGATCGCAAACAGCGGGTCGACCATATGCTGGCGGAGGTCGGTTTGGCCGACCGGGGAGAGAGCTTCCCCGACCGCCTGTCCGGCGGCGAACAGCAGCGGGTGGCGATCGCCAGGGCGCTGATCCATCAGCCCCGCCTGGTTCTGGCCGACGAGCCGACCGGCAACCTCGATGCCGAAACAGGCAACCAGGTGCTGGCGCTGCTCGAGCGCACCACCCG
This sequence comes from Geoalkalibacter subterraneus, assembly GCF_000827125.1. NCBI lineage: Bacteria > Pseudomonadati > Thermodesulfobacteriota > Desulfuromonadia > Desulfuromonadales > Geoalkalibacteraceae > Geoalkalibacter > Geoalkalibacter subterraneus. Next base: position 2,946,601 of record NZ_CP010311.1, read on the forward strand.
CAAGGCTGGACACGCCATGATCCTGATCACCCACAGCGCCGAAATTGCCGCCCACGCCGATCGCAGGGCTGCTGGCCTTGCCGCTGGGGATCATCCAGGCTCTGGTACTGATTCTGGTCATCAACCGCCGCTCTTTCGGCTGGACCATGCAGACCTCCATCACGGGCGACATCCTGTGGCAGGCGATTCTTCTGGCCGTCGGCGCTGCCGTGCTGGCCGGCATTTATCCCACTTGGCGCATGGCCCGTTCAGCCCCTGCGCTGGCGTTGCGGGAGAAGTGAAGCATGTCTGGTAAATTCTCCGCTTTATTCATCCTGATGGTGCTCTTCCCCCTGTGCACTGCAGCGGGCTGTCGCTTCTCTGAAAAAAAAGAGTCTGCTTCTTCCCGGCTGGAAGTCGGGCGCACCCTGGGCGCAGAAGAAGACACCGGCTATGCCCGCGCCCTGGAACCCCGTGGATTCGCGTTCCCCCGCGATCATGGCCCGCACCCCGACTTCAAAACCGAATGGTGGTACTACACCGGCAACCTCGAGGATGAAGAAGGGCGGCGCTTCGGCTACCAGCTGACCTTCTTCCGCGTCGCCCTGGCTCCACAGCCGATTCGCCGTTCCTCGAACTGGGGGGCCCGCCAGGCCTACATGGCCCATTTCGCTCTCACCGACGTTGCCGGCGATCGCTTTTTCTACGATGAACGCTTTTCCCGCGGAGCCATGGGCCTCGCCGGAGCCGAGAGCGTTCCGTTTCACGTCTGGCTGGAAGACTGGCAGGCGAGGGGACCGGCGGAAACCTTCCCTACAGAACTGTCCGCAAGCACGGATACAGCAGCCATTGATCTGTCTCTGCGACAGGGCAAGCCGGTGGTTCTTCAGGGGGAAAAGGGCCTGAGTCAAAAAAGTGCCGAGGCGGGCAATGCCAGCTATTACTATTCGCTGACCCGCATGCCCACGCAAGGCCGAATCAGGATCGAGGGAAAGCAGTACGAGGTCCGCGGCAGCAGCTGGCTGGACCGGGAATGGAGCACCAGCGCCCTGGCTGCCGACCAGCAGGGGTGGGACTGGTTCGCCCTGCAGAGCGACGATGGGCACGAATTGATGTACTACCAGCTGCGCCGCCAGGACGGATCGGCAGACCCGGCCAGTCGCGGCGTGCTGGTTACCCCCGACGGCAGCACCCTCCCCCTGCTGGGCGAGCAGCTTCAACTGGTGGCAACTTCCCGTTGGCGAAGCCCCCGCGGCGGGAGCTATCCTTCAGCCTGGCGAATGAAAGTGCCGGATCAGGATCTTGAACTGCAGATCACTCCCCTGCTTTCCGACCAGGAGCTTGACGTAACGATACGCTACTGGGAAGGCGCGGTGCGTTTTTCTGGGCACTACGGAGAGCGCCCCCTTACCGGATACGGCTATGTGGAATTGACCGGTTATGCCAAGGACAACCGCTGATCCCCAAGAAAATGGCAAAGGGTGCGATTCAACTGAGCAGGAAAAAGAGAAGTACCTTGACGGCGAGGATCTTGCCGATCAGGGCCACGGGATAGACGGTGGCATACGCCGAGGAGGCATAAGTTGTACTGGAAAGGGAGTTGGCGGCCGCCAGCCCCGAGGCGGAGGTCATGGCGCCGACCAGCACACCGAGAAGCCGTGGGAAGCGGATGCGCAGCAGCCACAGCCCCAGGGCCACACCCGCCACTACCGGCACCAGCGTCACCAGGACGCCGGCCAGCAGAAGCGGTGCGCCTTGCTGAGTGAGAGTATCGACAAAGGTGGTGCCGGCAGCGGTACCCACCGCCGCCATGAACAACGCCAGCCCCAGATCGCGAATCAGGTTGTTGCCGGTGGAGGGGACCTCCCAGATCATCTTTCCCGTCTGATAGCGGGCCCCGAGCAATAGCCCCGCCAACAGGACGCCGCCGGTGGTCCCCAGGCTCAGGGGACCGATCAGGGGGAGGGGAATGGTGATCTTGCCCAGCAGCAGGCCAAACAGCAGACCCAGCAGAATGGGCAGCAGACTGATCTCGTAAGTCGCTTTGAGGTCGTTGCCCAACATGCGGCGGATGTTGCGCAGAGAGCGCTCATCCCCGACCACGTGCAGCACATCGCCCAGATGCAGCATGGTATTGGCATCGGCGGCCAGATCGACCCCGTTGCGGGTGATACGCGCCACCTGCACGTTGAAGACTTCGCGGAAGTTGAAATAACCCAGGGTGGTGCCCGAGAATTCGCGCTTTGAGATGATGATGGAAGCCTTGGTCAGAACCCGGTCAAAAGCGATCTCCCCTTCCACCGCCCGGCCGATGTAAAGCCGCACCTTTTCCAGGTCCTGCGCACTGCCGACCACCCGCAGGTGATCGCCCTCCTGCAGCACCGTATCGGCGCCCACCAGCACCGGTTCAGTGCTGCCCCGGCGCAATAGGCGGGTTATGGTGACCGGTGCGATGCTTTTGAGAAACAGATCGGCCACCCGTTTGCCGAACAGGTTGGGGTTGCTGACCTCGATGTGCTGGAAGGTAATCGGCGGATGGATCTGTTCCAACTCGCGCGCCAACCTCTGCTCTTCCTGCTCCATGTCGATGCGCAGCAGGCGCGGCATCACCTTGATCGCCAGGGCCATGCCCACCACCCCGAAGCCGTAGGTTACGCCGTAGGCGGCCGGGGCGCTTGCGTGGCCGACCTGCTCTACCGCCACCGCCAGCGACGGCGTGCTGGTCATCCCCCCCGACAACAGGCCCGCGCCGGTCCCGGCGTCGAAGCCGAACAGCAGGCAGCAGCCCCAACTCACCAGCATCCCCACCGCCGCCATGGCCAGCACCACCACCGACATAACCAGGCCGTGCTGTCTGAACGAGGAGACAAACCCGGGCCCCGCCTGCAGTCCAACCGCGTAGATGAACAGAGCCAGCCCGAGGGTCTGAACCTCCTGCGGCAGGGTCCAGCCGTAATGGCCGAAGGCCAGCGCCACGAAGATCGTCGCCGAGGGACCAAGGGTGATGCCTGAAACGCGCACGCGTCCAAGCAGTTCACCCAGCGCCATGATCAGCAGCAGAAGGGAGATGGGGTGTTCCAGCAGAGTCAAGGCTTATCGGTTCCCATGCTCAGTAACGGATGCGCGCCCGGTATTCAAGCGCCGCCTCTCCTTCAGCCGGCACCTCGATGTCCCACGCCGCCAGGGCAGAGGACAACTTGCGGTGGGGGAAATTTTCCTCCAGGATGGTCCAGTCTCCGGGCAGCGGTTCCTCCACCCGCACGGTCTCCGCCTGCGGCTTGGCGTTCTTGAGAGTGATACGCCAGGCCGTCTCGATCACAGGCGACTTGTCGCGCCCCTGGTCCAGCTTGTGGTAGTCGGTCTGGACCTTTTCGGCGGTCAGGTCGAAGGAGGAGCCGAGGCGCAGGCGCACCTCTTCATTTTTCGGCGTATGGTCGATGCGATCCTCGCCGACAAACTGCGCCGTGCCGCGCGAATCGTCCTTGTAGACGCGCATGATCCCCTTGGGCAGCGGAACGCCGAGCCCGTCCTGCTCCCGGTTGTCGAAAGCGATATGCACCGCCACCTTGAGCCCGCGCTGGGGCTCGCCGTAGCGCCCGGTGTAAAAATGGGGTGCGCCGCGCAGCACCAGCTCCTTGCGCACCGGCAGCTCGGCCGCCGACAGCAGGCTGACTTGCTTGGTCTGGTTGTCACGGATACTGGTGGGCCGCGCCAGCGTATAGAGGTGGTATTCGAACAGGCTCTCTTCCTGAGGTGCCGCATCCTGCATGGCCATCGCCATGCGCGGCTGCGCCTCTGCCGCCCTCATCCTGTCCCGGGCCTGCTGCACGTCGCCCGCCACCAGTTGCACCTGTGCATTCCGGAAGGCAATGCCGCTCCTGTTGGTGAGCGTCACCCAGCCGGAGAGGTCGAGCCGGTCGTCGCTTTCGTTGAGCCTGGCCACATAATCTGCACGCCAGGACAGCCCGCCGGACAGGTAGCTCAGCTCAAGTTCGCGCTGCCCGGTGCGCGGATTGTCCAGCAGCAGCACCAGCGTCGGACGAACGCGCAGGGTCTCGGGCACATCAGGATAGACCAGCCGCCCCGGCACCCCCGTTTCGATACGATCACCCACTTTCAGGACCGGAACGCCATCGTTATAGGCCAGGACAGTGGCGGGTTGCGTCTGTTCTGCGCCGCTGGTGGGGTGGGTTCGCACCAGCAGCACGTCCCTGCCGACATACTTTTCCAGCAGTTTATCCGGGGTCAGCAAGTCGAAATCAAAATTCTGCTCGATGACGCGCAGGGGTGAATTCCCGTCACGAGTCCGCAGCAGAGCTGTCTCCGGACGGATGCGGGCGCTGACTTCGCGCACGGCGAGACGAATCTCACCTTCCGGCAGCTGCACCTCGCGCCGGTCGCGGACCAGGGCCAGGTCTTCGTTATAGATGGTGACGGCCACCGCGGTCTGATCCTCGAGTGTGGTCGCCGTCTCGGCGGCGACCGGGCCCGAGCCGAGGCACAGACCCATTGCTGCGATCATTCCGCAAAAAATAAAGAGAAAGGTTTTATGCATAGCATCCTCCGAAGAACGGAAAAACCCCCCAGGCCTTGAGGACCAGGGGAGGACTCGCCCGGGAACGGACGATTTCAGGAGTTCTTCTGGAAACGGTTGCGGTCCGGCGGCGCCATGAATTCCGGTCCGACCGGATCGGTCACCGTTTCGGTGATGATGCGGTCGATCTCCTTCAGGTCGTCGGCTTTGAGCCGCCACCCCATGGCTTGCTCCACACTCTGCACCTGCTCCGGGCGCCTTGCCCCCCACAGGGCGATATCGGCACCGTGGTCAAGAATCCACCGCACCGCCAGATGAAGGACATCGGTGTCGAAACGCTCACGGGCAAGGCGATCGAGTTTTTCCACCGCCTGCAGATACTGCGGGTATCGCTCAGGCTTGAATTTCGGATCGTGGCGACGCAGGTCGTCCCCTTCGAAGCGGCTGTCCGCGTGCATTTTCCCGCTGAGCAGGCCGCGGCACAGCGCCCCGTAGGCGAGCGTGGTGATGCCGCGCTGCTGACAGTAAGGGAGCACATCCTCCTCGATGCCGCGTTCGAACAGATTGTAGGGGGGCTGACAGGTATGCAGGGTCGACTTTGAGCGGAAGGTCTCCATCTGTTCCGGTGAATAATTGCTGACGCCGATGGCGCGCACCTTGCCTGAGCGCAGCAGTCGATCCATCGCTTCGGCCGTTTCTTCGATCGGCGCAACGGGATCAGGCCAGTGAACCTGGTAGATATCGATATAGTCGGTGCGCAGGCGCTTCAGAGAGGCCTCGACTTCCTCCTGAATGCGGTCGGCGCTTGCGTTGCGAAAGACCTTCCCATCTTCAGTCCATTGGAGACCGGCCTTGGTAGCGATCAAGACCTGGCCACGCCCGCCGCGGCGGGACAGCGCTTCGCCGACCACTTTTTCCGAACGGCCGAAGCCATACACCGGCGCGGTATCGATCAGGGTGATCCCATGATCAAGGGCCGCATTGATGGTGCGGATCGACTCTTCATCGTCGGCGCCACCCCACAGCCAGCCGCCGATCGCCCAGGTGCCGAGGGCGATGCGCGACGCGACCAGATCAGTTCCTTTTATGCGTGTGGTTTCCATATCCATTCCTCCTTGCGGGAAATATACACAACTGTGCAGCATGTGGGTCGTGAAAAAGAAGGTGTCCGCGCAAAGTCTAGCAAGGATTACCGCAAGAACAAGCCGGATGCACACAACGGTCAGGAAGTTTGGATCCAGCGCTGGAGTTTGGCAGAGAGTTCCGCCATGCGGATCGGCTTGGCGAGGTAGTCGCTCATGCCGACACGCAGACAGCGTTCGCGGTCGCCGTGCATGGCATGGGCCGTAAGGGCAATGATGGGGATATCCATATGATCGTCGCCACCCTGGCCGGCGCGAATACGACGGGTGGCTTCCATGCCGTCCATCTCCGGCATCTGCACATCCATCAGAACCAGATCGAACCGGTCTTTGCAGAGGATTTCCAGCGCCTGGCGGCCGTTTTCAACCTCTTCGGCCTCGAAGCCGAGCCGACGCAGAAACGTCATGGCCAGCTTGCGGTTGACGGGATTATCCTCCGCCAGCAGGATTTTCCCTTTTTCGACGGGGACATCCTGCTCAGGGCGCTTTTGGTTCGCATCGGGCTTCGTTTCAAGCTGTCCGGAGCGCTGCAACAGAACCTGCTCCAGCATCTCCATGAGCTTTGCCGTTCGAATCGGCTTGTGCAGCACGCCGAAGAACGGCGGATCCTCATCATTATGCGCTGCCGACGGGCGACTGAGGCGGCTCAGGACGATGACGGCAGGAGGGTCCTCCTGCCCGGCGCGTCGCAGGGCATGCGCAAGGGGAGCAGTCATAGGGGGCGCAAGGTCGTGGTCCAGGAAAACCACCCGCAGCGGCGCGCCTTCGCGGCGTGCCTGTTCGGCGACCGCCAGCACCTGCTCGGGATTGTGCGCAACCCGGACCGAGGCATTGTGGTTTTCAAGCCGACGGATCAGAAAATCCCGCTGCATGGCCTTGGCGCAGGCAACCAGCATCGGGATGTCTGCACAGTCCAGAGTCGGCGGATCTGAATGACTTTCTTCCAGGAGCGCCGGTTTCAATGGAATGTTGCAGCGGAAAGTCGTTCCTTTTCCGGGAGCGCTGTCAAAATCGATTGTTCCTCCCATCAGATCCAGCAAGCGCCGGGTGATGGCCAGTCCCAACCCGGTTCCGCCGAATTGCCGCGTACTGGAGGGGTCACCCTGCTCGAAAGGCAGAAAGAGTTTCTCGCGCTGCTCAGCGGAGATGCCGACCCCCGTGTCGCGGACTTCGCAACAGATGGTGACCGCCTCATCGCTGCCCCCAGCAAGAGACACCAGAATCACCACCTCGCCACGGGGGGTGAATTTGACTGCGTTGCTGCCCAGGTTGAGCAATACCTGCCGCAGACGGCCGGGATCTCCCCGTAACCACAGCGGCACGTCAGGCGCAATATAGTTGGTCATCTCCACGGGTTTGTCTCCGATCTGCAAGGCAAGCAGATCAACGGATTCCTCCACCAGTTCCAGCAGGTTGAAATCTTCTTCCGCAAGGACGAGACGATCGGCTTCGATCTTGGAAAAATCAAGGATGTCATTGATGATGGACAGCAGAGACTCGCCGCAGGCGCGCATGGTGCGCACGTACTGTTCCTGCTCTTTGTCGAGCGCCGTTCCCAACATCAACTCCGCCATGCCGACGATCCCGTTCATAGGCGTGCGGATTTCATGACTCATGTTGGCAAGAAAGCGGCTTTTGGCCTCGTTGGCGTTGCGGGCCTGTTCCGCCATGCGATTGCTGTGGGCGATGGCCCTCTTGAGGCGCTCGTTGGCTTTTTCCAGCGACTCCTTGGCGCGCAGCAGCTCCGCCTCGGTTCGCTTGCGCTCGCTGATATCCTCAAAGACTGTGACCATGCCGCGCACGGCGCCCCCTTCAATCAACGGACGACTGGCCGCGCGCACCACGAATGGCTCGTGGTTGCTGCGCAAAAAGGTGAGTTCTCCATGAAAAGGCCCACGCGAGCGGCACATAGGGCAGTCGCTCCGGTCCCCATTGGAGCTGGCGGGATGGAAGCTGTCGTGGGGGGACTCCCCCAGAAGCTTGTCCCGGTCGCGACCGATAAGGGAGGCGCCGGCCGGGTTGATGTAAGTCAGCTGACCGGCGGAATCGGTCACGTAAAGCCCTTCCCCCATGCTCTCTGCGATCGCCTGAAACTGACGGCGCTCCTGAGCCAGACGGGAGCGGCTCAGCATCAGGCGATACAGAGCCCAGCCAGCCAGCATCACAAAGAAGGTGGTCAGGGCCAGGTTGGTGAAATAATTAACATCCTGCTCCGCCAGCGCCCGACCCTCCGCGTAAGACGCCAGATAGCCTGCCAGATCTCCCTGAACATCGGTAATCGGGGTAAAAACAGCGACATAAGCTTTCGCCCCCAGCGTGAGCTTGAAGGCGCCCCCCTCACCCGCCTCCAGAGCTTGGCGAATATCCGGCCTCTCCGCGATGCGGGCCTCCAGGCGGCGGCTGGTAAAAGACAGGGGCGGCGGAGCATCGGGCAGTTCGCGGCGAGGGTCTTCCTCCACCCAGGCTCTGGAATCTCCTGCCCAGGGGCCGTAAAGTCCAAGGCTTTCATCAAACAGGTGCCCCAGGGCATCTCTTCGCAGAATCAGGTTGAACTCGGAATCGGGCTTAAGCTCTGCTATAGCCTGGCGCAAAGTATCAAACGGCAGTCCAAGCTCGACACTTCCAAGCAGGCTGCCATCATCATCTTCCAGGGGATAAACCGAACGGAACCCCGATATGACCTTCCCGACTTCAAACCCTTCAAAAGTCTGCCTGCGCAACTGGGCCATTCGTATAGCGGGACGCACGGTGATCAGCGAGTCACCGCTGAGGTGAGGCGCATGAAAACGCAGCAGGCTGACCGCGCGCGGGAGATGAAACTGGAGCTGCCGCATGCCTCTGGCGCGAAGCTTCAGGTAAACGGGAAAAAACTTGCGGTAGAGCAGTGCGCGGGCCTGCACCCTTTGCGCTTCGTCCTGCGCCATAACCAGCAGATCAAGGATTTCCGGGCGGCGGACATACTCGTCCACATAGACGCCCAGCCCGTCCTCAAAAGAACGGACCGTTGCCCGCCAGGCGAGATCCTGCATCTCCAGACGCTGATTGAGATAGGCGTTTTTCTGTTCTGCATGCCTTTGCCGAAACATCCCCGCCACCGCCAACCAGGCCAACAGCAGGAAAAGAGCAAACGCAATGCGGTGCCTGATACGCATCATGCCAGGCCGCCTTTTCCAACGAACCTTTTCAAGTCTCCCCCACCCTCATTCCTCCCCATCCCGGGAGGAATCCATCAGATAATCGACCGCGCTGCGGCCGGACTCCTGCAACATCCGCCGCATGCTGCGGTAATCGTCCTCATTGGCACGCACAAACCCCCGCCGTGCCACCCCCCATTCGGTACGCTGATCCCGGGAAACGGCAAGAAGCGCCTCGGTGACGGCGTCAATAATCTCGGCGTCGACGGTTTTCCGGTTGACCACCAGGGCAAAGGCCGGCATGGGCGGAGTTTCATCCAGAACGCGCAGTCCCAGCGAGGCATACCGCCGAGCAATGTGGGTTTTGACTCCGCCGACAGGATACTCGCCGCGAACAACAGCCTGGGCCACTGCTGCGTGATTACCAAGTATCTCGAAAGAGGCCGATTGGGGGTCGATGCCGTGCTTTTTCAGCAGGTAGCTCGTAGAGAGAGGGCCGCAGGTGCTTAAATGCTGGGTAGATGCCAGAGGGATATGTGCCGCACCCTTCATTTCGGCGATCGACTCGGGACCGTCGAAAGCCGTGACCAGGGCGCAGGTGTAATGGGCGCTGCCATCCGCCTCGACGAAAAACAGAATCGCCTGCGCCTGTGGGTACTGCTCGCGCAAGGCCACATAAGGGAGGGGGCCGATTTCCGCCAGGTCGATGCGCCCTTGCTGAAAAGCACGGACCACATCGGCGTTGGCCATTTCGTAATGCAGCTCGATGTCAACGTCCAGTTGATCTTCAAGAAAATCGAGCATGGGCCGGCTTTCAGCCACCACCTTATCGGCACCAACCAGGGGCAGGGGTGTATAGACCAGTGTCTGCCCGGCAAACAGGAGAGAAGGACTCAGAAGAACGGCCAGAAACAAAAGTGTTCTCAGCCGCCTGAAATTTTCAGAAATGCATCTTCTGGCGGGGGGTCTCATGATGTCTCCTCCAGACCGGTGGGAAACCCATAAGAAACATTCAATCACACATCGAAATAAGTTTAAAGACTTTTTACACTTGTTTGTGTGGCAAAAACAGCGCCGTCAGGCCGGTTCCAGCCCGGCGAATTTAAGGAGGAGTTTTTTCGGCCCGACCCGGTTGAAATAAACGGTGACTTTCTGGTTGTCGCCCTGCCCTTCCAGCCGGCGAACGGTGCCGACCCCGAATTTGACATGGCGCACCCGCATGCCGATGCGCGGCCCCTGGTCAGGCTCCGGAACCAGCCGCACGTCCTTTTCAAATTCTTCAAACGACTCCTTTTCATCTTCGGCTGAGGACTGCTCCGCGCCAGGCATGCCGGCAAACACCGCCGCCAGGTTGTGAGCGGCGGCCTTTGGGGCTCTGTCGGCCTTTGGCGAGTTGGAACTTTTAACCCCGACCTGGTCATCAAGCAGGGAAAGAGGGATCTCCGCCAGAAACGGGCTGGGTGGATTGAACTGAAAATCGCCGTAGACACGCCGCCGCCGGGCATGGGTAAGGTAGAGTTTTTCCATGGCGCGGGTCATCCCCACATAGCAGAGCCGCCGCTCCTCCTCAAGCTCCTCGCCGCCGCGCCCGGCACGGCTGTGGGGGAAAAGCCCCTCTTCCATACCGGTCATGAAGACCACCGGGAATTCGAGCCCCTTGGCAGCGTGCAGCGTCATGAGGGTGACCCGGTCGAGGCGCCCGTCATAACTGTCGAGATCGGTCACCAATGCCACCTGCTCGAGGAAATCCTGCAAGGTGCTCTCACGGCCCCGGTGTTCCTCCATACCGGCCAGAAGCTGTTCGAGGTTGTGCATGCGCTCACGCGCCTCTTCGGTCTTTTCTTCACGCAGTTTCGGCCCGTAGCCGGTCGCCTCAATCAGCTCGGCGGTCAACTCCGGATAGGGGGCTGTCTCCAGCTTACCGGCGAATTCGTCCATCAGAGCGACGAACGCCGTCACTTTTTTATTCGCCGCAGCGCCCAGAATGCCACGTTCCAGGGCCAGGCGGCAGGCGGGGAGAAAACCGCCCGCGTCATCTTCGAGTTGGGCGATGCGCGCCACGGTGGTCGCCCCGATGCCACGCGCCGGCACATTGACGATACGTTTGGCCGAAACCGTATCGGCCGGATTCACCAGCACCCGCAGATAGGCAAGGATGTCCTTGACTTCCATGCGGGAGAAAAATTTGATGCCGCCGATCATGACGTAGGGCAGGCGCTCCTGTACCAGCGCTTCCTCCAGCGGACGCGACTGGGCATTGGTGCGGTAGAAAACGGCCATTTCGCCCAGGGGACGCCCGGCGCGATGCAGGCGGGCGATCTCGCGCGCAACGAAACGCGCCTCTTCCAGGTCATCGGGCAGCGCCTCAAGGGTAATTTTCTCCCCTTCCGGATTGTCGGTCCATAGGCTCTTGCCGGTACGCCCGATATTGCGCGCCACCACTTCCCCGGCAGCATCAAGGATGGTTCGGGTGGAACGATAATTCTGCTCGAGCCGAATCACGGTGGTATCGGGGTAGTCCCGCTCGAAACCGAGGATATTGCCCACCTCGGCGCCACGCCAACGGTAGATGGACTGATCGTCATCCCCCACCACGCACAGGTTGCGGCTGCCGTCGGCCAGCAGACGGGTCAGCTCGTACTGCACTGCGTTGGTATCCTGAAACTCATCCACCAGCACGTAGCGAAACCGCTCCTGCCAGCGCCGCAGGATATCCTCTTCGTTGCGCAGAAGATGCACGGTGAGCATGATCAGGTCGCCGAAGTCGAGCGCATTGGCGAGCCGCAGCCGCTTCTGATAGAGGTCGTAGATCCTCACCAGCTGCTCGCCGCGGAAATCGTCCCGGTCACATTCCTCGGGCAGCAGTCCGCGGTTTTTGAACCCATCGATCGCTGCAGCGGCGGCCCGCGGCTTGAAGGACTTCTCGGAAACACCCAGTTCTTTGAGCACATCCCGCAGCAGGCGCTCCTGGTCCTGGTCGTCGTAGATGGTAAAATCGGAGGTATAGCCGAGAGCCGATATTTCGCGCCGCAGAATGCGCACACAGAGGGAATGAAACGTCGACACCCAGGGCAGCTCGCCGCCGCCCAGCAGCTGTTCGATGCGCTCGCGCATCTCGCCGGCCGCCTTGTTGGTAAAGGTCACCGCCAGAATCTGCCAGGGCGCAACGCCGTGTTCACGGATCAGCCAGGCGACGCGATGGGTCAGGGTACGAGTCTTACCGGAACCGGCGCCGGCCAGCAGCAGAAGCGCTCCGTCGCCGTGCTGCACGGCCTGGCGCTGCATGGGGTTGAGCTGTGTCAGAAGATCGGTCATAAGATCACTTGTCGTTTCAGGGGAAAAACAGATTATTTACCGCGGAGAGCGCGGAGAAAAACCATTTATGAATTATGAATCAAATGAATCTTTGCTCGAGCCTTTGACTTTGACTTTGCGTCTCTGCCAAAGTCTCCGCGCCTCTGCGTTGAGATTTTTCTTAGCGTTCTTAGAGCCTTAGTGGCTCCCCTACTACAAAACATCCTCCGACAACGTCCGCGACATAAGCGCCCGGTTGTAGGCCGAAACCATATCGCGGCGCGAGATGATCCCCACCAGCTTGCGCTTGTCATCGCGATCCACCACCGGCAGCTGCTCGATATTGCGGTAGCCGATTCTGCGCATGGCGGCATCGAGGTTTTCGTCCTCGGTCACGGTGATCACATCGAGGGTTGCAAGCTCCTTGATCACCACCAGGTCCATCAACTCTTTCTCGAACACCGCGCCGAGAAAATCCTGCACTGAAATGATCCCCGTCAGCCTGCCCGCCTGATCTACCAGCGGGAAATTGGTATGACGGGTGGTGGCGATGAAATCAGCGAACTGGCCCAGAGTCATGTGTTCAGGGACGGATTCGGGGTCGCGCACCATGACCTCGCCGACCCGCAGCGATTTCATAATGTTGCGCTCCTTGCCCGCCTCCAGGTCGATGCCGGCCTTGGACAGCTCCACCGTATCGAGGCTGTCTTTTTTGAAATGACGGCTGATGGCGGTGCCGATCACGCAGGACAGCATGATGGGGATGATAACCTCGTAGCTTGCGGTCATCTCGAACAGCAGAAAAATGGCGGTCATCGGCGCATGGGTCGCCGCCGACAGAAAAGCCCCCATCCCCACCAGCGCATAGGCGCCGGGCGAAATACCAAAGGTGGGAAAGACCATCTGCAGCACCTTGCCGAACGCGCCGCCGGTCACCGCACCGATATAGAGCGCCGGGGCAAACAGGCCGCCCGGCAGGCCGGAGCCGAGAGTGACGGAAGTCGCCAGCGCCTTCATCAGAACCAGCGCCGCCAGGACATACCAGATCCCCTCGCCGTGCAGCACGCGCTCCATGAAATGGTAGCCGTTGCCGAACACCTGGGGAAAACCGATCCCCATGATCCCTACCAGCAGGCCACCGAATATCGGCTTGACCAGTCGGTGCATGCGCAGGCGGTCAAAGGCCTCCTTGATGCGATAATGGATATCGATAAAACCCGATGCCAGCACGCCCACCAGCATGCCCAGAACCAGGTAAAAAACCAGCTCCCAATGATTGCTCAGGGCATATGGGGGCACCGCAAAAGCGGGAATGTTACCGAGCAGCGCACGCGACACCACGGTACTCATGCCGCTGGCGACCACGATGGAGGTGAAACTGGAAAGTTCGAAGGAAGAGAGCAGCACGATTTCGGTGGCGAAGAAAACACCGGCGATAGGGGCGTTGAACGTCGCCGCCACGCCGCCGGAAACCCCGCAGGCCACCAGCACCTTGAGGCGATCGCCGCTGACGCGAAACGCCTGGCCGAACTGGCTGCCTACCGCGCCGCCGATCTGGGCGATGGGCCCCTCCTGCCCGGCAGAACCGCCGGTACCGATGGTGATCGCTGAAGCCGCGCCCCGAGTAAAAATGGTGCGCATGGGGATCTTGGCGCCGCGCAGATTGACGATTTCCAGAAAGCGTGGAAAACCGTATTTGAGGTCCCTCGGAAAGAAAACGCCGAAAAAAATCATCAGCAAACCGCCGATGACGGGGAAGATAAAAACCAGCAGCCGTCCCCAGGTCCAGTGGTCGAAGGACACGCCGAACAGATCAAGCCCCTGCTTGATGATCGCCCACTCGAAAAATTCGATGGTGACGCGAAAAACATAGTTGCATAGCCCCGACAGCAACCCGATCACCACCGCCATGGCAATCATGAAGGTGTTTTCGCTGATGCGGAAACGGGTCTGGAAGGCTGTGCTCAGGCCGCGCAGGCGGTTAAAGACGATTCTTTTGTAAAAAGGCTGTGATTTCACGTTGGCAGCCAGTTTGCCCCGTAAAAAACGGGACACTGTCAAGGGGAAGAGGAAAAACGCACCGAGCCGCACTGTGCGGCAAAAGAACGACTCTTTATGCTATTTTTTTTAAAGCCAGGAATCAACCCGCAATCGGGGAGACGGGAGAAAAAATTCTGTAGGGAAAGGAAGATACCCCCGGGAGAGGAAAAATCAGCTGCCTTGCCCCTGCGCGAAACAGGCCGGGCGGATGATGCTGGAGCCGGGCGAAGTTTTCTTGCGGGTCAGAAAAGCCTGTGCTTCCTCTGCCGGGACGGCCGGCGAGAAAAGAAAGCCCTGCCCCTGATGACAGCCCTTTTCTCGCAGCAGACGTGATTGCTCCTCTGTCTCCACACCCTCGGCAATGATCTCCATGTTCATGTTGCGCCCGAGCGCAATGATGGAACCGGCAATGGCGGCATCATTCTGATCGCGGTCGATATCGCGCACAAAGGACTGGTCGATTTTGAGCTTGGAGATGGGGAAGCGTTTGAGGTAGCCGAGCGAAGAATAGCCGGTGCCGAAATCATCAATCGCCAGATGCACTCCGCGGATTTTCAGATCGGTCAGAGTCATGATGGTGTCTTCGAAGTTGCGCATGGCGATGGTTTCGGTGATTTCGAGTTCCAGCCAATGGGGATCAAGTTCACTTTCTTCCAGCACCGCATCGACATGGTCAATGAAATCGGGCTGCCGGAATTCGCGCGCGGAGATATTGACTGCGAAGCGCACAGGGGCATAACCCTGTATCTGCCAGTCCCGCGCCTGCCGGCAAACCGTCTGCATCACCCAGTGGCCCAGCGGGACAATCAGGCCGGTTTCCTCCGCCAGCGGAATGAATTCGCCGGGAGACACCATGCCGTGCTCCGGGTGATTCCAGCGCAGCAGCGCTTCGAAACCGACCAGCTTCCCGCTGCGCAGATCGAACTGCGGCTGATAGAAGACCTGCAGCTGGCTCTCTTCCATTGCTCTGCGCAGATTGCCTTCCATAATGAGCAGATCGCGGGTCCGCAGGTTCATCTCCGGACGATAGAATTGATAGTTGTTGCGCCCTTCCTCTTTGGCCCGGTACATAGCCGCATCGGCAAATTTGAGCAGACTTTCTGCGTCCTGGGCGTCGTGAGGGTAGAGACTGATGCCGATGCTGGTGCTCAGGAACAGATCCTGGGGCCCGGCGCGAAAGCCGCGCCCCATGGCGCGCAGGATATTGCGGGCCACCACCGCCACGGTCTTCATATCCTCGACCTGCGGCAGAACCACGACAAATTCGTCGCCTCCCACACGCGCCACCAGGTCGCTGCCGCGCAGGCTTTCCAGCAGGCGGCCCGATACTTCGCGCAGCACCTGGTCACCCGTTTCATGGCCGAGAGAATCATTGATGTTCTTGAAGCGGTCGAGGTCGAGAAAAAGCAGGGCCAGCGGCATTTTCTCTTTTCGCGCGCTTTCCATCATCTCCCGCAGCCGCTGGTTGAACCTCAGACGGTTGGGAAGATTGGTCAATGGATCATGGTGGGCCAGATAATTGAGGCGATCCTGATTCTCCCGCAAGGTCGCCTCCACCGCCAGACGGTCGCTGATATCGCGCGCTGCCTGGATGATGCCGCGCAGAGAACCGTCCGGATTCCACAGCGGCGAAGCGCTGACCTCGAATGTGCGGGTGCGTCCGTCGCCCAATAGATGACGATGGACCACCCGCGCCGTCTTGCCGGTGCGACGCACCTCGCGCAGCGGGCAGATTTCCCCATCTTCGCTGCAGGGCCGCTCGCTGCCGTGCACCACACGGTAACAGCGAAGCTCGGCAGGCGCATCCTTGCCGGGCGGCAGATACATGCGCGAAGCCTGATTCATCATCAGGATGCGGTGTTCGGTATCGACGACCATAGTGGGATCAGCCACACCGTCGATCACCGTCTGCAGAAAGCCCCTCTCCTGCTGCAGTGCATCTTCGGCTTCCCGGCGACGCGCCGCCTCACGCCGGGCTCCGATCATCTCGTGCAGGCGAAAAATCTGGCAGGCGGCCAACACCATAGCGCTTGCACCCAGTGCCCACTGGGCGACAATCGAGGCTTGCTGAAGAGATAAAAAGGTCATGAAGATCCCATCACATCGGTTCAGACTGGCGACAAAGAACTGTCGGACAGTCTTTTAACTGCCGTCAGACAGCCATTTCGCGCAGCCATTTTACCGGCATCATTAAAAAAAGAAAGCGACAGCAAACAATCTTTAACAAACCGCAACCCTTAGAAACCAGTCATAACATGATTCTAAACATTTTTTGCGTCTACATCATCCTCTGGAAGTCCTCCACTGATGCACACCCGCCTCACAACAGATATTTATTAGGTGCAAAAACCATGTCGAAACAGCAGGAAAGGGCACAGGCGATTGACAAAGATCGGCTGATCCCTCTATCCTGCGTTCTGATTCCGTGCTTCAAACACCCCCCTTTCTTCTACCGAAAGATGCCTCATGTGCGGCGCTAATTCTCCCCAGCACCTTCCTGCCAGCAAAGCCGAAATGGATTCCCGCGGTTGGAACGAACTCGATATTCTGCTGATCAGCGGCGACGCCTATGTCGACCACCCTGCTTTCGGAGTGCCGCTGCTGGGTCGACTTCTGGAAGCTGAGGGATACCGGGTCGGCATCATCGCCCAGCCTGCGTGGAAAGACCCCGAGTCGTTCCGCGTCATGGGACGCCCGCGCCTGTTCGCCGCCGTATCGGCCGGTGCGATGGATTCCATGGTCAACCACTACACCGCCGCCAGGAAAGTGCGCAACAACGACGCCTACACCCCCGGCGGGCGCAGCGGAGCGCGCCCCGATCGCGCACTGATCGCCTACACTGCCGCCCTCAAGGGAGCGTTCAAGGGACTGCCGGTGGTGATCGGCGGCATTGAGGCGAGCCTGCGCCGCCTGGCCCACTACGATTACTGGCAGGATAGAGTCCGCCGCTCCGTGCTGGTGGACAGCAAAGCCGACCTGCTGGTGTTCGGCATGGGCGAAAGACCACTGCTGGAGATTGCCCGCCGCGCGGCCGAAGGCGAACCGTTGAAAGAGATGCTGGACATCCGCGGCACTGCCGCCATGGTCAAGGATGAACCCGACGACGCCGTGCGGCTGCCGCCTTTTGAGCAGGTGCGCGACGACCGGCAGGCGTACGGTGAGGCCTTCCGTTTAGCTGCCGAAGAGAACAACCCGTGGAGCGGACGCCCCCTGACACAGGCCTACGGCAATCGCTGGCTGCGCATCAACCCGCCGGCACTCCCCCTGACGGAAGAAGAGATGGACAGGCTCTATGCCCTGCCATTTACGCGTCTGCCGCATCCGAGCTACACGGAAACGATTCCCGCCTTCGAACAGATCAGATTTTCCATCACCTCGCATCGCGGCTGCGCAGGAGGCTGTGCCTTCTGCGCCATCACCCATCATCAGGGCAAGGCCATCCAGTCACGCTCGCTGGAGTCGGTGCGCAGCGAAGCCGAGCAACTGACCACTCATCCTGACTTTCGCGGCACCATCAGCGATATCGGCGGCCCCACCGCCAACATGTACGGCATGGCCTGCAGCGATCCCCAGGCCCGCAGCAAATGCCGTCGCGACAGCTGCCTTTATCCGCGCATCTGTCCCAAACTCACCGCCGATGGCCGGAAGGCCACTGAGTTGTTACGGGCCGTTCGTCATATTGAGGGCGTACGCCATGTGTTTGTCGCCTCCGGCATCCGCTACGACCTGCTCGACCATCAGCAGGAATACTTCGAGGCCCTGCTGGAACACCACGTCGGCGGCTTGCTCAAGATCGCCCCCGAGTCGGTGGTCGATGAGGTGACGGCCATCATGCGCAAACCCGGCGCGCAGCCGCTGGAAAAATTCCTGCGTTACTATTACGATGCCTGCCGGTGCAGCGGTAAGCGCCGCGGGGTGGTCCCCTACCTGATCGCGGGGCACCCCGGCTGCACCCTGTCGCACATGGTGGATACCGCTCTTTTCCTGAAAAAACACAACCTGAGGGTCGAGCAGGTGCAGGAGTTCACCCCCACACCGGGGACGGTTTCCACCTGCATCTGGCACACCGGACGCGATCCTTTTACGGGCCACCCGGTACATGTACCGACCGATCCCAGAGAACGCCGCTTGCAGAAGGCACTGCTGTTGTGGCATCTTCCGGAAAATCGCAGGGAAATTGAGGCCGCGCTGCGGGAATGCGGGCGGGAGAAGGACGGTCGTTTACTGCTTGGCGGGAACGGAAAAGACTCCGGACTGAAAGAAAAGAGCAAAATCCAGGGAAAGAGAAAACGGCATCAGCGAAAAGCCTGAACCCTGATCAATCCTGCCACTGATCGAGCTTCGATTGAATGAAGTCCACCACCGCGGCCTGTTGCTGCTGACCATTGCCGGTCACGGTCAGCGGCTCGCCGAACGCGAAATGGACGGTTTTCTGCGGACGTATGGGACCGAAATCCTTGATGAAGCGGCCGTTGCTCCAGGCATCGGTCTTCAGAGCCACCGGAATGACCGGAACTTCGGCGCGCTTGGCCAGTTTGACGCCGATGGTATTGAAATGCGCGGGATCGAACTGATCTTCGCGGGTGGTCTGCGGAAAGACAACGATGGAAACTCCGGCGGAGAGCCTCTTCGTCCCCTCTTCCATCACCACCTTAAAGTCCTCGCGCGGGTTGGTCCGATCCACCACCACCGGGTCGCGGGTCGCCATGACATGGCGGAATACGGGATATTCCATCAGGCTGCGCTTGATCACGAAGGTTAGAGGGGTGAAGGGAACCAGCAACCCCGGCAGAACAAAGGTCTCCAGGGTACTCATATGGTTGCCGACGAAAACACAGGGACTGGATAGCTCCTTGAGATGATCGCGCCCTTCAATGGAAAAGCGGACACCGACTTTTTCCAGCGCCTCGATGATATCGCGACTGCTCGCGGCCCAGGCTTCTTCGTCATAGACATTCGTTCTGGCCATGCGACTGGAGCGCAGCACGATGCGCAACATGCGGCTGTAATAGAACAGGGAAGGCAGGAGACTATAGGGCCATGCAGCGGCGCCCTCGGCAGTCTGATAACTATCGGTCAAAAAGTCATGTGATTTCACGGAACAAAAGACTCCGGTAAAGAATTGCCCTATGCTGAACAGCTATGAATTGCCTTCAATTTAGGCGACTCGTGCCGCTGCCGCAACATAAAACTGGCCAACCCGCATTGAAATCCGCTTGAGCCAAAACGTGCCTCCGCTGACACGCAATGCCGAATCTGAACCCACAATCCACAAGGGGAAAGGCCATGCCTCCGACGCCCACTCCCAGCCCGACAGGACAACGCTTTCTTACCCCGGCCCAGACGGCGGAGCAGATTGCAGCCAACGGCGAGCGCGTCCTGCGCCAATCAATGTCACGCACAATTGTTCTGAGCCTGCTGGCAGGTTTCTACATCGCCTTCGGTGCGCAGTTGGCCACCATGGTCACCCATGACACCATCCCCATCATCGGCGACGGGCTGACACGCTTTGTCGCCGGCAGCGTCTTTTCCCTCGGACTGATGCTGGTGGTGGTCTGCGGGGCGGAACTTTTTACCGGCAACAGCATGCTGACCAAGGCGGCACTGCATGGACGCATCCCCTGGCACAAAATTGCTCAGAACTGGGTGGTGGTCTTGCTTGGCAATCTGGTGGGGTCGTTTTTTTTCGCCTGGCTGATGTTTCACAGCCAGTTATGGGAGAGTGGACAGGTGGCACAGCGCGCCATCGCCATCGCTGAAGCCAAGACCGAGCTATCGTTCGGCGCGGCCCTCATCCGCGGCATCCTGTGCAACTGGCTGGTGTGCCTGGCCGTGTTCATGGCCACCGCGGCCCGCGACGTGACGGGGAAAATTCTCGCCTGCTATGTGCCGATCATGGCTTTTGTCGCCAGCGGCTTCGAACACTCCATCGCCAACATGTACTTTATCCCCACCGGACTTCTGCTCGCCCGCCTGCCGGGCTTCGAGAGTGCAGATCTAACTTGGGGCGGGTTTATGGCCAATATCGTGCCGGTCACTCTCGGCAACATTATCGGAGGGGTGGTGTTCGTTGCGCTCGCGTACTGGTTTATCTACCTGCGCGGCAGCCGTATTCACTGATATGTATTCGCTGGGCACCTGCCTATTTATTCAATTGCGTAAAGACATGACATAGTCAACCACCGCATCCAGTTTTTCCTCGTCCAGTCGGCTGCTGAAAGCCGGCATCTCCTCGCCGCGGCCGTCGTGGATGCTGGCGAGAATCGATTCGCGCTCGCCGCCGTAGATGAATTCGGGGCCATGCAGGGACGGCCCCTTGTAGCCCAACCCGCCGCTGCCGTCCGAACCGTGGCAGGGCGCGCACCAGGTATTGAAAAGCGATTGCCCTTCACCGCCGGCGGGGCCTGATGAGCCACTGCAGCCTGACAGGAAAAAGAGTCCTGCCGCCAGAAAAATTGCGGCCATCCCATTCGATCTCAAGTTAAGCATGTGAGTCTCCCTTTTTGTAACTGTTCGGCATGGGGTCGTCACTCCCATGACAAGGGCCACTTTTCGCCATCCCTGGCCGTTTGATTGGCGCCCTCCCTGGCGCCAAACACCCTTGACATGGGAGTGACGACCCCGCGGGGTGAATAGATACCCTTTCTTCCAATAATCCAAAAACGGAAAAATATGTTCAAGTTCTGCTTACGTTCACAAAACAAAAACATCTCAACATTTACAAACAAACTCGCAAATTATTGCAAATACGGATCGAATTCAATTGCAGTCGCAGTCCTCCGGGGCACGTTCGCCCTCGCACCGACAGGCCGCCCCGTCCCGACCGCAGGTACGCCTCAGCCCGGGACGGCGAAAGAACAGTTTCACCGCAAGCCCGGCAAAGGCCAGGAGAAAGAAAAGAAAAACCAGAAGGAAAACTTTCATGACAACCATGAATCGGGAGGAAGAGCTTAAAGACCGAAATCATCGTAGAGGATATTTTCAGGCTCGACGCCAAGATTTTCAAGCATTTCGCGAACGGCAACCAGCATCATGGGCGGGCCGCAAAGATAATACTCGCAATCCTCGGGAGCGGGATGGTCCTTGAGATAGTTTTCATACACCACCGTGTGAATAAAACCTGTCGGCCCGTCCCAGTTGTCTTCAGGCAAGGGTTCCGACAACGCAACATGCCAGCTGAAATTATCATGTTCGCTGGCCAGTTTTTCGAACTGGTCGTTGTAGAACAACTCCTTGAGACTGCGCGCACCATACCAGTAGGAGATTTTTCGTTGGCTCTTCAAACGCAGCAGAAGATCGAAGATGTGGGAACGCAGCGGCGCCATGCCGGCACCACCGCCGATATAGACCATTTCGGCATTGGTGTCCTTGTGGAAAAAATCGCCGAAGGGGCCGGAGATGGTGACCTCATCCCCCGGCTTGAGACTGAAGATATAGGATGACATCTTGCCCGGCGGCACTTCCGGGTGGCGGGGAGGCGGGGTCGCGATCCTGACATTGAGCATGATAATCCCTTTTTCGTCGGGATAATTGGCCATGGAATAGGCCCGCTCGATCTTCTCCTTGACGACGGAACGGTACTGCCACACGTTGAATTTGTCCCAGTCCTCGCGGAACTTCTCCTCGATATCAAAATCCTTGTACTCCACCTCATGCGGAGGCGCCTCGATCTGGATATAACCGCCGGCGCGAAAATCGACATCCTCCCCTTCCGGCAACTCCAGCACCAACTCTTTGATAAAGCTGGCCACATTGCGATTGGAACGCACCCGGCAGCGCCACTTGCGGATATCGAAAATTTCGGCGGGCAATTCGATCTTCATATTCTGCTTGACGCCGACCTGGCAGGAAAGGCGATAGCCTTCGCGGGCGTCTCGGCGCGAGATGTGGCCCGTCTCCGTCGGCAGGATGGCGCCGCCGCCTTCAACCACTTTGACCCGGCACTGCCCGCAGGTCCCGCCGCCACCGCAGGCGGAGGGGATAAAGATCCCGTTCTGCCCGAGCGTCTGCAAAAGCTTGCTGCCGGGGCTGACCTTGAGGGACTTGTCCGGGTCATCGTTGATGGTGATGCGCACCTTGCCGCGCGGCACGAGAAAATGACGCGCGGTGACGATGACCGCGACCAGCAGCAGAATAATGCCGGTAAAGAAAGAGACTCCGAGGATGACTTCAAGCATTAAAGTAACCCGTACTTATAGTTGGATTCCGGAAAAGGCCATAAAGGCCAGGGACATGAGCCCCGCAACGATGAAAGTCATGCCAAGCCCACGCAACCCTTCTGGAATATTGCTGTATTTGATCTTGGTCCGGATTCCGGCCAGGGCCACAATGGCCAGGGCCCAGCCGGTGCCGCTGCCCAGGCCGAACACAATGCTTTCACCGAAATTGTACTCGCGCTCCACCATGAAGAGAGAACCGCCGAGAATCATGCAGTTCACGGTAATCAGCGGCAGGAAAATACCCAGGGCGTTATAGAGTTTGGGTACGTATTTATCGAGGATCATTTCGAGAATCTGCACGATAGCGGCAATGACCGCGATGTAGCAGATCAGCCCGATAAAGGTCAGATCGACCTGATCGAGCCCCGCCCAGGACAGCCCCCCCTCACGCAGCAGGTAACGATAAATCAAGTTGTTGACCGGAACCGTGACAGTCTGCACCACGATCACGGCAAACCCGAGGCCCACGGCGGTATCAACCTTCTTCGACACGGCAAGAAAGGTACACATGCCGAGAAAGAAGGCCAGCGCCATGTTCTCGATGAACACCGCCTTGATGAAGATGTTGAGATATTCTTCAATCATTTGCCGACCTCATTCTCTTCGATCTGCTCAGGCTTCCAGGTACGCAGGGCCCAGATCAGAAACCCGATAATGAAAAATGCGCTGGGCGGAAGAAGCATCAAACCGTTGCTGACATACCAGCCTCCATCCTGGGTCAAGGGCAGGATCTTTATCCCGAGCAGGGTTCCCGATCCGAACAATTCCCGCAGAAAGGCGACCAGCAACAGGACAAGACTGTACCCGAGACCGTTGCCGATACCATCGAGGAAGCTCAACCCCATCGGATTTTTCATGGCAAAGGCTTCCGCACGCCCAAGCACGATGCAGTTGGTAATGATCAACCCGACAAAAACCGACAGCTGCTTGCTGATATCTGGCATGAAGGCCTGCAGAAACTGGTCGACGACGATGACCAGCGAAGCGATGATGGTCATCTGCACGATGATGCGGATGCTATCGGGGATTTCACGCCGGATCATGCTGATGGCGGCATTGGAACAGGCCACCACGAAAATGACCGCCGCCGACATCACCAGCGCGGTTTCCAGGCGCGTCGTAACCGCCAGCGCAGAACAGATGCCGAGGATCTGCAGGGCGATCGGATTGTTGTCGAAAACAGGACGAAACAGTGCGTCACGTGCTCTAGTCATGTAAACCCTCCTCGCGCATACGCTTGAGATACGGGCCAAAACCGTCTTCGCCCAACCAGTAGCGCAGCAGGTTGGTCACCCCGCGGGATGTGGCCGTCGCCCCCGACAGGCCATCCACCTGATACCGCGCCCTGGGGTTGTCAGGATCAACGCTCCCCTTGATGACCTCGATGCGGGGAACCCCTTCCTCATCCGCAACCTTCTTCCCTTCCCATTTGGCCAGCCACTGGGGGTTGTCCACCTCCCCGCCGAGCCCCGGTGTCTCGCCGTGCTCATAAAAACCGAAACCCGAGACGGTGCGAAGATCGGATTCAAGAGCGATATAACCGTAAAGAGTTGACCACAGTCCCTTGCCGTGGACCGGCAGCACAACCTGTGAAAACCGGTCACCGTCGCGTATAAGGTAGACGGGAGCGTAGCGGGCACGCCGCTTGATATCGGCCAGATCCTTATCGGGAGAAATCGTATGCCCCAGCTCGGAGTCGGAAGCCGCCCGATACTGGTCGAAACCTTCCACATCGACCGCATCGGTATAGCTCCCGTCAGCCAGCTTTACCATGCGCGGCACGACTTTTTCCTCCCACAACTGGGCCACATCGGCATCCCTGGTCATCAGGTCCGCAATGGCCAGCACTTCGCGGTATTGAGAGAGGCGCGCGTCCCGCTCTTTTTTTGCCCGCAGCCCGGCTGCTGTGCCGGACACCAGCAGCGAGCAGACAAAGCAGACCAGAAAGGCAACAAGAAAAGTACGTGCGACGGAATCATTGGCCATGAAGAGAAACCCTCTTGCGGATATGAGCCTTGAGCACAAAACGATCGATAACGGGAGCAAACACATTGCCGAACAAAATGGCCAGCATGGTCCCTTCAGGAAAAGCCGGGTTGACCACCCGCACCAGGATCAGCATAACCCCGATCAGCAAGCCGTAAAACCACTTGCCCGTATCAGTCAATGTCGAGGAAACAGGGTCGGTCGCCATGAATACCAGTCCGAAAGCGAAGCTCCCCAACACCAGGTGCCAGATAAACGGCATGGCGAACATAGGGTTGGTACTGCTGCCGATCCCCTGCAACAGGATAGTCGTGCCCAGCGCACCGATCAGCACTGCCAGCATGGTGCGCCATGAAGCCACTCCGGCAACCAGCAGAATCAATGCCCCGACCAGGCAGGCGGCAAGGGAGGTCTCCCCCATGGAACCGGGGATGGTGCCAAGAAACGCCTGCAGCCAATCGACATTGTCACGGACCGCGGCCATCCCTCCCTCGGCAGCCAGCGCCAGAGGGGTCGCTGTGCTGACACCGTCCACCGGAACATAGACGCTGCCGGAGAACTGCCCGGGGTAGGCAAAAAACAGGAAGGCGTAGCCCGCCAGGGTTGGGTTGAGAAAATTACGGCCGGTCCCGCCGAAGATCTCTTTGCCGAGCACGATGCCGAAGCTGACCCCCAGCGCCACCTGCCACAGGGGGATCGAAGGCGGCAGGATCAGAGCCGTCAGCAGAGCCGTCACCCCCCATCCTTCGTTCATCTGCAGGCCGCGAACCACGGCGAAAAGCGCCTCCCAGAACAGCGCGCACACCGCACTGATCAGCAACACCGGTACAAAGTGCAGAGCGCCGAGCAGCAGATTGTCTCCAACATAGGCCGGATCGTGCCCGACTCCCAATAGCCGGAATACCGATTCGTGCCAGCTGAAGAGCTCCTCCATGCCTTCGCGCTGCATGGCGAGATGCATCTGGTACCCGGTATTCCACATCGCCATGAAAACGCAGGGCAGCAACGCGATGATGACGGTGAGCATGATGCGACGCAGGCTCATAGCGTCGCGTACGGCAACACTGCCGCTTGTATTTTGCGGGTTTTCCCGCCACAGAGAGCGGAACATGATTTTCACCGGCGCCATCCGGTCTTTATGTTGAGGGGTCTGCATCAGCCTTCCTTTTCGATTTGATCAAGCATCTCCCGCAGCATGGGGCCGAAGTCGTTTTTCCCCGGGCAGGCGAAGGTGCAGGTTGCCAGGTCCTCCTCGTCGAGCTCCAGGCAGCCGAGCGCCAGCGCCTCCTCCATGTCACCCACCTCCAATGCCCGCAATAAATAGGTGATCGGCAGATCAAGGGGGAACACCTGCTCATAGGTCCCTATGGGGTAGATCGCCCGGCGCGCCCCGCCCCGGGCAGTCGTCAATCGGCGAGGACGCTGACGGTCAAAAGCACCTTTAAACAGGCAGCGAAGAGAGAAATCGTTCCCCCCCGGACGCAGCCATCCGAGAGCGGAGCCCGGTACGCCTTCCTCCAATGCCGTGATCTGGTTGTGGTAGCGACCGAGAAATGCCAGGGGGCCTCGTGCGGCACGACCATCCAGCACAGAACCTGACAGAACGCGCAGATGCGGGCCTTCAAGTTCGTCGCGAATGAGTTCATCGATGGACGCCCCGATGCGGGTTCTGATCAATCGGGGGCGCTGAACGCCGGGACCGCCCAAAGAAAGAACCCGTTCCGTCGGAATTCGCCCCTGAGTAAATAGGTGACCAACGGCACACACGTCCTGGTAACCCAGGTGCCATACCGCATGCTGCAGCCCTACCGGAGAAAGATAATGAATATGGGTACCGGGCAGTCCAGCCGGATGAGGTCCGGCGAAGGTGACGCGCTGCCCCGCAGAGCAGTCCGGCAGCTTCGCATCGGGCGCGGCACAGAGATAAAGAGGACCGTCGGTCAATGTGGAAAGGACTTTGACGCCGTTATTGAAATCCCCGGCACGCTCCGAGATGGCCACACAGGGGTCGGGTGCCAGAGGATGAGTGTCCATGGCTGTGATAAAGACCGCCTGCGGCGTTTCGCCAGGATTGGGAATGCGGCCAAAGGGGCGGCGGCGCAGCGCGGTCCACAACCCGGACGCCAGCAGGGTTTCGACAACCAGGTCGCGCTCCAGATTAGCAAGATGACTCTCGGGATGGAGGGCAAAAGACTCTTCATCATTGCCGTCGAGTTCGACCTCAACCGACAGAAATACCCGCTTTTCGCCACGGTTTATCGCCCTGATCCGTCCACTGCCAGGGCTGGTATAGACGACGCGCGGATTTTTCTTGTCGCTGAAAAGGACCTGGCCCAGCCGGACCCGGTCCCCCTCTGAAACTTCCATGGTCGGGCGCATGCCGGGGTAATCCGGTCCGACCAGCGCCACCCGGCCGACCTCGGGAGCATCTTCCACCTCCATGCGGGGCGCCCCGGCCAGAGGCAGATCAAGGCCTTTGTTAATAGTAAAAAAATTCATCAGATCACTTCAGGTGTCAGAGGTTGGTCATCGTGCCGAAAACGTACCGTTTAAACCCGCAGGAGCAGCCTGTCATAAATCAAGCAACCCGGCTGCCGCTCTCATCAGCTTCTGCTTCTCCTCCATCTCACGCAGCAGCAGGCTGTTGAACATGTCCTTGACTTCAGGTGATACCGCCTGCGTACTCATATCCTGATAGAGTTCAAGCAGCTTGGAATCAAGGGTCAGGGCCAGGTCGAGAACGTCGTCGAAGTCGTAATCGCGATCGAGGTCAACCTCCTTGAGAGGCGCAAAAATATCTTCGTCGTGGGTGTACTTGAACCAGCTCGACAAGACCTGCGGACGACTTTCGTCACGATATTCACGAATGCTGAGCGCCACCCGGTCTTCATGGCGCGCCATATAGTCGAGCAGCATCTTCACCCGGGGCGACGAGACTCTTTCGGTCAATGCGCGATACAATTCAGCGGTTTTGCGGTGAAAAAGGCCGACATGTTCCAGCACGTCGACAGTCTGCTCGAAACGCATCATCATTCCTCCATGGCCCCGAAAACACTGCCGGGGGGAAAGGTCGGGTTGCCTTGGATCGTTGCTGACATCTTACGGATTACAAGTATAACGGGCAAGTCGCACCTGTCCATAAGGTTGTAAAAATCCACAACGGACGAGCCTGAAACCAAACAGGCCAACCTGAACCACCCTGAACGTCCTTCGTTGACAGCCCCTCACCCCTCTGCTAAAAAAATTCGACATCCTTGGAAAAATTTTCCGCAACCCGTTATTTCCCAGCAAGGTTTTTCATGGGCTCTCGTACCCGCATCTACCTGATCCGCCACGGTCAGGTCGAAGGATTTGACAACAGGCGCTACAATGGCCAATCCGATGTTGCCCTCACCGCCGTCGGCCGCCGCCAGTCCCGGCAGATTACGGAGAGACTGGCCGCGCAGTCACTGACGGCGATTTACAGCAGCGACCTGTCGCGCTGTGCGTTTGCTGCACGCTGCCTCGGCGAACGCCACGGACTTGAGCCGCAGTTTCTCGCCAGCATGCGTGAACTCCATATCGGGGAATGGGAAGGACGTACCTGGCAGGAACTACAGGAAAAGCACCCCGATCAATGGCAGGCGCGTCTGGACGACCTGGTCAATTACCGGGTGCCCGGCGGGGAAAGCCTGCAAGAGATGGCACAGCGTGTACGGCCAACGGTTCAAACTCTCATCGCACGCCACCGCGATGCCGAAATCGCCCTGGTCGGTCACGGCGGCGTCAACCGCGTGATCCTCCTCGACGCCATCGGCGCACCGCTGGACCGCATGTTCGCCATCGAGCAGGATTACGCCTGCCTGAATATCATCGACTATTTCGATGACGGTCGCACGACCGTAAGACTGCTCAACGGTTGAGGAACGGCGGCCTCATACGACACGCCCACCACCGTCCCCGGGGAGACTCCTGCAATGAAAACGGCCCTTCTGCTCATCGGCCACGGCTCACGCATTGACGGCGCCAACGCCACCCTGCATGCTATCGCCGAAATGATCCGCAATCTCGCTGAATTCGACCTGGTCGAAGTCTCCTTCCTGAGTCGGGATACTGCCGAAATTCAGGAGAAAATCGACGCCTGCGTGCAGCAGGGGGCGCAATGCATTCTGCTTTATCCCTATTTTCTTTCGGCCGGCACTCACGTCCTGAACGATCTGCCATCCTTACTGGACGACGCCGCCCGCCGTCACCCTGATGTCAAGCTGACATTGGCAGAGCCCCTGGGGGCGCACCCCAAGCTGGCTGAGATTGTCTGTGAACGGGCGCGGGAAAAAATGGTCAAGGCAGGATGGATCTGAAATCGAGAAATCGGTAAGAAGAGAGGGAAAAAATCAGAGCCCGCGGGCTTTCTGGATGGCTTCACGGGCCAGTTCGTCACAGCGCTCGTTTTCAGGGTGGCCGGTGTGGCCGCGCACCCAGTGCCATTCGACCTCATGGCGACGGCTCAACTCCAGCAGGCGCTCCCACAGATCGCGGTTGGCGACATCCTTTTTCTGGCTGTTTTTCCAGCCGCGACGCACCCAGCCGTCAATCCACTCAGTGATCCCTTTTTTGACATATTGTGAATCAGTCGTCAGGCGCACCCGGCAGGGACGACGCAGGGCCTCAAGCCCGGCGATGGCACCGAGAAGCTCCATGCGGTTGTTGGTCGTCTGCGCTTCATAGCCGGACAGCTCGCGCAC
Organism: Geoalkalibacter subterraneus; assembly: GCF_000827125.1. Lineage (NCBI taxonomy): Bacteria > Pseudomonadati > Thermodesulfobacteriota > Desulfuromonadia > Desulfuromonadales > Geoalkalibacteraceae > Geoalkalibacter > Geoalkalibacter subterraneus. The sequence goes on from NZ_CP010311.1 coordinate 2,975,653, forward strand.
GTGGCCATCGTAGCGCAGCAGTGTCCCCCAGCCGCCGGGTCCTGGGTTGCCGGAACAGGCGCCGTCTGAGAAAATTTCAACGACCTTTTTACTTGAGGACATGATGCGAGCTTCCCTTGAGTGTCCTTGCCCGGCCATAAAAAAACAGGCAGAAAAAGTTCAGCCCCGCCGCGTTGCCGACGGCGGGGCCAACTCTTCATTTGGCGTCCCCAGGGGGATTCGAACCCCCGTCGCCGGCGTGAAAGGCCGGTGTCCTGGGCCGGGCTAGACGATAGGGACTTAAAAGATGTAAACAGCTGCCAAGGCTGCCGCTGGGATGACTCAAATTTCTTCGGTTTGCCAAAGTGTAAACAACCCCACTGCCGAAAGGCAGTGGGGTTGTCTTTTCTGGCGTCCCCAGGGGGATTCGAACCCCCGTCGCCGGCGTGAAAGGCCGGTGTCCTGGGCCGGGCTAGACGATAGGGACTTAAATGGTGAGCCGCGAAGGACTCGAACCTTCGACCATCTGATTAAAAGTCAGATGCTCTACCAACTGAGCTAGCGGCTCGCAACGGAGACCTGTTATATATTAACCGACGAAGAGGAGTCAACCCCTTTTTTGGTTTTCCTGCGATTTTTTATGTCGCTTTTTTAGAGCAACAACCAGAGGGCCATCACTCTCCCTGGAAGGGATTTTTGACCTGGATGGTCTGGTCGCGGCGAGGCCCCACCGATACCAGAACGACCGGACAGCCGGCAAGCTCCTCGATCTTGCGCAGATAGGCCTGAGCCTGCGGGGGCAATTCCTCCCAGCGCGTCACGTCGCAGATATCGGTGCACCATCCGTCGATCTCTTCATAAACAGGGCGGCACTGATTGATCACATCGAGATCATGGGGGTAGTCGGTCAGCAGGTCCTGGTGGTACTGATAACCGGTACAGACTTTGATCGATTCCAGGTCGTTGAGAACATCCATCTTGGTGATGGCCAGACCTGTCATGCCGTTGATGCGCACAGCTTCACGCAGAGCCACGGCGTCGAGCCACCCGGTGCGGCGCGGCCGGCCTGTGGTGGAACCAAATTCCTGCCCGGCCTGGCGCAGTCGATCGCCCATTTCGTCGTCAAGCTCCGAAGGAAAGGGCCCCTCTCCGACACGGGTCACATAGGCTTTGGAAATGCCGATCACCTCATGGATCAAGCGCGGCCCGATGCCGGCGCCGGTGCAGGCCCCGCCGGCGACAGTGGAGGAGCTGGTGACATAGGGGTAGGTGCCGTGGTCGATATCGAGCAGGCTGCCCTGTGCGCCTTCGAACAGCACGCTCTTGCCTTCTTCGATGGTGCGGTTAAGGAGTACCGAGGCACTGCCCAGGTATTGCTTGAGGCGCTCGGCATAGCCGCCGTACTCGGAGATGATCTCCTGCTCGTCAAGGGGAGCCTGGCCGAGGTATTTCTCCAGCAGGAAATTCTTTTCCGGCAGGAATTCTCGCACCTTGCGAGCGAACACCTCGGGCTGCACCAAATCGGCAAAACGAATGCCGCGCCGACCGATTTTGTCTTCATAGGTCGGGCCGATGCCGCGTCCGGTCGTGCCGATTTTGCGCCCGGCGCCGCTTTCGCGCGCCTTGTCGATGGCCACGTGGTAGGGCATGATGATATGCGTGTTGCCGTCGACCACCAGCTGAGAATCATCCTTGAGATAACCGCGCTTTTTCAGGTTTTCGATCTCCTGCAGAAAGACGCGCGGATCGAGCACCACGCCGTTGGCGATCACGCAGCGCTTGCCTTCGTGCAGAATGCCGGACGGAATCAGATGCAGAATCGTCTTCTCCTCGCCCACCACGAGGGTGTGCCCGGCGTTGTTGCCGCCCTGATAACGGACCACCTCATCGGCATATTCCGTGTAGATATCGACAACTTTTCCCTTGCCTTCGTCACCCCACTGGGCGCCGACAATCACAACATTGGCCATAAAAATAACCTCTCTCTTTTATGCAGTCAGAGAACTGAAATCACCCGCAAGCAGCGCATCCAGTCCGACTTTCCGGGTCGTGCCATCGGTGACACCGATGACCGTCACACCCTCCCCTGCCGGGCCAAGGGTCATGACATAGCGATAATTCATTTTTCCTGCGTACTGCAGACTTTCTTCCAGGTTGCGTGGATACATATCGCGGGCGGCTGCAAATCCTGCCTGCCGCAGAGCGCGTGCAAGGCGCTGCGCCACCATCTTGTCGGCTCCCGATTGGACGATGAGCACATCGATGGCGCCGGCACTGCGGGGGGCCAGAGTCCCATCGAGGGCAAACAGAAGGTTGAGCAGGTTGAAGGAGAAGCCGGTGGCCGGCGCCGGATAACCATAATGGGCCGTCAGGTTGTCGTAACGCCCTCCATTGCACACGGCGCGTCCCAGTCCGGGCAGAAAACCCTGAAAGGTAATGCCGGTATGATATTCATGGCCGCGAATTTCGCCCAGATCCAGCGTTACATGATCCTGAACCCCGTAGACATCGAGGAAGTCGAGTACACGGGACAGGTTGTCGAGAGCGCGGCGTGAACGCTCATTGCGCACGACTGAGGCGGCCTTCTCCAGCACATCGCGCCCCCCGAACAAACGCGGCAAAGCAAGGACTTCTTCGCGGGCCGCGTCGGAGATATCGGCATCGAAAAGCAATGCACGCAGACCGGAGTTGTCCTTGTGCGCAATCGCCGTCGCCACTTCACGCGACAGAGGGCCCTCCAGGGCGAGATTGTCCATGACGCCCCGGAAAAACTCCACCTGGCCGATATCGACGGTAAATTCCTTAGCTCCCACCGCCTGCAGCCCTTCAACCGCCATGGCGATCATTTCCGCATCCGCCTCGGGGCTGTCAAGGCCCACCAGCTCGACGCCGGCCTGCAGAATTTCGCGGTCCTTGCCGGCCTGCTGCTCGGCGTGGCGCAGGACGCGGCCGCTGTACGACAGACGCAGCGGTAGCGGCATTTCCCGCATGCGGGTCGCAACGATGCGCGCCACCTGGGGTGTCATATCCGGCGGGATCGCCAGCATCTGGTCGCCCTGCCGGTCTTCAAAACGAAAGGTCTTCTCGCGCAGATCGGCGCCGAGAGCCTTCTCCAGTACGGACAGGAACTCCAGCGAGGGCGTGATGACCGGCCGGAACCCCCAACGGGCAAAAACGTCTTTGAGCGTCTGCGTCAAAAACTCAATTTTGGCGGCCTTGGCCGGGAGAAAATCCTTGACCCCCTTGGGGAGCATGGTCTCGGGGGCGACGGTAGGCAACTTCATGACCTGTTCGGGTCCTTTCGGGGAAAAGAGGTCTCACCTCTGAGATGTGATGGCGTCGCAAAAACCTGGCAACTGCTTTGTTGCTGCAATTGCTCTCCTTACCTCAGCGTACTTTGGTCACTCCGATTCGTCAGCAGGAAGACTGACCTGCACAGCCGACAGAAAGCAATCGTGCGCACGCAGTCGCTCCAGCACGGTTTCGGGAATGGGGCTGTCCACGGTAATGAGCGACACAGCCTCTCCGCCCGGTCTGGTGCGTCGTGAAAGATTCAACCGCGCGATGTTGATGTCGGCCTCAGCCAGCATCTGTCCGAGAAAACCGATCACTCCGGGACGGTCACTATTGTGAACGACCAGAAGGTGCCCCGACGGAACCGCTTCAAGCTGGTAATCATCGATACGCACGATCCGCATGTCCGATTTATTGAACAACGCACCCGCCACGCTGCCGCACCGACTTTCCGATTCCACCGTCAGCCGGATGAGGTTGGAGTATCCCTCCGCCGACTGGTTGCGCACTTCCACCACCGGCAGGCCACGGTCGCGCACAAGGTGCGGAGCATTGACATAGTTGACCGTCTTGCCGAGCCGCGGCGCCATCAACCCTTTGAGCAGGGCCATCGTCATGGGCGCAGTCGGAAAATCGGTTACATCGCCGGCATATTCCACGGTCACCTTGTTGATCCCCTTGGAAAACAACTGGGACATAAAAGCCCCCAGCCGCTCCGCGAGATTGAGATAAGGGCGGATCAGCGGCAACAGCTCCGCACTGACGGACGGCACGTTGAGAGCATTGACGATGATCCCCCTGGTGAGAAAATCGACGACCTGATGGGCCACCTGAACGGCAATATTGATCTGGGCGTCGAGCGACAGGGAGCGAATATGAGGGGAGCAGACGACGCGGTCCATGCGTACCAGAGGATTGCTGTCGGCGGGCGGCTCTTTGGCAAAGACATCGAGCGCGGCACCGGCAACACGGCCGTCTTCTACGGCGCGGGCCAGGGCGGCCTCATCAATCAATCCTCCCTGTGCGCAGTTGATGATCCGGCAACCGGGGCGAACCCGTGTCAGGGCCTCCTCGTCAATCAACTGAAAAGTTTCGGAATTGAGCGGCACATGCAGCGTCAGAAAATCGCTGCGGGCCAGCAGGGTCTCAAAATCAACCTGCTCCCCGCCAAGCTGCCCAACCACATCTCCCGCCAGATAGGGGTCATAAACCAGCACGCGCATTTTAAGAGCTGCGGCCCGCTCTATAACCAGCCTGCCGATCTTGCCGGCGCCAATCACGCCCAGCGTTTTGCCGGAGATCTCCACACCGGTCAATCCATCCGCGGCCCAGCGTCCACCCTTCACTGCCCGGTCGGCAGCAGGGATATTTCGCGCCAGCGTCATGAGCATGGCGATCGCGTGCTCAGCCGAGGTGGTCGCGCTGCCGAAAGGGGTATTCATCACAACCACCCCTTTACGGTTAGCTGCCGCAAGATCGATATTCTCGACACCGATGCCGGCGCGACCGACGACCCGCAGCTTCGGGGCGGCGGCAAACAAATCCTCATCGACCTGAGTTCCGGCGCGCACCACCAGAGCCTCGGCGTCCGCCAACTGCTTCAGCAGTTCGCTGCGCTCGGCACCCGGCAGATAGACCACTTCGATCCCCGCAGTTTCCTCAAAAATTCGCAGACCTTCAGCGGAAAGCCTGTCGGTTACAAGAACCTTCATTATCCTGTTCGCCACCCTTTTGAAATTGTCTAAAACCCTTTTAAATCGGGCTTAAACCAAGTCTCGTACACTAGCAACAGGCAGCATCGTTGTCAAGAACAAAGCCCGTGACAACAAGGACTTCCGACACCGCAAAAAAGCCCCGCCATTGCAGAGTGACGGGGCTCTTGATGCATATATTTGAAGAGGATACCCCCGGGAAACCGAATGGCCGGCAAATCTCTCCCATGTCACATCAGTAGGTCCATTGAGACAGAAAATCCCCGACACACCAGGGTGCGCTGTGAATTAGAACCAAAGGCTCGCTTAAAAAATATCAGGTGTGCGATCGAGTCCCGCCCGATTCACGGCCTGCGGAGGCGGACATTCGAGCCATGCAGCGGGGACAGATCGTGGAAGTATCAATCTCGCTGCGATCCCCCCTGACCTGCACCCCAATGCCTGCTTTGGCCCCTTGAAACCGACCGCACCATGCGCAATATCGAAGCAAATGGCTTCTCCCGTCGATTGGAGTTGAATCCCGTGCTGTTGTGCACCGGCAACCGGCCCCAAAATTATTGCTTTTATTTCTAAAAGGTTATCAGAATATACGACTAGTGCAATTCACATTCTCCGCGCAGATAAGCCATCAGCAGGCGCACCCCAAAGCCGGTGGCACCTTTGGAAGCCAGGGGACTGCCTGAATCCTCCCAGGCCGTGCCGGCAATGTCGACATGGGCCCAGCTCTGCCCCTCGGCAAATTTCTGCAGGAAGGCCGCCGCCGTTATGGTGCCGGCAGGGCGGCCGCCGATGTTTTTAAGATCGGCAATCTCACTTTTGAGCTGCGCCGCGTACTCCTCCCACAGGGGCATCTCCCAGACTTTTTCTCCGCTGGCCTGGCCTGCGGCCTGCAGGCGTTGAACCAACGGCGCGTCACTGCCGAGCACCGCCGCCGCATGATGCCCCAACGCGATAACACAGGCGCCGGTCAATGTTGCAAGGTCAATCATCGTCCGTGGCTGATAACGGGCGCAGTAGGTCAGGGCATCGGCCAGGATCAGCCGTCCCTCGGCATCAGTATTGACCACCTCGATGGTCCGGCCGGACAGGGAAGTCAGCACGTCCCCGGGGCGCATGGCTGTTCCTGAAGGCATGTTTTCCACCGCAGGGATGACCCCAACCAGGTTGACCGGCAGCTGAGCGGAGGCGGCCGCTTCAAAGGTGCCGAGAACCGCTGCGGCCCCGGCCATATCCATCTTCATTTCATCCATTTTTTCCGCCGGTTTGAGAGAAATGCCGCCGGCATCGAACATGACCCCTTTACCGATCAGCGCCACCGGCTTTTCGTCCTCGGCCCCGCCGCGATATTCGAGCACAATGAGGCAGGGCTCGCGGCTGCTGCCACGCGCAACTCCCAGCAGAGCGCCAAATCCCTGCCGAGACAGCTCCTCCTCACCGATCACCTCGCAGGTCAACCGGGAATGATGTGTCAGGGCAGCGGCCCGCTCGGCCAGGTACAGGGGAGACTTGACATTGCCGGGCTCATTGACCAGATCACGCGCCAGAAAAACACCCCGGCAGACCGCCTGGGCGAGCTGCGCACCCTGCTCCACCGCCTGGTGATCAGCGCTGTTTTCCACCTGGCAAGCCAGCCGCGCCAGGCCAGGAGGCAGCTTGTCTCGTTTTTCCGTCCGATAACGATCGAAGCGGTAGCCTGCCAGCATCACACCTTCGACCACAGCCTGAGTACGCCTGGCAACAGGCTCGTTCTGCGGCCCGAGAATAAACATATCGGTGGCAAGTCGCGACACCCGGCGACCGAGAAGCTCCCGGGTCGCTACCGCAGCCGCCTCACGCAGGCGGTCAAGTGTACAGTCGGAGGACTTGCCCAACCCGATCAGAAAAAGATGGAGAGCCTTGAGCCCGTCCGGCCGGAGTTGCAATGTCTGCCTGAACTCACCGGCAAACTCGCCGCTGGTGCGCGCACTCTCCAAGGGCCTGCCGACGCGGGCCAGTAGGTCCTGCTGCCCGGCATCGTCCCAGCGGTCTTCGAACACCCCCACGACCAACGCCGGCATGTCGCTATTAAAAATTGATCCCTTCTCAACTGATAGATCCATAAGGTTTCGCCGTCCCTTTCTATTCCAGAAATGTTAACGCCGTATTGCAAACACGGCCATGAGAATACATCCTATCAACGACAGGAACAATCAATCGGCTTTGCCCCCCCGACCGCATACATCAAGAGCAAACCTTTTGCTGATGTTATACCAACCGGTTTCGATTTTAAAGTCACGGATCTTCACTCCAGTCGTGGTCCAACTTTGACATTCAGGCAGCAGCAAGTAAAATCCTCTCATAGCCGCCCACATAATAAGACAAAATACAAATCCTTTTCGCTTGGAGTCGGATATGAAGATCGCGCATTTTTGCCGTTCAGCTCTCCGTCTGCTCATCGTTGCCCTCGTGGCCGGCTGTGCATGGCATACGCCACAGCAAACAGGGGATGTCACTGAATATCTGACGCAGGACGGAAAAACAGGCCTGACCGGGCATGTCTACGTCAGCGATACATCCAATCCTCTCGCGGGCGCCTACGTCAATGTTTATCCCGACACCCTCTCGAATCTACTCGGACCTTCTCAATTCATCTCCAGCCCTACCGACGAACAGGGGCGTTATACCATCGAAAATGTGCCGCCGGGAACCTATTACATCGTCGCCCGCAAGCGCCAAAGCGGCCACCCGACCGGCCCTCTGGCCCCTGGAGATTACTACTCGCAGAACGAGCGCATTACCGCCGAGGTGAGGGCGGGCAAGCTGGCCCGCGTGGATATCCCCGTGGTCCCCATGAAAGCTCCCATGTTTTTCAAAAAAGCGGTCACTGATCAACGTTCGGATACCGGCATATGCGGAAGGCTGGTCGACCCGCAGGGGCAACCGGTGCCCGGCAGCTTCGCTATTGCATATCTGGATGATGATCTCAAGCGGGCCCCTGATTTCGCCTCCACTCTCACCGATCAGCAGGGGCGCTTCGTGCTGTACCTGCCTGATGGCGGCGAATACTATCTGGCCGGTCGTGTTCATGCCTGGGATATGCCGCGCCCCGGCGAGCCTTACGGCATTTACGGCAGCACAGAACCTGAACCGCTGAAAGTGGAAAAAGGATCGTTCATTGAAGAAGTGGAGATTTTAATGACGCCGTTTTCCGGGGAATACAAGCCCGGCAAAAGCCGTCGCCCTGCGATCGGCTCAGGGCAGGAAAAGTAGATTATTACAAATCCGACAGCCTCCTGAGGGGCCCTGAATATCTACCGTAAGGATTGTTGGTTGCCGACCTGATCATTGCTATTGCAGCAAAACCAGAACAATTTCATTGAAACGGCCACATAACTAACGTTAAGATGGCGAAGATTCATTCATCCGGTTGGCAAAAAAGCCATTGCAATGTTTTTTTCAACTACGGACCGCTACCTGCCGCATGTATAACGATTATCAGACCATTGTAGAGCACCTCGGGGATCTCCCCCCGATGCCGGCGGTCGCCATCAAGGTGCTCGAACTGCTGAAGAACCCCTATTGCTCGGCCAAGCTGCTCGCCAAAGCCATTTCCCATGACGCAGCCGTGTCCGGACGCATCCTGCGCATCGCCAACTCCCCCATGTACGGTCGCCAGAAACGGGTCACGACCCTTGAGGGCGCCATCGTCGTTCTGGGGGAAAACACGTTGAGAACGCTGGTTCTTGAGACCAGCCTGCGCGGCATCAACAAAAGCTTCGGGCGACTGGAACGCATGCTGTGGGAGGACTCCATCGGCTGTGCAATCGGCGCACGCATCATCGCCCGGCGCCTCGATATCGGCGACCCGGAAGAGTTGTTCATCGCCGGCCTGTTCCGTCATATCGGCAAAGTCGTCATGAGCAACCACGACAAGGACGCCTACCAGCATGTTCTGGATACCGCAAAAACCGCGGGGGAGGGATTGATCGACATTGAGCGGGCCTTCTTCGCCTTTTCCCATGAGATGGTCGGCGCCGCGGTCCTCGACAACTGGAACCTTCCAGCGCCGATGATTCAAAGCGCTCTTCATCATCACGACCTGACCCTTGCGGAATCGGTGGATCCGGACCTGGAAGAACAGGTTGCCGTGATCAACCTGGCCGGACTTTTATGCCGCAGCCTGGGGATCGGCCAGGAAAGCCCCGACGAACAGATTGACATTGAGGACTCGCCGGGCGCCCGAGCCCTTGAACTCGACGAAGACCAGATCGATGATATCCGCCACGATCTGGAGAACCTGTTCGCCAGAGAACGTGACTTTTTCCTGGTCGCCACCCGCTGATTCGGCCTGAAAAGCGGCACCCTCCCGCCAACACGTCCCCACCTAAATCCCCCATCCGTTTAGATTCAGACCGAAAAATCAGGTTGACTTCCCCTTTCAAGATAGGTAATATTTAATAAACTCATTCCCAGAAAAACAAGCATTGGAAAAAAGAGGGCTTCATGAGCGAGAAACAGACCGAGCAGGGGCAGGAAAAAAAACCGGACAACGTTTTACTGGAAGAAGATAACGAGCGGCACAGCCTCGTCCTTGAAGTCGTCAAAAACGCCATGGAATGCCGCCTTTCCGTCACCCCGAAAAGCAAATCCGGACAGCTCGAAAAAGACGAAGTCATCGACCTGCTTGCCGACCAGGGAGTGACCCAGGGGTTGGTGGACAACCAGATCCGGGCAATGTGCCGTGACCTGTCCAAAGGCAAGACGGCCAACAGTTTCCTGGTGGCCGAAGGCAAGGAACCGAAACCCGGGCCGGACGGCTACCTGGAACTGTTCGTCAAGGCTGCCGCCGAGACCCCCGATTACCATGAAGACGAAGAAGGCAATATCGATTTTCGCACTCTGAATTTTTTCACCAACGTCTTTCCGGAGCAGGAGATCGGCGTTATCCGCCCGCCCGAGTACGGCGACGAAGGTTATACGGTCACTGGTGAGCCCCTGCCCCCCCTTCTCGGCAAGCCGTTGAAGCTGACGGTTGGATCAGGCGCGCGGCTTAAGGAAGACGGCAAAACGGTTATTTCGGAAATTGAAGGGCGCGTCCTCTACGACGGCAAGACGGTTTCGGTCACAGAGGAGTACGTCGTGCCGGGAGATGTGGACCTTTCGGTGGGCAACATCGATTTTCGCGGATTCGTCGAAGTGCGCGGCGACGTGCTGGACGACTTTGACATTCACTCCGGCAAGGGGATTCTGGTCAAGGGCAACGTGGGGATCTGCGAGATCTCCTCCGCCGGGGACATTGCCCTCGGCGGCATGGCGGGGCAGGGGCGCGGGCGCATCGTATGTGGCGGCAACCTGGTGACCACCTACCTCAACGACGTCACCGTCGAGTGCGAGGGCGATGTTTTCGTCAAGAACGAAGTCCGCAATGCCCGTATTTACGCCTCGGGGATCGTCAGCCTGCCCAACGGCAACATCTTCGGCGGCGAAACCTACGGCCTCGGCGGCATCGAAGTCAAAAACGCCGGCGCGGCCAGCGGCATCAAAACCCGCCTCTACGCCGGGATCGACTACACCCAGATCAAGCTGGCCCAGCAGCGTGACGAGGCTCAGCTTGAATTTGTCGAAATTAACGACCAGCTCGCCATCCTGAGCCAACTGCTCAAACAGAACAAGATGCTGAGCGCGGACGACAAGAAGAAGGTTATCGAGCTGTCTGCGCGCATAAATGAGATCAACCAGCTTAAGGAAGAGCTTGAGGAAAAAATCGCGCGGGCCCGCGTCCTCGCCAAGAAGAAGGCCAACGGCAAAATCAATATCAAAGGACGAATCGGCGAAGGGGTCATTCTACACATCGGGGACACAACTGAAGAGATCAAGATCGAGCGCCAGAGCGCCGTTTCCATTATTGAAAACCGCAAAGCCCAGGGATTCCACTTCCTGAGCCTGACCCCTCTTTCCACCTCGGCGGAAGAACTCGAAAAAGAGATCGAAGAAGACGCAGAGGACGACGATGTGCCCGCCGAGTGGGGGCAGTAGCCGGCGTCTCGACGCCTCATCGCCGTTTCGCGGGGTTACAGTAATTGCCGGTCACGCAGAAACGTCTGCAATTCATTCCACTGCTTCTCCAGTGAAACAATGCACGCCCGCGCCTTCTCTGAGTCCTCGTTGCGCGCGGCGGCCTCAACCTCAAGGGCGGTCTTCTTCAGGTCCGTCGCTCCGACCACCGCCACCGATCCCTTGATCGTATGCGCCACCACTGAAGTTTTTTTCAGATCGCCGCTATCCAAGGCCGCCCGCATCTCGCCGATGCGCCCGGGCAGATCCTCCGCCAGCAGTACCAGACACTCCTGCAGAAGTTCCTGATCACCCTCCAGCGCCTTAAGTGTTTCATTCAGGTCGATCAAAGCCTGTACCTGTACTTTCCGGCGACTTATTTCGCCTGTGTTCATTTACCCCTTTTGTGGGCGGCCACCGCGGCCTGTTCAGTGAAACATCCCCCCTGCGGTGTCACGCCCGCGGCTGCGCAGATGCGGGAGCAGCTCGATCGCCGGCAGGGGATGCTCCCAGTAAAAGCCCTGCACTTCGTCGCAATGGCGTGACAGCAGAAAATCCACCTGTTCCTGCTCTTCAACTCCTTCCGCCACAACCTGAATGCCAAGACTGTGCGCCATGGCAATCATGGCCTCAATAATCGCCGACTGCCCGAAGGGACAGTCGAAATCAGCAAGAAATGAGCGGTCGATTTTTATCTGGTCGATCGGGAATGAGCGCAGGTGGTTGAGACTGGAATAACCGGTGCCGAAATCGTCGAGAGAAAGCATGACGCCCCTCACCTTGAGATCGGTCAATGTCATGATGGCCATCTCTGTTTTTTCCATCACTGTGCTTTCCGTCATCTCGAGCATCAGGCGGTTGGGAGGCAATCCCGTTTGCGCAAGCATTCGGTCGAGAGAGTCGACGAAGCCGGGGCTGTGGAAAACCCGGGCGGAGATATTCACGGACAAGCGCAGATGATCATAGCCCGCCTCGTGCCACACTTTCATCTGCCGGCAGGCTGTGTGCAGCACCCATTCACTCAGAGGCACGAGCATCCCCGTCTCCTCGGCCAACGGGATAAATCTGTCCGGGGCGACCTCGCCGAGAACCGGACTGTACCAGCGCAACAGCGCCTCCACGCCGACAATCTCTCCGCTGCGAAGCAGCATCTGCGGCTGGTAATGCAGGCTCATCTCGCCGCGCGCCCAGGCCTCGCGCAGATGTTGTTCCAAGGTCAGTTTGGCCTGAATGCGACGGTTCATCTCCGCCGAGAAGAAACGGTAGGTGCGGCGCCCGTCCGCCTTGGCCTGATACATGGCTGCATCGGCATGGCGCAGCAGGCTTTCAATGGAGGTGCCGTCAGCAGGATAGCGGGCAATGCCGATGCTGGTGCCGGTATGGATATCATTTCCGGCCAGCGAAAAAGGCTCATCGAAACTGGCGATAATCTTTTTGGCGACCGTTTCGACCTGTGCGGTCCCATGGGCGGGGTGCAGAATGACGACGAACTCATCTCCTCCCAGGCGCGCTACCGTATCGGCCTGCCGCACGCAGCCGCGCAACCTGCGGCCGACCGCAGCCAGCAGAGCATCACCCCCTTCATGCCCGAGGGTATCGTTGACATCCTTGAAGCGATCGAGATCGAGAAACAGCAGAGCCAGCTGCTGGGATTCGCGCTCACTCTGGGCAATGGCCTGTTCGAGCCGTTCGAGAAACATGCGCCGGTTGGGCAATTCGGTCAGCGGGTCGAAATAAGCCAGCCTGCGGACCTGTTCCAGTGCTTCGCTGCGCTCGGTTCGCGCACGCAGAGCCTCCAGCCCGAAAGCCAGTTGTCTCGCCAGCTCAACCAGAAGCTCGACCTCTTCGGCATCGAAGACTCTGCGCTCATCTGAATAAATCCCCAGCACTCCCAGGCAACGCTCATCGACAATCAGCGGCAGGGAGATACACGAAAGAAGTCCTTCGGCCAGGGCATCTGCACGCAGGCGCGAAAAAATCGGACTGCTGGCGATATCCTGGCAGACTACCGGCCTGCGCTCCCGCACTGCGCGACCGCTCGGCCCCTGGCCATAAGGGTTGTCGCCATAGGACATGGAGTGATTCGTGAGAAAAAGCGCCTCTTTGCCGAAAAAGGCCGCAGGCTGGATGCTGCACGCTTCGTCGGCTGCGACCAGTCCGACCCACGCCAGGCGAAATCGCCCCTGTTCGACAATCAGGCGGCAGACCTCGGTGAGAAGCGCCGCTTCACTGCCGGCCTGCAACAGGGCATGATTGCATGACGCCTGCACCCGATAGGCGCGGGTGATGTGGTCGAGGGTTTCCCGGGAGCGGGTCAGTTCCTGATTGCGCGCCAGCAGTTCCTCGCGCTGCTGATGCATCTCCGCCATCAGGCTTTCCAGATGCCTCTCGAGTTGAAGATGACGCTGATGCTGTCGCTCCATCCGTTCCAATTCAGCCTCAAGGGCACGAACCCGCTCACGCAGGCACGACTCTCCATCGGAGCCATCAATGCTTTGCGCTGCCGGCTGCCGCCGGTTTTTGTCGGACGAATCGACTGTTTTTTGCGACATGCAAATCCTGCCCCGTCAGAGTGTCGGCCCCTTTGTTCATTCAAGGGCCTGAAGGCTGTCCCCACATTTTACCGTATTTTTCAAAATATGCAGGAGCAGTGGCGCTCAGGCTTCTGCATATTTTGAAAAAAAACCGATAAAAACCTTTTTGTCCACCCGCGACTTCCTGCTAAGATCAGATGCCTTCATTCATGGGGCACCCCAATAAAAAGGCATCCGCCAACCTCAGACTCAAGGCAGATTCCTGCATATGCGCGCGCGATTTACGTACCTGTTGATTGCTGTTTCGCTGGCACTCACTGGCGGTTTGACGGAGGCCTCCGGTGCCCTTTCCAGCGACGAAATGGCCGCGGGCTCCGATCTGCCTTACATCTCCGTTCCGAAAAACGGGTTGGAGCAGACATCGCCGCTACCACCGCTTATCTTTCGGACCAAAACGTCCCCGCCGGAGCCGGCCACGGCCGTAAGACGCTACCGGGATTTGGGCGTCATCGTGCGCGACAGCAGTTGGCTGCCGGTCTGGAATCCGGTCGCCACATCGGCCTGGGCGCGGCGTATCAGCAAAAGCCTTCCCTTTGACAGCATTCTGGTTGAATTGCCGCCCGGCAAATTGAAAATGTTGGAAGAGGATGCTGCACTTCGCCGCCGTCTTCACGGGCTGATTCTGGAGCTTGCAGACAATGGTGTCGCAACGGGGCTTGTCATCAACGACCCCGCCCTGTTTCTGGCACCGGAACGCGGGCGGATTCTGGAACTGATCACCGCCCTGGAGAATCTTCCCCTGGCGGCTGTGCTGCTCGAAGTCGACCGGGTTCTGACGCCGCCCGGGCAGGAGGATCTCCCCCTGATCGATGCCCTGGTGAACCTGTCTGTCGGCGTGACGGTGCGCGCTCCCTGGCCGGTAGGTATGATCCTCAGACCATATCAGCTCGACCAGGGGGAGTTGGGAGGGCGACTTGAAAAAAGCGCCATTGATTTCATCGCGCTGCGCCTTGAAGATCTCAGCAGGGGCAGTGTCCGCCGGATCGAACCCTTTCTCGCCATCTATCCTCGGGCGCAGTTCCGTCTCATCCCTTCCCTGAATGCCGCCGTGCAGGAGAACGGCAGAGACATAGAAAAAACCGGTCATCTACTGGCAAGAATGGAACGCTGGCACCGCCACCTCCAGGTCTACCCCAACTTCGGGGGGATTCTGCTGGACGATCTGGAAGCGTTCAGAAATCTGCATCCCTGACGGAAAGGGGGCCGGTGCGCGACAGAATCAGGCCCCCGTGCGGCGAGGTTCCACAAGCACTGTTTGAATGGCTTTTTCAACCGCCGGGAGTGCGGCCTCTTCATCCTCCACCTCGATTTCAATGCGCCTCTGCGGCAGAGTATGGCGGTAAAGAGGGTCGTAATAATAGAGCATCAGCTCGCCGGCCAGATTTTCCCAGTCACCCTCATCAAGCAGCGCCAGCAGGCGCGCGACCCGCTCTCCGCCAAGTCTCCGGCGCAAAGCCTGAATGGGTCCGCGAAACTGATCCCGGCACTGCTCGACGGCAGGATAATCTTCCAGCAGGCGCTTGACCCGCACCTCGGCGGAAGCGTGCAGCCACAGGGATGTTTCCTCCTGCAGAGAGGCATAAACCTCGGCGGGAAGACGGCATTTGCCGATGTGGCGGCTTTCCCCCTCGGCCAGGGCGTACCCCTCAAGGCCGACATGGCGCAACTCGTCCCACAACAAGGCTTCGAACATCTTCTGGCTCGGCTGCGGCGCACACCCCAGTGCCCCGAACGCACTGCCGCGGTGATTGGCCAACCCCTCCAGGTCGATCACGGGGTGGCCGCGATCCCGCAGTTTCAGAAGAAAGCGGGTCTTCCCCACGCCGGTAAGTCCGCGCAAGACCAGCAATCTCCCCCACTGCCCTCGCTCAAAGTATTGCCGGACGTAGGCACGAAACGCCTTATGGCCCCCTTCCAGCTGACGCGCGGAAATGCCGGCCAACCGCAGAAAAGTCGCCACCGCCCGGCTGCGCTCGCCGCCGCGCCAGCAGAAAACAATAACCGACGACCTGTCATCGCCGCAAAGCCCCATCACCTCGCGCACCAGCGCAGGAATACGCGGCGCCACCAGATCCACCGACAACAGGCGCGCAGCCGCCGCCCCTTCGCGGTGATAAACCGTCCCAACCCTGGCGCGCTCCTCGTTGCTGAACAGAGGAACATTGACCGCGCCGGGGATGGTGGCCTCAGCAAACTCTTCCGGTGTTCGGGTATCAATGAGCAGCGCGCCGCGATCACGCTGCTGCAAAGCAGCTTCTACTTTGATTTTGAGTCCGTTCACAGCGCCTCCGTCGGATAAAAATCTATCCAGCAGCTTTCTACCACTATCCGGCAGCAGGCACAATGATGAAGAAAAGATTGCCTTTGGAGAAAGATTCCTCAAATCTGCTGTTGACATGCCATCCATGCCGATATATAGTGCCGGTTCCTGTCGCGGGGTGGAGCAGTACGGTAGCTCGTCGGGCTCATAACCCGAAGGTCGCAGGTTCGAATCCTGCCCCCGCAACCAATAAATCGAAAGGTCACGGCGCATTGCCGTGACCTTTTTTGGTTCGCATCACTGTCGGGCCTTAATCACAGGAGTTCAGGAGCAACCGAGCGATTTGAAGGCTTTTGTCACCACTTCAGTCAAACTCGCCACAACCTCGACTTTTTGAGAGAAATCGGCAACTGCTCAACAGGGACCTGCAGAAGGGGCGCTCAGACAGGAGAACTGGAAGAATCCAACTGTTGCCGCAACAGTTCAGTAAAGGCAGCTTCCGGAAGTGGCCGTCCGCAGTGAAACCCCTGCACTTCATCGCAGCCGTATTCGCGCAACAGGCGAATATGAGCTTCGGTCTCTGCGCCCTCGGCGAGCACCTCCATACCGAGAGTATGGGCCATAGCGATAATGGTCTGCGTGATAACGGCATCATCCGGGTCCGTATCGACATCATGTACGAAAGTGCGGTCAATCTTGACCCGGCTGAAGGGAAAGCCTTTCAGGTAGCTCAAAGAGGAGTAGCCTGTGCCGAAATCATCCACGGCCAGATGAACTCCCATCTCCTTGAGTTGCAGCAGGATGCGGCGCACCCGGTCCGGATTGTCCATGATGCAGCTTTCCGTCAGTTCGATTTCCAGGGCGTTAGGTTCGAGTCCGCACTCTTCAAGAACCCGTGCGACCCTCTGTGCAAAATGCACTTCTTGAAACTGTCTTCCGGATACGTTGACAGCCATTCGCAGTCCGGTGAAGCCCTGCTCCCGCCACAGACGCGCCTGGCGGCAGGCGGTACGCAACACCCATTCCCCGATTTTTAAAATCAGACCGCTTTCTTCCGCCAGACAAATAAACCGATCAGGGGCAATCGGCCCCAGAACCGGGTTGCTCCAGCGCAGCAAGGCCTCCATTCCGACCAGCTTCCCTGTGCCCAGATTGAATTGCGGCTGATAGTGAAGAGTAAATTCCTCCTTCTCCAAGGCTTGGGCGAGATGCCCGTCGAGAAGCTGCCTGTATGCGGCCCGAGCGTGAATATCGCTGGAATAAAAGCGATGCAGATTTCGTCCGGACTCCTTGGCATCGTACATGGCGATTTCGGCATTTTTGAGCAGCGCCTCGACGTCCTGGCCATCATCGGGAACCACGGCAATCCCTACGCTGACGCTGATCAGGCATTCCTCTCCATCACAGATGAAGGGTGTTTCAAATCCCTGGCGCACCTTCTCCGCAATGACGGCCACATCCTCGATCGCATTGATCTCCCGCAACACCACGGCAAACTCATCCCCGCCCAAGCGAGCCACAAGGTCGGAGGGGCCGGTCAACTCTACCAGGCGGCTGCCGGCAAGCCGCAGCAACTGATCGCCTGCGCCGTGCCCCATGGTATCGTTAACTCGTTTGAAATGGTCGAGGTCAAGAAACAAAACCCCCAGCGCGGCACCGCTGTCTTCGAAGCGAGCCAGGTCCTGAAGCAGTGCGTCCTGAAAATGCCTGCGGTTCGGCAATCCCGTCAATGGATCGAAATTGACGAGGCGCTCAATGTCTTTCTGGGCGGCACGCTGATCGGTAGTATCCTGCACCAGCCCGATGCCATATTGAGCGCGTCCCGAATCATCATGAACCCAGGCGACTGTCACCCGCCCGCAAACATGCGAGCCGTCCTTGCGACGATACTCTTTTTCGTAATTGAAACAGAGGGTTCGCTCTTCACGAACCTGTTGGTAATAACGGCGGGTTTCCTCCAGGTTAGCGTCAGCCGTTATCTGCTCAACATTCATCTGCTTCAGTTCATGGGGTTCGTAACCGATAAAGGCGCAGAAAGCGTCATTAGCCTCGAGAAAATCTCCAATAGGGTTGAGAATCGCCATACCGGCTGCAGCATTCTTGAAAAAGGAGCGGAAGCGCTGTTCACTGCGGCGCAGGCGATTTTCAGCATCTTTTCGCGCGGAGATATCACGCACCAGGTAAAAAAGTAATTCTTCCGACTCATCTTCCAGGCGCCCCGCGTTGATCTCCACGGGAATCATCTGGCCGTCACAACGCCGCATGACACACTCGTGAACAGGAGGCTTCGCCTCGAGGCTGCCCTGAAGTACCAGACAACCGCCGGGGTCGCAGGGATAGGCCAGCAGATCGGACCACTTCAGATTCGCAAGCTCCCTGCCGGCATACCCCAGCATCTTGCAGGCCTGGGCATTGAAGTCGAGCAGAGCGCCCCCTTCGCCGACCAGAAAAACCCCGTCGCCCATGCGCGTCAGCAACGCGGGCAGGACGCGTTGGAAACGGTCGCCATGGCAAGTCTCGGCAAATTTTTTCTGCAAATCAGGAGTCATTCGACAGAGTCACCTTGTTGGACAGGTTAGAAACCCGTTTGTAAAATTGCTCAGAACCGAAGAAATAAACTCTTAAACCTCAGAAACCTTAGCAAAAACTAATTCTTTTTTCAACATCAAAACAGATATTTGATTCTGCCGACTCTCATCCATAAAAAAAGCCCGGGACGACTGCCCCGGGCAACTGCATGGAAGGTCCATTCTCTCCCGAAAGTCGGAAGGGAAGAGGACGCGCGTGAAATGAACTGATTCTAGATGACGTGAGAGATGCTCTCCTTGTTGTCGCTGCTGGACAGATCTTTCCAGGTCTGCCCTTCAAGAAAACTCCCCCAGACGTTCTGCTCCAGCTCAGGTAGCATGGAGAAGGGAATGGTAAAGCTCATCTTGTCGCTGCCGAGCAGGCACTGGGCCTGGGAACGGGCATGGATATCGGCGAGCCCCACCACGGCGCGCGGCTTGATGGCCAGGGCCTCGCGGTATGGGAAAATCCCCACCGCCTGACAGCTGGACGCCTGCGGAAAGAGGATGTTGTCGAAACTGGTGCGGCTGTAGCCCACCAGGGTGGTCAGCGCCGCCAGTTGGTTTGGGTTGACCAGAAAAATCACCGATTGCGGCGCGCCCTCGCGGGGATCGACCTTCTTCAATGGCATGAAGGTGACGTAATTTCCGGGAATTTCAGTAGTCGGCAGAGTCGCCAGAAACTTCCGCGCCAGTTCCGGCGTGCGGAAATAGCGGCGTCCTTCCATGAAATCGGAGAAGTATTCCTCCCCCAGGCTCATGCGTACCAGCTCTCCCACCTGCCGGCCGCGCTCCCAGCGCTTGTTGCCGATCGAGAGGTAGTAGCAGTAGCATTCCGGCCCACCGGGAAATTTCTTCAAACGCGATTCGAGGCCAAGCCCGAGACCGGCGCTGAGACACCCCGCTGTCTTCTGGTCGCAGGTCGTCGTCTCCCCGTGCGCTGCGCGGGTGACCAGTTCCATGATGCAGCCGAGCTTGTCCTCAGCGAGTTGATAAGCCCCATCAGGTTTCTGCTCCTGCCACAACAGGGCGACAGGTTCAAGTTCAAGGTCCATGACTTGAGAGATCAAGCACTCCATTAATTTACGTCCTTCCTCTATTTCCGAATCGTTAAATTCCGGATTACTGCAGAACAGGATCCAGCTGCAGAAAACCGGTCAGTGAACCCACAAGATCGCGGGGATGGCAGGTTCTGCCTCCCCATTGCTCGATATCGAAATTCCGAGGAAGATCTTCTCGCTCAACCAGCAGCACGGGCGTTTGAACTCCACGCATTCTGAGCGTTTCAAAAATCTCCTCGACCTCTTCAATTCTCTGAAAGCGATTGACCACCAAGGCGTCGAACGGAATGTCGCTGCTCATTTGACTGAAAAACCAATTGAGCATTTCATGGCCGTCACGCACAACCGTCACCTGACAACCCCGCAGCCGCAGCAGAAAAACTGTTTCCCGACAGGCATCGGTACACCAGTCGAGCATCAGAACCCTGGCATCGCTCAAACGTCTTCCCCCCTTGATATGTGCCGGCACATCTCGCCGCCAAACCTGTCTTTTCTTTGAGCAAGGGACGTTCCATCTGGGGGGAAATGGGCTTTTATGTTTTATTTCAGAGTATTAGGAGAGATTTGAAAAAACCGAAAGGGTGTGACACGTGAAGTGGAGAGACGAAGAAGAGGCGTAATTTCTTCAATCATTTAAAACCCTTGAAGGAAAGTGTGCCATAAAAGATCGATGTTAACTTTTGTCGCACCCTTTGCGGCACTCTTACAACGATTCGTCATTCGTTCTGCGACGGGAAAGGCGCTTGTTCAGAGCCGGTCGGGATATGCCCAGCAGCCCGGCAGCAATTGTCTGATTCCCACCGGTACGTGCCAGAGCTTCATCGATCAGCTGGGAGACTGCCTGATCCAAGGTCGGCAAAATTTCGGGGAAGACAAGCTGTCCGGCACTCCGTCCGCCCGTGAAATCTTCCCCGGAGCCCGTGAACTCCCCCATCGCGCGGCGGAAAATATCCATCGATAGCTTGCGTGACTGGTGCACGCTGACCGCATCGTACACCATCGCCCTGAGTTCCCTGACATTTCCGGGGAAGACATAGTTTGAAAGCAGGACTGAAAGTTCCGGGGGAGCGGTAGGCTTGCGCTTGTCGAGTTCATGAGCGGTTTCAGCGAGAAAATGTTCCAGCAGCAAAGGGATATCCCCGGGACGTTCCCGTAGCGGCGGGAGATGGACATGATGCGTACGCAGGCGGTAATAGAGATCCCTGCGAAATGCTCCCTGGGCCTGAGCGCGCTCCAGATCCCGGTTAGTCGAAACCACCACCCGCGCCTTGAGCCGGCGGGGCCGGTCACTGCCCAGGGGAAAATACTCCCCTTCCTGCAGCAGCCGCAGCAGTTTGACCTGTGAGGGCGGGCTGAGATCACCGATTTCATCGAGGAAAAGAATGCCGCCGCGCGCTTCTTCCACCAGACCTGCGCGGGCGCGGTCCGCCCCGGTGAACGCGCCGCGTTCGTGACCGAACAGAGTATCGGAGAAGACGTTGTCATCCAGCCCCGCAACATTGACGGCGACCCAGGGCTGCTGCGGACGGCTCAACCGGTGCAGCCCGCGGGCGACCAGTTCCTTGCCCGTCCCGCTTTCCCCTGTGATCAATACCGGTTGTGAGGACGGCGCGACCGCTTCGAGATACTGGAACACCGAGCGCATCTTTTTGTCTGCGGTAATCAGGTCGGCAAAAGCCTCGGGATGAGCGACCTCATCATGCAGAAACCGGCGACGCATGTCGGTGTTTTCCCGTTGCAGTTCCGCCATGCGCAAGGCATGGCGCACCACCGTCACCAGGCGCTCCTCTTCGGCGGTCTTCACCAGGTAGTCGAAGGCGCCCAGCTTGATGCAGCGCACCGCGGCTTCCACCCGGTTCATGCCGGTGAGCACAATCACCGGGATATCCGGATAATCACGCACCACCTCTTCAAGAACCTGCTCGCCGGAGATGGCCGGCATCACCAGGTCGAGCAGCATCAGAGCCGCCGGACGCCTCGCCAGCGACTCCAGAGCTTCCCGGGGGTCGCTGCAGCAGATGATATTGTTGATGCCGGCGGAGCGTTCCAGAACCAATCGCAGCGATCGCAGCCAGGCGCGCTCGTCATCGACCAGCACCACGGGCAAAGCGGGGAAAAGAGTGTCAGCTGTCAAGATCAACCTCCTCGCCGGCCAGCGGCAGCGTCAGGACGACTCTGGTCCCCTGTCCCGGACGCGATGAAAATTCAAGTTTCCCCCGGTGCTCACGCACAATTCGCGAAGAAACCGACAACCCCAGACCGGTCCCGCCTTCGCGGCGGCGGGTGGTGAAAAAGGGATCGGTAATGCGCGGCAGATCTTCGGGCGATATGCCCTGCCCTTCATCTTCGACCTCGGCCAGGGCACAGTTATTTTCCACATCCAAGCGGGTGCGAATCCAGAGGCGCCGACGGGAGCCGGTCAAAGACTGGCAGGCATTCAATATCAGGTTGACCAGCACCTGCTCGATGCGCGCCGAGATGCCCCGCACCACCAGCGGGGTACCCGTCAGTTCCACCGTTGCCGCGGCACTGCACTTCTCCAGAGGATTGGCGACCAGGCGCAACGCACGCTGCACCGCGTCATTAAGATCAAAAAGCTCATCCTCGTCGACCTCTTCGCGGCGGGTAAAATTCTTCAGATCCTCCACAATCCTTTTAACACGGCGGGCGCCGTCGGTCATTTCCTCCAGCAAAAGCGGAATTTCCTCGCGCATTGTGCCGTAAGAGACTCCCGCCAGGTCAAAATCACCCTGTTCTGCATGATAGGCATCGAGAAGAGTTCGAACATCGGCAAAGGCCTCACGCAGCGTCGGCAGGCTCATCAGAATGAGACCGTTGGGGTTGTTGATCTCGTGGGCCACCCCGGCGGAGAGTTCGCCGAGAGCGGCCAGGCGCCCGGCCCGCAGGTTTTCTTCGCGCAGGCGTGTTTTTTCCGTAATATCGGCGGCCAACCGGATGACTCCCGTCACGCCGTCGTCGTGCCCCGCAAGAGGAAACGTCCTCACCTCCCAGACCCGACCCTGGAAGTCGTGCTCAATGCGCTCCCACATCCGGCCGGTCTGAAAGGTCTTGCGGACAGGGCAGCCCCTGCACAACTCCCCGGTGCGATGCTGCAATACTTCGGCGCATGAATGACCGAGGAGTGAATCCTCCGTCATTCCCACCACCCGTGAAGCGGCCCTGTTGCCCCAGACCACCCTCATGGCAGGAGAGAACAAAACGATGGAATCGGCGATGGCGTCGAGCAGAACCGAAAACTCCTGCGACAGCTTGCGGTAGCGCTGTTCGCTCTCGCGCAGCGACTGTTCGTTCTGCAGGCGCTCGCGGATATCGCGCGCCAGGGCCAACAGCAAACGACGGCCATGCGCCTCAAAACGCGAGACACTGATTTCAACCGGCAGCAGAGTGCCGTCGCGACGCTTCAATCGGGACCGCGTCACCATCCCTTCCCCCGGCGCCAGTTGCCGCCAGGGCTTGTCAAGCGCGGCAATTTCGGGGCCGAGAATCGACCAGCCTCGTCCCATGAATTCCTCTCGTGAATAGTGCAGGGATTCACAGGCAGAACGGTTCACATCGACAAACCCACGCTGGAGATCGAACAGGAAAAATGCATCCGGCGCCTGCTCCACCAGGAAGCGCAGAAGGTTCTCGCTCTCCTCCCGCCGCTGTCTCATGCGCGCAAGCCGGGCTTGAACAATATAGACCAGCACGCCGAAAGCGAGGCTGAGCACAAGGCTCCAGCGCATGAAGTACCTGATGGTGGCAAGTCCCTGACGGTAGATGTCCCGCGGAATTTCGGCCTGCAGGATTTTCACCGGTCGGCCGAACACATCACTGAGATGGATGCGTCCCAGAAGTGTATCCTCATTGGCGAGTTCAAGGCTGAGGGGACTGCCGGCCAGGGGCAGCAGCGCACCGGGTTCTGTTGATTGCCCCTCGGTCGAATCCACCGGCAGTCCCTGCAGAGAGAGGTGGCTTATTTCGCCGAGCAGATTGACATGCCCCGTCTCGAGGTAGCTCCCCATGATCAGGGCCCCCACGACTTGGGTGGGGCGATCGGGAGCAGCGATGGGGCTTGAGGAGACCAGCATGGCCCCCCCGGGGAAAAGCAGGATTCCCTCAAACCGTTCGGCATGACTGCTATGGCGCCATAAAAAAGGCATCTCCGTCAAACGAAGTTCAATATCCGTCGGCAGCGCGCCGCCCGCACGCTCTCCGGGTTCCATGTAATGTCCATGGTTAAAACGGCCTTCTTGATCGATGAAAGCAATGAGGTGGGTATCGACATGCAGATGGTTGGGGGCGGCGAAGCGATCAAGAAAAGCCCCTTTCTCCTGACCGCTCAGAAACCTGTAAGCCTGCTCGCTATGCGCGATATTGTGGGTCATCAGCCCGAGATGAGAGAGGTCGTCCTGCAGCACCGAGCGCAGGCGCTGCATGTCCTGTAGGGCCTTATCCTGTTCAAGGTCAAGATAACTGTCGAGAATAATCAGGCGGGCATTGAAGTAAAGAAGCAGGTTGACACCGACAATGACGGCGGCCAGAGCAAGTAGAAATTTCCAGCGAATCGACATGCGACTGATCCCACTCCCCTTAAAAATCAGTAGTCGATTCCCGGCTGCGGCTCGATCCCCTTGCGATAGGCGTGCTTGATCTCGCGCACTTCGCTGACGGTATCGGCCGCCTCAATGACCTCCGGACGGGCATCACGGCCGGTCAGCACCAGGTGCATGGCGGCTGGGCGGTTGCGGATCAATTCAACGACCTGTTCCAGATCGACCAGTTTGAGGTGCACGGCATTGTTGATCTCGTCAAGGATCAGCAGATCACAGTCGCCCCGGGCCATCCTGTCACGTACCAGGTTCAGAGCCTGCTGGGCATTGTCCCGATGCTGCTGCCGCGAGCTGGTATTGCCCTGCAGGCCCAAAAAGCCGCGGCCGGTGGCAACAAGCTCCACCGAATCATCAAGTTTGGCAACGGCATCCCACTCGCCGGCGTGCATGTCCCCTTTCATGAACTGCACAATACACACCTTCAGGCCATGCCCCAGGGCACGGAGCGCCATCCCGAGAGCTGCCGTGGTCTTGCCTTTGCCATGACCGGTAATCACGACCGTCAGTCCTCGGGGATGCTGCGGCTGCAGGCGCTCAAGCTCATCGCTGATCAGACGGCGAAAACTCATAGCGACAGGTTCCTTTCCGTAAATACCTGTGATTATCCGAAGTTAACATGAACCAGGCAGCGCCTCAATCCAATTCCGACACCTTCTCATTATCCATATCGGGCCAGACCGGCCGGGACCTTTTCAAAATCGACCCAGGGCGCCTGATCCAGCAACGTCATAATACGATCGCCCCGGGGGTCGTCACCCAGAAGAGTTTCGGCGCATAAGGGACGTCGTTCCACGATAATTTTAGTGCCCGTTTCCAGGCGCACTTCAACAAAAGGATTGCGATAACTCACCCGTTCAAGCTGCTGCGCGGCCGAATAGATGATGCTGATACCCAGCCCTGGCGTATCCTCACGGGGAAGAAATTCCGCCGGCAGGCTCAGGCGATCACCGGCGCGGTTCAGGCTGTAGCGCTGCGGGTCAACGCCGGCATCTCGCAGGCGTTGAAGCTGGCGCGCCACGGCGGGGGCAGCCCCCTGCAGCGTCAGCGTCCGGATGCAGCCAGCCTCGGTCAGATCCTCCCATCCCTTGATGACGAAAGCAGCATTGCGAAGGCGCGCCGCCTGGCGCTGATAGCGGTTTTTGTAGACAAAACTGCAGTAATTAACGGGCAGATCAATCCCCCGGTCGAGAGATTCCCGGATCAGGTCGAGAGCGGCCAGCTCCGATTCGAGCACGGTCACTTTTTCGCCGTGAAGAAACGTATAGCCGCGCCCCTGAAAGCATTGAAAATTGTAAGGAGTCAGGCGCAGTTGATGAAGATTGAGATGATCCACGCCGCAATCGGCCATTTCGACCAGTTTCTTCCTCATGAGAAGTCGCTCTTCCGGCACGGCAGGGACCTCGACGGTGACCGTCGGAATCCGGCCGACCGCCAACCGCACTTTCTCCAGAGAGTACCCGATAGCACCGATATCGAAACGGATCTCATCAAGACCAGCCTCGCGAAGCCGGGCAATGATTTCTGCATCAACCAGGGTGCCGTTGGTGTAGAGCCAGGTATGCACCCCGGCTCCGTGTCTTTTTTTAACAGCCTCAAGGTAGGCCAGGGTCCGCTCAGGAGTCAGTAGAGGTTCTCCGCCGCTGAAGCTCGCGCCGGTAAAACCAAAGGCGCCGATGTACTCGGCGTAATCCGCCGCATTGCGGAAGGTCAACGCGTTAGTGGTCGGCTCACCGGTATCCTCTTGGCTTGACGGACAGTAAAAACAGCGCGCGTTGCAGCGGCCGTTGATAAACAGGCATGACCAGCGCCCCGCAACGCAGATGGCGCAGCCCGGCGACAGGCGACGGACATCGATCTTGGTGCCGCCGCATCCCAGGCTCGCGCGAGTGCCGATGGCCGCCAGCAACTCACGGCGGTGTGCTTCAGCCTCTTCGGCCTGCTGCGGAGTCGGAAACTTCAGCAGCGGATAACGTTCGCCATATTCGGCGCGATTAAGAGAAACATGATGATCAGTTGTCATAGGGCTCCGTCGGATGAAGAATCCGATAAGGTAATGGTGGCGAAATGCGCGCCGTCCATGTCGCAGGATGGGCGATTATACTCCAGAAGGAAAAAAACGAGGGCGTTTTTTTCGTGAGGGGTGAGGGGTGAGGGGTGAGGGGTGAGGGGTGAGGGGTGAGGGGTGAGGGGTGAGGGGTGAGGGGTGAGGGGTGAGGGGTGAGGGGTCAGCGGCTGAGGGAGAACTCAATGGGGATTTCGCAGGTCAGCGGCTTTTCGCCGAGTTCGGGGGGCGGCGGCGGGAAAGGAGCGGCATTGCGGACCGTAGATAGGGCCGCGCGATCGAGCAGAGGCATGCCTGAGGCGGCAAGCACCTCGCATTCGAGCAGTTCTCCCGAAGGATCGAGGGTAAAGCGCACCACCGCAACCCCCTCCTGTCCGGCCCGGCGCGCAGGGAGGGGATAGCGACGATACTGCGCGATCAGGTTACGCAGGCCCAGCAGATAGTCCTGACGGGCCTGCCGCATCTGCTCCGCCTGGAAGGGGAGCTCTTCCCGTACGGATTCTTCTGCAGCCTGATTCGAGACGGATGCCGATGGCTCCGGCAAAGGCTCCGGCAAAGGCTCCGGCAAAGGCTCCGGCAAAGGCTCCGGCAAAGGCTCCGGCAAAGGCTCCGGCAAAGGCTCCGGCTTAGGCTCCGGCTTAGGCTCCGGCTTAGGCTCCGGCTTAGGCTCTGGCTTGGGCTCTGGCATGGGCTCCGGCATGGGCTCCGGCTTGGGCTCCGGTGTTGGCTCAAACGGATATTCCGGCGGAGCAGAAGGCGCTTGCGCGACCACTTCAATCCTCACGGGTTCTGCCGGCTTCCGACTGGACAAGAGGTTCAACTCAAGTCCGAGCCAAAGCAGCAAACCATGGGCAAGACCCGAAATCAGCAGGAAAAGAAAAATGGCGGAATTGGAGTGATGATTGCGCATGCGGCCCAGATTAAGGCAATTACCGCAGAAAAGTAAATGATGAGCCGCACCGCAGAGAACGGATAGATTCAACCAACCATCAGGATGGCGTCGGCCACTTCCCGCAGGGATTTGCGCTTGTCCATGGCCATTTTCTGCATTTTGCGATACGCCTCGGACTCACTCATCCCCTTCTGGATCAGGAGACCTTTGGCCTTTTCGATATTTTTGCGGATCTCCAGGGTTTCGCGCAGCGACTCGACCTCCTGTCGCAAGGACGAGATTTCCATGAAATGGTGGATCGCCAGGTCGGCAGCAGGAAATAGCTGCTCGCCGCGAAAGGGCTTGACCAGATAGCTCATCACTCCCGCAAGGCGTGCGCGCTCTACTGTTTCGGCATCGGCGGTGCCTGTCAGAAGAACTATCGGTGCCGGCGCCTGACTGCCTATTTTTTCAGCAGCCCTGATGCCGTCAAGCACAGGCATGGAGACATCCATGACCACCAGCAGCGGCCGGTTCGCCACGGCCAGGTTCACCGCTTCTTCACCGTTGCCGGCTTCAACGACCCGTTCAAAACCGTACTGATCAAGGGTTTCGGCCACCTGTCTTCGAATCAGGGGCTCATCATCCACCACAAGAGCGGTCTTCATGGTCCACCTCCAGTCATTATCGTGCGATCTTAAATTTTCAAGCTTGCACAACAGATGCCGAAAAGGTCAATGGGTTGAGCGGTCCCGGTCGGATCCGCCCTGATGACGAAAGGTCCAGTGAAAAAAAGGCTCGCCGTAACCAGAGTTGCGGCGGAGCCAGCGTGGTGGAAACCGCTTTGGCGAGCGAGGATTGAATAAAGCTGAAGCCCGTGTAACATATCACCAGTGCGAGGGAGAACAGGCGCGGGCCGCGCCCGACAACGGCGGCCATAATGATAAATCCCGCCGCCAGCAGCCCCAGCCCCGTATGGACCATGGCCACGCTGCCGCGGCGATCGGCCAGCCGCCCACCGAGAAAACCGAGCAACGCGGCGCTCAAAGCGCGGATCGCCCGCGCAGGATTGGGAAGAGGTTTTACTCATCAAAGATTTCCCTGGCGCAGAGGATCGGTCACAGGAACGGATAACAGCCTCCATTCACCGGCGGCATCCCCCGCCCGGCTTCTTTTGTCAATTCAACGCCTCGACCTCTGGGCCCATGCGGAACAATTGAAAAGAGTTTATATTGGTCTGTCTCATATAAATTTTGACTTGACCGGAGGTTGCCGGGTTCGTTTAAATCAATCTGATGTCCTTTCAACAAAATTCTGCCTCCGGTTTTCCTTTGCGAAGACACTCTTTCCATCCCGTTAAGGCGAGATGTTCAGAAACGCAAATTTCCGTTTTTCCCCTGTCCGGGGAGGATAAGCCATGACCATCCGCTTTCTTTCAGCGCTGACGGCTCTGCTGGTCTTTGTCGGCTGCTCTCCGCACCAGATGCGGACCGTTACCCCGCCCGCGCCACTCCCACCGTCATTCAGCCAGTTCCACGAAGGGGAATTGGAAGAACGCTGGTGGCTGGCCTTCAATGACCCGCAGCTCACGCAACTCATTGAGGTGGCCTTCAAGCACAACCGCGACCTGGCCCAGGCAATGGCGCGCCTGGAACAGGCCGAGGCACTTGTCGACATCAACCAGGCCGCGCGGATGCCTTCTCTCGACCTGCAGGGGCAGGCAAAGCGGGAGAAAATGCCAGGCATTCTTGGCGACCATACCGGCAACAGCTCAATGCTGTCGCTGTCTGCCGCTTTTGAACCCGATATCTGGCAGAAACTGGGCAGCCAGGTACACAGCGCAGAACTATCGCGCGATGCCGCCCGGGAAGATGTCAAAACTTTCTTTCTGACACTGGCGGCCCGGGTGGGTGATTTTTACTACCTCGCCGCAGAGCAGAAGGCCCAGCTTGAATTGACCGACCAGACCATTGAATCTTTTGCCGAAACCCTGTCGCGGGTTGAGCAGCGCTACCGCCAGGGGCTGGTTCCTGCGCTCGATGTCTACCAGTCTCGCCAGAATCTTGCCACGGCAAAAGCACGCCGTCCCCAGTACGAACAAGGCCTGGCCGAGGCGCGTCATGCCCTGGCGGTGCTGCTCGGCCGCTACCCGGGCGATCTTCCCGCAGGCAGCATCGTCTCCCTGCCGGCAGCGCCTGAATCCTTTCCCTCCGGGCTGCCGTCCCAACTGCTGACCCGCCGCCCCGACATCCGTGCGGCCCTGGCCCGGGTCGAGGCATCCGATGCGGATGTGGCAAGTGCGGTGGCGGACCGTTTTCCTTCCCTGAACCTGCTGGCCGATTACGGCCGATCCCGCTCATCCACCAGCAGCGGGATTATCACGGGGGATTTCTGGAGTCTGATCCTTAACGCCGCCATGCCGCTATTCGACGCGGGACGCCGCAAGGCCGAAGTCGCCCGCAATGAAGCCCGGTTTCGCGAGCAGCTGGCAGGCTATCACAACTCTGTCCTGATTGCGTTTCAGGAAGTGGAAGACGCTTTGAGCGCCAACCATACCACGGAGCGACGCATCTCACGCCTGCAGGAACAGGTGGACGCTACAGAAGCCTCGCTCAGGGTCGCTCTCGACCGCTACACGTTCGGACTGTCCGATTATCTGCCGGTGCTGACTGCTCAGACCGCTCAATTCACCGCCCAGAGCGAACTTTTGAGCGCTCGCCGCCAGTTGCTGAGCGATCGTATCACGCTCGCCCGGTCTCTTGGCGGTCAATGGCCGCAGGAGACCCTGGCCAGGCTGAAAAACAATGACGAACTACAAAAAATGGACGCCCGCTATGCGCCTTAAAGCTTTTTTCCTGAAAATCGCGCTTCCGCTGATCATTCTCACCCTCGGCGGCTTCGCCATGGTTGCCCTGATCGGCAGCCGGGAAGCCCCTCAACGCGAACAAACCGCGGTGGCAGGTGCATTAGTCGAAACAATGAAAGCACGCCGCAGCACACACCGCGTGACCATCATCGCCACCGGCACCGTCCAGACCAGAAACGAGGCCGCCCTCGCCCCACAGGTCAGCGGCCGCATCGTGAAGACCTCGCCCGACCTGCTGGTGGGAGGTCTGTTTGAAGAGGGCGATTTACTGTTCGCCATCGAGAATGCTGATTATCGCCTCGCCGTGCAGAGGGCGCAGGCCGCTCTTACCCGTGCACAGCTTGACCTGCGGACGATGCAGGGGCAGGCGCGCATTGCCCGCCGGGAGTGGGAACGCCTCGGGCTGGACGGCGATCCCGATCCGCTGGTCCTCTATGAGCCGCAGTTGGAAAGCGCCCGTGCGGATGTCAATTCGGCGCAGGCCCAGCTGGACCAGGCTCTGCTCGACCTGGAAAGAACCCGCATCAATGCCCCTTTCAACGGCCGCATCGCGCGCAAGGAAGTAGACCGTGGGCAATATATCAATGCCGGCAGCACAGCAGTGCTGTTCGCCGGGACCGACCGGGCCGAAGTGATCGTCCCCCTGCCCATTGAGGATCTCGCCCGTCTGGACATCCCCCGCCCCGGTACCGAACGCGCCGGCTCGGAAGCCCTGGTTCGTCTGCGCATGGGAAATGTCTCTTTTGAATGGAACGGCCGTATTGAACGCTCGCTGGGGGAAGTCGATCCCCAGGGACGCATGGCACGAGTTGTGGCGGATATCACTGACCCTTACAACCTCAAGCAGACCTGGCCTGCGGAAAATCCATCCCTGGAGCCCGGCATGTTCGTAACCGTCCATTTAAAAGGCCAGCACCTCGACGACGTCGTCCCTCTTCCCCGCAAGGCGCTGCGCTCCAATGACAGCGTCTGGATCGCGTCAGAACAAAGCACTCTGGAGATCCGTCCGGTCGAGGTGGTTCACCGCGAAGAACAGACTGTTTATGTGCGCGGAGAAATCGAAGAGGGCGACCGGATTATCCTGACGCCCCTGCCTGGCGCGGCCGCAGGGATGAAACTGCGACAAAGGGATGAAAGCCGATGAAAAACGCCATTCGCTGGATGGCTGTCAATCATGTGGCGGCCAATCTTCTCATGCTGGTCTTCATCATCGGCGGACTGATCCTGGCGGGGTCGATCAAGCAGGAAGTTTTCCCGGAGGTCTCCCTCGACATCATTCAGGTCAGCGTCGCCTACCCCGGCGCCGGCCCGGAAGAGATCGAGGACGGCATCATTCTTCAGATTGAAGATGTGCTCACCGAACTCGACGGCATCCGCGAAATCCGCGCCACCGCCAGCGAAGGGGTGGGCACGGTCAGTGCTGAACTGAGCAGCGGCGAAAATCCCGACCTTCTCCTTCAGGACGTCAAAAGCGTGGTCGATCGCATCACCACCTTCCCGGAGGATTCGGAAAAGCCGGTCATCATCAAACTTCTCAACCGACGCGAGGTCATCTCGCTTGTGATCTACGGCGATCTGTCCGAGCGCAGCCTGCGCGAGCGTGCGGAACAACTGCGCGACGAACTGCTCGAGTACGAGGACATCACCCAGGTCAGTTTCGGCGGTGTGCGCCCCTACGAAATCTCCATCGAGATTCCAGAAGAAAACCTGCGTCGCTACAATCTGACTCTCGATGAAGTGGCGGCGCGCATCCGCCGCGCCTCTCTCGACCTGCCTGCCGGCTCTATCAAGACCGAAGGGGGCGAAATTCTTCTGCGCACCAAAGAGCGCAGATATTTCGGCCCCGGTTACGCCGATATTGTGATCCTCAGCGATGCGGACGGCACCCTGGTGCGGCTGGAAGACATCGCCCAGGTGAAGGACACCTTTCGTGAAACCGACGAGTTCGCCCACTTCGACGGGCAGCCCGCCGCCATGATCAAAGTCTACCGCGTCGGCGACCAGAAACCGACGGAGATCTCCGAGACGGTCAAGACGTTCGTGGAGGAGAAACAGTCTCAAATGCCACCCTCCGTGCATCTCGCCACCTGGAACGATAGCTCCGAGATGCTTGAGAGCCGCATGAACCTGCTGATCAAAAACGCCATGATCGGGCTGGTGCTGGTTTCGCTGATTCTTGGTCTCTTTCTCGAAATCAGGCTGGCATTGTGGGCCATGCTGGGCATCCCCATCTCGTTTCTCGGTGCCATGCTTTTCATGCCGGCGATGGGCCTCTCCATCAACATGATCTCTCTATTCGCCTTCATCATGGCGCTGGGTGTGGTGGTCGATGATGCGATTGTGGTGGGCGAAAACATCTACGATCATCGAAAACGCGATAAACCCTATCTGCGGGCGGCGATCGACGGTGCCCAGGAAGTGGCCCAACCCGTCATTTTTTCTATTCTGACCACGGTGACCGCCTTTCTTCCGCTGGTTTTCGTCTCCGGCATGATGGGCAAATTCATCAACGAGATCCCCCTGGTGGTCATCACCATCCTGCTGATTTCGCTGGTCGAATGCCTCTTCGTTCTGCCGGCGCACCTCGGCCTCGGCGGGCCGCGCCCCGTCGAAAGAGGGATCTTCGGATGGATCGATCGAAGGCGGCGCGCTTTCGGCAACAGGCTCGACCGCTTTGTTAATGGACCATTCAAAAGGTTTCTGACTCTTTGCCTCAAAAGTCGTCAGATCACCCTCGCTGCGGCCCTCGCCATTCTGATGCTAAGTATGGGGCTGGTCGGCGGCGGCTTTGTAAAATTTCTGTTCATGCCCACCGTCGACTCGGACGTCATTCTGGTCAATCTTGAAATGCCGGAAGGCACAACGGTGGAGCACACGACACGGGTTCAGGATCTGATCGTGTCAAAAGGGCTCGAAACCGTCGAACAAATCGACCGCGAGCATGCCGGAGAATCCGGAGTTCTTCGCAGCATCTACGCAGTGGTGGGTGGCACCATGGACCAGGGCGGCCCCAACCCGGCCGAGGGTGCGAGCGGTGCCCATCTGTCGGATATCGCCATGTTTCTGCAGCCCAGTGAAAAACGCGACATTCGCGCCGTTGAAATCGGCAATCGCTGGCGTGATGCGGTGGGAGAAATTCCAGGGATCGAGCAGCTGACCTTCAAATCAAACCTGGTGATGCTCGGTGCCAATATCGATATTCAGCTGGCGCATCAGAGTCTGCAGGTCCTGGAAGAGGCGGCGGAGAAGCTCAAGCAGGATCTGTCCTCGTATCCCGGAGTGGCGGACATCGTCGACAACTACAGCGAAGGCAAGCGGGAATTGAAGCTGACCCTGACGCCAGAGGCCCGCTCTCTCGGCATTGCCGAGGAGGATCTGGGGAGGCAGGTCCGCGCGGCCTTTTACGGCGCTGAAGCCCTGCGCCTGCAGCGCGGACGCAATGAGGTTAAGGTCATGGTGCGCTACCCTGAGGAGGATCGCCGCAGCCTCCAGGGGCTTGAGGATCTGCGCATCCGCGTTCCGGGCGGCGGCGAAATGCCGCTGAACCAGGCCGCCTTCATCGAACAGGGCAGAGGTTACAGCCAGATTCATCGCACCGATCGCAAGCGGGTGCTCAACGTCAGCGCCGATGTGAATGAAAATATCGGCAATTCCAATGAAATCCTGGCCGACTTGCGTGCAACTACCATGCAGCGGCTGCAGAGTGATTATCCGGGCCTGACCTATGACCTGGCGGGAGAGGAGAAAGAACGGCGTGAATCGGTGGAAAGCATGAAAACGGGATTCATGCTGGCGCTGATGGGCATCTACGCCCTACTGGCAGTAGCCTTCCGCAGCTACAGCCAACCGCTGCTGATCATGGCGGCCATCCCTTTTGGTGTGGTCGGTGCCATTCTCGGTCATCTGATCATGGGCTTTGATTTAACCATCCTGAGCATGTTCGGCATCGTCGCCCTGTCGGGAGTCGTGGTCAACGACTCACTGCTGCTGATCGACCGGATCAACAACAATCGACGTGAAGGCACCGACCTGCTTCAGGCAGTCGTCGACGGCGGCACGCGGCGTTTTCGTCCGATCCTTCTCACCTCGCTTACCACTTTTTTCGGTCTGGCGCCGATGATTCTGGAGAAAAGCATGCAGGCCCAGTTCCTGATCCCCATGGCCATCAGCCTGGGGTTCGGCATCCTGTTCGCTACCGGTATCACCCTGTTGCTGATCCCGGCGCTGTACCTGGCGCTTGAGGACGTTCGCCGCCTGTTCAACCTGCCTGAAGTCCATGCCGATCATGCTGCGAGTGTC
The DNA here is from genome assembly GCF_000827125.1 of Geoalkalibacter subterraneus. NCBI lineage: Bacteria > Pseudomonadati > Thermodesulfobacteriota > Desulfuromonadia > Desulfuromonadales > Geoalkalibacteraceae > Geoalkalibacter > Geoalkalibacter subterraneus. Next base: position 3,009,864 of record NZ_CP010311.1, read on the forward strand.
GCGAGGAATGAGGAGGAGGAGGCAGTGGGGTGATCCTCCCCACTGCCCGGTGTGGTACAGCTTTCAGTTCATGGTGGGGGGAGCCGGCTTGTCTTTGGGGTCTTTTTTAACTTCAAGCAGTTCGATCTCGAAGGTCAGGTTGCGCCCCGCCAGTGGGTGATTGCCGTCAAGAGTCACGGTTTCATCGTCCACGCCTGTGACCATGACCGTGAATTTGGGCCCTTCAGCCGGGGTCACTTCAAGCTGGCGGCCGACCTGCAGCGGCACATCGTCGGGCAGCATGCTGCGCTCGACCTTCTCAATCAGATCCTCTCGACGGGGGCCGTAGGCTTTGTCCGGACTGACTGAAGCGGTCTTTCTGCCCCCCTGGTACATGCCGATCACCGCTTCCTCGAAACCGGGGATGACTTCCCCGCGGCCGACGATGAATTTAAGCGGCCGATCCTCCGGCGACGCATCGAAAACAGTGCCGTCATCAAGACGCCCGGTATATTTGACCTTAATGGTATCTCCCTGGTCCGCACGAATCATGTTTGCCTCCCGCTATGAGTAAAATTGCTCTGTTGATAACCCGGACGGTACTGGATTGTCAAATTCTCAGAACTCCCATGAGAACACCTATCCGCAAAGCTGTCGGCCAAAAAACTTGCAATTTTCAGCCAGATCCCGAAAATTACTTCTTTGATTACTGCCGCCATCACAGACAACGACCAGGATCGGATCCCCACATACCGGGTGTCGGTCTCATTGCCGTTTCTCCAGGAGCCGTAGAGTGTTTTTCAGCAACGATCCTCTTTTTCGCCGCATCAAGCGTTCGACCGGACGCGCCATTGGAGATTTCAATCTGATCGAAGAAGGCGACCGCATCGCTATCGGCATTTCGGGGGGCAAGGATTCCTACACCCTGCTGCACGCTCTGGAGGCCTTGCGCCGCAAGGCCCCCATTCGCTATGAGTTGATTCCGGTGACCATCGATGCGGGCTTCCCCGGGTTCCGATCCGACGTGATCAAGGGCCACCTGCAGGAGCACAACCTGGACCTGCAGGTGGAAATGACGGATTGTCACGGCATCATTGAGCAAAAGTTGCGCCCCGGCACCTCTTTCTGTGCTTTCTGCGCCCGATTGAGACGCGGAGCACTCTATTCACTGGCCGACAGGCTCAATTGCAACAAGCTCGCCCTGGGCCATCATCTCGATGATTTCATTGAAACCCTGCTGCTCAATCAGTTCTACATCGGGCGCCTGGCCGCCATGAGCCCCAAGCTGCTCGCCGACAATGGCCGTCACACGGTCATCCGCCCGATGGTCTATGTTGAGGAAAGTGATATTTCGTCCTTTTCCCAACGCTATGAGCTGCCGGTGGTGGACTGCTCCTGCCCCATGGCGGGACAGGGGGACCTCAAGCGCCAGCGGATGAAAGAACTGGTCAACGAATTGGCCGCGGAAAATCCTCACCTGCGCGGCAGCATCCTGCATGCCATGGGCCGGGTCGAACCGCGCCATCTTCTGGACCGGACATTGAAGCAATTCTGACGAGACCCTTCTCCGGCCCGAAGAATTTTTCTCCCCCAGTGGACATTTCACAACTTGTTCTTACAATTAGGGGGATGAAAGTCACTTCTTCCACTCAGAGGACGCATGAACTGTGAATGCGGCGGAAACCTGGAAATCACCCTGGCCCGCAATGTCCAGCAACTTCTTTTCCCTAAAAGCTCGCCGATCTGCGACTGGTGCTGCCTTGGGGTCAAGAACCGCATGGCGCGCGGCCTTGGGGGCGACTTCTTTGATTTCCTGACCATGCCAGACGGCTGCCAGGCGGTGATTCTGGGCGATGTCACCGGACACGGACTACACGCATCGGTGGTCATGTCCCTGCTCTACGGTTATCTGCACCGCTGCAGTCTCAATAATTTTTCACCTCTGGAAACGGTGCTGGAAACCAATCATTTTCTCCAATCTTTTGCCGAGCGCTCACAGAAATACGACCACTTTTTCTCCGCAACCCTTTTCTTCGGAAGCATTCACCCCAAAAACCTGGAGATGCAGTATATCAACTGCGGCAATCTGCCTCCCCTGGTAAAACGCGGAGAACATCTGTTCACCCTGAACTCCACCGGCCCGCCCATCGGTTTTTTCGACCAGCCGGAGATCGAGCTGCGCACCTTCGATTTTGAGAAAAACGATCGCCTGCTGCTCTACACCGACGGCATCGCCGAGGCGGTCAACTGTGAAAAGACCCCCTTCGGCCTGCGGCGCCTGAGTCAGATCCTGATGAACACCGACCTGAACTACCTCGACTTCCTGGAACACATTTTCGAGGAGATGAATCGCTTCGGAACCCCCGACCCGCCGGAAGACGACTGTACCGCCATCGTGATGGATTTTCATGAATTCATGCCGCCGGTCAGAAGCGAACCCGGCGGCGTCCCACAAAAAAAAGCCTCCACCGCATAAACGGGGAGGCTCGGTTCAGAAAACTTCAAATATTTTTTTCAGGCTCAGGCTACATTCTGCATTCTTTTGAGATAACGGGGACGTTCACGCAGAATGCGCTCGACTTCATCGACACTCGGCACGCGTCCCGCAACACGCAGCACATCATCCACCAGCAACGCAGGCGACACATACACCCGGTTGTCGATCATCTTGCGACGGTCACGAAACAGATGTACTTCGGCTTCCATGCCGAGATTGTCCAGGGCTTCACGAACCACGGCCAGAGCGCGTTCGCACTTCTTGCCGCCTTCGGGCTTGCATAGAACATCAATTCTCATGGTGTCCTCCCTTCCGGCCATTAATGACCTCTTTGGTCATATTACACACCAAACTGGGAGCAGGCAAGAAAAAACGCAACGTTTCGGCCTCACTACGGGGGGCACTTACAAACGCAGTCACAGAATTGGATATTGGAAAGAATCAGCTACGGGCAGGCGGCGTCTCGCCGTAAGTCATTTTCAGGGCACGGCGCACCCGGGCCGTCAGACGCACCGGGTTGACCGGCTTAGCGATAAAGTCAAAGTAGCCCATATCAAGCAGTTGGGCTTCTTCTTCAGCCGTGGATTTGGAGGACATGGCCATCACGGGAATTCGGGCAGTGGTCGATTGATTTTTGAGGGCCCGGAACATTTCATACCCGTCCATGCGGGGCATGATCGTGTCGCTGATAATGAGATGAGGCTTATTCTGATGCGCCATCTTGAGACCTTCGGCGCCGTTTTCAGCCTGCAGGACGGTATACCCCTGCTTGCGCAACGCGGCGGCAGTGGCCGCCCGGGCCAGTTCCTGGTCCTCGACCACCAGAATCACCCACCAGTCCGAGCTGTCTTCTTCTTCCGAGGAAAAATAAAACTTTTCGACTGCCGCCTGAATCTCCGACGGCGTGGTCACACAGGGAATGATCTTGAGCCCCGAACCGAAAGTCAGGTTGTCGATGGTCGTCATATCCAGGGGGTTGACCATAGCGAGATAGAGATTTTTATCCTGGCGCTTAATGGGAAAAATCATCTTTTCCAGCGCCGTAGCGCCATCGATCTGGGCCAGCAGATCTTCAGAAAATGAATGGCGGGTCAGCCCGCTGACCGTCTTATATCCGAACTGGCGCGCCAGTACAACGGCGATGTCTTTTTCCGATACGACGCCGAGTTCTTCAAGAATCTGCCCCAACCGTTTGCGGGATCCTTTCTGCATCTCCAGCGCCTGCGCCAACTGATCCTCTTTGACGGCGCCAGCCTCAACCAGAATTTCTCCAAAACGTTTGCGACGACTCATATCAACAACTCCTGAACGTGCACGACTCTCGATATAAAATAAATTTAATCATATTGCTGTTTAAATTGAAATGCAAAACATTATTTGCATTGTTCCAAAAAAAAGCCCCTGCTTCGCAGTCTGGCGAAACAGGGGGCTCTTTGATTGGTGCCGGCCTGACATCAGGCTTCCTCGGGGGCGTCCTCCTCCGGGTTTTCGTGCTCAACCCTCAGCTGACCGTCGGCTGCGTCGATCGTAATAACTGCGCCGTCCCGAATATCTCCGCCGATAATGGCCCTGCCGATGCGCGTCTCCAGACCGTGCTGAAGATAACGCTTGAGAGGGCGGGCGCCGTAAACCGGATCATAGGCGGTTTCGGCAATGAAGGTCCGGGCGGCATCGGTCAGATTCAGTTGCAGGTGACGGCTCGCCAACCGCTTGCGCAGATCCTCGACCTGGAGATCGACAATCTGCTTGATCTCCTCGACGGTCAGGGGCGAGAAGAGCACCACGTCATCCACCCGGTTGAGAAATTCAGGGCGGAAATGCGCCCGCAGCTCTTTCATCACCAGATCCCGGGACTGATCCCTGATATGCCCCTGGTCGTCGACGCCTTCCAGCAGGTACTGACTGCCGATATTGCTGGTCATGATGATCACGGTATTTTTAAAGTCGACCGTACGCCCCTGGGCGTCGGTGACCCTGCCGTCGTCAAGAATCTGCAGCAGCACGTTGAATACATCGTTATGGGCCTTTTCGATCTCGTCGAAGAGAATGACGCTGTAGGGTTTGCGCCGTACCGCTTCGGTGAGCTGCCCCCCCTCTTCGTAGCCGACATAGCCGGGCGGTGCACCGACAAGGCGACTGACGGTATGCTTCTCCATGTACTCGGACATGTCGATACGCACCATATTGTCCTCGCTGTCGAACAGTGCCTCTGCCAGGGTACGGGCCAGTTCGGTCTTGCCCACCCCGGTGGGACCGAGAAAGATAAAGGAGCCGATAGGACGGCGAGGATCTTTGATGCCGGCCCGCGCACGAATGACCGCATCAGCCACCAGTTGCACCGCCTCATCCTGCCCGATGACGCGGCGATGGAGAACTTTATCGAGCTTCAACAGCTTCTCGCGCTCTCCTTCCACCAGGCGGGTCACGGGGATGCCGGTCCAGCGGGAGATAATTTCGGCGATTTCCTCCTCCGTGACCTCTTCACGCAGTAGCCGGGGACCTCCTTTATCGGCACTGATGGCCGCTTCCTGTTCATGCAGCTGCCTCTCCAGCTCGGGCAGTCGCCCATGCTTGAGTTCCGCAGCCCGATTGAGGTTGTATTCACGCTCCGCAACCTCGATCTCCTGACGCACCTTTTCGATCTGCTCCCGCAGGGATTGAACCTTCTTGATCCCCTCCTTTTCCGCGTCCCATTGGGCGCGCAGAGTGTCGGCCTGATGCTTGAGTTCGGCCAGCTCCTTGCGCAGGGCTTCCAGCCGGTCCTGGCTGGCGCGGTCCTTCTCCTTTTTAAGGGCCGCCTCCTCGATCTCGAGCTGCATTACGCGGCGCGTGACCTCGTCAAGTTCCTGGGGCATGGAATCAATTTCCGTGCGGATCATAGCGCAGGCTTCGTCGACCAGGTCGATGGCCTTGTCCGGCAGGAAGCGATCGGAAATATAGCGGTGACTCAGGGACGAAGCCGCAACCAAGGCATTATCATGAATGGCAACGCCGTGATGAACCTCGAAACGATCCTTGAGCCCGCGCAGAATGGAAACCGTGTCCTCCACCGTCGGCTGGTCGACCACTACCGGCTGGAAACGCCTCTCGAGAGCCGCATCTTTTTCAATGTATTTGCGATATTCATCGAGAGTGGTAGCCCCGATGCAGTGTAGCTCGCCTCGCGCCAGCATGGGTTTGAGCATGTTGCCCGCGTCCATGGAGCCTTCGGCCTTGCCGGCGCCGACGATGGTATGCAGCTCGTCGATGAAAAGCAGGATACGCCCTTCACTCTCGCGGATTTCATTGAGAACCGCCTTGAGGCGCTCTTCGAACTCGCCGCGATATTTTGCGCCGGCGACCAGAGAACCCATATCGAGGGCAAAGATGGTCTTCTCCTTGAGTCCTTCAGGGACGTCTCCACGCACGATGCGCTGAGCAAGTCCTTCGACGATGGCGGTCTTGCCGACGCCGGGTTCGCCGATCAGCACCGGGTTGTTCTTGGTCTTGCGGGACAGAATGCGGATCACCCGGCGGATCTCTCCGTCGCGTCCGATGACCGGATCGAGTTTGCCCTTCTGGACCTCTTCCACCAGATCGCGTCCGTATTTCTGCAACGCCTCATAGGTTCCTTCGGGATCGGCGCTGGAGACACGCTGATGGCCGCGAATCGAGGTCAAAGCCTGCAGAAGGCCATCACGCGTGACATTGAACTGCTTGAAGATCTTCCCCGCGGGGGTGGAGCCCCCCTCTTCCACCATAGCCAGCGCGATGTGCTCGACGCTGACATAATCATCCTTGAGGCGTTTGGCTTCTTCCTCGGCCTTGATCAGGATGCGGTTGAAACGCTGGGTCACATAGATCTTGCCGGCTTCAACGCCCGGACCTGAAACGCTGGGTCGGCGCTCAAGCTCCTTTTTCAGTTCGGCGGCAAAGCTTGCAACCGGCACATCCATTTTAGTCAACAGGCGCGGAACAAGCCCGCCTTCCTGCTCCAAAAGCGCCGCCAGCAGATGCTCGCCGTCCACTTCGATGTGGCCATGAGTGAGCGCCTTATTCTGCGCCTGCTGCAGCGCTTCCTGGGTTTTACTGGTCAATTTGTTGAAATCCATATGGAATCCCCTTTCAAAATTCTGACTTCAAGGTTTTCAATTCCTGTGCCACAAAAAAACTCCAAGCATATCAAGGTATTAACCAGATCTCCATCCTGCACACAGCGCTTTTGCGACAGGTGCGACATTGCCCTGCAACGGTTTTGCGACGTTGCGCCGGGTCTCGTTGCACCCATTCCCTGAAATCGAACCCTTACGTCAAATCTTCGCGCCGCAGACCGAGGCGTCGCATGTAGCGGTAAAGGGTGGCGCGATGCACACCAAGCAGTCGCGCCGCCGCGGCCAGGTTGCCATTCGCCGCCTGGTAGGCGTGACGGATCTCCTCTTCGTCCAGCTCCGCAGACTGCGTTCGACGCCTGGTGAAATTCATCCCGCTCTCCCCACCCGTCGGGACCAGCTCGGCATCAAAGACCCGGCCTCCTCCTGCAGGCAGCGAACGCGTCCCACGCCCGGCAGTCCATGGGGTCAGTACCGCCGGCTGGTTGCGGCGTCGCTCAACGCCGGCGTCAAGATCCCAGCTGCCGGGCGCAAAACTCTGCCGCTCCTCAATCCAGTCTCGAAAGGCGCGCGCCCCGATTACATCGGCGCGGGTTTCGACATAAACCCGTTCCAGCACATTGCGCAGCTCCCGGATGTTGCCTGGCCACAGGTAGGCCTGCAGCACCTGCAGAGCTTCCGGCGTCAGGCGATGAATCACGCGACCGTATTTGCGATTGAACATTTCGAGGAAATGATCGACCAGGAAGGGGATGTCCTCGATTCTTTCGCGCAGCGGCGGTATCTGGATGCGCAGGATGGCAATGCGGTGGTAGAGGTCCGCGCGAAAGCGCCCCTCGCTTACCGCGCGTTCCAGTGCGACGTTGGTGGCACACAGAACCCGCACATCAATCTCCTGCTCCTGCTCGCCGCCGACCCGTTCGATGCGCCGCTCTTCAAGCACCCGCAACAGCTTCGACTGGGTGTGCAGAGGCATATCGCCAATCTCATCCAGAAACAGACTGCCGCCATGAGCCCGTTCGAAACGGCCTCGGTGAGTGCGCAACGCTCCGGTAAACGCACCTTTTTCATGGCCGAACAGCTCAGATTCCATCAACTCCTCAGCAATAGCAGCACAGTTCATCACGACATAGGGGCCCGATCTGCGATCGCTTTCCAGGTGCAGCGCACGCGCGACCAGCTCTTTTCCGGTCCCGGTCTCGCCGGTGATGACTGCGGAGGCGTCCGACTCGGCATAGAGCTTTACTTTCCGAATCACCTCCGATACGGCAGAGCTGATGCCGACAATGCCGTGGAATTGATACGGCGCGCGGTCCTCCCCGGGCACAAGCGCCCGAAAAGAGAAAAAGACCTGCTGTCCCTTGTAATCCTCGGTGAGGCCGCCTGGATAAATAGTTGCCATAAGGTGAGTCTCCCCCCCTGGCGTCGCCATCCGCACGCGCACATCTTCCACCGCTTCTCCTGCCGACGCCACATCCCGCGCCAGTTCACCCAAATCGGGGAGAGTCTGCCTGAAAACGGTGTTCAATGTACGGCCACGAGCCTGTCCCGCCGTGGTCCCCTGCAATTGTGCGAGATGGTCGGTAATCCGTTCCACACGCCAATGGCCTCCCTGACCGGAAACCACCAGATCGGGAACGGGTGCGGGAAGATTGGTTTGTTCAGTGAAAGGCTGGGTGAATGTCATGAAAACTCCCTGTCACGTATTTTCTTTTTTATTTAACCATCCGTGGGTCCAATCGCAAGTCGGATTGAAAGGAAAATTCAAGGAATTTCGAAGAATTAGAAGAGAAGTGAGGTTCTTAGCGGAGAGGGGGAGCAGACAATAAAACACCCCGGCCGGATCGATCTCCGAGCGGGGTGAATAAATTGCGGGAATTCAAGTATCATGCAAGGTTCAATGGGTGACCTGCACAAGCGCGCCGGCGGAGCGCGCCCGGGCGGTCAGGGCGGCACGGCACATGGCCTGAGCCGAAGTGACCCCCCGGCCCGAAGCGACCACTTCACCCGAAGCCGGATTGAGGACCAGATACTCGACCTGGCCGTCAATGGTACGGCCGCCGAAGCGATAAGGCACACCAAGGCGCGCCAGAACCGACCAGGCCCCGTTGAAGTCTACTTCCGGGTTACGAGCGTCATTTTCTTCCCACAACTGTACCGCGATCAGTTTGTTCCTCATGGCTGCCTCCATCATGGTCTTACCCATAAAGGGTAGAAAATATCCCACATCTAATAACCAATGCAGTATTTTTTTCTACTTATGGTTCACCATTATACTCCGGTTCGGAGAAATGCCAAGCGGAAAATGAAGAAAAAAAGACGTGAAATCAGAAGAGTCGACTTAGTTTCAACAGAGATGGCTTCTTGACTCAGCGGCGGTTCGCGATTTGGTCCGAAAGCTCTCCGACCGCCAATGCAAAGGAAATCGAGCGGTTCCACTTCATCAGTACCCTGAAATTCTCGTACACCAAGTAAGCCGGCCCCTGCTCGCCATCCGGAAGGATCAGGGAAGACTCAAGGTTGCGCCAGGGCAGCGCGGAGCCATCGGCGCGGCGCACCCCCAAAGCCTCCCATTGGCGCATGGTCCGGCGTTGTTCCAGTCCAACTAGAGACGGATCGAAGTCTTCCGGCAGGCGCACCTGCCGCCCCCAGGTCTGATCGTCCTGCCAACCGGAACGTGCCAGGTAGTTGGCCGCCGAGGCCAGCACGTCGGGGATGCTGTGCCAGATATCGATACGACCGTCACCTTCGGCATCCACGGCAAAACGCGCGAACGATGAAGGCATGAACTGACACTGCCCCATGGCCCCGGCCCAGGAGCCGGTCATGTTTTCCAGACGGACATGCCCTTCGTCGGCGATGCGCAGGGCGGTGAGCAGCTCGCTGCGAAAATAGTCTCCGCGACGCCCGTCATAGGCCAGTGTCGCAAGCGCAGGAATCACCTTGAAACCACCGGTGTAGGCTCCATAGTGGGTTTCAATCCCCCACAGCGCCACCAGAAAACGCCTCTGCACGCCAAAGCGCGATTCCACCCGCCCCAGCCAGGTCGGGTACCGCTTCAACATCAGACGCCCTCGTTTGATGCGTTCTGCGCTGACCCGAGCGGCCAAGTATTCGCTGAATGTCTGAGTAAATTCGGGCTGCTTGCGGTCAAGCTCAACGACACGCGGCAGGGGCTCTTCTATTTCGGCAAAGGCCGAATCAAGGGTCCTTTCGGAAATCCCCGCGGCACGGGCCTCTGTTCGCAGGTCCTGCAGCCAGCTTGAAAAGTCGTTCGCCCATGCGACTCCCGGCGCGCAAAGCGCTACAAGAATCGAGAGCATCATCGCGTGGAAAAAAGAGTGCCGCATATATCTCCATTGTAGGATTAATGTAACTGTTCAGCAGGGGCCGAAGAGCACGACGGCCCAGTCGAGCATGTCTGCCGAATTGATTACGGGTGGCTTAAAATATCCAGGAAAGGGTCCGGGAACCGGCGTCAGCCGATACGAACCGGCTTCAGAATGCGGGCTCGCACCATCAGGTAAACAAACTTGTAGACCTCGAAGTCGAGCATGGTGGCCTCCCGACAAATGGTCTTGAGATCGCGACGCCCGTCGATCAGATCCAGCACCGCCTGCTGATGCTCCGTCATGCGGGCCCCGGCGAGCTTCTCCCGCCCCTGCTCGTCGAAATCGAGAACCGTCTCCAGCGATGGGATCGCTTTGCGCAACCCGGCCCACTCCTCTTCATGCCGCGCTGCCTCATCGAGCAGGTCATTGACCCGCAGTTCCAAATCATCGACCGGGTCGACACCGGAATCTTCATTCAGCATTTTGAACCGGCCCTGGGGAAACAGGAACAGCGAGAAAACGACCCCTTCAGCCTGTGTGCGCAAAGCCTGCTTGAGATCGCCCGGTGCAAGGGCGTTCATCTCAACTAGCGTTTCCCCCAATCGGCGCTGCGGATTTGTGGCACACAGCTCCAGGGCCTGATCCCGCTGCTCCTCGCTGATCAGTCCCATGCGCACCAGCAGGTAGCCGAGCTTATTCATGAGGAAACCGCTGCGCGCGCCGCTTTCATAATTTACCGAATAAGCGGCGGCGATTTTTCCCAGCCGGAAATGGATACGCTTCTCATCATGGGAGCCACGCACGATGAGCGTTCCAGGCCTGGAGCAGCTCCCGATCATCCGCAGCAGGGATGAAACCTGAAAAAGGTCGAGCGTCCCAGCCAGTTCAGAGGGAGGATCAGAATCACCCTTCAATTTTTCCCCAGTCGAAGCCGTGTTTTCACGGGGGGAAACGGCTGGTGCGGGCTCAGTGGGGCGTGCCGATTTTGCTGATCGAGCCTGCATCCGCTGTGCACGGGCCTCGGCATAGAGCCCTTCGCCGTCAGGGGCATCGGCGGGGATATGGATATAACCATCTTCGTCCCGGTTATCGGATGGTTTTTGTTCCATTTGCGCCAAAACCTGCCGGGCACGCCGGCGGCGGAAAAACAACAACGTGAAGGTCAGCGCAGACAGCACGATCACAGCGTCGATCAGTTTGCGCCCGAGAGGAATACTGTCCCGTTCGCTGTTATCGGCGGCGGGAGAGAGGCGAGGTTGACTCTCCGGCGTGGAAGACGGTTCAGCAGCAGGCTCCCGGGGCACTTCTACCTGGGGAGAGGAAATCTCAGAAAACACTTCCTGCGACGGCTTCGACTCTTCCTTTTCGGCTTGGGGCAACCAGATGCGCGGCGCGGATTCCGACGGCGCCTGCCGGTCAGTTGTTTCGACTCCATCGGAGCCTGGTGCGGCTTCCGGCTTGGCTTCCGGCTTGGCTTCCGGCTTGGCTTCCGGCTTGGCTTCCGGCTTGGCTTCCGGCTTGGCTTCCGGCTTGGCTTCCGGCTTGGCTTCCGGCTTGGCTTCCGGCTTGGCTTCCGGCTTGGGCTCCGGCTTGGGCTCCGGCTTGGGCTCCGGCTTGGGCTCCGGCTTGGGCTCCGGCTTGGGCTCCGGCGTGGGCTCCGGCTTGGGCTCCGGCTTGGGCTCCGGCTTGGGCTCCGCCCTTGCGGGCGCAATAAATTCAGTTGCTCTCGGCAGTCCCGAACCGACCGCCACAAAGCTCTCCAGTTCGAAACGCTGCAGCAGCCGGCGCCCGGCGGGTTCGTCATCCATCGACATCAGGGCCTGATGGATGGCATCCAGGCTTCGGGAGGTAAGCCCCTGGCGGGCGATTCCAAGGAGAGGAGACAACTGCCTTCGGCCCAGGATCTGGAGATCCACCAGATGGAGGAATTCGCCGGCAGGTCGCTGACGCACAAAGTCCATGTGAACAAAGGCTATATCGACTTCGCGATGGCGGTTCATCCAGGTGTACAGAGTTTCGGGTTCGCGAAACATGTGCACCTGAACCGGCTGGTCCAGCTTTTGCGCCAGGTATTCGCTCAAAGCCTTCATGTTCTGCGCGTTGCCGGAAAAACCTTCACTGCCCTCGATGCCCCCAACAGCCAGACGTGCATAGGCACCGGTCGCGGCAAACAGCAGAAGGGATAAGATCAGAACAATGCGCGCGCAGAAATTTCCGCTCACAAAAACACCCGCCAGGAAAATCCGCCCCTTCATCACGAATATCGATGCGCTTAGTGGACGGAGTGAGAAATCAGACTTTATGTGGTGAGGCCACCTCCCCACTGTAATTATTAAAGCCTAATTTATCAAGCGTGTTTTGCGGCAGAGCGCTAAAAAAGTACCATTTCTCAACGTGATTTAACGCGACAGCCCCGTGTGACGCACAATATCCCCCTCAATCATGTAAATTACGTCTTCGGCCAGGTTGGTGGCCAGATCGGCAATGCGCTCCAGGTGGCGCGAAATCGTCAGGTAATGCAGAAGACTGTCGAGCTGATCGGGGTGGCTGCGGACCTCCTGTTTCACCAGAGAATAGGTCTGGGCATGCAGTTTATCAATTTGGTCGTCCATGCGGCAGACCTGCGCAGCCAGTCGCAGATCGAGATTAACGAGGGCATCGAGGCTTTTCTTGAGCATCTCCTCGACACCCGCCACCATGGCGGGGAAGTGTGTCGGGGCAACGATTCTTTCTTTTTCATCGGCCAGGGCTATGGTCCGCTCAGCGATATTTCCCGCCAGGTCCCCGATGCGCTCCAGGTCGTTGTTGATTTTGAGAACCGCAATGATGAAACGCAGATCGTTGGCGACCGGCTGGTGCAGCGCAAGAATTTTGAGGCATTCCTCTTCCAGGTCGACCTCAAGGTCGTCAATTTGATCATCACTCTCCATCACTTTGCGCGCCAGCTCCACATCCAGGTTCTCAACCGCCAGGACGGCTTTCTGAACACTTTCCTCCACGATAGCGCTGAGGCTCAGGATGCTTTTTTTCAGGCGGTCCATCTCCCTCTGTATGTGCAGAGTCATATCTGGATTTCCTTTTTCCTTGTAAGTTCAGGTGACAGCAATTACCCGAAACGACCGGTAATGTAATCTTCCGTCTGCTTGTTGCGCGGTTTCATGAAAAGCTGGTTCGTCAATCCGAATTCCACAAGCAGTCCTTCGAAGAAAAAGGCAGTGTAGTCGGAAACGCGCGCCGCCTGCTGCATGTTGTGGGTCACGATGATGATGGTGTAGTTCTCGCGCAGCTCGCCAATCAGTTCCTCCACCCGAGCGGTGGACTTGGGATCAAGGGCGCTGCACGGCTCATCCATCAGGATGACCTCCGGATTGACGGCGATGGCGCGGGCGATACAGAGGCGCTGCATCTGCCCGCCGGAGAGCCCGAGAGCCGACTGGTTGAGACGGTCCTTGACCTCATCCCACAGGCCGGCCCCGCGCAAGGCTTTTTCGCAGGTCTCGGCCAGCACGGTACGGTCTCTGATGCCGGCGATGCGCATTCCATAGACGACATTCTCAAAGATCGTTTTCGGGAAAGGGTTCGATTTCTGAAACACCATGCCGACCCGCCGCCTGAGCTCGATAACGTCCAGGTTGGCGGCATTGATTTCCATGCCGTTGAGCCGCAGGCTGCCTTCGACACGGGTGCCGTCGATCATGTCGTTCATCCGGTTGAGACAGCGCAGAAACGTTGATTTTCCGCAGCCGGAGGGACCGATCAGTGCCGTGACCTGACGCCGGGGGAACTGCAGGTCGATGTTATGCAGAGCCTCCGTTGAGCCATAGTAGAAATTGAGTTTTTCGACTTCGATCACCGGATCGGTGATCTGGGTTTCCGTCGACTTCATTGTCATGTCTATCCTTTAGAGATAATTTTTATTCTTCGGATTGTGTATGAAGAAAAAATCAAAAAGCACTGTAAGTGTAGCGTTTCTTCATCTTATTGCGCAGGTAGATGGCAAAACTGCTCATCACCAGCACAATCAGCACCAGCAGCAGCGTCGTAACAAACACCATTGGTTTGGCGGCCTCGACATTGGGCGACTGAAAACCGATGTCGTAGATGTGAAAGCCCAGGTGCATGAACTTGCGGTCCAGGTGCAGGAAAGGAAAGTCTCCATCCAGAGGCAGCGAGGGAGCGAGCTTGACCACTCCGGTAATCATCAGCGGCGCTACCTCTCCGGCGGCGCGTGCCATGGCGAGGATCAACCCGGTCATGATGCCCGGAGAAGCCAGGGGAATCAGAATGCGCACCAGGGTCTGGAATTTGGTTGCCCCCAGGGCCAGGGAACCGTCGCGCACACCTGCGGGGATGGCGCCAAGCGCCTCGTCGGTCGCGACGATCACTACCGGCACGGTGAGCAGCGCCAGCGTCAGGCTGGCCCACAGAATACCGCCGGTACCGAAGGTCGGCGTGGGCAGGCGCTCGGGGAAAAAGAGTTGGTCGATGGCCCCGCCGATGCCGTAGACAAAAAATCCCAGCCCGAAAATCCCGTAGACGATGGACGGGATACCCGCCAGGTTGTTGACCGCGATGCGCACCAGTCTCACGACCACACCGTCTTTAGCGTATTCGCGCAGGTAAATGGCGGCAACAACCCCCAGGGGGAAAGAAAAAAGACTCATGACGAAGACCAGCATGACGGTCCCGAAGATGGCCGGAAACAGCCCCCCTTCAGTATTGGATTCACGCGGGTCTTCCACCAGCAGTTCCTTGATCTTACTCATGTAGAAAAGGATCTTGCTGCCGATCGACATGTCGTTGGGTTGATAGAGGCGCACGATTTCGACCAGCGGCATGGTTTTCTCGCGACCGGAAACATCCGCGAAAGTGGCCTGAAAACGATTCATGGCGGCGATGACACGACGTTGTTTCTCCACCAACTCCTCGAAATCCTCTCTCAGCACCATCTGTCGGCGAGTCAGATCCATATATTCCGGGTTTTCCGGCCCCACGCCCTGGTATTCAAGTTTTCGCATTTCAAGGCGGGTCTGGTTGAGGCGACCGCTGATCGTTGAGATGCGCTCCGCGATTTCATCGACCTCTTCCAATTGATCGGACATGTTCTCGCGAACCAGGCGAAAATAGTCTACTTGGCCGATCTCTTTCGGTTTTTCGATGCCGGGAGCCTCGATGGAGCTTAAATATCCATAGAAATTGCCGTACTCCTGGCGTTCCAGGACCACAAGGTCACTCGGGTTTTTCATCTCCGCTACCTGATCGAGATCGATCCAGCGGAAATCCATGCCGTACAGATCGCGGTTGCCGACCTTGAGCTGGATGCGTTCACCATCGCCCAGCGCTGTTGCTTCACGTTTGACAATCTCACCGGCAACCTGTCGGCCGTCTGTCAGTTGCAGCGACACCACCTGCGACGGCCAGAACACCCCGAGGCCATTGACCATCACGACAATGATCAAGGTCGCGCAGATCAGAAGCGTGGTGGAGAGGGCGGCACCGGTGACCCATACCCAGGGCTCGCCGATGCGCCAGAATTTCTTCATGGATTTTCCCTGCAATGTCTTCTCGCTCATAGAGCACTTCCCCTAAAACCGGCCGTATTTTCGGCGCAGGCGTTGTCGTACGATCTCCGCCACCGTATTAAGAACAAAAGTCATCAGAAACAGAATCACGGCGGAAAGAAACAGGACCCGGTAAAGGGTTCCGGCTACCGGCGCCTCCGGTATCTCCACCGCAATGTTGGCGGACAGAGGGCGCATGCCGTTGAACAGGCTCCAGTCCATGATCGCCGTGTTGCCGGTCGCCATGAGGACAATCATGGTCTCGCCGATGGCACGGCCGAAACCGATCATCGTTCCCGCGAATATGCCGGGGCTGGCCGAAGGCAGCACCACCCGCCAGGCGGTCTGCCAGCGGCTGGCCCCCATGGCGAGAGAGGCCGCCCTCAGACTGCTCGGCACATTGGAGAGGGAATCCTCGGCAATGGTGAAAATGATGGGAATAACGGCAAATCCCAGAGCAAAAGCAATGACGATGCTGTTGCGCGGGTCGTAACGCACGCCCGCTTCCTGAAACATCCAGAGGGTGAAATTGCCGTCGAACAGGGTCAGCTCCAGGTAAGGACCCAGCCGCAGCGCAATATAGACAGCCAGAACCAGCACGGGGATCAGGGTCAGAAACTCCCATCCGCGTTCAATGCGCTTGAGGACTGAAATCTTGCGCAGGGCTTGCCAGGCAAGGACCCCCACCAGCAGGAAGGTCGGCAGCAGGGCGGCACTTAGAAAAAATCCGACGATGCTGCGCTCGAGAAGCGGCGCAAACCACAGCGCAGCGAGAAAACCGATAATGACCGTGGGGATCGCCGCCATGATTTCCACTGTCGGCTTGATAAAAGCCCGGAAAGCGGGGCGGGCGAAATTGCTCGTGTAGATGGCGCCGAGCAGCGCCAGGGGGACGGCAAACAGCATGGCATAGGCCGTCCCCTTGATTGTGCCGAAGATCAGAGGGGTGAGGCTCATCTTCGGCTCGAAATCGTCGGAGCCGGATGAAGACTGCCAGACGTATTCCGGCTTGTCGTAGCTTTCATACCAGACCTTGCCGAACAGCGTCTGGACACTGATTTCCGGGTGGGGGTTGTCCACCCTCCAGACGATGGCTTCGCCGCGTTCGTCGATTCCCACCACCCCGTTGTTGCGGGAACTGAGCCCGACCAGCCGCACCGGATGCATCCCCGAAAGGGTCAGCAGATGTCTTTCGCTCGTCATATGATCGTAATGCACCGTCCCGTCGGCACCAATGCTGAGCAGCGACTTGTCGCGCCGCGAAGGGACCAGTTCCGTAACCGCTTCAACGTGCGACCTGAGCTTGTGAATGAGGCGCAGGCGGCGCTCGCCCTCTTCCGTCTCACGCACTCCGAACCAGGTGCTGACGCCGCCTTTCTCATCACCGACCGCCAGCGATATATCCCCGTAAACAAGAGCCAGCGCCGTAATGGCGCGCCGGTCGGAAAAAGCCTCGACCGTCTCCACCAGCTGCGCGTCCTGGTCCTCCGACACATTCCAGTGCAGAAGCCGTCCATCGGCAGTCCCGGCGTAAATATTCGAACCATGGGAATCCACGGTCAGGGCGGTTATGGCGGAATCAGCGGCGTCATCGAGGACATGGCTGATCTCTTCCGTGCTTTCATTGCCGAAAAGATCGCTGACCGTCAACCTGCGCAGTACCTGGACCCGGTTGTCCTGCAGCAGATCTACCCGTACAGCGCGGCCCTCCCCGGTTCGCGCCAGGGAACGCTGCGGAACAGGCTCCAGGGCGGGGAAAACAGCTTCCTGGGTCACCTCATAGCGCAGCGTGCGCACCCCGGCGTCGTCAAAATGGGTCTTGAAGTGAATGCGATCCAGCGATAGCGCCCCATCGCTCCACAGCGTGGCAAAACGCGATCCGTCTCCGCCCCACTCGATACGCCGTGGCAACGCTGTCGGGCTCCCGGGAGAAGCCAGCTCTACCTCCGCGCGCAACTCCGCTGTATTATTGTCGAAGATGCGCACCTTGCCCGCCGAGGTGATCACAAAGGCATTCTCAAGGTACTCGTCGATCCCCGTCGCCAGAATCTGCTCGTCTTCAGCCAGCGGATCGGTCACCCTGTATTTGGCGAAAATCTCCGCCTCGGGGTCCTTGAACAGGGGCAGACTGACCTCGGCGATCAGCACCAGAATAAAGATGACGCAGAAAATAACGGAAAACCCTCCGGCGGTAATCAACCAGCGTGCCAGACGGTCCCTGCGTTTGATTCGTTTCAGCAGGTTTTGATCCATGCAATTCGTTCCCGCGGACTCAATGCCCTGTACTGATTGTACAGGGCACTGAGTCCCTCAAATAAGCGCGCGGGTTCCGCCCCTCCTCCTGTGAGGCGAGGGGCGGAACCCGTGCTTGAGTTGTTCAAACCAGATCGACTCGCTTCTTCTGCTGCAGAGCCGCTTCAGCGCTACAGCGCTCTTCAGTCCAGCAGCGCGCGCTGCTGCTGAGCGATGTTTGCCGGAAGGGGAAGGTAGCCGTCCTTGACCACGATCTCCTGACCTTCTTTCGAGAGAATGAATTTGACGAATTCCCTGACCAGCGGTGAAAGCTCCTCGCCCGGCTTTTTGACAATATTGATGTAAAGAAGGCGCCCCAGGGGGTACTTGCCTTGAAGTACATTCTCATAGCTCGGCTCGTAAGCGGTCTCACCCTCGCTTTTGCTCAGGGCCACGGCCTTGACGCCGGACGTCTTGTAACCGATCCCGGAATAACCTATGCCGGCCTTATCTTCAGTCACGGCCAGCACGACCGAGGCTGAACCGGGCTGCTCCTTGACGGTGTCCTTGTAGTCACCCTTGAACAGCGCCTTTTTCTTGAAGTAGCCGTAGGTGCCGGATGCGCTGTTGCGGCCATAGATGCTGATCGGCATGCCGGCCAGCTCACCCTCGACGCCCACCTGCCCCCAGGTCTGGATATCGCGAGGGTAGCCGCCTTTGCGGTTCTTGGAAAAAATCGCATCCACCTCGGGCAGAGAGAGTTGCTCGACCGGATTGTCCTTGTTGATATAGACGGCGAGCGAATCAAGGGCCACCCCGATGGTGGTGGGCTTGAAGCCGTACTTGCTTTCGAACTTCTCGATTTCCTCGTTTTTCATGGCGCGCGACATGGGGCCGATCTGGGCGGTCCCTTCGATCAGCGCCGGCGGTGCGGTACTCGACCCCTTGCCCTCGATCTGAATGTTGACGTTGGGGTAGTGCTTGCGGAAACTCTCCGCCCAGAAGGTCATCAGGTTGTTGAGGGTATCGGAGCCGACACTGTTGAGGTTGCCGGATACGCCCTGCACCTTCTGGTAGGACGGCAGATTGGGGTCGACCTCCAGAGTGGCTGCGGCAGCCGGGTTCGTCACAAACAGGGTAAGGGTCAGGGCCACAGCGGCCAGAGGACTGGATTTCAAAATTTTTTTCAGGGGATGCAACATGCCTTCTTCTCCTTGATGGGAATGAGAGCAGCCTTCAGCGGGAACTCCGTCCGCTTCGGCCAACCTTGTTGCTAACGCATTATCGACAGTTCTGTTAGCCTCGTGTTAGCAGAAGGTGAGAACTCAGCAAGAGAGATTTGGCGATCATTTTTTCTGTGGCAGATGAAGGCGGAAGGTACTGCCGGTGCCGGGTTCACTTTCCACCGTGACCCGCCCTCCGTGGGCCTGGGCGATGTGCTTGACAATGGCCAGCCCCAGACCGGTCCCCCCCTGCTTGCGGCTGCGCGCCTTGTCGACCCGATAAAACCGCTCAAACACCCGGGGCAGATGCTCGCGGGCGATGCCACGCCCCTGATCGCGCACCTCGATCACCACCTGATCGCCGCGCGACATCGCCTGCACAAGAACGACGCTGTTTTCGGGGCTGTATTTAACGGCGTTGTCGATCAGGTTCACCACCGCCTGCTCCAGCAGGGGCGCATTCAGACGCGATCGCAGCGCCTCGTCACAAACCAGTTGCAATTCCACGGATTTCTGCTGTGCAGTCGGTTCGCAGGCCTGGATCGCGGACAGCAGCACCGCCCGCACCGGGCCCTCCTGCAGTTCGATCCCGCCTTTTTCGCTCTCCTGCTCGATGCGTGACAGGGAAAGAAGATCCTCGATAATGGACTGCAAACGCTCTGACTGACGAATAATGATTTCGAGAAAGCGGCGGGCATCCTCTTTCGAGTCAAGGGCGCCGTCGAGCAGGGTCTCGACAAAGCCCCGAATGGCAGTGATCGGCGTTTTCAGTTCATGAGAGACGTTGGCCACAAAATCGCGCCGCACGTTCTCCAACCGCCGCAACCGGGTCACATCGTTGAGCACCACCAGCGCACCGATGCTCTCCCCCTGGCTGTCGAGCAGGCGCGAACCATGGGCCTGCAGATAGAGTTCCCCCTTTTCGCCACGCAGAATGACGTCCCCTTCGACCGGTCGATTGCCCGCCAGGGCCCGCGCGACGAAGCGCTGCAGATCGGCCTTGCGCGCCACTTCGTGAATCATGCGCCCTTCGGCCGCGCGCGGATCGACGCCCAGAAGTTCTCCGGCCGCGCTGTTGATGCGCAGAATACGCTCATCCGCATCGACAGCGAGCACCCCTTCGACCATGCTGCGCAGCACGGCTTCCTGTTCATTGCGCTGACGCAGAACCGTCTGGATGCGTTCATCGAGTTGAGCGGCCATCTGATTGAGGGCTTCGGCCAACCCTGCAATCTCTTCCGTTCCCACCACCGGCAGACGTCGGTCGAGTTCCCCCTGGGCGAAACGTTCCGCCCCTTCTTTCATTCTCACCAAAGGGCGACTGATTCGCCGCGAAATGCTCAAGCTGATCAGGCCCGCCAGCACTGCGACCCCAAGTCCGCCAAAAATCAGGCGTGAACGAACCCCGGCCAGAGTTTCTTCGATGGAACGGGCGGAATAAGAGGTACGCACACTGCCCACAAGAACACCGTCGTGTCGGATGGGGACGGCGACGTAGACCATATTGCGGTTCAGGGTATGACTGTAACGCACGGCATTACCGACACCTCCGTCGAGAGCCGTGCGAATCTCCGGTCGACTGCTGTGATTATCCATTCGGCGCGGATCCTCGTCAGAGTCACCCAGCACCCTGCCCTCGGTGTCCACAACCGTGATGCGAGTCTCCGTCTCGCGCCCGAGGCGGTTCACCAGGTTCTGGATAGCGGCAAAATCTTCACGCACCAGCAAAGGCTCAATCGCATCCTCCAGCAGAATGCTGCGGGCACTGAGATTGCCGACCGTCTCCTGAAGATAGAACTTCTGCAGAACCTGGGAGAAATAGATTCCGGCCGCGCCGAGGGAGAGAAGAATCATCAGCAGGAAAGCGGGAAAGATCTGCCAGATCAGCTTGCGGCGCCGGCCGTGGAATATTCCTTTTTTATTCACGCGCCACCCTGATCCTTGAAACGGTAGCCGACACCACGCACCGTCTCGATGCATTCGCCATGGCGGCCGAGTTTCTTGCGCAAACCGACGATCTGCACATCAACCGCCCGATCGGTCACCGCATAGTCGTCGCCACGCACGGCATTGACGATCTGGTAGCGTGTGAAGACCCAGCCGGGGCGGCTGGCAAGAAAGTGCAACACACGAAATTCGGTGAAGGTGAGATCGACCGGGTTGCCATCCACCAGCACCTCGTTGCGGCCGGGGTGGATGACGATACCGTGGATGGAGATACTGTCGTCGTTCGGGGAAAGACCGGAATCACGCTCGCGGCGCCGCAGCACGTTCTTGACGCGGGCAAGCAGCACCTTGGTGGAAAACGGCTTGACCACGTAATCGTCCGCCCCCATCTCCAACCCCGCCACCACGTCGGACTCTTCCCCCCGCGCCGTCACCATGATAATGGGGATAGCTGCCGTGCCTGAATCCTTCTTCATGCGGCGGCAGAACTCAAGGCCGTCGATCCCCGGCAGCATCAGGTCGAGAAGAATCAGGTCCGGATGTTTCCCCGCCACCGCCCTGAGTCCTTCCTCGCCGCTGGTGACGGGCGTCACGGTGTATCCCTCTTTGGCCAGGTTGTAGTGCACCAGGGCCAGGATATCTTCCTCATCCTCAACCACCAGGATGTTTTCTTTCGCCATTTTTCAGATCCTCTTCAGGGGTGAGACAGCGACATATTCTCTTCAGTTCCAAATCATGGAGGCTTTCACTTATCTACCGCCGCATTGTTAGGTTTTTGTGAGCGTGAGCAGAGAGTAAGAACATGCACTGCCAAGCCACCCTCAGAAACTATTCAGACGTAGAGCATCTTGCGCGTCATACCGCCATCGATAACCAGGTTTTCACCGGTGATGAAATCATTGGCCGGATCGGCCAGAAAAAGTGCGGCGCGCGCAACATCCTCTTTTAAAGAAAGGACTTCGCCCAGGTGCATACAGCGCTGCTTCGCCTGCTCCAACGCCTCGCCGTCACAATCCACCATCGCAACCCGCATTCCTGCCCGCAGAAACGCCTCGCTAATGGCGCGCCCGATCCCCTGCGCGCCGCCGGTGACAAGAGCCACTCTTTTCGCCATTTAAATCCTCCACAGAAGGTTGAGACTGTTAAAGCCATACCAATATATCGTAATGCCCATCGCATGCCAGCCTGAGAAATGCCCTGGCCAAGCCGACGGCACTGAAAACGCAGAAAGGGCCCAGCGATCTACAGCGCTGCGCCCTTTCTGCGTTTAGTTCATTTTTTCTATTTTCGACTTATTCTTCAGTACCGCCCGAACTCGTCGTCATCGAGATCGATTTTGGGAGCCCCTTTGTCAGTGGTGTTTTGCGGGCGGTCTTTCCTGTCGGGCTGAGGCGCGGGGATAGCCCTGGATGGAGATTTTTTTTGACTCTGAACCCCGCTACTCTCCTGATTGTCGAGACGGAACTGCTGCAGCAGGCGGCGCAGTTCTTCAGCCTGGCTGGAAAGCTCTTCCGCTGCCGCGGCGGACTCTTCGGCGTTGGCGGTGTTCTGCTGGGTGACCTGGTCGATCTGACCCAGCCCGGTGTTGACCTGCCCGATTCCCTCGGCCTGCTCCTTGCCCGCCGCGCTGATCTCGGCCACCAGGTCGGAGACCTTGCCGATGCCGCTGACGATCTCGTTCAGAGCGGTGGCCGTCTCGCCGGCGATCTCCACCCCGTTGCGGGTCTTGGCCACCGAACCTTCGATCAGGTCTGCCGTCTCGCGCGCCGCCTTGGCGCTGCGGGCGGCGAGGTTGCGCACCTCTTCGGCCACCACCGCAAAACCCTTGCCGTGCTGTCCGGCGCGCGCCGCTTCCACCGCCGCATTCAAGGCCAACAGGTTGGTCTGGAAGGCGATCTCGTCGATGGTCTTGATGATCTTGGAGATATCGCTGCCGGCGCGGCTGATTTCGTCCATCGCCTCGGTCATGGCGCTCATGCGCTGCTGGCCCCGCTCGGCGGCGGTGCGTGCCTGGCCGGCCACCTGGTCGGCCAGGCCGGCGTTGTCGGCGCTTTGCTTGGTCTGCGCCGCCATCTCGTTCATGGAGGCGGAAATCTCCTCCAGGGAGCTGGCCTGCTCGGTGGCTCCCTGCGACAACGACTGGCTTGAATCGGCCACCTGGGAAGCCCCGGAAGCGATCTGGTCGCCAGCCGTTTTGACCTGGCCGATAATGTTTCGCAGGTTGTCCACCATGCGGGTCAGAGCCCTGCCCATGCCGTCTGAATCCGAAACCACGACCACCTGCTGATTCAGGTCGCCTTCAGCAATTGCCAGGGCCACTTTTTCGCGATCTTCGACCACCTGGGCCAGGGCGTTTGTCATGGAGCCAAGCTCCTCAAGCTCATCCCGTGCAGCGAAGGCCTTGCAGTTGCGGCAATCTTCACCACGCTGGGCCCGTGGGCAGTGCTTGACTGCTGCAAAAGATCCCGATTCGACCCAACAGACACTCTCCTTGCCGTAACTGGGGCAATCGGGTTCGCTGCAGTTCATAATCTGAGAGCAGTTCACAGCCTTACCGGCCGGAAGGCGCTCAGACACATCGCCCTTTGATATTTTTTCGATGACGCGCACCGTATTGCGCAGCAGACGGGTGATGTGCCCGGTCACCAGGAAAATGACCCCGCACACGACAATTACCAACCCAGCTCCCCCTGCGGCTGTCCCATAGGTGAGATTCTTCAGGGTCGCCTCGCCCTGCGAGACGATGTTCGCCAGCATTGCCTGCCCTTCGGTCACATCCTGGGCCATGACCATGACACCGACAACCTCTCCTGCGTAATCGCGTACCGGAAAGGATGCCACATAATATTGCCCCTGCTCCTGGAAGAAAGGGCCCTGGGTACCACGGCGCAGCAGATCAAGATCGATCAGCGGGTCAGTCACTGCTGGATCGGTCGCTGCTGCGAAGACAAACTCACCTCCGACACGCGGATACTTTGTTTCATCCTTCATGCGGGTCGCTACCGAAAGCAGGTCCTGGTTCATATAAAGCGCATAATACTGGTTTTCATCGGTGCGGGAAACTTCAAGAAATGAATCCATGGATAACAGAAATTCATTGGAACCCAGATGTCTGCCGTCCGGCGCAGTAATAGGCATCAATCCACGCACCACGAAACCGGCTCGCCCGACTTCGATTCCGCTCAGCGGCTGGTGAGGAGCGCGATTAATGCGTACCACTGTTTCGCGAAATGGCGAGATATCATCGGAGATATCGATCCGACTGCCGTTGCGTGTGGTCTGCCAGCCATCACGCCACAACCGGACCAGGCTGCGGCCGTTAGGCAGATGGAAATGCAGTTGATAGCCCCCTTTGCCGAGAGCGTCGTAGCCTTCAATCATCGGTTTGAAGACTTCCCGCAGCATTTCGCGTGCAGCCTGACTCTGCGGTGAGGCTTCGTCGTCCATATTGCCGGAATGGGCAAACTCGTAAGCTTCGACCACTTGCGGCATGCGACTGACCGGAGCAGCCTGCTCGAGAGCCTTCTGCCCCATGCGTTCAATATTGGCATAAATCTCTTCGATCTTGGACTCCGCGGCGCTCTGTACCGAACGGTCTAGTATCTGTTCGGCATTCTCGACCTGGCGGGTGACCAGGTTGCGCAAACTCCACTGCAGTGCAAAGTACCCGGCCAGACAGGTCAGAACCAACGTCAGGGTTACGGGAACCAGAAATTTGTTTCTGATTTTCATACGCTCACCTCTGTGCAAAAAATTAAACGAAACTTAACATTTTCTCTATAAAAATTCAATAAATTTAATTTTTATAGTTTAACCCACAGAAAAGGGCACCTGAAAATCTCAGGTGCCCAGAGGATTACCTCGGCCTGCTCTTTGCCCGCCGCGCTGATCTCGGCCACCAGGTCGGAGACCTTGGCAATGCCGCTGACGATCTCGTCCAGGGCTGTCGCCGTCTCGCCGGCGATCTCCACCCCGTTGCGGGTCTTGGCGACCGAACCTTCAATCAGATCCGCCGTCTCGCGGGCCGCCTTGGCGCTGCGTGCGGCGAGGTTGCGGACCTCTTCAGCAACCACCGCAAAACCCTTGCCGTGCTGTCCGGCGCGCGCCGCTTCCACCGCGGCGTTGAGAGCCAGCAGGTTGGTCTGGAAGGCGATCTCGTCGATGGTCTTGATGATCTTGGAGATATCACTGCCGGCGCGACTGATTTCGTCCATCGCCTCGGTCATGGCACTCATGCGCTGCTGGCCCCGCTCGGCGGCGCTGCGCGCCTGTCCGGCCACCTGGTCGGCCATACCGGCATTGTCGGCGCTCTGCTTGGTCTGCGAGGCCATCTCGTTCATGGAAGCCGAAATCTCCTCCAGGGAGCTGGCCTGCTCGGTGGCCCCCTGTGACAGCGACTGGCTCGAATCGGACACCTGGGAGGCCCCGGAAGCGATCTGGTCGCCGGCTTCCTGAACCCGCCCCAGCACCTGGTTGAGATCTTCGCTGACTTTTTTAAGAGAGTTCCGAATAACGTCTCTTTCATCATGAGGCGTCACCTCGAAATCGAGATCCCCATGGGCCAGTTTTTCAAGATTGACGACGATCTCGTTCTGCAGGGTATCCGCGAAGCTGTCAACGGCCTGACCCATCTGGGCGATTTCATCATTGCCGTTCATATTCAGGCGTTCGCTGATATGGCCATGGCCCAGTTCACGCATGATCTCCACTAACCGCTCCAGGGGACGGCGGATCCAGCGGCCCAACAGCCAGTAAACGCCAAAGGAGGCAATCAGCAATCCCCCGAGACCGGTCATGACGCCGGTCGTAATACTCTCGGAGCGTGCCGACTGCAATGCGGCGGCTATCTCGTCCTGACTCTCGAGAAACTTGTCAAGACTGTAACGCACGAACAACACCCCGGCGACGCTGCCTTCTTCCACGTCAAAGTGACACTCGAGGCAGCGCTCTTCCATGATGTGAGTGCGCGACAACAAAATCGCTTTACCTTCGTCGAGCTCCTCCACCGGCTGGTTTTGACCCCGAACAGGCTTAAACGGCAGACGGGAACCGAGAAATTCCTCATGGCTGGCGTAATTGACCTTGCCGGAGGGGTCAGTCAGACCAACTTCTATCACGCCAGGGACTTCTCCCAAGCCATGGAGAAGCTCGGCGAAAATATCCATTTCACCGCGTTCCAGCGACCCCTCGGTGCCGACCTCAAGGCTGGTAAAAACGCTGTGAGCCTGGTCAAAAGCGGCTTCGCGCAGCTCCTCCAGAGAATGCTCGCCGTTTTTCTCAAGCAATGCGGTACTGCGCACCGTGCTGATGGTGGTGGCAACGCCGAAAACCACCGCGAGAACCAAAGCCAGAAAACAACCGACCCTGACCTGAATACTGTTCAGCTTACTCCCCATGGGAAATCTCCGTTGATTCTGTCATGAATTAGTGGCGGACACCCTCCAAAATTAGTTACTTTTAGTTTAAAACAAAAAATAATCAAATTCAAACATTTTTATGAAGAATCAGGTTTTTGTTGCTTACGAGATCAATCGTACCGAAACATCATCCTTCAGCCTGAACCGCTGCAGGAGTTGTCGCAGATAAGCCGCCTGGCTGGAAAGCTCTTCGGCCGCCGCCGCAGACTGTTCGGCGCTGGCGGTATTCTGCTGGGTGACCTGGTCGATCTGACCAAGCCCTGTATTGACCTGTCCGATTCCTTCGGCCTGTTCTTTGGCTGCGGCGGAAATCTCCGCCACCAGGTCGGATACCTTGTCCACCCCGAGAACAATCTCCTTCAGGGCGGATTCGGTCTGTTCCGCGATTTCGGTGCCGCGCGCGGTTTTGCTGACCGTTCCTTCGATCAGGTCAGCCGTTTCAGATGCCGCCCGGGCGCTGCGTGCCGCCAGATTGCGCACCTCCTCCGCGACAACTGCGAAACCTTTGCCGTGCTGTCCGGCGCGCGCCGCTTCCACCGCCGCATTGAGGGCCAACAGATTGGTCTGAAAAGCGATTTCGTCAATGGTCTTCAAAATTTTGCCGATATCGCTGCCGGCCTGGCTGATTTCCCCCATGGCGGCAACCATAGCCGCCATCTGGTGAGAACCTTTTTCCGCGGCCTTGCGCGCTTCGCCGGCAAGCGCATCCGCCTGGCCGGCATTTTCTGCACTCTGCTGGGTCTGTCCCGCCATCTGGTTGACCGAAGCGGAAATCTCCTCCAGGCTGCTGGCCTGCTCGGTCGCGCCCTGTGACAACGCCTGGCTTGAGTCGGCCACTTCGCCGGCGCCGGTTGCGATCTGATCTCCCGCGCTCTGAACCTGCCGCACCAGATCGTTGAGATCCGTCCCCAGCTTTTTAAGAGCGCCCCGAATCACATCTTCATCGTCACGGGGAACGGCTTCAAAATCCAGATTGCCCTCCGCAAGCTTGTTGAGCGGCTCGACAATTTCATGTTGCAGGTTGTCAGCCAGCTCATCCATGATCCGCCCCATCTCGCCCAGCTCGTCCTTGCGCGAGAGATTGAGACGTTGCTTGAGGTGGCCGCGCTCGATGTCGCGCACCATATCCATGACCTGCTCGATGGGCGCCACGGTGCGGCGGGCAGACCACCAGGCAAAAAGTCCACCCAGCAGCATCAGCACAGCAGCACCCGCGGCAATAAACGTATTCATGCGGTTGAAGGAGCCGGCGATCATCGTGCTTGCCATCTGAATCTGAGAGAACGGCACGCTGACACCAATCACCCAGTCCAGCGGTTCGAAGTAGAGCGCGTGTACCATCATCTGCTCCGCCTCGCCGGTGCGCGTATTGTCGAAACGAAAACTCAGGTCGACAGGTTCTTTTCCAGCTGCTTTTCCCTTCTCGACAATTTCCTGGATATACGCCACTCCATCGGCATCTCGCAGCCCCCAGCCATTGACACCCGTTTTGCTGCCCCCGGGAGAGATCATGTACTTTCCGCGGTTCTCTCCAGCCGCACTCAGGGCCCAGAAATATCCGCCGTCACCAATCGAGATCGACTCCATGCGTTCAACGAGCCTGTTCCATTCCCGAGCTTCACCCACTTTGTCATAAAGGGCTTCGAGTTCATCGACGAACACCCCGGGTGCGATGATCAGGTCAAGAGGTTCGAAATAGCGGTAATAGACGGCTTTGTCCCTTTTGGCGGTCACCGCATGGTAGGTAATAAAGCCCTCTTTGAGCTCACGCATGGTGTCGATATGAGCAGAACCGGAAAGGTCCTTTCCTTCGCTTTGGGGATGAATGGTGAGCACCCCGTCGCTGTTCATGCCGAAGGCATAGCCGCTTTCGGCAATTTGCGGAGCCAGCACCACCTCCCGCAACGCCTCTTCGACCTCATCGGCCGGCAGCGCGTCGTATGTCTGTGCCACGCGGTGGTGGAGATCATCGGCGATGGCCCGCAGATAGCTTTTCACCGCGGTGTTGCGCTGCTCCTTCTTGGCAGTGAGGTAAAGATCGAGCAGATCGATGGTTCCCTCCAGCAGATGATCCAGATCCGCATCGACCAGCCTTTCTGCCTGTACGTCCGCAATTTCCTGAGTCTGCCGGCTGAAAAAGCTGGTCAGCGCCAATGCCACCAGAAGCGGCAGTGCAACACTGGTCACGATGATCAATAGCTGTTTGTATTTGATAGACACGACAACCTCCTGAAAAATTTTTAACATTAAGTATATTTATTGATCATTGATGTCAACTAAATTCGCTATAAAACCGTTTGTTTTACAACAGAATGGGAGCTAAGACCCTGGACTGAAAGACAAGAAAGAGATCGAAGGAATTCGAAGAAGGGAGAAGTGAGAAGTGAGAAGTGAGAATCATGCCCGGTTCTTCAAAAGCCCACAAAGAAAAGGCCGGTCACAACAACCGGCCTTATATCATAGAATGATCGAGGAGAACCGTTCACTCCTCCAAAACGAGTGCGACAGGTTGAAACATCTCAGTGCTGCTCCTCCAGAATCGGCAGATAGTTGACGCCGATCTTGTAAAGCAGAACTCCGAAAGCCACGAAAGCGAAAGTCACTCCGAATTCGCCCACCGAGGGGAAGTAGTTCCATTCCGGGCCCATATCCATCCCGATAATAAAGACATTGAAGCGATTGAGCACCACCGCACTGATCACCGAGAGAGAGCAGAGAAAGAGCAGACGGGCATTTTTGCGGACCCTTCGCTGCTTGAGCATGAAATAGGGCACGGCAAACAGCGCGAATTCAAGCAGAAAAGCATTGCCTTCAAGGCTGCCGTCGAAGGCGCTGGGCAGCACGCCACGGTAGGCCAGGTCACCGACCCGCAGCAGCAGGTAGGTACCCAGGAACAACGGGATGTAGCGTGCGAAACGCGACAGCAGTTCCGTCTCCGGCTTGCGATTGAAGAATTTGGTGGCAAGCGTCCCCTCGAAAATGACCATGGGGATGCCGACGCTGACCGCTGAGGTGAGAAACAGCAGCGGCGACATGGGCGTGTACCAGAGTTCATGCAGCTTGTAGGGAGCGATAAGCATCATGGTGCCCAGCGACGACTGGTGGCCGAAGGAGAGAACCACCCCGGCGATGACGAAAAAGACCAGAGTGCGGTTGCAGAACCAGTCGGCGCGGTGCAGAAACCAGTTCACCACGCCGTTGAGACGGGCCAGCGGACCCGGCAGGTTGACGTTGTCCTTGTACTGCTCAACTACAACGGGGACGTTTTCAATGCCGAGCACGGTCAAATAAAGCATAACGCACCAGGCCACCTCGAACATGACTGAGGTGCCGTTCCAGTAAACCAGTGCATGCCAGATGTTCCAATACTTGCCGAGATCGAAAAAAACCGCCAGACCGACCAGAAAGTAGCCGATAAAAGCCGTCAGGATCGCAGGGCGCACCAGCGAATGGTACTGGTCGCGACCGAAAATCTCGACGATGGCGGCGGTCGTGAACCCCCCGGCTGCCAGGGCGACGCCGCAGGCGACGTCAAAACCGATCCAGAGACCGAAGGGATAGGCCGGGTTGAGATTAGTCACCGACTCAAAACCTTCGAAAAAGCGGAAATAGGCGAAAAACACTCCGAAAGCCATGAAAGAAATCAGGACAAAGACATTGAACGTAAAAAATTTATGATGCAAGGGTGCGGCTTCAGAACTCATTATCGCCTCCTTCAGTCCCGGCATTCTTCTTCTTGCGCTGGTTGTAGTACATGATACCGCCGAGAATCCCATAGACTGCGATGGGCGGGATAAAGTACTGGAAAATACGGTGTTGAATACTCTCGGTCAGATCGGACACCGGTCGATAGCCGAAATCGGGCAGTCCCAGAGCAGAGAAATTCACGGATTTGCGCGTGAGATAATAGACCCCGGTACCGCCGACCTCATATTCGCCGTAGACGTTTTCATCATAGCGCTCAGGTTCTTTCGCAATGCGCTCCTTGGCGATACGCAGCAGATCATTCCGTTTGCCGAATGTGATCGCCCCTGCCGGACAGGCCTCGGAACAGGCGGTCTGCTTGCCCTTTTTGAGGCGCGTTTCACTGCACAGGGTGCACTTGGTGATCGAGGGAAGCGCCCGGTCCCATTCGAACTGGGGCACACTGAAGGGGCAGGCCACCATGCAGTAACGACAGCCCATGCAGATGTCTTTGTAGTATTTGACCGAACCGTCGGCCTGCTTCTTCATGGCGCCAACGAGGCAGGACGATGCACAGGCCGGGTCCGCGCAGTGCAGACACTGATGTTTGACGAAGGTCGACTGCCCTGACACCTTATCCTGGTGTAGTTTGATCACGGTGTAGGTGTCAGCAGAAAGGCCACGCGGCGAGTCATAGATTTCGTGGCCCAGCTCTCTTTTTTCGCCCAAGGTGGATTCCGCCTCGAGCTTGTTCTCTTTTTTACAGGCCACCTGGCAGGCTTTGCAGCCGATGCAGCGCGTCGAATCATTCAGCATTCCGTACCAGTTGGGGTCGGGCGCCTTGGGCCCTTTCGCCGCTGCCGGAGAAGCCATGCTGCAGGCGGCTGTTCCTCCGGCCGCCGCGGAGAGTTTGAGGAACTTTCTCCGATCGATTTTCATGACCTACTCCTTTTTATCCTGATCCCGTTCAGAATCGTCCTTCCCCTTGCCCAGCGCCTTCATCCCGACGGCCCCCGCGGCGAGACCGGCCAGCGCCGTATAGCCCGGGGTCCAGTCAAGATCCTGTTTTCGATCCGTATAGATCGGCGGATAGGTGGCCGGAGGAGTCGCCTCGTGAATCGGCTCCGGCGCCCACATGCTGTCATCGAAGGGATAGCCGGGTTCGGCGCAGCCATTACAGGGATGGTTGTTGCCGATGCACCAGTTGGTGCCGGAATTGAACGGCTTTTCCGGGCAATTGGCACGCGTGATCGGCCCTTTGCAGCCGAGTTTGTACACGCAGCCCGGGTCACCGAACTTCTCCGCGAAACGGCCGGCGTCGAAATGCCCGCGCAGCGGACAATTGTCGTGAATCAGCTTGCTGTAGATCGCCTTCGGCCGCCCGTGAGTATCGACTTCGATCGCTTCGGGGCCTGCCAGCAGGTAGGTGGCCAGGGTGGAGATGAACCAGTCGGGATGGATCGCACAGCCCGGCAGGTTGATGACCGGCGTGGCAACGCCCTTCTTCTTGAAGAATTCGGCCACGCCCATGGATCCGCTGGGATTGGATCCACCCGCGGGAACACCGCCGAAAGCAGCACAGGAGCCGACCGCAATGACGGCCTGCGCTTTGTTCCCCAGCCGCTCGATGTGGGTGGTGCCTTCGATGCCGTGACCGTGGCTCTCGCCCACCTCGCACATGCGAGGGTCTTCGGTAATCACCGAGCCCTCCACCACCAGGATGAAGGATTTTTCCTCTGCCTCGTACATGGCGTTCATGGCCTGGTCGCCGGCAGCGGCCATGACCGTCGGATGAAAAGCCAGGTTGACGTGATGCCCGGGCACCACCTGGTCGAGCAGCACATCCTGAATGCGGGGCGACAATGCATTGAGCAGCGACACGGAACACCCCGAACAGGCGCCGGAGGCGAACCAGATCACCGGCGTTTCCTTGATGGCGCTGGCGAAGGCTTTGCTCAGAAGCGGGTTGTCGAAGATATTGACTCCCAGCGCCGCGGCAGTGCCGGCGGAGAACTTCAAAAATCTACGTCGCGAAATAGCCATGATTGATCTCTCCTGTGGAATATTAAAATGACAGAGCGATTTCTTTTCTGATCAGCTCGACCGCTTTGGGGACCGCATCGATCAGTTCGGGACTCAGCCCGATACCGAGTCCGAGCTCCCTGGGCTGGACACCGATGACCACCGCCTCGCCGGGAGTACAGTCGATCAGCTCGCCGAGCTTGAGTGTTTCAAGCAGGCCGACCTGATGAATGTCATGCAGAGCCACGGCCTCGGAGTCGACCTCCTGCGGGCTGAAGCGGTAAAGAGTGCCGGGGCTGCCGCCACCGTCGATGGCATCAATCACGATCAGCTTGTCTCGATCCTGAAAAACGTCCATCAACTCGATAATGGAGGTGCCGGCATCGAACAACTCAACGCCAGCCGGCAGATCTTCGCCTTCAAGCGCCTTGAGAACAGCGTCGGCGAAGCCATCATCGCGGCGCAGGATATTGCCCACCGCCATCACCAGCACGGGGGCTCGGCCCGTTGCAGCGACGGCGGCGCTCATTCGGGCCCCACCACGAAGCGGCCGAGGTCGCGCCCCTTGGGAGAAACCACGTGGACCGCGCAGGACAGGCAGGGGTCGTAGGAGCGCACGATCCGCACCAGCTCAAAGGGGTTCTCTTCGTCGCGCACCTTGGTGCCGATCAGAGCCTGCTCCATCGGCCCCGGAACGCCCTTGCCGTCCATGGGGCCGGCATTCCAGGTGGTGGGAACCACGGCCTGGTAGTTGCGGGTGCGGCCCCCCTCCACATCGATCCAGTGCCCCAGCGCTCCACGGGGCGCTTCGTGCAGCCCCATGCCGCGATTGGTCACTTCGAGGGGATAATCGGCACAGACCGGCTGGCCGGGCTGCAGTTCGAGCACCCATTGCTTGAGTTTCTCCGCCACCAGCTTGCATTCGATGGCGCGTGCCGCATGACGTCCAAGGACCGAATACAGAGCCTGCGGACCGGCATTGAATTTACCAAGCACGCCGTCGACCAGCTCCCGCACTTCGCGGTCGCCGCCGGCATAGCTTGCCAGCATACGGGCCAGCGGACCGACCTCCATCACGTCACCCGCGTAACGCGGTGACTTGCACCAGCTGTAGGCGCCAGCCTTGTCGCGATCGGCCACGGTGCTGCCGTCGTAGGGATGCACCGGCCCGGTGTCGCGGTACCAGCTGTTCTCCACCTCTTCGGTGATCCTGCCGGGATCGAGATGCTCGAGTTTGAGATCGGAGCGGACAATGCCCTGCGGAATCCAGCGGCGCCGCTGAGTGAGGTCCGATTTGCTGTCCAGATCGAACACACCGAAAGACATCATGTTGGTGGTTCCGCCGCCGATGGTGAAGTAATCGGGATAGCGCTCCGCCACCATCAGGACGTCGGGCAGATAGCGGGTGTCGATGAAATCAAGCAGCTGTTCGATCTTCCACATGAAGTTGGCCACTTTGTCGACGCTGGCCTGTGCAGTGACCCCGCCGGGCACAATCGACATGTTGTGCGGCATCTTGCCGCCGAACACCGCGGTCGCTTCGTGGGCCAGGCGGCGCAGGTTGAGAGCTTCCACGTAATGGGCCACCGCCGCGCGGTTTTCTTCCTTGGAGAGGCGGTAGTCCCCCTCGTAACGGGGCATGAACGGCCCGAGATGGCCACGATCGATAAACTCACGGACTTTCTTGAGGGTCGGATCTGAGCCGTTATAGTCCGCCACCGCGGTGACATCGACATAGTCCAGCGCCGCCAGTTGGTAGAAATGCAGGATGTGAGACTGAACGAAATTGGCGCCCTGGATCAGGTTGCGCATCACGCGTCCGTTCAGAGGGATGCTGCCGTTGACGCCGTAGGCTTCATCCAGCGCGAAGCAGGCCGTCAGCCCGTGCGAGGTGGGGCACACCCCGCAGATACGCTGCATGATGCGGGCGGCGTCGCGGGGATCACGGCCGGTCAGAACATTTTCCAGCCCGCGATACAGCATGCCCGAGCTTTTGGCTTCCTTGACGACTCCGCCCTCCAGCACCGCCTCAACCTTGAGATGGCCCTCGATTCGGGTCAACGGATCGATGACGATTTTACCCATAGTGCTCTCTCCTCAATCGATGTGATGGACATTTTGTCCATATGCGCGAAATTTCGCGACGGGAAACAGGTGAAATTGGACTGCCGCCGGAGAAAGGCAAGGGATATGCCACAAAAATGGCCCTGTCATTAAAAAACAAATCAAATCAGAGGATTAGGGATGTTTTCGTATACATTCGCACCGAACGCTGCCGAGGAGCAGAATGTGGCAAAATGACACTCGATGTTTCATTTTGTCCATCTGTGGCTGGGCGTGAAGCGTAAAACCTGAGGAGAAAGTGTTGAAGTGTTGGCGTTCAAGAGGCGGGACGGAAATCACTCACTGTCCGGCAGGTCGATCCCGTACTGGCGCAGTTTGCGATCGAGGGTCTTGCGGGCGATGCCGAGAATTTCCGAAGTTTTGAGTTTATGGCCGCCGGTCTGGCGGTAGACCTGGGCAATATAGAGCCGCTCCACATCTTCGAGAGACACGGGCGCGTCGGGAGGAACAAATTCCGTGGCCTGCGCGTTGGAGATTTTAGACGGCAGGCAGTCGGCCTCGACCCGCCCCCCTTCGGCCAGAATGACCGCCATCTCGATGGTGTTTTCCAGCTCGCGCACGTTGCCCGGCCAATGATAGCCCTGCAGCATCCGCGCAGCCTCTGCCGACAGCTTCTGCTGCCCTTCCGGGGCATACTTGCGGACAAAATGTTCGGCCAGCGGCAGAATGTCGTCGCGCCGTTCACGCAGAGGCGGCACCTCCAGCGTCACGACATTGAGGCGATAGAACAGATCCTCGCGGAAATTGCCCCGCGCCACCTCTTTTTCCAGGTCCTTGTTGGTGGCGGCGACAAACCGCACATCGGCATGACGCACGCGGGTCGCACCCACCGGCATGAACTCTTTCTCCTGCAGCAGTCGCAGCAGCTTGGCCTGCAGAGCCGGGCTCAGGTCGCCGATTTCGTCGAGAAACAGCGTGCCCTTATCAGCCTCCTCCACCAGACCGCGGTGATTGGCCACCGCGCCGGTAAAAGCCCCCTTGACATGGCCGAACAGCTGACTCTCCAGCAGGGTGTCGGTGATAGCGGCGCAGTTGATGGTGAGAAAACGCTGATCGCGCCGCTCGCTTGAATAATGAATCGTCGAAGCGATCAGTTCCTTGCCGGTGCCGCTTTCGCCGAGAATCAGCACACCGGCCCCGCTGGAAGCCACCTTTCTGGCCAATGCGAACACGCGGCTGAACCCCTCGCTTTTAAAGATAATCTGTTCCGGGTTGAACCGCCGGCGGATCTCGGCCTTGAGGGAGCGATTCTCACTGACCAGGCGATTGCGCTCGATGACGGAATCGACCAGGCTGTGCACCTCGTCGGTGGAGAAAGGCTTGATCAGGTAATCCAGAGCGCCGAGTTTCATGGCGTCCACCGCGTTGCGCACCGTAGCAAAGGCGCTCATCATGACCACCGGCAGCTCGGCATGAGCCGCTTTCAGGCGTCGCAGCACCTCGAGCCCGTCGAGGCCCGGCATCTTGGCGTCGAGAATCACCAGGTCGGGGAGCGCGCCTTCCATCTCCTCAAGTCCCTTGAGCAGCGCCGCCCCCTGCCCGAAACACTCGACCCCGTGCCCGCGCGCTTCCAGCAGGCGACGCAGCAGATTCTGAACATCCACCTCGTCATCGCAGACGAGAATTTTTCCTTTCTCCATGATTCACCATCCCTGTCATCACCGGAACATCATAGTTCATTGGAAGCAGTTCACAGGAGTTGAGGCTAACAGAAGAGCGTGAAAATCGGCAATCCTTTTTGCCGTGCCGCCGGACGGGGACACGTATACGTTTCACAACGTCCTCCAAGGGTTGATTTTTGCCTGAACCCCACCCTATAGTGGGCCTTTCAAAACGGAGACGGTACGTGCGCACAGTCATTCCGGAGGGCCCCTTTCATGCATGAACTCGGCATCACCCGCAATATCGTCGACATCGCCGAACAGCATGCGCGCCAGCAGGGCGTGACGCGGGTGACCTCGGTTCGAATCGAAATCGGCGCCCTGTCCGGGGTCATCCCCGAAGCGGTGGAATTCGCTTTCGAGGCCTGCACACAGGGCACGCTTCTGGAAGATGCGCAACTGATCATCGATCGGATCGCCGGGCGCGGTCGCTGCGACGACTGCGGCCGGGAAAGTGAAATGGATCGCTACACTTTCGCCTGCCCCTACTGCGAGTCTTTCGGCATGCGCACCGTGCAGGGCGAAGAATTACGAATCATCGAAATGGAGGTCGACTGACCATGTGCATCGATTGTGGCTGCGGCACGAACACCGCTCACCATCACCATCATCATGATCACACACACGATCATAACCACGAGGGGGACCGGCGCACTATCCGCGTGGAAGAGGACATCCTCTCCAAGAACAACCGCCTGGCCGGCAACAACCGCCTGCTGTTCGCCGCGCGCAAGATGCTGGTTCTCAACCTGGTCAGCTCTCCCGGCTCCGGCAAGACCACCCTGCTCGAACGCACCCTGCGCGAACTCGGCGACCGCCTGCGCTTCGCCGTTCTCGAGGGCGACCAGCAGACTGCCAACGACGCCGACCGCATCGCCGCCGCCGGCGCCCCCGTGCACCAGATCAACACCGGCGCCGGCTGCCATCTCGACGCCCACATGGTCGGCCACGGTGTTGAACATTTCGACCTCGACGCCACCGACCTCCTGATGATCGAAAACGTCGGCAACCTGGTCTGCCCGGCCGCCTTCGACCTGGGTGAGGATCACAAGGTCGCGGTGCTGTCCGTCACCGAGGGGGAGGACAAGCCGGTCAAATACCCCAACATGTTTCACGCCGCAGACCTGATGATCATCAACAAAACGGATCTGCTGCCCTACCTCGACTTCGACGTGGAAAAGTGCAAAACCTACGCCCGCCAGGTCAACCCGAACATCGAGATTCTGGAACTGTCATGCAGAACCGGCGAGGGGATGCAGGCCTGGTATGAGTGGTTGATGGCTGGGGTTGAGAAGAAAAGATCATAATCTACAGTCTTCACCGCGGAGATCGCGGAGAACGCTGAGAGAATCTAAGGTCTCCGTGTTCTCCGCGATCTCGAGCGAGCCTTGGCGAGCGGGCGGTAAAATGCTTTTTATGGAGTCTCAAAATGTGCCTCGGCATTCCCATGCAGATCCGTTCCATCGACGGCGACCTGGCTCAGTGTGAAATTGACGGCGTGACGCGCGAGGCGAGCCTGATGCTGCTTGCCGATCCGGTGTCGGAGGGCGATTTCGTGTTGATTCATGCGGGTTTTGCCATCAGCAAACTCGACCAGCAGGAAGCCGAGGAAACCATCGCCCTGTTCCGTCAGATCCTCGCTGACGGCGGAGGGGTGGAATGAAATACCTCGATGCCTTTCGCGACCGCGAAGTGGCAATCCGACTGCTCGAGCGCATCGGCTGGCTGGCGACTGAAGCCTCTTCCCCCATGACGTTCATGGAGGTGTGCGGCACCCACACCATGGCGATCCACCAGCACGGCATCCGCGGCCTGCTCCCCACAGGCATCCGGCTGATCTCCGGTCCCGGCTGCCCGGTGTGCGTGACCCCGGTGGGCTATGTCGATCATGCGGTGGCGCTGGCGCGCCGCGAGGACGTCATCATCGCCACTTTCGGCGACATGGTGCGCGTGCCTGGCTCAAGCAGCAGCCTGCACAACGAGAAGGCGCGCGGCGCCGATGTGCGCATCGTCTATTCGCCTCTCGACGCGGTGGCACTGGCGCGAAAGATTCCTGAAAAGAAGGTTGTTTTTCTCGGTGTCGGCTTCGAGACCACCACCCCGACGGTCGCAGGTGCCGTGCTGGCCGCGCAGAGCGCGGGGCTGGACAACTTCCTCATCCTTAGCGCCCACAAGACCATTCCCGGCCCCATGGCGGTGCTGGCGTCCGATCCTGAGCTGCAGGTCAGCGGCTATATCTGCCCGGCCCATGTCAGCGCTATCATCGGCCCCGCCGCCTATCAGCCGCTGGTTGACGAACTCAATGTCCCCTGCGTTATCACCGGCTTTGAGCCCCTCGACATGCTGCAGGGGATCGAGATGCTGGCGCGCCAGGTCATCGAAAACAGGCCGCGTGTCGAAAACCAGTACAGCCGCATTGTGCGTGCCGACGGCAACCCCCGTGCGCGGGCCATCATGGCGCAGGTGTTCGAGCCCTGCGACGCGACCTGGCGCGGCATCGGAGAAATCCCGGCCAGCGGCCTGCGCTTGCGCGACGCATTCCGCGCTTTCGACGCCGCCCGGCAGATCACTGTCGATATCGAGCCGCCGGTGGAACACCCCGGCTGCCTGTGCGGCGAAATCCTCAAAGGCAAAACCACCCCCCGCAGCTGCCCCCTGTTTGGCACCATCTGCACCCCGGAAGACCCGGTCGGCGCGTGCATGGTATCGAGTGAAGGGACTTGTGCGGCGGAGTATAAGTACGGGGTTTGAAAGCTTTTTACCGCGGAGGGCGCGGAGAACGCAGAGGAAAATCTGAGAAAATCTTTTTATTGGCTTAAAACAAAAAAGCGTTTTTCGGGTTTTCTCGGACCTTTTCTCCGCGCTCTCCGCGCCCTCCGCGGTTCAATCTTCCCAGGAGTCTTTCATGAAATCCGACATCATCCTCCTCGGCCACGGCAGCGGCGGCAAGCTCAGCCATCAGCTTCTCGACGACGTCATCATTCCCCGCCTGTCCGGCGTGGCGCAGAAGGATCAGAACGATGCGGCGGTGCTGACTTCGCCGGGGGGGCGGTTGGCATTTACCACCGACTCCTATGTGGTCGATCCGATCTTCTTTGCTGGCGGTAACATCGGCGATCTGGCGGTAAACGGCACCGTCAACGACCTGGCCATGGCGGGGGCCCGCCCGCTCTATCTCAGCGTCGGGTTGATTCTCGAGGAGGGATTGCCGATCTCAGAGCTGGAGCAGGTGCTTGACAGTATGAAGGCCGCGGCAGCGGCGGCGGATGTGCGCATCGTCACCGGCGACACAAAAGTGGTGCCGCGCGGCAAGGGGGACAGGATCTTTATCAACACCGCCGGCATCGGCACCTTCGAGCACGACCGGGAGATTCTCGGCAGCGGCGCGCGCCCCGGCGACCGGATCCTGGTAAGCGGCACCCTGGGAGATCACGGCATGGCGGTCCTCGCCGGGCGCGAAGGGCTGGAGCTTCAATCGCCCATCGAGAGCGATTCGGCACCTCTCAACTTCATGGTCGCCGACCTGCTGAGCGAGCTGGGTGATGCGCTGCATGTGCTGCGGGACCCGACCCGCGGCGGCGTGGCCACCACCCTCAAAGAGATCGCGCTGCAATCCGATGTCGATCTGACCCTGGAAGAGACCCAACTGCCGGTCTCCGACGCCGTGCGCGGCGCCTGCGCCATTCTCGGCCTCGATCCCCTGTTTGTCGCCAACGAAGGCAAACTGCTGGCGTTTGTCGCGCCCCAGCAGTCCGAAGCGGCACTACAAATCATGCGCCGCCATCCCGCCGGTCGGCAGGCGGCCATTATCGGCGAGGTCACCGGCCAATCCGCCGGCAAGGTCTTTCTGCGCACCGCCATCGGCGGCCTGCGCTCCATCGAGATGCTGGCCGGCGAACAGCTGCCGCGCATCTGCTGAACCGTTCCCGCGCCTCTTCGACCTCTGAGTTTCCATAATTGTTCAGCATGGGAGTGACGACCCCGCCCTGGTTCCCTGATGACCGGGGAGGGGCTCCTCTCCTCCCCTCCTGCCTCCGCCTCCTTGCAGTCCTCCGTTTTTGTTTTATCCTTCAAACAAGCCGCACCCCTGCATTGATCCCTGAATGAATTCAGACATTCGACCAACGGGAGGATGATGATGTTTCTGGAGAAGATCAAATCCGAAGGCCTCGCACAGCTCTCCTACATTCTCGGCGACAACGGCCGTGCCGCAGTCATCGACCCGCGTCGCGACTGCCAGGTCTATGTGGATCTCGCTTATCGCGAAGGATGCAAAATTACCCATATTTTTGAAACGCATCGCAACGAAGATTTTGTCATCGGTTCCTGCGAACTGGCCGAATTGACGGGTGCGGCGATCTACCATGGCGCAGAGCTGCCGTTCGAGTATGGCCAGACGGCCCGTG
The DNA here is from genome assembly GCF_000827125.1 of Geoalkalibacter subterraneus. Lineage (NCBI taxonomy): Bacteria > Pseudomonadati > Thermodesulfobacteriota > Desulfuromonadia > Desulfuromonadales > Geoalkalibacteraceae > Geoalkalibacter > Geoalkalibacter subterraneus. Next base: position 3,050,037 of record NZ_CP010311.1, read on the forward strand.
AAGGGGATGTCTTTAAGTTCGGGAGCCTCGAACTCAGGGTTCTTTCCACTCCCGGACATACCTTTGAAAGCCTCTCTTTCGTACTCAGCGACAAGGACTTCAGCGACGAACCTCTCGGCGTTTTTACCGGCGATGCACTTTTCATCGGCGATGTCGGCCGCACTGATTTTTTCCCTGACCAGGCCGAAAAAGTCGCCGGACTGCTCTATGACAGCCTGTTTGACAAGATCCTGCCCCTCGGTGATGAAGTGCTGCTCTATCCGGCACACGGGGCCGGCTCGGTGTGCGGCTCGGGAATGGCCTCCCGTGAGTTCTCGACGCTGGGATACGAGCGCAGGCATAACCCCGCTCTCCAGGTGCAAAGCCGGGAGCAGTTCATCGAGAGAAAATTGAAGGAGAAACACACCCTGCCCCCGTACTTCAAAAAAATGGAGGGCTACAACCTCAATGGCGCGCCGCTGCTTAATGGCCTGCCTCGGCCAAAGCCCTGTGACGCGGACGAGTTCGACCGGGCGATGAAAGACGGTATGCTGGTCATTGACACACGTTCTCCCGAAGCCTTTGCCGGCGCCTACATCCCGGGGAGCCTGGCTATTCCCCTCGACATGCTGCCGGCCTATGCGGGCTGGTTCGTCCCCTATGATCAGGATATCGGCCTCGTGCTGCCGCGCGGCAGCGATTGGGAAGCCGCGACACGCCACCTGGTGCGTCTGGGATATGACCGCGTGGTCGCCTTTCTCGATCAGGGAATGCACGAGTGGGAGACCAGCGGCCGACAGTATGACCGCATTCCGGCCATCTACGCCGGGGAGCTTAAAAAGCGCATCGATGAACAGGCCGACTTCACACTGCTCGACGTGCGCAAACCCGAAGAGATCGAACAGGGCACCCTGCCCGGTTCAACGTCCATCTTTTTAGGGGACCTTCCCAACAGTCTTGAAAAGATTCCCGACGCCCGACCCATCACCGCGTTCTGCGGCAGCGGCAGACGGGCCATCATTGCGGCATCGATCCTTAAAAGAAACGGCTTCGACCAGGTCGAAGACTGCCTCGGCTCGATGGCGGCCTGCCACGCGGTGGGATGCAGAATATCAACGTAACTGTTCCGCGCTGGGTCACGTCTCTACTGTCAAGCGTGTTTGGCGCCAGAGAGGGCGCCGATCAAAAGGCCAGGGATGGCGAAAAGTGTCCCTTGTCATAGGCGTTGCGACCCCGCACCGGCAAAACAAACAGACCCTTTTGACGTCCTCATTACCTCGAAAAAGGAGTGCGCGATGATTTTTAGAGCAGGTCTTTGCGTGAGCGCATTCGCTGTTTTGCTGCTCACAGCAGCATCACTCGCACTGGCACAAGGAGAGGTTGAAGCACAGGCTTTGAATGCCGGACACGGGATATTCGGTTTTCTCTACCTCAAATCCTGGTCCCCTTACGCCGCAGGGGTCGGCATCGGAATCCTGAGCTGGTTTGCTTTTCTGCTGTCCGACCACCCCCTCGGCGTCTCAACGGCTTATGCTCGCAGCAGCGGCATGATTGAAACGGCGATTCGGGGCGAAAAAGCCAGGCGCCGTCCCTACTACCAGAAGTTCGCACCTGAAATCGACTGGGAATGGATGCTTGTCATCGGACTGATCGCCGGCGCCGCCCTATCGGCGATCCTGTCCGGCGATTTCGCCTGGCGATTTGTGCCCGGGGTATGGGCTTCCCACTTCGGTGACGGCTGGCTGCTGCGCTGGTTCACAGCTTTTATCGGCGGCGCAATCATGGGCGTTGGTGCCCGCTGGGCCAACGGCTGTACCAGCGGACATGCGCTGAGCGGAACCATGCAGCTGGTGCTCAGCAGCTGGGTTGCGGCTATCGGCATCTTTGTGGGCGGCATCATTACCGCCCTGCTGATTTTCTAAGAAAGGGGGGAAGCCATGCTGGAGAAAATCCACCGAAACCGGGCGGTGCAGTTGTTTCTCGGATTCGTGATGGGCCTTTTGTTTGGTTTTTTTCTACAGAAAGGTCAGGTCACCAAGTACGAAATCATCATGAACCAGCTTTTTCTTGAAGATTTCACCGTGGTCAAAGTGATTCTCACGGCGGTAGTGACCGGCATGGTCGGCATCTTTTTTCTCAAGCGCAAAGGGCTGGCTCGCCTGCATCCCAAGGCGGGCTCAATCGGCTCCACGGTGATCGGGAGCCTGATCTTCGGCGTAGGCTTTGCGCTGCTGGGCTACTGCCCCGGGACGGCAGCCGGCGCTGTCGGCCAGGGTTCGCTGGATGCACTGTTCGGCGGGGTTTTCGGGATCCTGGCCGGCTGCGCCCTGTATGCCGTGATCTACCCCTGGCTGGAGCGACACATTCTGAATCTCGGCTCCTTCGGCGAAATCACTTTGCCGGAACTTTTCAAAGCCGACCCGCTTAAAGTCAATGCAATTGTGGCGGGCGCAATCCTCGTCGTACTTGTTGCGCTGGAATTTTCCGGTTATTAAATACGCGGCGCAGTTCCCACCTGATCTCTCTGTGATGGATGTGGTTCACTTCTGCACAGCTGCGGCCATCTGCCCCTGCCCCTCTGGCACAGGACCAAAAACCCGATCGGTCAGGCGCACGAACCAGGCCGCCGACTGGACCTGGATGATATAGGCCGCCGCGATCACCAGCGCTGCATCGGAACCGGCCGGGCCGAAGGCGGTCATGGCGATGGCCAGAGCGATGGAGAGGTTGCGCATCACCGAACCGTAGAGCAGTGCGATAGCGTCTGCGCGGGGCAGAAACCATTTGCCCACCAGCGTGCTGAGTAAAAAATTAACAAAATAGAAACCCAGCAGCGGCAGCAGGATCAGCAGCAGTGTTACCGGCTCTGCGGCAATCGCCCTGGCCTTGAGCGCCATGGCGATGAACACAATGCCCAGCACTCCCAGGGTCGAAAGGGGCGGGAATTTTTTTGAAAGCTCCTGCTGGAACACCTGCTGGCCGTAGCGCCGCACCAGAAACTGCTGGGTCGCAAACCCTGCCGCCATGGGGAGAAAAACAATCAGCGCGATATTGACCATGATAGCACCCATATCCACCGCGATCTGCGCGCCGAGCAGCCACTGCACATAAAAAGGCGTCGCCAGCGAACCCAGGGTCAGGCCGATGACCGTCATCTTGACCGCCGCTTCGAGGTTGCCCCTGGCAAAGCCGGTCCAGGAGATGGTCATGCCGCTGGTCGGCACCAGCGAAGCCAGCACCAGCCCCAGCGCCATGTAGGGGCGGTCGGGAAAGGCCAGCATGGCAATGCCGTAGCCCAGAAAAGGCACCACGCCGAAGTTCAGCGCCTGGGTCAGCCACTGGGCCTTGAAATCCCCCCCCTGAAACACCTTCTTGATCTTGAGGTTGACCATCATGGGATAGACCATGAGAAAGGTCAGGGGGATGATCATGGAACGCATCCCCTGAACTTCGAACAGAACCCCGACCGCAAACCCGGCCAGCATCATGACAGGGATCGCCAGGGTCAGATTCTGATTCACCCGCGCCAGCAAACGCCACATAGATATAAACTCCTTGTAGTGATTCGTATGATCTTTTATTTTCTGGCCAGAATATATTCATATTTTTGAATATATCAAGCAAAAAAAGGCGGTGCCGCATGGAGGAACGGCACCACCTTGAGGCCACGGGCCGCAAAAATCCCCCCTGTTCCCGCCGGCCTCTGTCATTCAAGTCCCCTCCCCCCGCTGGGGGGAGTAGTTATAAATCAGGATGATTCATTCTCCATCTTGTTCCAGATTGTTGGGCCTCCCCCGCAGTGCCGCACCGCGTCCGCGGCGCAGTGCCTGCCCCGGGCCCATTCCCTGGCCGGGACCGGGGCCACGGCCCAACCCGCAGCCGCGGCCGCGGCCGGCGACGGGTGCGTCGGGAGAAGTTTGACTGTTGCAGCGTCCCGCACCACGTCCGGTACGGGGTCCCTGCCCTTGCGGGCCTTGTCCATTGAATCCAGGCATAGTCTGCCTCCTTTCACTGATGTGTGTGATAAAGGCGATCAGCACGCCGGCGTCTTAACACTTATTCGGCGACACTTCTCTCGCCCGGTTCGTTGTCCTGAAACGAGAGCTGGTCCAGATGGCGAGCCAGGCGTCGCAAGGCATGGGCTGCCGCCGATTCAGGCCATTTGACCACCGGCAACCCGCGGCGTGCGCCTTCCACCACCGCCGGATCGTAAGGGATGGTGCCGACAACCGGCACTCCCCGCTGATCGCACAGGGAGCGGATCTTCAATGCCATCTCGGTATTGAGATCCTCTTTGTTAATGCAAACGTAAGCTTTAACTCTGAAATTCTGCGCAAGATTCAGCAACCGCTCCAGATCGTGCAACCCGGAAGGACTCGGCTCCGCCACCGCCAGCATGGCGTCATTTCCGGTCAGCGCCGCCATGGTCGGACAGCCAGTGCCGGGCGGTCCGTCAATCAGGATCCAGTCACTGTCATTGCGCAGGGCAAATTCACGTGCTTTTTCTCTCAGCTTTCCGACCAGCTTCCCGGAGTTGCCCTCCCCGGCCCCCAGGCGGGCGTAAAAAAGCGGCCCTGCGCTCGATTGTGCCTCAAACCAGTTGCCGTTGACGCGGTCTGTCAATCGCAGTGCTTTCTGCGGGCAGGCCAGTACGCACAGTCCGCAGCCTTCACAGGCCAGGCGGTTGACATGCCCGTATGTGATCGCATCGAACCGACACAGCTCTCCGCACTGATTGCAGGCGGTGCAGGACTCGGGGTCGCACACCGCGGTTTTGCCACCGATAAAGGCTTCCCGCAGGCGGTTTTCGGGGTGCAGCAGAATATGCAGATTGGCGGCATCCACATCAGCATCGACGCACACCCCCGGCGTCTTCCACAAAGAGGCCAGCGCCGCAGTCACCGAAGTCTTGCCCGTCCCGCCTTTGCCGCTTAACACCACCCACTGTTTCATGCCGTAACCTTTCCCTGCCGTGCCATCTGCTGCAATCCATTCCATAGCTGTGCAAGCAGAGCATTGAATTCGGGAGCGAAGCGATGCAGGATACCCTGCTGCGCTGAACAGGCGGCGAGATCGCGCCGGAAAGGGATCTCCAGTAACACCGGCACGTTATGCCGATCGCAGCAGGAACGCACCCCTGCGTCACCAAAAAGACTCTTGTTGATGACCACCGCACAGGGCACCTCCAGGGCCCGCAGCGCATCAAGGGCTAACTCCAGGTCATGACGACCGAACAGGGTCGGTTCAGTCACCACCAACGCCAGGTCGACGCCGGAAGCCGCCGCCACCATGCCGCAGGAGGTTCCCGGCGGACCGTCGATAATGACAGTTCCCGCCCCCGCCTGCCGCCGTACGGCCTCGATCACAGGGGTCGAGCGTGGCTCACCCACATTGAGATCACCCCAGATCAGATCAACCCCGTCCACCTGTCCGCGCAGGGTACGACCCACTGCATGATGATGCTCCGGCAGCGCCTGATGCGGGCAGACATAAGAGCACACGCCGCAGTTATGGCAGTGATCGGAAAAGATCTCGATGCGGTCTCCAAGAACCGCGAAGGCTCCGAACTGACAGACCTTGCCGCACCGCCCGCAGTGGGTGCACAATTCTTTCTGCCACCGCGGCACCAGCACGCTCACAGGATCCTGCGTCACCTGCGGCGGTGTCAGATACAGATGCGCGTTCGGTTCCTCCACGTCGCAATCGAGCAGCATGACCTGTTTGTCGTCCAGGTTTTCTGCCAGCCAGGCCGCCAACGACACACTCAACGTGGTCTTACCGGTGCCGCCCTTGCCGCTCACAATGCACAGATTCACGTCGGACTCCTTAGCCAGGAGAGTAACCTGGTCTAGCCATGCGCGCCGCAAACATCCTGTTCGGAGATGTTCCGCAGCTGGTTGTTCAGATAAGCCTCCACCACCTGGGCCACGGTTTCGCCAGGCCCCACCAGAACGTCAATGCCGGCCTGGGCGAAACCGATGCGCGGACGCATGCCGATCCCCTGCACCACCAGGGAGGTAGCTCCGGCCTGCTGCAGAATTCTGACCGGCACCAGGCACCCCCCCTCGCTATGCTCGGCATTGGCCACCACCCGGGCCTCTTCTACTCTGCCCTGGCGGACTTCCACCAGAGTAAAAACGTCGCAGCGCCCGAAATGGCCTGAACGTACAGCCTCCAGGCCGCCGGGATGCATTGAAGGAACAGCAATGGTTTGATCAATCGACATTTTTCAAACTCCTCTCGGTAAAAAATTAAGTCATCGTCCTAAGTAAAAAGAGAGGTGCAACATCACGCAGCCTGCTCCAGCCGCCCCTTTTTATAGTCATCTAACGCAGCGGCCACAGAGCCCTTCGCTCCATGATATATTTTGATGCCGGCGGTTTTGAGCGCCTGCTGCGCCTTGGGTCCTGTTGTCCCGGTAATCAACACCGCGACTCCGCGGCTTGCCATCTGCTGCGCCGCCTGAATTCCGGCCCCCTGAAGCGCCTCCTGACCCTGGGAATTTTCCAGAGGTTCCCAGCTCTGCGCCTGATCATCGTAAAGCAGAAACCAGGCTGCCCGCCCGAAACGCGCATCGACGGGACTGCCCGAATCATTTCCAAGGGATGTCACTGCAATGATCATGATTTTCCTCCCGATCCCAAATGTTGGTGCCCACGTCCCGGCGTTGTCCGCCGTCGACAGCAAGGGGAAGATGCGGCTGGCGCTCTGCCTTCGACCGCACCTTGCAGCAGCCACAGCTTCAGCACCTCCTCCACCTCTCCCATAAAGCCCCACACCACCCAAAGCCCTTCGTCTTGCAACGCCTGCTGGAGGCGCGGATGAATCCCGCTGCACAACACACCGACAGCTCCTTGCGCCTTCAGCCACTCCGGCACCGAAGGCCAGCGCCAGGAGGGCCACTCACAGCGCTCCACCCCCAGAATGACATCACCTTCGCAGTCCAGATCGGCCAGGGCGAATTCCCGTGCCAGACCGAAGCGCGGCAACACCCGATTGCCGTATAGCGGCAGCGCGACGCGAATCCGTTTGACTGTGAGCTGATTTGTTTCCATGGGCTTTCCTACTCCAAAGAACGTGCCAGGTAACCGTAAAACTTTTTATTAGAATATTTCCAACTAGTTACACAAACATCTAATAGCCGACCCTTCATATTTCCAGAGAAAATCGTTGCAAATTGCAACAAAAAAACAACGATCACCGCAACGATCACCGCCCGTGCTGCCGATCAAAAACCTCATGCGTTCTCAGCCGCCTGTTTCTGTGCTGCCTGAGCAAGAAATTCGCGATAGCGGCTTATGGCGCTATGCAGGGCTCCCGCCGCCAGATTGGAACAGTGCATCTTTTCCTCTGGCAGGCCATCCAGCGCATCGGCAATATCCTGATCTGTTACACGCAACACCTCATCAAGAGGCATCCCCTTCACCATTTCGCTGGCGATGGACGAGGTGGCGATTGCCGCACCGCAACCGTGAATCTTGTATTTGATGTCTGCGATCCGATCGTTTTCGATCCGCAGGAAAATCACCAGAAAATCGCCACAATCGGGGTCGCCGATTTTAGCGATGACGGTCGGGTTTTCCAGCACACCAACGTTGCGGGGGTTGGCGAAATGGTCCATGACTTTTTCGGTATACATTTTTGGACTCCCTTGAGTTGAAGGCGCAAGTGGACGAATTGAACATCTACAGTAGTTTCCAAAACATATGCCGAAAAAAATAAACAATTTTTTCGTTAGATTACGGCAACTTACGGATGCGTCAGGATTTAAGATACCGGCAGGGATCCTTCAAGCTGTTGCAGTTGCAACGGCAGAGAGAGTACGGACAAAAAAAGAGGCGGAGAAGTAAGGATTTAGCAAAAGAGAGGTACGTTGCGGCAGCGGGCATCGAAATGCAACGCTGCAACGAGATTTAGGGGCTGTCTTCTTTAAGCCAACGCCACAGGGTGGTGCGGTTGATGCCGAGTTCACGCGCCACGGCGGTTTTATTGCCGCGGTGACGGCGCAGCAGTTGCTGCAACTGCTCTACGGTGGGGCGCCGCCCAACCAGAGCGGGCTCGGTTGAATCCTGCGGCCTCTCCCGTCGCGACGGCAGAGACTCAGCACCGATGGTGGTATCACGGCACAGGATCACGGCGCGCTCCACCAGATTGAACAGTTCGCGGACGTTGCCTGAATAATCGTGGTTGAGAAGAAATTCGAGAGCTTCCGGGGAGAAGCCGCCGATGCGCTTGCCGTAGGCGCGATTGAAACGGTCCAGCGCCACGTCCAGCAGCAGAGGGATATCCTCGGGCCGTTCCCGCAAAGGCGGAATTTTCAGGTTGACCACGTTGATGCGGAAAAAGAGGTCGCGTCGGAAGCTGCCATCGGCCACCATCTCTTCCAGATCGCGGTGTGTCGCCGCGACAAAGCGCACATCGGCCCTGCGCGGCCGCCTTGCGCCCAGGGGCTGGTACTCGCGGTTTTCCAGCACACGCAGCAGCTTGACCTGAAGCGCCAGAGGCAGATCGCCGATCTCATCCAGAAACAGCGTCCCCCCTTCGGCCTGCTCCAATCTCCCGGAACGATCTTCCACCGATCCGGTATAGGCACCGCGCTTGGCGCCAAAGATCTCGGCTTCCAGCAGCGGTTCGGGGAGCGCGCCGCAGTTGACTACCACCAGCGGCCCTTCCCGCCGGGGACTCAAATCATGCAGCGCCCGCGCAAACAGCTCCTTGCCGGTGCCGCTTTCACCCTGCAACAGCACCGTTGCATCACTGACGGCCACATCGGGCAGGATGTCGAACAGCTGTCGCATGCGCGGATCGCGACTGACCATATCCTGGAAGGTGTACCGCCCCTCGACCTCGCGCTTGAGGGCTTCAATCTGCGACAGGTCGCGAAAGGTCTCCACCCCGCCGACCGGATTGCCTTCCGCGTCGCGCAGCACCGAGGCGCTCACCGAGATGGGGATTTCGCGATTGTCCCGGTCGAGGATATCCACCTGCCGGTTGACCACATCCTCGCCGCTCGCCAGCGCCTCGCGCACCGGGCAATGGGTAAAGCAGATGTTGCTGCGAAAGATTTCACAGCAGCTCTGCCCCAGCGCCTCCTCGCGGGAAAAGCCGGTGATCTCCTCCGCCGCCCGGTTGAACCAGGTAATGCGCATCTGCTGATCGACGGTGAAGACACCATCGGCGACACTGTCGAGAATCGTGGCCAGATGTTCCAGGTGGCGGCAGGGACCGCCAGCAACGGGGTGTTGATCATCCATGATCATTGAATCCTTCCACAGCATCCGATCCGATTCACAGACAACAGGATAGCACGCGCACTCCTAAATCTGTAACAAAGAGATTATCAACCGCCCTGTTGCAGTCCAAAGTGAATAAGATTTTCAAAACATTTTTTTATTGACAACAAAAAAAGAATAGCAGATAAATTAAACTTCACAAATAACAGTGCATGGCGTGACATCAATGTCTATGCACAACCACACAGGAGGGAAAAAAATGAGTTTTGTTCGAACAAGTCTGGTGGCTCTTCTTGCCACAATGTTTTTGGCCGCCTGCGGCGGCAGTGGCGGCAGTGGCGGCAGCAGTGGCAGTGATACTCCCCCGGTAAGCGGAAGTGGTATTGCTGTTGACCCCTATATCGTTGGCGCCGTATTTAACGAAGTATTGATTGATCCTGAAACAGGCGATGAAGAAATCCTCCAGAGATCCACACCTTCAGATGAACACGGTTATTTCAGTTTTGATGAACCCTTTTCTGAAGATTCCGTTATTGTCATCTCCGACACCCGAGGCTTACACAACGGTATTCCCTTCAATGGAAGGCTGAAGAGGAAAGTGGATGATAACGGCACTCTAGTGACTTCTCCAATCACCACCCTTCTTGCTGAGGGCATGGATGAAAAGGAGGCCGCTATATTATTAGCAGGGGAAAATGCTTCTGAAGAAGAAATTGAAGCCTTTCGCGCCAAACTCAAACTGAATCCCATGACGGAACCTGACCACAAACTGCTTGTGGCCGCCATGGCGATCAACACCGCGTTGACTGCCACCAACAACAATATCAATGACCAAAAACTAGAAGAAGTTTTTAAGGCAGTTTCCAAAATCCTGGATGAAAAGATTTTCAATCCTGAAAATGAGGATAAGCCCCTCAATACCCGCATCGGTACATCCGTCGGCCTCACGGACTTCATTGCCAAAAAAATTCAGAGCGATGACAGCTTTGACATTGAAACAGGCGTATCGGACATATTGATTCGAGACGCCATGGAAAAAGCTGGCGAAGATGGAAAAGTTGCCATCGACGATGATGGCACCGTCGACAAACCAAGCGAAAAGGTTGCCGACTCGCTGAAAAAAGGCTTTGCAGCTCTTGACGCCGCAGCACAAAACAACAAAACCGATGACCTGCTGGCGGCCACGCGGCATTTCAAAATGGCGGCGGCACTCACAGCCACAGATGCCGAGGCCACCCGCAACGATAAAGACGCCGCCCTGTTCTTCGGCAGCATGGCCCAGGTCATGAGCCTGGCAAATCCATATTCCAGCACCGTTAGCAGTGGCTACAACCGGCTGGGCGACATTCTGGACGCTTTTGGTTTCTACGACGAGCGTGATGACATCTCGCTGATATCCTATCCAGAAGAGTGCACCACAGTTACAACGGCTTATGGTTGGACTTACGAAGAATGTGTCAGCGACCCTCTGCCTCAGACAACCCCCACCAGCGGTGAACTGCAGCAGTTCCTGTTCAATCGCCTCGGCAGTGAATTGACCGGCGCCGCCAACACCCTGAGCCAGGTCAGTTCCCAGTTCAGCTACCAGTGGACCGACCCGGTCGATGCTTCGACCGTTCAGTTCGATTATGCCGACGCCTTGTTTCTCAGCTCGGTTGCCCACGGCATGCTGGGGCAACTGAATATTCAGCAAGCTTACAATCTGGATATCGATATTTCTGAAGTTGAAAACAAACTCCGCACAGAAAATTCTCTCGATCAAAGAACTTACACCGCAGAAGACTTCCTGCAGGCCCATCCTGAACTGGGCACATTGAAAGCCGATTACACTACCCGTCTGGATGAAAGCAAAAAGCAGTTCAATAAAGCTGCGGATCAATTGCTTGCCGCCTTCACGGCCATGGAAGAAGAGACGGATGATCAGAGAAACAATTTCATCAACTTCTATACAGAAGACTGCGCATGGATCGGCTCAGCATATGAGTGTACCGAGAATCCTGAAAAAATGGCGGCCGACATTGAGGAGGCCAAAGCAAATATCGCTCAATTCAAGGATGCACTAGACCAACCAGTCATTTTCGAAAATGACCCGGCAGATTCTAGCGACAACGAAACAATTGATTTCAGCCGCCTCTTCGAGGGCATCGATCTGCGGGAGCAGATTCCGCCTGTGAAGGGCAATGTTCCTGGGATGTTCGAAGACCCCACCCTCGATAACCTTTTGATAGACACACATTTTGATCTCAACCAGGACCTCGATGAGGACGGCTCCCCCGATCTGCTGGTTGGCTTTTCTCAGTTCGGTGCGCCACTGGTCAGCGGCAGAACATTCGACATTCTCTGGTCTTACTGCGGGGTCAGCGGGACTTTACAGATCAATGAAGACTCCACCTATAACTACACTTGGTCTGACTGGTACACAAATGACGGTCCTCAACAAAGTTCCGGCACCTGGAGTATCGAGGAAGGACGATTAAACTTAACCGGCGACAGCTTTGATATGACAGCAGAGATGGACAAAGGGAACGGCTTAGAGGGCGAATCCCTCGATCTCGACATCTGGTGGTCTCAATCTGACAACCAAGGCTGTTTCGGCTATTGGAACTAATGTCTGAACAGTTCTAAAACTGATCCCGCAACGGGGTCATCCACAACGGATGACCCCGTTCCTTGTGAGGCCAGAGATTGAACCGAAACCCGCTCCTAGCAGAAACCAGCAAGATGGTTCGCATCTTACTGATTTTAATGATCTCGATTACATCGTCTGCGTGTGAGCGAGATGGAGAAAAACACAATCAAAACCCTATCAGAATCGAAAATTCCTCAAATGTTATCGATATCCGAGGGATCACCCACACAAGTTATTCACACGAGGGGAAAGTTACTCAACGCATTGCCGCTGACCAGTTCCTCGTTCGCCCTCGACAGTTCGGCGGGCTGCGAGTTAAATCGATCAATGAAGCCTATCTTGTCAATACTTCGATCGATCTGCACAAAAGACCTGACTCTGACGCCAACACAGAAGAAGATCTTGCCAACACCTCTACATCCTCCGGTTCCGGAGTAAATCTCTCCTCGGTCATTCAAAATCTCGCACAAGCCCGCGGGGTGGGCCGTCTGACACGCGTAATCATCACCGACCTTGAGCTGAACATCTTCCTCAATGGAAACCTTCGCTATAAAATGCTTTCGAACAAAGCGGTGATTGATTTCAACAAGGGACAGTCATCCTTTAATGGTTTTGAATATTTCCATCAAGACGATGTTTTTTTAATCCGCGCGTCAGAAGCTTATCACGACCACGGGAATAATCGGTTTGTCATTCCCGGGGCTTTTTCCTTCTCAAGCCGCACCATAAATCGGCACGGGGAAGGGCTGATAATTAACGATAAAGGAAGCCTTACTTTCCTGGATTCTGAATAAAAACATTTTGTTGCCCTCCGTATTTCTCTTTCCCACACTTTGATGGCACAAAAAAAGCCGGCCACAAGGACCGGCAAAAAATATCTGCGGCGGTTTCGCCGCCGGAGGAGGTGGAGCGTGCGCGGCCGGCATGTAAGTCCGGCCGCGCTTTTGGTTCTCTCGAAAATCAGAATTTAACGGTCAGTGATGCGTTGATGTCCCAGGCGGTGTCGATGACAGGGAACATGGAGAATTCCTTGCCGTCCTGCACGTCCTCGACTTTTTTCGGCTTGCCCACCGGAGAACCGCTGCCGGTGTACTCATAGTCGTAATACAGGGCACCCACCTTGATGAACATGTTGGGGTTGACATCAAAGATGTAGTAAGCCTCGCCCACATGACCGCGGGTGGCCAGCTTGCTGCCGACGATATCGTCCTGGGCCTGGGTGAACGGTGTCCAGTACTTGGAGCCCCAGTTGTACTCAACGCCGAATTTACCCATCGGCGCCGGGGTCTGGAAACCGACATAGACGGAATAGCCGTCGTGATCCTCATCGAGGCCGTCGGTTACGAACTCGCCGGTGGACTCGAGAACGGGATTGCCGTTTTCATCGATGGCAGTCACTTCGAACACAGGCGTAGCGTCGGCCAGCAGGCCGCCGAGGCCGGAGGGATTATAGTTGTCGTTGCCGAGGTGATCGACTGAATAGGCGAGAAATGCGGATTAGAGATGCTGATAATGTGCGTGATCAGACAAAATCGATTTTCATCAGGTGGGTGGAGCAACTGATACACGGATCATAGGCACGGACCAGCATTTCGAGGTGGCGAGCCATCTCCGTGCGCGGCAGATGCAGAAGCGAAGGAGCGAGGTGATGCAGGTCGGCCTCGATGTTTCCGAGGTTCTGTGCGGTGGGGATAACACAATCGGCAGACTCGATGCGCCCTTTCTCATCATAGGCATAAGAATGAAACAAGAGACCGCGCGGCGCCTCTACGGCAGCAGCCCCCTTGCCCCCCACCGGCGGCACCCACACGGATTCGGGCTTCAGCCCCTTGAGCAGCAGACCGTCGATCAGGTGGACCGAAGATTCGAGGAAGTGGACCACTTCCACCAGGCGCGCGTAATTGGCCTCGAAAGGATTGACGGTCGTGCGATTGAGACCCAGCGCCTCGGCGACCTTCTTCGCCATGGAGGACAGATGCTCCCCGGCATTTTTATACCGTGCCAGGGGGCCGACCATGAAGTTTTCGCGTGTTGCGCGCGCAAATTTGGCGTTGGAGTGGGGTTGATGATATTCGCTGATCATTGTTTCAAAACGCGCCACAGGGCAGCTTACGCCCTCACTGGAGAACAGGTCGCCGTCAAGCCCGGGGTAACCCTGCTCTGTCCGCAGGCAGATATATTCCGTCTCGCGCGCCATCCAGGGGATCTCGAAATCAGCGAACAGGGCCACGGTCTCTTCCAGGTCAGCGAGCGCCGCCACCAGATTGCGCCTGACCTCCTGCAGTTCGGCGACCCCGGGCAGAACGGAAAAACCGCCGACGCAGGTTGTCGCCGGGTGCACAGCTCGGCCGCCCACCACACGCACCAGATCATTCGCGGTTTTTTTCAGGCGCAACGCACGGCTCACCAGTTCACGGCGGTCGCGGGCCAGTTCGGTAAGACTGGAAACACCAAGGTAGTCAGGCGCCGCCATGAAAAACAGGTGCAGCAAGTGACTCTGCATGTTCTCGCCATGGCTCAGCAACCGCCTCAGTCCACGGGTCTGGTCGGAGACAACCACACCCAGCGCCTGCTCGGTCGCTGCCAGAGAAACAAGAGTGTGCGACACGGAGCACACCCCGCAGATGCGCGCCGCAATGGGCGCCACATCACTGTAATGACGCCCTTTGAGTATCTCCTCGAAAAACCGCGGCGATTCCACCACATCCAGGCGGCACTCTTTGATGGCGCCATCCACGGCATCCACCACCAGGTTGGCGTGCCCTTCCATACGGGCGAGATGATTGAGCTCGATTTTCATATGATCCTAAAGTCAAAAGCTTTAACGGAGAGACGGAGAAAAAACAAGGCGAACTCTCCATCTATTCTCACTCTCTGCGCCTCTCCGTTGGGATTTCAAGATTTTTCCGGCGGCAGATTAAAGATCCGGAATTCCGACAGGATATCCTCCACCGTCAGGCCATGTTCTTCGAGGATCTGCCGGTAGGGGTGGGAGCGCGGGTTGTCCACCAGGCCGCGGCAGCCGCGGCAGCGATCGCCGCCGGCGATGCACAGGGCGTGACAGCCCGCACGGGTGACCGGACCGAGACAGACGGTGCCCTGGTCGAAGGTGCAGGGGTATTCCCCCAGCTTGCACTCTACGCAGACCGAATAGGTCGGCAGTTCCGGAGTGCGCCCCACCAGCAGCGCCTGCAGCAGCTGCAGAAACTCCTCTCCATCCACCGGGCAGCCGGGAAGGCGGGCATCGACCTTGACGAAGCAGGATAGGGGGCGGGGCAAGGTCTTTTCTATCCCCTCCACCTCACGGCCATAA
This sequence comes from Geoalkalibacter subterraneus, assembly GCF_000827125.1. Lineage (NCBI taxonomy): Bacteria > Pseudomonadati > Thermodesulfobacteriota > Desulfuromonadia > Desulfuromonadales > Geoalkalibacteraceae > Geoalkalibacter > Geoalkalibacter subterraneus. Next base: position 3,065,191 of record NZ_CP010311.1, read on the forward strand.
GCGCTGTAAGCCAGCCGCTGCGGCTCGCAGAAATGGCTCAGGGCATTGATGCCTGCATTGTCGGCGCAGGACCCCAGCGCTACCAAAACTTCACAGCGCGAACGGGTCTCCTCCAACCGCCTGACCTCCTGAGGATGTCCGACGCTGCCCTCGACAAAGGCAATATCGAGAGCTTCGCCCGTATCCGCCAAAATCTCGCGAAACGCAGCCACTTCCACCAGCTCGATCAGCTCAAGCCATTGCTCTTCAAGATTGAGCACCGTAAGTTGGCAGCCTTCGCAGCCGGTGAAATCGAAAAAGCCGATCCGTTTCTTCATCGCTCGATCGCTTCTTTCAGGTGTTTGACCTGTGCATAGGGGAAGATCGGTCCGCTCTCGCACACGCAGATGTCGTTGATGCGGCACTTGCCGCATTTACCCAGTCCGCATTTCATGTGGCGTTCGAGGTTGAGATAGAGTTGATCTTCACCGACTCCCCAGCGGAAAAGCAGGGGATTGACTGCGCGGTACATCCGGGCCGGACCGGAAACCACGGTGGTGACACGGTCGGGATCGAGATCGAGATCCTTGAACAGGTGTGCCACATCGCCGCGGGTCACCCCCCAACTGTTGTCCCCCTGGGTCACGGCGAAGCGGCAGTCCATGCTCCCCTCGCGATGCCAGGAGAGCAATTCGTCCCGGAACAGGTAATGATCCACCGTGCGCGCCCCGTACAGAAGCATGATCCGGCCATAGTCATCACGGCGTGCCAGCAGGCCGAGCACCAGGGAGCGCAGCGTAATCATCCCCATGCCGCCGGCGACCACCAGCAGATCGCGGCCGTTGAATCGTTCCAGCGGAAACCCGCAGCCGAAAGGGCCTCGCACCCCGACAGTATCCCCGGGCCGCAGGCGGTGCATGGCCTGGGTCAAAGCTCCCGCAGCACGAACCACTACTTCGATTTCGTCGCTCTGAACCGGCGCCGAAGCGATGGTAAAGGGAGCTTCCCCCTGGCCGAAAACGGATATTTCAAGAAACTCGCCCGGTTCGAATTCCAGCGGATGCGGCATGCGCAGCCGAAAGAGCTTTTCGCTCTCCGTGAGCGACTCGACGTACAGGATTTCAGCCAGCTCCGGACGATACTCTGCCGCGGGAGAGGCCTTCGGAGCCGGGAGGGACTGCTCCTGGTGGAGGCGGTTGAGTACGGCTACAGGGTCAATGCGGCTGAGACACTCCCGGCTGCAGCGGCCGCAGCCGACGCAGGCGGTGCGCTGGTATTTATCCCACAGGTATTTGTATTTACGAAAAAACCGGTGCCGCTGCCGATCCGCCTGGTTGCCGCGGAATTCGTCGCCGCCGGCCACCTTGGTGAACTGGTCGAACTGGCAGGAATCCCAGGTGCGCACCCGCTCGCCGCCCACCAGATCGAGGTCGAGGCGATCCTCGACATTGAAACAGTAGCAACTCGGACACAGCATGGTGCAGGCCCCGCACCCCAGACAGCGACTGCCCAGCTCCTCCCATACCGGATGGTCATAGACGCGCTCCATCAGCGGTGCCAGATCCTCAGAAACAAAATCAAGGCGATGGGAAATCGGTTTGGCCTGCAACGGCAGGGGCGGCTCCGAGGGGCGCTGCGCCACCGTCGGCGCGTAGAGATAAAGCAGGCGCTCGCCGCGGCGGCTGCCGGTCTGCACCAGGTAGCCGCCGGCGACACGGTGGAAAAACAGGTCGAATCCATCCGCGGCCCGGTCCGTTCCCATACTGGTGCAGAAGCAGTGTTCATCGGGCACGCAATCCACCCCGATCAGGATGGTCACTTCACGTTTGGCGCGATAGGCGCTGTCGGCCTCACCGTCGAACAGGCAGTCATCAAGCACCCGCACGGCATGCAGGTCGCAGGGATGCATACCGAAAATAACCCGGGGACTCGCCGCACGTTCCGGCTCCAGCAGAACCCTGCCGCCGAGACGGAAGCGAAACAGTTTTTCCCAGTTGGGAAAGAGAAATTTTTTCGGTGAATGGACCTGGGGAGAATATTCGAGGATCATTTCAGCCGGGTCCTCGATACGGTCGAGCACCCGGCGGTTGCCTTTGGCTTTGACCGCAACCACCTCGAACGCGCTTTGCAGCGCGCGGGCGAACATGTCGATCTCTTCCCGGCTGATGGGGCGCCAGGATGAAGAATCGGGGGGCAGCCCGCCTTGAGGGTCGGTCAGAATATCATTCATGGAAAAAGCATGGACCTTGGCTTGGGGAAGTGTGAATCATGATCGATAGAAGTCAGTGTAAGCGAGGGCATTTGCCGGCGTCAAGGCGGGCAAGTGAGACGGCGAAAGGAAGTTAGATAAAAAGCTTCCTCAGTGCGCCAGTCGCAGCACTTCGCGCGCAATGCGCTCCAGAGAAACGACCTGCTCCACTCCGCCATGTTTGACGGCTTCATTGGGCATGCCGAACACCACGCAGCTGGCTTCGTCCTGGGCGAGGGTGTGGGCACCGGCATCCTTCATCTCCCGCATGCCGCGGGCACCATCGTCGCCCATGCCGGTCATGATCACTCCGACCGCGTTGGCGCCGGCATAACGAGCGGTGGAGCGGAACAGCACATCAACCGAAGGCCGGTGACGAGACACCAGGGGGCCGTCCTTGATTTCCACATAATAGCGCGCACCGCTGCGCTTGAGAAGGCAGTGCCGGTTGCCGGGGGCGATCAGGGCGCGTCCGCGCAACACAGTATCTCCGTCACGGGCTTCCTGAACCGAGATGCGGCACAAACCATCCAGCCGCTGGGCGAAGGAAGCGGTAAACTGCTCGGGCATATGCTGCACAATGACGATACCGGGCACATCGGAGGGGAGTGCTTCCAGAAAAACCCGCAGCGCCTCGGTGCCTCCGGTGGAGGCGCCGACCACCACCACCTTTTCAGTGGTCTGGATCATGGCGCGGTTTTTTGCGGCCGGCAGGACGGCATCGGCGGTCAGTTTGGCGGACACTTCGAGGGTACGCGGCGAAAACTTGCGCAGCCGCGCCCCGGCGGCCGCCTTGACCGTGTCGCAGATGCGTACTTTGGCTTCCTCCAGAAACTGTTTTGTGCCCAGGCGGGGCTTGGTGATGATATCGACGGCGCCGTATTCGAGAGCCTTGAGCGCGGTGTCCGAGCCGTCGTCCGTCAGGCTCGAGCACATGACCACCGGTATGGGGTGCTGGCTCATGATTTTGCGCAGAAACGTCAACCCGTCCATACGCGGCATTTCGACATCGAGGGTGATGACGTCGGGCACCTGCTCTTTGAGGCGCCGCGCGGCCACGTAAGGATCTGAGGCCGTGGCGGTGACCTCGATGTCCGGGTCCGAAGTGAGGATATCGACCATGGTCTGGCGCACGACCGCGGAATCATCGACCACCATGACTTTGATTTTTTTTGCCATGCGCATATCCCCGAAATGTCCGCCGGCCCACGCCTTTGACCGACAGCACTTCAGCCTAGTCGAGCAGTTTGCATTCCCTGAGTTTCAGCAGCAGATTTTTTTTCTCGATCGGCTTGACCAGGTAATCGGTGCACCCCCCGTGATAGAAAGCCTCCACCACATCATGGGGCTGATCCAGCGCCGTTGTCATCAGGACCTTGACCTCATCACGCGGCGCCACCCCCAGCTCTTTTTCGTGCCGCCGGATGATCTTCAATACCTGTTGGCCGTCCATTTCCGGCATCATGATATCGAGACAGATCAGTTGATAAGGACGGCCCTCTTTCTGTGCAGCCTCGAAGGCCGTCACAGCCTCTTCGCCATTGACGGCAACATCACTGGAGCCGAAGGGTTCGAGCATCTTCTGCAACAGGCGACGGCTGGTGAAATCATCTTCAGCAATGAGTATGCGCATAAATTCCGTTCCTTCTCTTCAGCCCTCCTCGGGGCCGATATTTTCGACGATTGCCAGCAGATCCGGCACCTGAAACGGTTTGGCCAGAAAGTCATCAACACCCGCCTCCATAAAACCGTGCCGGTCCTGGGGGTCGACATGGGCGGTCAACGCCACAATCGGTACGGCCGGATCGCATGCGGGGCAGGCGCCGGCGCGGATCATGCGGGTCGCGGTGGTCCCGTCCATTTCGGGCATGACAATATCCATCAGAATCAGGTCAAAACACTGGTCGGCCAGAATTCGAAGCGCCTGAAGACCATTCTCCGCAGTCACCACCTGGTGCCCCCGCTTCTCCAGCACCGTGCGTGTCGCACGGGCATTGATGGGGTTGTCCTCCACCAGTAGGATGCGCCGCGGTCTGTGCGCAAGCCCGGTGGGGGGATGCTGTTTTGCACGTCGCGGGAAACGGGCGTCACCGCCACAGAGTGCCTGCGCAATGGCCTCCTGCAGATCCACCACTTTCAAGGGCTTTTCAACACAGAAAGCGCGCCCCTGCCGGCCCGCTTCGGCAGAGGGGCAGGGTTCACCGTTGAGAAACAGAATGTGCGCATCCGCCAGATCCCCTTCTGCCGCCAGCTTGCGCGCGGCCGCCAGCCCCTGCGCTCCGTAGGCGTTGAGATCGATCAGGACCAGGTCAAGCCCTCCCGGCTGCGCGGCCAATTCCCGCGCGCGCTCCAGCGCCCGGGCCACATTTTCCGCCTCATGGCATTCCCCGCCCCACAAAACGACTGTTTCATAAAGCAGGTCGCGGCATTCGGGGTGATCGCCAACGATCAGAATACGCTTTCCGGTCAGATCCGGCAGCATTTCCCACCCTTTACAGGAAGGAGATGTATTTTGTTTTCGGGTCGCATTGTTCATCGGAACCAGGCACCTCGAGAAAGGAAAACATTCGGCCATCCGGTTCAATCCCGCTGATATACCGTCGGCGCAACCTGTCGCAGAGGCAGGTGAAATCCGTGCAGAGACTCGGAATGCCCCAGAAAAAGGTAACCGCCCGCCACGAGGTGGCGACAGAATTTATGCATCAGCCGCTCCTGGGTCGGCTTGTCGAAATAAATAATGACGTTACGGCAGAAGATCACGTGAAAACATTCCCGCAGGCCGAAATCTTCGTCCATGAAATTGAGCCGTCCAAAGCGCAGCATCCGTCGCAGGTCAGAATCGATGCGCACCAGCCCGGAACTGCGGTCACGGCTGCGCAGCAGGTATTTGCGGCGCAGGGGTTCTGGGATGGGGTGAATGCGTTCTTCGGCGTAAATCGCTTTGCGTGCATGCCCATCCCCTGATTGAACTCGGTCCGCAGCCGGGTACCGATCCTGGGGGCGGCCTCAATGCTCTGAGGCGCGATTTCGAGAACTTCTTCCACCTGGTCGGCCAGTACGCCGAGTACGGTCGTGTCCTGCTCCAGCTCGACTTCGACGATGATGATGCAGGTATTGACGGTGCGCGGCGTCGGCGCCATACCGAATTTGACCCGCAGATCAACCACCGGCGCCGGCTTCGACCTCAGAATCCCCGCCCTGAGAAGAATCGGCCGGCTGTTGCGGCAGGAACTCGCGAAATGCATGGATCAGCTGCTCGGTTCTGGCCGCATCAACCCGGGCCTCGCCGACCGAGGCATCCTGCATCGCCTTGATCTGGTCGCGAGCCAACAGGCACAGGTCCACCATCTCCTTGGTGACTGCGATTTCGCCGTTGCGCACCAGGTCGAAAACGGTCTCAATTTCGCGAGTGAATGCGGAAATCTCATCAAAACCGAACATGGCGCCCGACCCCTTGATGGTGTGCATGGCGCGAAAGACCCGGCTGATGAGTTCCATATCATCAGGGCATTCCTCCAGCATCAGCAGGGCGGTTTCCAGCTCGGTCAGCAGTTCGTAGGCTTCTTCGCGAAAGGCGTCGTTGGGTTGTTCGCTCATTTCAGGAATCCCATTTCATGAAGAAAGAGTCCCGATGCCGGCTATGAACACCAGAGACACGTTGTTTTATCGGTGGCGTGCACACAGCCTTCGTGCCGGGGAAAACCGGCGCCCCAGACCAGGGCGACGGCCGCCATCAATCCCAGCGCTCTGCTTCCAACATTCATACCGGCGGCGGCAGCCAGGAAACCCAGGGTCGCCAGACCGGCAAGCAGCGGCACCAGCAGCGTACTTTTTTCAACTCGTTTTAAAGACTCTCCCATAGCCCCCTCTTTGCAGGTTCGATAAACGGCGCGGCGGCGGAAGCCGGCGAAGCACATAAACAGGACCGGGCAAACCTGGTTGCCAACCCTGTCGCACTTCATATTCTTAGCCTAGTTTAATTGTTTTTGCAACATTTATTTGCTTCCATTAACAGATTTTCTGGGCTGAGAAGAGGATCGAAATGTTTCAGTTGCGGGATCTATTCACCTCGCGGGGTCGCAGCTTCCATGACAAGGGTGTTTGGTGCCAGGGAGGGCGCCAATCAAACGGCCATGGATGGCGTAAAGTGCCCCTTTCATGGGAGTTGCGACCCCATGCTGAACATTTACGAGTTGCGCAAGGTGCTTGCAGGGAAGGGGAGGGAGGAGATTATCTGGGGAGAGTGAAATAAACGGAGGTGCCGGTCCCTGTTGCGCTGTCGATCCAGATGCGGCCGCCGTGGGAGGCAACAATGTGTTTGACGATGGAGAGCCCGAGACCGGTGCCGGATACTGCGATATTGGAGTGGTCGGCGCGATAGAATTTGTCGAAAGCCTGCGCCGACTGCTCCCGGGTCATGCCGATCCCCCAGTCGCGAACGCTCACCTGGTATTCACTGCCTTCACAGCGCCCGCTCACCTCGATGATGCGTGAGTCGGGGGAATACTTGACGGCATTGGACAGAAGATTCTCCATAACTTTTACTGAATAGCACAGATCAATGAAAATGGCGACCATCAACACTCATGGAAAACCTGAAATTCAAGCACCGGTTCACCTCTGGCAGAGCTTCATAAAAAATCGGGCGGCTCACCCCCGTTGGTGAACCGCCCCATGGCATGCAGCGGAAAAAATCATTTAAAGCAAGGATGTCGAAGCGTCCTCGATCAGCTCAGCACTCAATGGCCGCTCTGAGGGGATTGCGCATGATGCTCGTCCTCATGCACCTCTTCCCAGCCGGTCCACATGGGTTTGAAATATGCGAGGGGCGTCGCGCCGAGCGTGGCCAGATAGACATGGGTGAAGAGAAAAGCCACCAGGGCGCAGGCCAGCAGGAAGTGCGCACCGACCACAACCTTGAGTCCGCCCAGCAGCATGACAAGGTGCTGCATTGGCCCGAGGTTGAGCAACAGCAGCCCGGAAAGAATCACCAGCGGTACCAGGACCATCATGATCACCAGATAGGCCGATTTCTGCATGGGGTTGAACTTGGCCTCGGGCGTCGCATGATGCGGGTTGGGCTTGCCACGAAAGTAGTTGAAGAAGTAGAACAGCACCTGGCGTACCAGACCGCCGGAAAGATCATCCTTGGTCGGCACGTACAGCTTCACGAGCTTGCGTGAAATGACCAGGTAATAGATCAGCCACAGGCAGAAAGAGATACTCACCACGATGCCGGCCGTATTGTGCAGTTCGATCGCGGCCCGGTAGCTGCCGAAGATATTGACCTTGTCGGGGAAGCGAATCTGGATGCCGGACAAAATGAGGGCGATAAAGCCGAATGCGTTAAGCCAGTGCCAGATTCGAACCGGCGTCGGTTGCAGGTAGATGTATTGTTTGCGTGCCATGACTTTAATGTCCTCCTCCCTGACGATTCTTGCGGGTCAGAAACCGCATGGTGCCGTGGCCGATGGGCATCACCAGACCGCCGGCGATAATCAGCGCACCGATAATATTCATGGTTTTATTGCGGGTCGCGCCCATCATGTAGAAGTTGGGTGTGCCATAAAGGGCATCAAGCACCGCTCCTTTTTCCACGTCAATCCTTTCCATGGAACCGTCGGGGCGCGGGAAGGCAACGAAACTGACCTGCATTGCCTCCGGACCCGAAGCGTGACAGAAAGTGCAGTCCCAGCGATTGTCCAGAATCTGAAAATCATGGCTGACCTTCTCGGGGGTCATCATTCCCACCATGTGCAGGTCACGATAGTCGCGATTGCGATTGAACGCCTTAAGCTCATCAAGGGTCACCACCCCGTCGCCATCGGCATCGATCAGTCTGGTCACATCTTCTTCACCCGCCAGCTTGTTAAGTTCCTCGGGGGGAACCAGCACAAAATCCCCGTAGGCTTTTTTCTGTTTGACGAGGTACCAGGTGATCACCACATCTTCCGATCCGGTATGGCAGGTAATACAGGGGACGGCCTCAATGTGCAGACCGGCCTGAGGCAGCCAACGTTCATGACTGTCAATGGTATTGGAGATCATGTGGCAGTCGGCGCACATGGCATTCATGTCGTACCCGGAGACTTCCGTCGGCGCCAGGGCGGCATGAGGGTCATGACAATCATTGCAGCCGGCCATGCCAGCGTGAACGCCGGAATTATATTCCTGCTCCACATCGAAATGACATTCGCTGCAATTGACCTTGCTGAGCGCGATACCATCGTCGGGATGCGAATCGGAAACGCCACTGTGGCAGGAAGTGCAGCCCATATAGGCATGCAGAGTGGCTTCGAACTTGGCCCCATCGATAGCCAGAGCTTCACCGACCATATCGGCATCACCATGGCACATCAGGCAATCCTCGGTCTCCATGGCCTGTACGCCTGACACAAGAAACAGTGACAGGGACGCAGTCAGCGTCAAAAGCCTAATGATTAGGTTTCTTATGTTGCGATACACGTTTATCCTCCCTCTGAAAGAGTCTCTCAGCGCCGGGCTATCGTAACTCGACGCGCCTGGATACCTGTCTCTTTTCAAAATACCCCTCAATAATCTTCTGTACTGCGAACAGCGCCGAAAAAAGCTGCGCAACAACAATAATCGCGCAGTAGACCAGGAAGATCGCGATCACTATTCCGCCGAATCCTTCCATGATTCCCGGCACCGCAGCTGCGGCGGTTACTGACCCCAGGAAAAGCGTGACGATGATAAATGTCCAGGTTCCCCGTTCCATGACAACCTCCCTCTTAAGAATGCATGGTTAATGCAATACCCGGCTTTGCTCTTCACTCTCGTTCTTCCCCTGCCCCTTTTGATATTGCAGAGCGGGCCAGGAACGATGTGTAAAGAATTTCTCCCAGCAATCGACATCGCCACGAAAACGCCGCCACTACTTTGATTTTTGTTGTGCCTTTTGCGGGGTAAATTCCTTATCGCGCGCGGCGCTTTTGACAACGCCAAGCATCATCAGCACCGCAGGCATCAATTGCGCGATTACGATCAGGGCACAAAACCCCAAAAACATCCATACGACAATGCCACTGCTGTCTTCGCGCGCTCCGGCGGCCAGGGCCGGGGCGGCACCTCCGAGAACCGCCATCAACATTGTCAATCCTGCTGCGTGTTTCATCATTTTTCTCCTTTTCCCTGTGATTTGAGTGTTACATCTTCTTGTGTCCCGCGCCCCCCGCCACCGTAGCTCCGGCGTTGGCAAAGGCACACTGGACGGCCAGTTTCAGTTCTTCCTGGTCCTCCGCGCTGCTCGGTTTGAGGGCATGATAAAAAATCCCCTCTTTCCTGACTTTGCGGATCAACGGCAGTGACTGCTCGTTGGAGACCAGAATAATCGTCATGTTCTTATTGCATTTTTTGATGATCGATATCAGCTCGGCGGAAGGAATTTCTTCCAGATCGCCGCTCAAAAGAACAACCTGCGCATCTTTTTTGAAGATATCGAGCAGTACGCCGGCCGCCGAATCCGTTTCCACGACCTGATAACCCGCCGTGGAAAAGATGTTGGCCAGCTGCCTGCGTCCTTGCGGATCCTTATCGGCAATCATCAGCACGCCCATGTCTCTCCCACCTTTCTGTCCCTTTACCGAATCAACAGTGAATGGACGGTCAATTATGCGTTCCTTTGCCTTGTGTGGCATCACGCGGTTTGCTGAACATGCTTTTAACCAGAGAGCCCAGCAGGATCAGGCCGGGAATCAACTGGGTAGCGACAATCAGCGCGAAGAAGCCGAGAAAGATCTTGGTGATCAGGCTTGTTTCATCCCCGTCGGTCCCCGCCGCGGCCCACACGTTAGCTGCTCCGAACATCAGCAATGTCGTCAGTAATTTTATTTTCATGGCCAACCTCCTTCGGCACTTGGTGCGCATACGGTTTGTGATAATCCTATAGAGCATCAGACGTACCAATTTTTACAAAATGACGAACATTGCCGCTAAGTCATTGCTTTTACTTGATTTATTTTTTAATCGAGTCGGACTGGAAGAAAAAAACAGGTGCCGGCGTATGTAAAAATCATACTCCGGCACCTGTTTACAGTTCCCTCTCAGCAAACAGGGAGAGACGTAAATCTTTGATTTAAAACGATTTTAGAAGAGTTTTTGAGCGATGTATGAAGAAAATATACAGGGAATGACAGGAAAAGTATGCAAGCCGGGAAAGGTCGGGAGGAGGCAGGAAAAATCAGCCGTGATTGCGGAACAGGCGCATGAGCAGAACACCGAAAATGGTCATGATGAGACCGACACAGATGCCAAGATACCCGAAGGCCTCCCCGGTGCCGATCCCCCAGAGTGTTGCGTCCCGGTAGAAGACCCAGAGAACGATCCCGGCAAAAGTAGCCACTCCGCCAATAATGTAGACGGCAATCGCCACCATGCCAAGCCCCATATTGGGAAGTTTGGGGGGAGTATCCTGCTGTTGAGAATCCGTTTTCTGCGGTTGTTCCTTTTTATCGGTGCGGGCCATGCTGTCACTCCTGTGCGGGAAGAATGGCGGGAGTCTAGCACCATCGTCGCCAGACCGCAAGAGCCCGGAGAACTCAGCAGTGCTGACGCATGAAGCGATGACCCGCGCCTGTGCTCAACGCCTCGGCGGGAAATTTGAGGCGTAATGCTGTCCGAATGACCCCAGAGACATCTGCCCCAGGGTGGGCGGAGCTTCTCACGTGCTGTTTCCCCTGATTCAGGGCGTACCTACCCCTTCGCCTGCGGCGATAGGTGTGGTTGACCCTCTTTTATGTCAGCCGTAACTGGAAAGGGGCAGCAATCTGCTCGCGGATCCACGCCTGATTGAGCCACGGACTCGCTATCGTTTCGCGTACCAAGCGGATCAATCCCCGCACCCCGGTCTCCCGAATGATTCTGGCGATCTTTTCCGAATACCTCGCCATGATGTTGAACATGTGCCCCAATTGCATCAGATAATGGAAACCCTTCATCGCGTTCCAATCATGGCTAAAACAGTGCTCGTATTGGTAGCCGTGGTGCTTCTCTACCAGGAAGCCTGTTTCGACCCCCCAGCGCGAGCGTGCGCCCAGATTGCACCGCTCGTGGAGGTTCCATCGGTCGAGGGGCTCACTCGATAGCCAGAGGTGCCGGCTGGTCTTTTCCACCACGTCGCACCCCTGGTTGCCAATCTCTTGCCAGCTCTCCAGACATTCGACGACGTTTACGATCTCCCGCTTCCTGCCGTTCGCCCCGAAGCTGTACTCTATCCTGTTTGCCCATCTGAAACGCTGCTGCCTGCCGCCCCAGGTTTGAAAATGCCGGTTCTTCGGCTCAAGCCGTGCCAGGGCCTGAAATTCCTTCACCGTGCTCGGCAAGGCGTCGTCCTTCAGCACGATCATGTACTGCCATTTGTTCCGGCGGCACAGCTCCATGACTGGCCCGTTCGCATAGAGCCCGTCCAGCAACAACATGATCCGCAGCGCCGGAAACGCCTCTTTGAGCCTCGCAGCCAATCGATAAAAAGCTTTCAGCTCGCAGTCCTGCTTGCTCCTGTGCGAATCTCCTTGCGTATGGCACAGGAACTCGCTCATCAAGGGAATGCTCATCCCGCCGGAAAAGGCGAGATTCGCCTGCAGGACATAGACGTAGTACTGCGTCTGCTCCGCGCTCTGCCCTCTATTGAACGTGCGTTGCAGGCATTCTTCGTCCCAAAGCCAGCCGCGCGCCATCTTCTGCGTACCGTCTACCGCAACGGGATAGCAATTATTGACCAAGTATCGGGAAAACTTCTTGTTTCGTATCCACTTCCGGATCAATTCCAGCTGTACCGACGCGATCTGGTCCACCTCGATTTGTGACAATACCCTCTTGAGGGTGTCATGGTGGGGGGTCTCTTCGAGTTCGGGAAACAGGGCCTTCAGGTTCTCCCAGAGCATCGGACGGCTCATTTCCCTGGTCACCTCCCGCGAGGATGCCATCTGCAGCACGAACGACAGAATTCCCAACATCAGCAGCACGGATAGCTTGTGCTTGGTCTTCTTCGCGGTTCTCGGATCCGGTATCGCCGACAATCGCCTCAAAAGCACCGGCAACTGGCCGCGAAACACCTTGAGCTGCTCCCAGGCCGCCTCGTTGCGGGCAAGACCCTCCTCCTCCACGCTTTTATAGCCGCTCTTGCGGTTGGCGATCGTGGCGTGGGAGGCCCTCTTCAACCCCTCTTCTTCCTGCTTGCGTCCGAGTTCCTTCTGCGCGCGTTTTCTCTGCCTTGCCTTCGCCTTGATCTCTTCGCGGTTCGCACGGCGGCTCGCTTTGCCCATGGCGCCACCCCCTGCCTGCTACGAGCAAAGCGCGCCGCGGAAATCTCCCGCAAGCGGCTTCACGAAGATCTTCTTGGGGGTCGTGCTGTAGCTCTTTCCCCTGCGCGCCAGACCTTGGCCGGTCGTCATCCCCAGGTACTGCCAGTTCGCTGCCAGATAACAGGTCCCTGCATAAAGCTCAGGGTCCACGAACGTTTCCAACAGCAGCGGCCGATATCCCCAACGTTTGTGCCAATCGTCCCCGATGCGCCTTGCCGCCTTCCCTAAGGTGTGGCTTGCCAGGTTTTTCACCTGTACCCAGGGAAACACCAGAAAACGGCTGTTGTTGATGACGAACCCCAGGTTCCTCAGTCGCTCATCCTTGCTCCAGCCGATAAAGCGATCCCGCTCCTGCAACGACTTCGCCGCGCCGCAAAACAGCAGACACCCCAAAAGCCCCCTCTCGCTCTCGATGAAGTAGCGTTGGAAACAGCCGATGGGAGGCGTGTACCCCAGGTAGTGATAGCGGCTCACATACTCGTTCCATAGATCGGCCGCATCCTTGCTGTCCGCCCCTGCCAGCCGAACCGGTCCGATCTCTGCGACGCTGCCTTTTACCGCCGTGGTCGCCTCCGTTCTGCGCGTCGGCTTCGGCTGCTTCTTCAGCCCCGCTCCCGGGGCGATGGTCCGCTTCCGCGGAAGCTTCAGCAATCCCTGCTGTTCGAGCTTCTCCAGTAGCTTCAGGCAGGCATCCCTCTTCAAACTCCCCGAAGCGGTGCGCCAATCCAGGTGCTCACAAATGGTAAATGCCAGTTCGAATCGGCTCAATCCTGAACATGTCGAAACCGTTTCCTGAATCGCCTCCACTTCTTCAGGACCGATGGTTCTCCCGCAGTGAACCAGTTGCTTCCTCTCGTCTCTCATGGCGCAGCCTCCTGGGTGAAATCACAGTCATGCCACGCTACCTTAGCGAAAAGCCGAAGCGTTGTCTAGGGTTGTTTTGCGACAAAATATTTTAGAGTCCCCCCGGAGTAGCGCTGTTTATCGGCGTAGGGAATTTCATGCGTCAGCACTGAGAACTCAGGAATAAAACTTGAATGTGTCCCGGCCGCAATCTTTGGCTCCATACATGGCGGTATCGGCATGAATCATCAAAGTCTCTGCCGTCTGCCCGTCGGTCGGATATACCGCGATGCCGATACTGGTGGTGATATGCAGCTCGGCGTCATCTTCTGCATCGCCCAAGACCACGGGCGGCAGAAGACTCTTCTGGATCTTTGCGGCCACCGCCCGAGCCTCGTCGCTGTCATGCATCTCTTCAAGGATTATGACAAATTCGTCGCCGCCGATGCGCGCAACGGTATCGGCTTCCCGCACACTGGCGTTGAGCCTTTCGGCGACCTCGCGCAGGATCCGATCACCCGCCTCATGGCCGAGGGAGTCATTGAAATGCTTGAAGCAGTCCAGGTCAAGGAACATCAAAGCCAAAGAACGGCCTGAACGGCGTGCCCGCTCCAGTGCGTGCTCCAGGCGGTCCTTGAACAGCAACCGGTTAGGCAGTCCCGTCAGAGGGTCATGATGAGCCAGATGCTTCAAGCGGCGCTCGCTCTCTCGGACCTTGGCTTCCGCCTCCACCCGCGCGGTAATATCCCGGGAAGCCTCGATAATCCCAAGCAGTGAACCATCCCCCCTCCACAGGGGTGAAGCCACCAGTTCCACGATGCGCTCCTCGCCCTGATGATGATGGCGATGAACGACAGTAACCGAACGGCCTGTGCGCAGCACCTCCCGAAGCGGGCAGGGATGATCTTCTCCGGTGCAGGGTGCATCGCTGTGATGAGAGAAACGGTGACAGAGCCGTTCTTCCTCTGTCATAAGGTCTGCCGAATCGCGTCCGGCAGCGGCATTCATCAACAAGACCCGGAATTCAGTATCGATCACCATGATCGGATCGGCAATCCCATCAATGACGCTTTGCAGAAAGCCTCGCTCTCGCAGAACGCTCTCTTCACGGTCGGCCACGGCGCGGGCCATGGTATCGAACGCCTGGGAGATATCGGCCATCTCATCTTTTCCTGCAATGGCCGCCCGTACCGAATAATCGCCCCCTTCCCAGGCCGTGGTGGCACTTTTAAGGTGCTCCATGGGTCGCAGCACAAAACGCTTGAGAAAAAAGGAAATAGAGAGAAAGGTGAGAGCAAAAAGCCCCAGATGGGTAAAAAAGTTCTGCTTCATCTGCCTTGCCACGCGCTGTTCCAGAATGGACGCAGGCAGCTTGATGCTTAGAATTCCAGCAAGATCCTCCATCTCATAATCGAGGTCGGTGTCGTAATAATCCCTGAGAGTCGGTGAAGCTTCCCCCTCCCGGCTGTGGCAGTTAAGGCAGTAGGAGTCGATCCACAAAGGGGTGGAATACTGGAAAAAACGCTGGCCCTCCTCGCTGTGGTAGGTGTCCATCCACTCTTCGGCCGTAGGGTTTTCCTTGAAGAAGCGGATCGCCTCTTTCTCGATACCGTCAGCCCGATTGACCGGGTTGCGGGGTCGGTCCGACACATTGTTGAAGGTCAGGCCGCTGTTATTCCATTGTTCAAAATGCCGGACAATGCGCGGCAGGGCATGCCCCGGCAGAAATCCCAATGTATTTTCATCCAGTTCCAACCCGCTTTCGAGAAACTGCCTCTGGTAGACAAAGCGGGTCGCCATGATGAAATCATGCAGAACCTTGGCTTCAGCATACATGTCACGCTGCACATCACGGCGGATCTGGCGGTAGTCGAAAAACTCCACCACGGCAAAAGAAAGAAAAAAGATCATGCCGATGGCCGCCATCAGCTTTGTCTGAAGCCTCATATAAGAACACCTATGAATTAAACGTCGAAACAGTAAAAATAATTAACTATGATAAATCATTTTCGCAAAAAGGTTAAGCAAGGTCAAGAATTTGCCCTTAATCAGGCTTGTCTTGATATGTGAATTGCTTCAGCAAGAAGTAAAACTCCTGTCGAGCAGAAGGATTAAAATAAGAACTATCTGAGCTTTATCAGAACATTAGCTGTTTTTTTGTTGCGCTGACTGTTTTCCTGAGACATAATCCCCTCGCTCTATCATGTTATTTATTCGGACACCGTTGTTCGAGACTGGATTGTTTGTTTCAGGGGGACCCGCCATGCAAGCTCTATTGCGATCTCAAGTAGGGATTACTCTTCTTGAGACTCTCATCGTTCTCGCCCTTATCTTCACGCTCTGCTCTCTGACCGGCCCCGCTCTTGGCAGGTGGCAGGCACGTTTCCAGGAAAAAACAGAACTTCGCGTTTTGGTGGAAGCCTTTCAACGGGCTCGCTCCGAGGCTGCGCGCCGCAATTGTGACGTTCTGCTGGCCTTGACCCTCGCCGATGAACACAGCGGCGGTGGCTTCCAGATTCTGGCGCGGGATTCGGAGGGACGGTCTGATCCAATCCGCGACCTTCGCCGGCTGAAAGCTCTGTCCCTCGTCGGGACAACCTTCAGCGGTGCTCCGCACGCCGGATTCAACAATCGCGGACTGCCGCTTGGGCTGGGCGGGTCGATTCAACTTGAAGGACGCCACACCCAGCGCAGCTACCGTATCAGTCAGAATGCGGGAGGAAGGGTTCGGGTCCAGTGAATTCTCGCCATAGAAGATTCGCAAGCAGGGTGTTTTTGAACAGAAGGACAGGCTTCAGCCTGCTTGAGGTGCTTATGGCGATGACGCTGACCTCGGTGGCCGCCATCAGTATGCTGACCCTGTATCAGAGCCATCTGCGGGCTTACCAGCATGGAAAAGCGCAGATCGAAACACAGGACAAGCTGCGCGTGGCGCTGGCCCGCATAAGCCACGAACTGCGAAGCGCCGGCTATGACCCCAGCGCAACCAGCGGAGCGGGGGTAGTCGTCGCGCAAAGGGATTTTCTCTATTTAACCCGCGATCTGGTGCCCTCCACCCCGTCCGCCCTGGATGGGGCCGACGAACATCTGGCCTTCTGCCTCTACCGCGATGATACGCTCGGCATCCACCGCGGACGCCAGGGCGGCGGCAGCTGCTCCGGCACCGGACGCGATGCCACGGATTGTCCCGGAAGGGGCTACCATCAACCGCTGGCCGAGAAGATCACCCGCCTTGAATTTCGTTATTTCGGCAGAAATGAAGCGGGGGAGGAAGAGGTTCTGCCTTTTGACGGGGCAAATGAATCACTTTCGGAGCCCGGCGCGATTCGGCGCATCGAGGTCGTTCTCGGAGCGGAGTTTTCCTTTCGAGGGCAGAGCCGCACCGTCGAGCGGCGCGAATCGGTCTATGTCCGCAACATGGGGTTGTAAAAAATGCCTGGCAACCGGCAAGGGTTCACACTCCTCGAAGTCCTCTTCGCGATGACGGTTTTCACCATCGGTGTCCTGGCTATCGCAGCTCTGCAGGGAACCGGCCTGCGAGCAGCGGCACAGGCAAAAGCATTGAATGAGGGGCAGAGCGCGGCACGCACCATGGTCGAACAGTTGATGGCGCTCCCCGGCGATCATCCCCGCCTCAGCGATCGCGACGGTGACGGCGCAGCAGGATTGATGGATGCAGGCGAGGAGGCGGATCACGTCCTTATCCCACCGGGTCAGGAGAGAATGAAGCTGTCCTGGAATATCGCCACAGGCTGGCCGCGCCCCGGAGTCACAACCATACGGGTCATCGCTCATTGGTCCGAGCGCGGCCGGGAACGGCGCACGGCTCTCGAATTCGAAAGAAACAGTTTATTTTAGGAGAGAGAAATGCAAACGCCACCCTCTCAGATATTCAACCAGAAAGGTGCCGCGTTGCTGACGGCGATTATGATCCTGGCGTCTCTGACCCTTCTGGGGCTCGCCTCCGTCTCTGGCGGGCTGGTGGAACTGGCCATAGCCCGCAACAATGCAGCACATAACCAGGCTTTTTATCAGGCGGAAAATGGCTGGCGCCATGCTGCCGCCTGGCTTGCAGAACATCCCGATGCACCACGGGAAGACCTGGGCAGCCGCACCGTCACAGATCCCTGGGACCAGGCTTTTGTCCCAGAACTTGCAGAGGAGCCCGAGCCTGTTCTTTCCGAAGAAGGCCGCCCGCTCTTCAGCGCCGCTATAGTTTATGACGGCATGTCTCGCCCGCCCCTTTTCAGTGACAACGTTCGCGCGCTGCGTTACAGGATTCAGGCGAAGGGAATGGGGCCGGCCCAGGCGGTGGCCGGGATCGAAGTCCAGCTGCACCGCCTGATTCCGGCGCCCGGGTACTGATATGATCCGAAAATTCCCACGTCTATTGAAGGTCGCTGGACTCCTGGGTTTATTGAGTTTTTTACTGCTCCCGAGTCCAGCCTGTGCGGCTTCACCATCGACCTCGCAGCCAAACCGCCCGATGGCTGGGGTTTTCACTCCATCCGGCACTTTCACCTCTTGCGGTGAAGGCGACTTTTCTCATACCGGATCTCCGAGTGCCCCCTTGCACCCCGGATCAACCCTTGTGACCGAAGATGGGATCTGGCTGCGCACTTTTTTTGATCCCCGTCAGAAAAAAGGAGACCTTCAGGCCTTCCCTCTCCCTGTGCCCGACCCTGTGCCGCAGAACCTCTCTGCATTGTGGAGCGCGCAGGAAAAGCTGGCTTCGCAAGATCTGACCACCCGCCGCATTTTCACCGTTCGGCAAGACTCCGGCCGCAAGACGTATCTGTCCGACAACAACCTGGTGGCGGGACAACTGGCGACGCTCTGGCAGACGGACCCGCAGACCGCGACAGAACTGCTGGAGAGCTTCGGCCGGCTTCCTCTGGGCACCATCATCCACAGCGACCCGGTACTTGTGGGAGCGCCGCCACTGCTTCACTCCCGCTTAGGTTACGACTCTTTCAGGCATCGCTATCAGCAGAGAGTGCCCCTGATCTATATTGCCGCCAACGACGGCATGCTGCATGCGGTTCGTGCTTCCGACTCAGCCTCCCACCCGGCAGGAAGCCAGGTCTGGGCCTACCTGCCAGGGCGACTGCTGGCGGCGATCCCTGATATTCTTCAAGAGGAACACCGCTATCGCCTCGATCTGAGTCCGGTCGTACACGATGTCTGGTATCCGCAATGGGATGCCGCCCGAGACGATGACAGCCGCGGGGATGGCGACGGCTGGCGCACCGTCCTGATCGGAGGCGCCGGACTGGGCGGAGATTTCTACTTCGCCCTCGATATCACGCGACCCGACTCCGACCGGGTTGTGCCGCTGTGGGAGAACTCCCCTTTCCCCGAAGCCCGTGCCTCCACCCGCCCTGCGGTCGGCCCACTGGCGCCGGACGGGCGCTGGGTGGCTTTTATGACCTCAGGTTACCGTGAGGATTCTGCCCCGGGCGCTGTCGCCGCACTCGATATCGCAAGCGGGGAGAATCTGCCACTGTGGCTCGATGGAACGGAGGGAAGCACCCGGATCACCACCAATTCACGTTCGCCCTCCTCTGCCTATTATTCGATGACCGACCCCGTCGCCTATGACAGCAACCAGGACGGTCTGCTTGACCTGGCCTACGCCGGCGACAGCGAAGGAATTCTGTGGAAATTCCACTTTGACCCGCAGCAGCGGCTCTGGCGCGCCGGCAAACGTTTTGACACCGGCGGCCGCGGCATTTCAGCGACGCCGACCCTGATTACCGATCATGCCGGCAATCTGCGGATTTATTTCGGCACCGGTCTTTTCCTGCATGAGGAAGATCGCCAGGACGACACAACGCATGCCTTTTATTGCTTGATCGAACAACCGAACCCCTTTGCCCGCCCTGCCGAAGAAAGATTCAACGGAGCGCCTTTTACACCGCAAACCGCTGCAGACCTGCTGGATGTCACAACCGTCAACAGCAGGGCGGCAATCGAATCCCTGGGGGAAAGAGCAGAAGCCGCCCTGCAGCAACACGGCTGGTGGATTCAATTGGACAGATCGCAGCAAGGGATATCGGAGCGGGTGCTCAATCAGGCAATCGTTATCGCGGGCAAGGTCTTTTTCACCAGCTACACTCCGAGCCGCGCACCCTGTGGAGGCAACGACTTCAGTCGCCTTTACGCGCTTGATTACGACACGGGGCTTCAGGCGCGCGTCGCTTCCAGCACAGTCCTGCGAACGTCCAGCGGCGGAGATCTCCCGGCAGGCCGCCGTCACGGCTACCGCGCCAGGGGGCGTGCCTTCCCGCTGAAATGGATTTTCAGCAAGGGGGAACAATCATCGAAACTGATTTTCCAAACCGACGATGGAACGCTTCACCAGGTGGAGCCTGCTTTGAACCTTGAGGCGCTGACCCTGCGCGCCTGGCGGGAAATCGGGTTCTGAAAAATGGAGGTTTCCTGGTTTGAAGTCGATTTCCTCTCTCCTGCCGGGTCACTCTCATAACTTTGGGTGATATAGTTGAAAAGAGAAGAAGTGATCAAACACGGAAAGGAGGAGACCAGGCATCGGAGTTATCGAGCAGCGGAATTTTGACATGAAAACTCGTCCCCTGCCCGGGCTGGCTGTCGACCCATATTTTTCCGCCGTGAGCGTCGACCATTTCCTTGACGATGGCCAGGCCCAGGCCGGTGCCGCTGAAAGCCGGGTTGCTCGTATGACCGCGATAGAAGACTTCGAACATCCGCTGGACCTGCTCCGGCGCCATGCCGATTCCTTCGTCCGAGATGCTCAATTCGAACCCGTCGCCCAACCTCTTGCAGAGCAGGCGGACCTTTCCCCCTTCCGGAGAAAATTTCACGGCATTAGAGAGCAGGCCCTCGAGCACCTTTTTCAGCTTCTGCGGATCCACCCGATAAAGAAGGGATTCCGGCGGAAAATCCAGGACAAAATCGTGCTTGATGAATTTGCTGCGGAAGGGTTCCAGCACCTCGGAAACCAACTGGCGCAAGTCGCATGTTTCGGGGTGAAGTTGCAGCCTGCGTCCCGAAGCGATGCGATTGATATCCAGCAGGTTGTCGACAATCGCTGAGAGCTCTTCGCCTTTTTCGTTGATAAACCGCAGGCACTCCTGGCGGGTTTCTTCCGGCAGATCCTCCTGGCCGATCAGCAGCTCGGAAAAACCAATGATCGCCGTCAGAGGGGTCTGCAATTCGTGACCGGCATTGGAGACGAACTCCCGCTTCAGCCGCTCCACCTCGCGCTCGCGGGTCAGGTCACGCAAGGTCAGAACATGCCCGCGCTCTCGCCCGCCAAGGTCGCGAATCACCGAAGAACGTCCCTGCAGCACACGCGACTTTTCCCGCGCCGAAGAGGTCCGGTGAAAATCTTCAGTTTCACTTGAAGTCAGCGCCGACACCAGGTTCTGGTAAAGGCGCTGATCTTCGAATAAAGATCCGGCATCATGAATGTTTTTCCCCACCAGCGAAACTTTAAAAAATTCCTCCGCAGCCGGATTCATGAGGACGACCCTGTCTTCAGTGTCTGTCACCACCACCCCATCGCCGATGGAACGCACGATGGCATCGATGCGTTCCCGCCCGGACTGCACCTCGGTCAGGGCCTGGCGCAGAGATTCTTCCATGTGCTTGAGCTCAGTAATTTCAACAAAGGTTTCAAGCAGATGGGGGCGGCCATCAAGATCGATGGGAACAATGGTCTTTAGAATAGGCAAACTGCGATCATCCGCACGGAGTATCTCCGTTTCGGTTCGCTCAACCGTTTCTCCCAGGTCGAGGACCGGGCACTGCCCCTTCGGGGTCGGACAGATGAACCCCTGGCATGGGTGCCCGACCATATCGTGGAGACGATATCCGGTGATGTCCTCCGCGGCCGGATTGGCATGGACGATTTCACGGCTTTCGCAGTCAACCAGAATAATTCCCGCCTGAACAGAGGCAAAAATCGAGTGCATGCGGATCTGGGCCTCGCGCAGCACATCCTCCATACGCTTGCGGTCGGTTATATCTGCGTAGACGATAATGACACGGTCGATTTCCCCCCGCGCATTTTTGATCGGTGCTGCCATGGCCTGGTAATGCCGGTCCCCCAATACGGTATCGCCGCATCTTTCGCCGCGCCGCGAAACCATCACGTCATGAAAGATGCAGCCGTTCCGCGGTTGAGCCCCATCACAAACCACACCTCGGCAGGATTTGCCTATTGCACTGTCGTCGATGTCAAACCATTCACGCATCTTGCGGTTGAAGGAGACGATGTGCATATCGGCGTCAACCACCATGATGCCAACACCGACAGAGTCGAACACGGCCTGCAGATTCTGTCGCGCCTCGTCAAGATCCTCGTTGGTCTCGCGCAGGTGTTCAAGCACCTGCTGGAAGGATTCCGCCACAATACCGATAGGGTCGACCTCCACCAGCGTGGCATCATCGAGTTCTTCAGGTTGCAGGGTAGCTGTCCCCATGACGCGCAACAACTGATTGGTCTTGCTGCGGATGTAATCGGAAAGCAGCGCCTTGTCTTTTCGCAGATGGGCGTTTTCACGCCGCAGGCGTTCCATTTCGTTTTCCGGTTCCTGCTCCACGAGCACTGCATCCTTTTGTTGTGAGAGAATTGAACTCATAAGCCCGCCTCTTGGTCTTCAACAGGAAAGTCGATATGAAGCAGGTAGTGTCCTTCTTTTTTTTCCACCGTCACCCGGTACCCCATATTGCGCACCGCTTCGGGAATTGTGGCGGTAGAGTCGCGGTTGTCCGTATGGATGGTCAGCCTTAGACTCCCCCGGCGCAGATCCTTGCGATGACGGTTGACTTCACGCAGTGCGGTCAAAAGAGTGGAGGGGCAGATCTGGCCGCGAAGGTCGAATTGCAGTTCCTGACTCATAGTACCGACAACCTCTCTTTCATCAGGACCGACCAACCCCGTCCTGAACGAAAAAACGATCTCTCAGGCCAGCAGGCGAGTGATGACTCTCGCCCCCAGCCAGGCCCCCGGGAAAAGCCCCAAGGTGAACAGAATACTGCCGATTGCCAGAATCGGCAACCCTCCCAGAACATGCCAGACATTGCAGCCGGGCGCAAGGCGCGATGCCAGTCCCATCATCACTCCTCCCGCCAGGGCCAGAAGATACTGATTCGAGGGCAGACGCCAACGAAAATGCCACTCTCCCAGCCGCACGGCCGACAGCGCTGAACCGATAAAAACTCCCAGAATCAGAGGATACTGCACCAGGGAGATACCGTCCCAGTGTGGCGAGGGCCCCCCGGCCAAAGGCATCGCACCCAGAACGGTACGAAAATCCATAGCAATGGTACTGAAATAATCCGGCACTTGGGCGGAATGGGGCGCTGCCAGCGTCACCAGCCATGCACCGACTTTTGTATAGGCGGTGGTCAGCCCCAGGGGCATGCCGACCAACAGTACCGACAAGGCACCGATCGTTCCCAGCGCCAAGGCGGCGTGCCAGGGCTGCAGGTAGCCCTGCGCATGTGCTGCACGGCGCAGGGTACCGTGCTGAAACCAGTAAAGGACCATGGCGAGCAGAAAAACCGCAGTGACTGCTTTGAACAGAAGCGCCGATACGCCGAGAGCGCCGGGAAGACCCCAGGAGGTCGACCAGGTGAGGCGTTCCCGCAGGGGTTGCCACCAGGGATGAATCCACCCGTAGATCATGCATCCCGATACGATCCCGCCAATGGCCGTCAAACTGGTTGCGCTGCCGGCTCCCGCCTTGTAAAGGGTTCCGAAGACGCAGCCGCCGGCCAGAACCATCCCGAAACCAAAAACAGCGCCGCCCAGCAGGTGGGTCCAACTGGCCGGCCCCATCATAGGAAAGGGCATCTCGGCGACCAGAGCGGATAGCCGCAGCGCTTCGAACAGCACCAGACCGACCAGCACTGTCAGGACAATCTGTCGCAGCATGAAGGTTGAACGAAACAGAAACAGGTCGCGAAAAGCTGAAGCCAGGCAGAAGTCGGAACGGTGCATGACCCAGCCGGCCACCAACCCCAGCAGCAGGGTGCCGCAAAATATCCCGATCTCCCAGGGACTGCCTATCATAAAACCGTCCGCTCGACAGAATGGAACCGAAAGTTTCTGCAGCCTGGCGGAATGTCCGGAATGTCATTGGAAGGACGCGCCGCTGACCGGCCCATCATCGTACACCGACGACTGCAGAAATCAACGGGCAAACTCGTTTGAAGAGTCAAGATCCCTCCGGGTTTCATCTGCAAGCCCGACAAAAGATGCTTTTCCATTGCATTTTGCCGCCCTTCTTTCTAAAATACGTCTAATTTTAACTTTCCAAATGGAGAAACTCTTTATGCAGGAATTTTTTGATATCTGCTCTGAGATCGAAAGCACCATGTGCCTGATCTACCGCCGCATGGCCCATGCCGTGCGCGGCAACGAGAAGCTTCAGGAACTGATGCTTCAGCTTGCCAAGGACGAAGCTGACCACGCCAACCAGGTGCGCTACGCCCGCGTGCTGCCGCAGTCGGAAAGTTTTGCCGGAGTCAAAATCGGCAAATCCCGCCTGGAGTTGCTGCTGCTCAAGGCGCAAAGCCTGCTGCGCGATCTCGAAAACGACCCGCCCACGGAAAAGCATGCGCTGCTCAAGGCCATCGAGCTTGAAGAAGAATTCATCGGCGTCCATGTCGGCACCGCGGTCGAATTCAAGGATGAAAAGCTCAAAGAACGTTTCAGCATGCTGGCGCGCGACGACGAAAAACATGTCGGAACCCTGCGGGCCTATTTCAATGCATTTTACTCCCCGGTGACCTGAAACTGGTCGCTATTAGATTAAAATATAATTTGTTTTTTTTAACCATCTAATTTTTACCAGATTTTTTGCGGGTTGACAAGATTTCATTCTCGTCTTCTTTCAGCCTTTTCACAGAAGCGTAAACAGCTATCACAATCTCATTCTGCTCATCGGCCACAAAAAAGGCCGCTTGCCCGATCCTGCAGCAAGCGGCCCTTTTTTGTTCAATTGATCACAATTAGTGAGTGGTGATCTCAATGCGGCGCGGTTTGGCGGCTTCACTCTTGGGCAGCTTCAAGGTCAGCACGCCGTTTTTCATGGAAGCTTCCGCCTTGTCGGCGTCAATGTCGCCTGGGAGCTGGAACTGCCGCATGTACGCCTCGGTGGTGAATTCGCGCAGCAGCTTTTCACCCTGAGGTTCTTCCTCGACCCGGCCGCGCAGCGTCAGCACATCCTGATCGATGTTGACGTCAAGACGATCTTTGTTTACGCCGGGCATATCGGCCAGAAAAATCCATGCGTCCTCGTTTTCGAAGATATCTACAGCGGGACGCGCGGTCCTTGTGCTGTCTTCATAAGGGCGCAGAGTCCGGTTTTCATCATGGCTGATGGTGAGATTTCTTTCGCTCATGGTACGACCTCCCTTCATCAACGGATCTTTCCTGAAATCTTCTATTACGAAGCTTTTACCGTAATCTTGCGGGGTTTGGCGCTTTCTGCCTTGGGCAGAGTCACCCGCAGGACCCCGTTTCGATATTCGGCCTTGATCGCTTCATTTTCAACCTCGGACGGCAACTCGATCGTCCGCAGGAAGCGGCCGCTGCCGCGTTCGTTGCGATGGCAGCTGGCATCTTTGTACTCGGATTCACGGCGCTCGCCGGAGAGGGTCAGGGTCCGGTTCATGACACTGAGATCGAGATCCTCAGGTTCGACGCCGGGGACCAACGCCTCAAGATAAAACGCATTCTCGTCCTCACGCAGATTGACCTGCGGATAATTGGCCAGGCCCAGACCCGGCAGGAAATCAGGGCTGAACAAACCGGCCGCCGGCCGCACCCCGCGAAACGCATCATCGATTTCCCTTCTCAGATTTTCCAGTTCGCGAAACAGGCTGTTGGTCAACATGGCAACTCCTCCTTGTTTTTATGGGTTGATTGTGCCGCATGCGGCGGTAAGCCTTGTGCTCTGGCGTATCTCACCCATCCATATATCAAGGCGCGTGCCATAATCTCCACCCCGAAACAATCCTAGAGTTTTCAAAAACTTATATGGACGACAAATAATCCCGATTTATTTTGCGACGTGACAGAAACGTCGCACTGCAAAGGGCTGCAACGTCGCAAACCCGTTGCGACACACTCATCCCTGCCCAGCATCGAGCAGCGCCAGGGAGCGCCGCTCGATTTCGTCGGCACTGAAACCGAAGCGCTGCAGCAACTCTCCACCCGGCGCGCTGGCCCCGAAGCGATCGAGACACAGGACATCGCCGTGCGCTCCCACATAACGGTGCCACCCCTGCCCGCAGCCGGCCTCGACAGCCAGGCGGGCCTCAACGGCGCCGGGCAGAATCTGCTCCCGGTAGTCCTCCGGCTGGGCTTCGAAAAGCTCCCAGGACGGCATGCTGACCAGGCGGGTGGCGATCCCCTGCGACTCAAGACGCTCACGAGCTTCGAGCGCCGCGTGCACCTCGGCGCCGGTCGCAATCAGGATCAGTTGCGGGTTTTCATCGGTCGCTTCCGCCAGGATGTAGGCGCCATGCCTCAAACCTCTGGCCGGTGCAAACTGCTGCCGGTCGATGACGGGCAGGTTCTGGCGGCTCATCACCAGCATCACCGGGCCGCCCCGATGCGTCATGGCCACCCGCCAGGCTTCGGCGGTTTCATTGGCGTCGGCCGGGCGCAGCACCACCAGGTTGGGCATGGCACGGAAGCTGGCCAGATGCTCCACCGGCTGGTGGGTCGGGCCGTCCTCGCCGACCGCCACCGAATCATGAGTCAGGACATAGGTCACCTCTAGTTCGCTGAGAGCCGCCAGCCGGATGGCCGGGCGCATATAATCGGAGAAGACGAAAAAGGTTGCGCCGAAGGGGCGGATACCGCCGTGCGCCGCCAGACCGTTGAGGATCGCCCCCATGGCATGTTCACGCACGCCGAAGGCGATATTGGAGGCGCCGTAGTCGCAGGGCCCTGCTTCCTTTCCGGGGGTGGAATCAAAATCACCCCCCGGCCCCTGGAAACTGCCCGCCTTTTTCAAGGCAGTCTTGGTCGAGGGATCGAGATCGGCCGAGCCGCCAATGAAATTTTTCACCTTGCGCGCAATGGCGTTCATCACTTCCCCACCGGCGGAACGGGTCGCCAGGGGTTTGGCATCGGCGCCATAAACCGGGATATCGGCATCCCAGTCGTGCGGCAACTCGCTCCGCATGGATCGGCCCCAATCTTCGCGCACTTCTGGACAGGCCTCGTTCCAGGCCGTCATCCGCTCGTTCCACAGGTGTTCCAACGCAGCGCCTGCTGCGATTCTCTCTTCACGATAGGCCAGCGCTTCATCGGGGAGATAAAAAGCCGGTTCGCGCGGCCAACCGAAAAAGTCCTTGGTTGCCGCCGTTTCCTCCGCCCCCAGCGGCGCGCCGTGAGCATCGGGGGTTCCCTGCCGCCCGGGGCTGCCGTAGCCGATCTGGGTGCGGACCATGATCAGCGACGGACGTAGCATATCCGCACGGGCCGCCTGGATCGCCCGGTCGATCTCCTCCAAATCGTTGCCATCCGATACCGGCAGCACCTGCCAGCCACAGGCCTCGAAGCGGCGCTGCACATCCTCGCTGAAGGTCAGCCGGGTGCCGGCCGCCAGCGAAATTTCGTTGTCGTCATACAGGCAGATCAACCTGCCGAGTTTGAGATGGCCGGCAAGGGAAGCGGATTCATAGGAGAGCCCTTCCATCAGGTCGCCGTCACTGCACAGAACATAAGTCCAGTGGTCGACCACGCACTGATTGCAGCGGTTGAAGCGTGCCGCCAGAAACCGCTCCGCCATGGCCAGGCCGACCCCGTTGGCAAAACCCTGCCCGAGGGGGCCGGTGGTCACCTCTACCCCCGGGGTCACACCCCGCTCCGGGTGTCCGGGCGCGGCGCTGCCCCATTGTCTGAAGCGCTTGAGTTCTTCCAGGCTCAGATCATAGCCGTTGAGATGCAGCAGCGCATAAAGGAGGGCGGAACCGTGCCCGGCGGAGAGTACGAAACGATCGCGGTCGCACCAGTCGGGGTTCTTCGAATTGAAGCGCAGATACCGGCTCCACAACACATGCGCCATGGGCGCGGCTCCCAGCGGCAATCCCGGGTGTCCGGATCCCGCCTTCTCGATCATATCCACCGCCAGCATGCGCAAGGTGTTGATGCACAAAGTATCGAGGTCGGTTTTCATTCTGTTTCCTCCTTGTCATTTTATGGCTTCCGGCAAACAGCTGATCAACTCTGATCGAAAGGGGATAAAACGCCCTCAATTGCGCCGGGCGGACAAACGGCACGGCAATGACCGCAATCGATACAGACATCGGAATCAATGTCATACCCTGCCGGCTCCCGTTCGACAACCGCGCCCACCGGGCAGATGAAAAAACACTGCCCGCAGGCGGTGCAGGCCATTGTGATCTGGTGGCTTCCCATTTTGCTCTCCTTGTCCCCTGACTGTTCCTTGTCCCCTGACTGTCTGTGCTGCATACTATGAGGGATTTCAACCACTGCCATAGGCTGGAGCATGATTCTCCCCTCAGTTTTCAAACAGATCGAGCCGACTTTCCATGCCGGCCTGCTCGATGATCCCCTGCTGCTGGTGCGGGTCCGCACCACCGGGCGCAGCCTGCTGTTCGACTGCGGCCCGCTGCATCACCTCGCCAAACGCACCATCAAATCGATCGACGCCATTTTCATCAGCCATGCACACATGGATCACTTCATGGGGATGGACGCCTTCGTGCGCCACAGCATGGTCTCGGGGCACGTGTACGATATCTACGGCCCGCCGGGGTTGGCCGCCCGCATGGAACGCAAGCTGGGGGGATACGACTGGAACCTGGCGGAGGATTTCTGGTCGGACCTGCGGGTGCATGAAATTCACCCGACCCACTTTGCCCGCACCCTGTTTTCCGGACGACAAGGCTACCGGGGAACTTTTCTCGGGCGTGAAGAACGCAGAGACGCGCTGATTTACGCCAACGGTCATCTGCAGGTTGAAGCTGCCCTGTTCGATCACAAAATCCCCGTGCTCGGCTTTCGCATCACGGAAAAGCCGGGGTTTCAGGTCGACCCACAGGAGCTCGAAACTCTTGGGCTGATCCCGGGACACTGGCTGCAGGAGTTGAAAAAGAACTATTACGAAAAAAAGCTCTATCTCCCGATTCGAATAAAAACCCGGGACGGCGAAAAAAACCTTACAGGTGAGGATCTCTATGGGAGAATCCGCAGAGAGTCGCCGTGCGCCTCCATCGGCTACCTGACCGATATCGGGGCCACCGCCGCCAACTTTAAACAGGCCGAAGAGCTGTTCGCCGACCTGAGACTGCTGATCTGCGAATGCAGCTATCTGCGCAACCACAAAGACAAAGCCCGCAGATCCTTTCACCTTTGCACCGACGACGTGCGAAGTCTGGCCGAAAAACTGCGCCCGCGCTATGTCCTGCCGATGCACTTCTCAAAGACCCACCTCAAGCACCCGCAGGATCTTTACCGCGAGCTGCGCCTCCCCACAGATGTCACCCTGCTGCAGTTGCCCCCTTATCAGACACCGCGCCCACTTCTGTGCGACGAGATTGAACCGCCGACCCCTTGGCGGGATCAGGGGGAGAGAGAAAGCAATTGATTTCCGTAAAAAAATACGGCGCCGTCTCCTACCGGGGGAACGGCGCCGCACATTTTTTCAATCTTCAAAATCCTCTTCGTCTTTGAAAGTAATCGTGTGCTTGGGATCGGAGGAAGGCGTGGCGCCGCAGCGGTCGCAGAACGGCTCGCCCAGAGTTTCATCTTCGAGAACCCGTTCATAGTTGAGCTCCCTGGGTTCTCCCGAACAACGGCAATACCACCTGCGGAAAACACTCATGGGGCAACCTCCTTTTAATTGGGTTCACGAAAATCCTGCTCAAAGGTTGATCCTATTCGATCTCTTCACCTCGCGGGGTCGTCACTCCCATGTCAAGGGTGTTTGGCGCCAGGGATGGCGCCAATCAAACGGCCAGGGATGGCGAAAAGTGCCCCTTGTCATGGAAGTGACGACCCCACGCTGAAGCAGTGACCTTCTTTGTTACGACGCCATCAGTCCTTGAGCAGGTCTCTTTTAAGCTTATCGTATTCCTCCTGGGTTATCAGATCTTTGTCGAGCATCAGCACCAGACGCGCCAGCTCACGACGGCGCACCGCTTCCGGATCCTCCAGCTGCGGAGCCTGTCCGCCCTCGATCGCAGTGGCCCCCTCACCCCACTGGCCGCGGTTGCCGAGTCGCACCGATGCGAGTCCACCCAGAAAACTGATCTCCACCGGCCGGTCGCGAAAAGCGGGATCGTTGAGAATGGTGCCGAGCTGCCCGCTGCGATTTTTAACTCGCCGATAAAAAAAGTAGCCCGAAAGGCCGATCAATGCCAGTCCGCCGAGAACAATCCACAGCATGTATTCCACCACGCCGCGGAAAAAAACCACAAGCAGGCCGAGCAGCAGCATCAGCAAGGCATGCAGGACCAAAATCATATAACTGGCGAAAATCCCTTTAAACAGGCCGCCTTCGTCCTTTTGCTGGTTCGCCATGAAACCCCCGTCACATACGTTTTTCGCTCGCATATTCTAAGCGTACAATCCTTGAAGCACTCGCAAAAACAGAAGATGGCTAAGCAAAAATTTCGTCCTGCAAGGCTTGGTGGTTTTTCAGGGGCGAAGGCATACATCAGGTATGTCGAGGTCCTGAAAAAACGCCGTAACGCCGTAGGGCGGACTTTTTGCGACGTCATCAATCCTTGATAATAACAGTTTTTACTGCGCGACTGGAAACCTTTTCCCCTCGCAGTCACGCATCTTCATCACCGCGTCTATTCACCGCCTCAGAAAACGCATTTCTCCATTTGCAATTCCCGCAATGATCTGTTAAGTATTGACATGGGTTTATTAAAAAAACATATAACCTGGTTTTTATTCCAACAACAGGTAGGAGGAGCCGCCCATGGCCGTCAAGATTATCATCGTACGCCGCGTCCCCCGGGAAAAGGAAGAAGATCTGCGTCCCCTGCTCCTGAAGATGCGTGCTCTGGCCAACACCTGCCCCGGCTACATCTCGGGCGAAACCCTCATAAATTACGACGATCCCGAGGAGCGGCTGGTGATCAGCAGCTGGCGTGCGCTGGAAAACTGGCAGGACTGGGTCGAAGATCCGCGCCGCCGGGAGCTGCAGTCCCAGGTCGATGCGCTGCTCGGCAGCGAAACCCTCTATTCCATCTACTACAACGGCTGAAGAGCTGATTATCCAGGGGAAGCAGACCATGAAAATGGAAAATAAGATCACCGAGCTGCTCGAAAAACGCCGCCAGGCCCTTGAAGGAGGCGGACGCAGGCGCATCGCGCAACGACACGCCAAAGGCTTGATGACGGCCCGCGAACGCGTGGAGTACCTGCTCGATGAAGGCAGCTTCGAAGAATTCGATATGTTCAAGACGCACCGCTGCCATCAGTTCGGGATGCAGGAGAAGCAATTCCCCGGAGACGGGGTGGTCACTGGATACGGCACCATCGACGGACGGCTGGTTTACGTCTTCTCGCAGGATTTTACCGTGTTCGGCGGCTCGCTTTCAGAAACCTTTGCGGAGAAAATCTGCAAAGTGATGGATATGGCCGTCAAAAACGGTGCGCCGCTGATCGGGCTCAATGATTCCGGCGGCGCCCGCATCCAGGAAGGGATCGAGAGTCTGGCGGGATACAGCGACATCTTCCTGCGCAACGTCATGGCGTCGGGCGTCGTTCCGCAGTTGTCAGGCATTTTCGGACCCTGCGCCGGCGGCGCCGTCTACTCCCCCGCCCTCACCGATTTCACCATTATGGTGCGCGGCCAGAGCTATATGTTTCTCACCGGTCCCAAGGTGGTCAAAGCAGTGACCCACGAGGATGTGGACGTAGAGACGCTGGGCGGCGCCGACGTTCACGCCTCCCGCAGCGGCACCGCACACCTGGCGGCGGATGGCGAGATGGAAGCCATCGGGCAGCTGCGGGAAATTTTCAGCTACATTCCGCAGAACAATATGGAACCGCCACCGCGGGTGGAGAGCGAAGACCCGCCCGAGCGCGAGAGCGAAGCCCTTGCGGCGCTGGTCCCGGAAAACAGCAACGAACCCTACGATGTCCGGCACGTGGTGGGCGAAACGGTCGACGACGGTCGGTTTCTCGAGTTGCAGCCCGATTACGCCCCCAACCTCATCATCGGCTTCGCCCGCTATGACGGCCGGTCGGTCGGCATCGTCGCCAACCAGCCCCAGCATCTGGCCGGAGTCCTCGACAACAGCGCCTCCGTCAAGGGTGCGCGTTTCGTTCGTTTCTGCGACGCCTTCAACATTCCGGTGGTGACCTTTGTCGACGTGCCCGGCTTTCTCCCCGGCACCGCCCAGGAATACGGCGGCATCATCCGCAACGGCGCAAAAATGCTCTACGCCTACGCCGAAGCGACCGTCCCCAAGGTGACAGTGACCCTGCGCAAAGCCTACGGCGGCGCCTACTGCGTCATGAGCAGCAAGCACCTGCGCGGCGACATCAACTATGCCTGGCCCACTGCCGAGATCGCCGTTATGGGGGCGCGCGGAGCCGCGGAAATTCTGCATGCACGGGAAATTGCCAAGAACCCCGATCAGGGGAGGGACATCCTGGCGGAGAAGGAAAAAGAGTACGCCGAAGCCTTCGCCAACCCCTATGCGGCAGCGCGGCGCGGCTACATCGATGCGGTGATCCTGCCGCAGCGCACCCGTTTTCGCATCTGCAAGGCGCTGAACATGCTCGAAGGCAAACAGGACGCCAACCCCCGCAAAAAACACGGCAACATCCCGCTGTGACCCTGTCCTTTGCAATCAGCCGCAGAACTGATGTTTTTACGGATCAAGGGAGTACAACATGAAACTGAGTTGGGACAATGTCATTGAGGGGCAGGGGCTGGGCATCACCCTGACCGGCATGCTGGTCGTATTCAGCGGGCTGGCGCTCATCAGCCTGTTTATCGCGCGCCTGCCGAACCTGCTGGCCCTGTTCGACCGCCTGCGCGGCGCGGCATCGGCCCCGACGGCCCCCACGGCAAAAGACAAGAGCGAAACCGGGCCCGATCCGCCCGATGACGAGGAGATCATCGCGGCGCTCACACTGGTACTGCACCTTGAAATGGAGCGGGCGGGGGGCGATCGGCAACGCATCACCATCCGCCGCAGGCCGGGACAGGGTTCCATCTGGAATTCCGCCGGTCGTATGAGATCGCTGTCCGAGGGAGGCCCCCATGCGTAAATACGAACTGACCCTGAACGGTAAATCGTTCCGTATCGAACTTCTGGACCTGGGCGCCGAAGAGGCGACCTTCGATGTCAACGGACGCGAGATCACCGTGACCATAGACCGGGTGGCGGAGGTCTTCAGCCATACGGAGGACAGCCGGACGATTGAGAATCGCGCATCCCGTGCTCCGTCCCCCGCACCACCCCAAACCAGATCTGCGGGTGCCTCCGGAGCCTCCGAGCCGGGCCGGGTGACCGCTCCGATCCCCGGCTCCATCCTGTCGGTCTATGTCAAGGTCGGTGATACGGTCGCGGCCGGCGAGCCGCTCCTCAAAATGGAAGCGATGAAGATGGAGAATGAAATCAATGCGCGCATCGGCGGCACCGTCACCGCGGTCAACGTGCAGGAGGGTGATTCCGTCAGCCAGGGGCAGGAGCTGGTCCTGGTTTCTCCTTAGTCATCAAACTGTTTAGTCCCGTGCACCCGCGGGCCCGTTTTACGGCAAGTCTTGTGCAGGAGCGGGGTCAATCAAAATCGCCACTTCTCTTCAAAGGGAGAGATCGTCATGGAACTGCTCAGCGACTTTTTCCAGAATACCGGCTTTATGTCCCTGACCTGGGGGCATCTGCTGATGATCATCATCGGCATTGTCTTCATCACCCTGGCGATCACCAAGGATTACGAGCCCCTGCTGCTGATCCCCATCGGCTTCGGCGTGATCGTCGGCAACATCCCCTCCATCGCCGGAATGCCTCTGAGCGTCTATGACGAAGGCAGCGTGTTGAGCTATATCTATTTCGGCGTCAGTCAAGGGCTGTTTCCGCCCCTGATCTTTCTCGGCATCGGCGCCATGACCGACTTCTCCACCATGCTGAGCAATCCGAAGCTGGTACTGCTCGGCGCCGCCGCCCAGATCGGCATTTTCCTCACTCTGCTCGGTTCACTCTATCTCGGGTTTACTCCCGCGGAAGCAGGCGCCATCGGCATCATCGGCGGCGCAGACGGCCCCACCGCCATCTTTCTCAGTGCCAAACTCGCTCCGCATCTGCTCGGTTCCATCGCCATCGCCGCCTACAGCTACATGGCGCTGGTCCCCGTCATCCAGCCACCCATCATGCGCCTGCTCACGACCGAACAGGAACGGCGCATCCACATGAAAGCACCGCGCACCGTCAGCAAGCGCGAGCGTATCATCTTTCCCATCGCCGCCTTCCTGATCTGCGCCATGATCGCGCCGGGCTCCATGGTCCTGATCGGCATGCTGTTCTTCGGCAACCTGCTCAAGGAGTGCACCGTCACCGACCGCCTGGCCAACACCGCCCGCAACGCCATGATCGACATCGTCACCATCCTGCTCGGGTTCTCCGTGGGCGCCAGCACCAGCGCCGATCACTTTCTCACCTCGCAATCAATCCTTATTTTCGGTCTGGGTGCGCTATCCTTCTGCGTCGCCACCTCAGGCGGCATCCTGTTCGCTAAGTTTCTCAACCTCTTTCTCACGGATAAAATCAATCCCCTGGTCGGCGCGGCAGGGGTCTCCGCCGTTCCGGATTCGGCGCGCGTGGTGCAGACCGTCGGCCGCCAGGCCGACCCGAGCAACTATCTGCTGATGCACGCCATGGCACCCAACGTGGCCGGCGTGATCGGCTCAGCGATCAGTGCCGGGATTCTGTGGACGGTGCTGGTGAAGTGACGCAAGGAAGGAAGAGCTGCGGGGACGCTGCCTTGACAGGATCCAAAAAACCGACCAAGGTAGTAGGAAAACGCCATCCACCTCAACCGATCATAGAGGAAGGACGCCATGTCACACCCGCAAATCTCATGGATCGAAAAGATCGTGCACGACTTCTGGCAGAACGCGCCGAGCAACAACCTTCATCTGAAAGAGCCCGAAAAAGCCTGGGCCACCCCCCATGTCGCCGTTGCGCGGGGCGATGACCCTTTTTTCCGCCGCTTCAAGGAGATGATCGGCCCCTTCTACTGGACCCCGGAGGAGGCCTTTGCCATGGCTCATCCGGATATCGCAATCCGGCCGCAGGAGCTGCGGGTGATCAGCTACGTCCTGCCCCAGACCGCACAGACCCGCGCCGACGAAGGGAAAGAGCAGACCCTCCCCGCGGAGCGTTGGGCCCGCTCCCGCTTCTACGGCGAGCAGTTCAACTGCGAGCTGCGGCTGCATCTGGCCGAGAAACTGACGAAGGCGGGATTTCCCGCCGTGGCGCCCGAGCGCCTGCCCGATTTCGCCTACCAGCAGTCACCCGGCCAGGGGCTCGCTTCCAACTGGTCCGAACGCCATACCGCATTTGTCGCAGGGCTGGGCACCTTCGGGCTCAGCGACGGCCTGATCACCCGCCGGGGCAAGGCTGTCCGCTTCGGTTCGGTCGTCGCCCGCATCGATCTGCCCGCCAGCGAGCGCCCCTATGGCGACAATCACCAGGCCTGGTGCCTGTGGCATGCGCGCGGGCAGTGCGGTGCCTGCGTGCGGCGCTGCCCAGCCGACGCCATCACCACCGTACATGGCCATGACAAGGATCGCTGCCGTCAATATATCCGCGAGGTCACCACTCCGCATGCCACGCAAACCTACGGGACAGGTGCGACCCCATGCGGACTGTGCCAGGTACGTATTCCCTGTGAGGATCGGATTCCGGCGGCGCTGCGCGCTTAGCGCACTAAGCGCGGTGAGGGGTGAGGGGTGGGGTCAGCCGCCGATGCCGTGCATGTGGCGTGGCCCCTGCTTGAAGTCGCTCTCGCCGATAAGATGCTTTTCAGGCTTTGCCGCGACGGCAGAAGCCAGCACGGCTTTGAGGTGAATGTCGTCATCGCTGCTGCGTAATACGGTCCGCAGGTCAAGTTCCTCTACCGAGAAGAGGCAGGGGCGCACCCGTCCATCCGCAGTGACGCGCAGGCGATTGCATTCGCCGCAGAAATGCCGCGACACCGCCGAAATCACGCCGATGCGCCCCAGCCCTCCGTCGTACCGGTAGAGGCGTGCCACACTACCCGGCCGTGAATCGCTGATCGGCTCCAGCTTTCCCTGCTCCGCCAGCGCGCCCAAGATCCGATCCGCCGCAAAGCGCTGTTTCTCACCGTAGTCCAGATCTCCCGCCACCGGCATGAACTCGATGAACCGCACATCCCAGGGATGCTTCAGCGTCAGACGGGCAAAGTCGGCCACCTCGTCGGCATTAACGCCGGCGATGGGCACCATATTGATCTTGAGAGGCGTCAGGCCATGGCGCTGGGCCGCCTCAAGCCCGGCCAGCACAGGCTCCAGACCTTCACGCCGGGTTATGGCAAGAAAGCGCTCCGGCCGCAGGGTGTCGAGACTGACATTGACGCGGGAGAGGCCGGCCGCTTTGAGATCGCAGGCATAATCCGCCAGCAGCAGGCCGTTGGTGGTGAGAGTGATTTCAGGGCGCCCCGGCAAGGCACTCAGGCGGGCGATAAAATCGATCACCCCCTTGCGTACCAGGGGCTCGCCCCCCGTCACACGGATTTTGCGAACGCCCATATCGACCGCCACCCGCGCAACACGCAGCATTTCTTCATAAGACAGAATGTCGTGATGGCTGAGATCCGGCACCCCGGCATCGGGCATGCAGTAGCGGCAACGCAGATTGCAGCGGTCGGTGATGGAGAGGCGGAGATAATCGATTTGACGGCCGAAAGTATCGCGCACGCTGAATTTCCTGTTCCAAGAGATCGCAAAAATACAGGGGGGAGAGCATTCACCTTGATGGGGTCGTAGCTCCCATGCTGTGCAACTGCTAAATGGCAAGCCAACAGCCCAGGATCAGGGGGTTGCACTCGCCCTCGCCAAGGGTGTTTGTCGCCAGGACGGCGACAATCAAGCCCCAGGGATGGGTTCATGCGTCCCTGGGCGAGGGTGAGTGCAACCCCCGGCCACCAACGCTGAATAACCCCACTTATAGCACGTCCGCCGACTACCGCGAAACCCCTGTTACGACCGCGGCGATTCCGCCTTTTTCTGCAGCATCGGTTCGAAAGTGCGCTTCTCCACCGCGCAGCGGTAGGCCTCCTCGACCGTCACCTTCTCCTGCTTGAGCAACTCCATCAGCCGATGGTCCATGAGCTGCATCCCCTCGCCGCGCGCTGTCTGCATGATGGAGGGAATCTGGAAGGTCTTGCCCTCGCGGATCAGGTTGCTCACCGCCGCATTGCCCACCAGGATCTCGTGCGCCGCGATGCGCCCCTTGCCGTCGGCGGTCTTCAGCAGCTGCTGGCAGATCACCCCCTTGAGGCTCTCCCCCAGCATGGTGCGGATCTGCTCCTGGGCGTCCTTGGGAAAGGCGTCAATGATGCGGTCGATGGTTTTGGCCGCCGAGTTGGTGTGCAGGGTGCCGAACACCAGGTGACCCGTCTCCGCCGCCGTCATCGCCAGAGAGATGGTCTCCAGATCGCGCATCTCCCCGACCAGAATAACGTCAGGATCTTCACGCAGCGCAGCCTTGAGCGCCGATGCGAACGACTGGGTGTGCTGACCGATCTGCCGCTGGTTGAGCAGCGACATCTTGTTTTCATGCACGAATTCCAGGGGATCTTCCAGGGTCAGGATATGCTCGCGCCGCGTCGTATTGATCAGGTCGATCATCGCCGCCAGGGTGGTGGACTTGCCGCTGCCGGTAGGGCCGGTGACCAGCACCAGCCCCTTTTTCAGGCGGGTCAGCTTGCGGATTCCTTCAGGGAGGTCAAGGTCGTCGGCGGAGAGAATCTTGTCGGGGATGATACGGAACACGCCGGCGATGCCGCGATGGGTGTCGAGGATATTGCCGCGAAAGCGGGCGATGCCCTCAAGAGGGTAAGCAAAATCGAGGTCGCGGGTCTCCTCGAACTGCTTGCGCTGCTCGGCGGTCAGTATTTCAAACAGCAGCACCTTCGCCTGGTCATGACTCAGCGGCGGATAGTTGAGCTGCTGCATTTCGCCGTGCAGGCGCAGAAGGGGCGGAGCGCCGGAAGAGATGTGCAGATCGCTCGCTCCCTGCTGTTTCATCAGTTTAAAAAGGGCATCGATTTTGGCCATGACGGCCTCCTGAATAGCGGGCTGATCGTGAAAATAAAATAAACTTAATATTCAACGATTTTCATCCCACTGTCAAGCTTCAACCTCGCCAAACTTGCTCAGGCCCGTACGCATGTGCTAGTCTTCCGCGCTTACACTAAATGACAGGACAATCCGGAGGAAATATCATGAGCAAGGCACTCGGACTTCTGTCCGGCGGTCTCGACAGCAGCCTCGCCGCCATGGCCCTCAAGCGCCAGGGCGTTGAAGTCACCTGCATCGCTTTCGTCACCCCCTTTTTCGGGGCCGGTCGCGCCCGGAAAGCCGCACAGCAGATGGACATCCCCCTGAAAATTCAGGATATCAGCGAAATTCATCTTGAAATGCTGAAAAACCCGCGCTACGGCTACGGCAAGAACCTCAACCCCTGCATCGACTGCCACGCCCTGATGTTTCGCCTCGCCGCAGAAATTATGGATGCCGAGGGTTTCGATTTTCTTTTTTCGGGGGAAGTGCTCGGCCAGCGCCCCATGAGCCAGAATGCCAACGCCCTCAAGGCGGTCGCCAAACACGCCGGCTGTCCCGACCGGATTCTACGGCCGCTCTCGGCCCGGCTGCTGCCCATCACTCCCATGGAGGAACAGGGCCTGGTCGACCGCGAGCAGTTGCTCGATATCCAGGGGCGCTCGCGCAAAAGACAGGAGGCGCTGGCAAAGGAATGGGGGCTCGAAGATTACCCGTCGTCCGGCGGCGGCTGCCTGCTGACGGAAAAATCGTTTACCGGCCGCCTGCGCGACCTGCTGACCCACCACCCCGAATGCACGCCCAATGATGTGGAGCTGCTCAAAGTGGGGCGCCAGTTCCGGCTGTCACCGCGCGCCAAGCTGACCCTGGGCCGCAATGAAAGCGACAATGACGCCATCCAGGACCTGCTGCGCCCCGGCCATGCCCTGGTCCGCGCGCGCGGCGTCGCCGGCCCCCTCGGCCTGGTCAGCGGCCGCCCCGAAGCGGACGACCTGCAGACCGCCTGCGCACTGGTGGCCGCTTACGGCAAAGGGCGTGACCGCTCGGAGCTGACGGTGGAGGTGCGCCAGGGGGATGAGGTATCGAACTTGGCTGTAGCACCGATGGACCGCTCACAAGCGCGGGAGATACAGGTGGAATAAGTCGCAGCTCTCAAGCTCCCCCACCCCGACCCTCCCCCGCTGGGGGAAATTCAGAGCTCCTCCCCCCAGCGGGGGGAGGTTGGGAGGGGGGAATTCAGAGCTCCTCCCCCCAGCGGGGGGAGGTTGGGAGGGGGGAAGTTTTTTCCCGGGTAAAAGTTTCAGGGACGCACAGTAAACGACCGCACGGCGCTCTCAACAACCTGTCCATCGGGCCTTTCCACTTCAACCTTCCAGAAGTAGGTTATGCCCGGTTCCAACTCGCCCAATGTCACCGATCTCGTCACGAACTGAGATGGCGTTTGCCCTTCAATGACATCCCCGTCACCTCCCCCCCCCTCCTCCTCCTCCTCCACCACCACAGGCCGGCATACCGAACCCCAACGCGATAACAATCAAAAGAGTCCGGACGATACGCCCGCTGCGCGTCCGGCGACGTGACAAGGGGGAACAGAGAAACAACCCTGCAGCTCCCGCCCACAACAGGGAGGTCGAAGAGGCTGCAGACGCTGTCACATTGGTCGCCTCGCTGAAATCGTCATCGGTCGCGATGCGCACCTGGGCGCTCAGCGGATAGCCGCGGGAATCATGCAGCTGCTCCCAGCGCAGCGTCACCTCCGGCCCGTCGACCATGGCGCCATTGGTTGGCGCCGCCAGCACCGGCGTCAGCAGATGATCGTAGGCCGCGGGCACATCGATCAGGCCATGCCCATAGCTGTTATCGGGCTCCGAAACACCAAGATCAACGGCGGACACCAGCAGAGCATCTTCGATTGCGGCCATGTCGACATCGGGAAAGGCGCCGCGCAGAAGAGCCAGGGCGCCGCTGAGGTGCGCGGCGGAAAAAGAGGTGCCGGCAACGGTCACATAGTTTGATACCGCAGTGGCATTGGTCGTCATAATCATAGTTCCGGGTGCCACCAGCTGCGGATAAACGCCGTCGTCACAGGCCGAAGGACCGCGAGCGCTGAAATCGGTCACACGCTTTTCATCATCGGTGGCGCCAACCGCCAGCACTTCAGGGTAGTTGCCGGGACTTTCGCTGGTGAAAGGATCAGGGCCGCTGTTTCCCGCTGCCGCCACCACCGCAACGCCGGCAGTTTTAAGCCCCTGAATCGCCCTCCGATATGTCTCGATGCACCGCTCTGGTTCAATACCATTTTGATCATCTTCAACAACAATTCCCCAGGAATTGTTGACGATATCCGCCGCATCTGCCGTATTGCCATCCTCGTTGGGGTCAAGAGTCCACTCCAGGGCTTTGATGATCTTGGAAGAGCTGCTTGTGTTGTCCGGCCCGAAAATCCGCGCTGCAATCCATTTGGAATCAGGCGCCATCCCGAGAGGAAGACCGAATTCGTCCCCGGCCACAATGATCCCGGTAACCGCAGTCCCGTGGCCCAGTTGGGAGTCAGGGCTTTCCGGATCCGCCTGGATAATCTGATCAAAGGGCTCAGGTGAGTCATCGTAAGGATCAAACCAGCCGACGTCGGCAGGGCCGCGCCAACGGGAGCCAAGATCCGGATGCTCCAGATCGACACCCGAATCAAGCACGGCCACCACCGCCCCTGCGCCGCTGTGCCCCATGTCCCATAATTCGTAGGCACCCACCTGCGAAATATTCCAGCCGTGAACAGGAAAAGAAAGACGCGGCTCAGGACTCAATTGCCGTGTTTCATCGAAGTAAAGCGTATCCACTGCCGGATGCTCGCTGAGCGCGGCCAGCGTTTTCGGATCGGCTTGCAATGCGATCCCATTGATCAACCAGAGTTCCGTGGCGTCTTCGATGCCGTACTTCCGCAGAAAACCCTCCAACTCCGCCCGTCCCCGCTGCGAGCGCTCTTTCAGCTCACGCACCAGAGAATCCCGATGCTTTCTTCCGAAGCCGCGCGCCTGGGCGACGAGCTCTTCGCTACGGGACAGCGTGGCTATAACCGGGATCTTCTCATCCGGCACCGATCGCGCCAGCACCGCCCGCAGTTGAGGCGCGACCTCGGCGGCCTTCGCGGAGACAGGCAGCGCGGAAACAGAAAAGACCACACACCAGAGAATTGCTGAAATAATCTTCGCACCCATCGCCATTGGCACTCCTTGACCGGAATCGTTATTCGCTTTTATCGCCTTTGGATAGATCCGGCAGCGCCTCCATCAGCAGTTCAAGCACATGCACCACACGCGCCTTGCCGCCGGCGTGGTTGATGCTGTCCTGCAGCTGCATGATGCAGCCCGGGCAGTCGGTGGCCACCAGCTCCGCGCCGCTGGCCCCGATATAGCCTGCCTTGCGCGCGCCGATTTTTTTGCTGGTGTCGTAGTGATACACCGAATAGGTGCCGCCCAGCCCGCAGCAGGTACCGGCTTCCTCCATCTCCACAAAGTCCACCTGCGGCAGCGCCTTGAGAATTTCGCGCGGCTCGCGGGTGATCCCCTGGGTGCGCAGGTGGCAGGGATCGTGGTAGGTAACTTTCTTTCTCTTCGCTGCTCTGGGCAAAGCCGCAAGTTTTTCCGGCAATCCGTGACGCGCCAGGAAAACGAAAATATCCGCGATGCGTTCCGACAGCGGCAGATACTCTCCGCCGAAATCCGCGTAAATTTTGCCGATGCCGGCGTTGCAGGAGGCGCAGGCGGTCACCACGTAATCCACCGGCCGCCGGGTGAGAGCGATGCGGTTGAGTTCGGCCAGCTTCTCCACCGTCTCCTGCGCCCCGGCACTCACCGCCGGCAGGCCGCAACAGCCCTGATCCTTGGGGATAATCACCGTAACGCCGACAAATTTCAGCGCCGCCAGCAGCGCCTCGCCGATGGCGGGGTACATGTAGTTGATGCCGCAGCCGGTGAAAAAAGCGACCGTCGGTTCACCTTCGCGCCCTTCGATCACCTCCGGCACCCGGTCGCGAAAAGGTTTGCCGGCAATGGGCGGCAGGGTGCGGTCGCTCTCCAGAAAGGGTGCCGGAAAGCGCAGGCGCAGGCCGCTGTCCTCCGGCAGCTTCTTGAACAGCAGCGAGGAGAACTTGCCGCCGGTCTTGGCCAGAAGATCCATCAGCTTGGGGCGCCCCAGCACCGCGGCCACGCCCTTGCCGAAACTCGACAGGCCTTTCTGCTCGGCGATGCGGCGACGCGCCGCCGCAACGATCTCATCGGTGGGCACCTTGTTGGGGCACTGGGCACCGCAGCTGCCGCACAACAGGCACTGGCTCATGTCCTCGAGCACTTTCTCCTCAAGGTCGATCTCGCCGTCGAGCACCGCCCCGGCCAGCGCCACCTTGCCGCGCGCCACCCGCCCTTCATGCTTCTCCGCGCCGAACACCGGGCAGTGGGCACGGCAGGCGCCGCATTTGACGCACTGTTCGATTTCTTCACGGAAGTCTTCGAGTTGTTTCATCTTAGGCATATTTTTTATGTGTCACTAAGACGCGAAGAACACGAAGAAAGTCAAAAGCTTCAACGGATAATATTTACTTGCACCCCTCCCCCCAGCGGGGGGAGGTTGGGAGGGGGGAATTCGGGACGCTGCCCAAAACCGTTCCCCCACCCTAGCCCTCCCCCGCTGGGGGAGGGGATAATTTTTTCTCCGCGCCTCTGCGTTGAAGCTTTTGACTTTCTTCGCGCTCTTAGCGTCTTTGTGGCCTCCTTATCCTTATCAGTTGTCGAGGAAGATCTTGCCGGGGTTGAGAATGTTGTTGGGATCGAGGGCCTTTTTGATCTTCTTCATATAGGCGGCCGTTTCCTCGGTGAGTTCGAGGGGGATGTAGGCGGCCTTGGCGATGCCGACGCCGTGCTCACCGCTCATGGTCCCGCCCAGCTCCAGCGCGCCCTTGAAGACCTCCTCGATCGCTCTTTCCGCTTTTTCCAACTCGCCGGGGATTTTTTTGTCGATCATGATGTTGACATGGATATTGCCGTCGCCGGCATGACCGAAGTTGACGATGGGCACACCGTGGCGGTCGGCGATCTGGTCAATCTTGCGGATCATGTCCGGAAGCTTGGAGCGCGGGACGCAGATGTCCTCGTTGAACTTGTCGGGGTTGACCTTGCGCAGCGAGGCCGACACCGAGCGGCGGATCTGCCACAGCGCCTCGCTTTCGGCCGGCGTCTCGGCGATGCGCGTCTCAACCACGCCGAGGGGCTTGATGATCTCGGCAATGCGCTGCGCCTGCTTATCCAGAAATTCACGGTCGCCGTCCACCTCGATGATCAGCACGGCGCGGGCCCCTTCAGGCACCTGCAGGTCGGTGGCCTGGCGCACGCAGTCGATGGTGCGCCCGTCCATGAACTCCAGGGTGGCCGGGATGATCTTGTTGCGCACAATAGTCGAAACGGCCTGGGCTGCACCGTCGATGGAATCGAACAGCACCAGCATGGTCTTTTTGGCCTCCGGCAGCGGCAGCAGCTTGATGACGATCTTGGTGATGATCCCCAGCGTGCCTTCCGAGCCGCACATGAGCTTGGTCAGATCGAGCCCCACGACCCCTTTCATGGTGGAACCGCCGGTCGTGATGATGTCACCGGTGGGAGTCACGATCTCCAGCCCGAGGATATAATCCTTGGTCACGCCGTACTTGACGCAGCGCGGCCCGCCGGCGCATTCGGCGACGTTGCCCCCCAGGGTGGAGAACTTGAGGGAGGCCGGATCGGGCGGATAGAACAGCCCCACCTTCTCCACCTCCTTCTGAAACTGTTCGGTCACCACGCCCGGCTCAACCACCGCCACCAGGTTGTCCTGGTCAATCTCCAGAATGTGGTCCATGCGCTCGGTGGTCACCACCATGCCGCCGCCGGTGGGCAGCGAGCCGCCGGTAAAGCCACTGCCGGCACCCCGCGGAAAGACGGGGATCTTTTCGGCATTGGCC
Organism: Geoalkalibacter subterraneus; assembly: GCF_000827125.1. Lineage (NCBI taxonomy): Bacteria > Pseudomonadati > Thermodesulfobacteriota > Desulfuromonadia > Desulfuromonadales > Geoalkalibacteraceae > Geoalkalibacter > Geoalkalibacter subterraneus. The sequence continues at coordinate 3,108,874 of NZ_CP010311.1, forward strand.
AGTTTCATGATGCGGCTGATCTGTTCAGAGGTCGAAGGGTGCACGACCACCTCCGGCATGAATTTCTGCTGGGTGGCGTCGTAGCTGTAGCAGAGCAGGTCCGCTTTGTCTGTAGTGACATTGTCTTTGCCGACAACCTCACGCAGTGCATTGATGATTCGGGAATCAAGCATCGAGTATCTGTCCTTGTTTAAGATAAAGGGAAAGTCTAAATCAGATTCTACCGACAAGGTTCGAGGGGCGAGCACAACGCCTGCTGCTCCGGGCCTGACAAAATAACCACCCTGTTTTTCCCGCCCGATTTAGCCTTGAGCAGGGCCTGGTCGGCGCATCGCAGCAAACAGTCAACTCCCAGCCGGTCAGAGGCCGGCCGAATAGCTGTGACCCCGAGGCTTAAAGTGATCTGCCGGAAATTGCCATCAAAACAGAACTTATGTTCCGCAATGGAATGCCGCAATCTTTCGGCAAGACCCTCGGCCTCTTCCAGAGTCGTTTCCGGCAGGACAAATGCAAACTCTTCGCCGCCGTAGCGTGCAATCAAATCGTAATCACGCACCACTTTTCGGCAGACGCGGCAGATTTCCCGCAAGGCCTGGTCGCCGGCAACATGACCGAGGCAATCGTTAAGCGCCTTGAAATCGTCGACATCGGCAAGGATCAGCGCGAGGGAGTTATCTAAACGTGTGGCGCGACTGTGCTCACTACACAGGAAGGTCTGCATAAAACGCCGATTGTAGACTTCGGTCAACCCATCAAGGTGAGCCAGCCGCTCAAGCGAAGTGGTCTTGTCCAACAGATCACGGTTGGTCCGCAGCAGCTTTCGATTGCTCTGTTCATAAGCCAGATTGATCTCGCCCAGACGCTGGTTCGCCTCCTGAAGAATCTCCTCGATGGAGCGTTCGAGGTGAAGGTTCAACCCAAAATAGCCCGCCGCCTCATTGACTTCGTCGTGAATTCCGGCGCTCAGTTCGCGACAGGCTTGTGCATTAAAGTCAAGCAGCTCCTCAGCACGCCGTTGAAACTGCTCCTCATATGGACGCGGGTCGGCAGCAAAAAAAACTTCCGCCAGCACGGCGGCCAAATGACAGACCCGGATCAGACGGTCCATATTGGGATCATCCACTGCACGAGGCGGATCATGATGGTAGCGCACCGGTTGCGCAATCTGCGGCGGCAGCCGCCAGCGCCGCGCCGCTTCTGCACCGACTTCGGCATGGTCGACTCCCACCAAGGTCCGTTCGACCTCTACCCTCTGCAAACCGTGAACCTCCACCCGCAGGTCCACTTCACGCATGCGCTCCGGGAAACTGAGCTCCAGCAGCATTTCTCCCAGATTGCCGAGCAGACCGGCGATAAAAGCCTCCTCCGCACAGCTCGCGTCGCATCGCATTATGAGCTGACGGGCGGCCACCGCCGTCGCCAGCGAGCGCTCCCAGAACCGGGTGTAGTTGAACCCCTGGGATCTGCCCCGTTCTCCCAGGTCGATAAGGGAAAACGAAAGTACCAGGCTGCGCACCGAGTTGGTCCCCAGAACCGACACAGCCTTGTTGATCGTCCCCACGGGTGTGGAAAAGCCGTACAATGGCGAATTAGCGACCCTGAGAATCTTGCTCGACAAGGAGACGTCCTGCGAAATGACCCGCGACAGCTCGCGCAGGTCGGTCTCCTCTCCGGCAGACAATGTCAGCACTTTGGCCGCCACCGCCGGCAGGGTAGGAAGCGACTCCGCTGAAAAAATATGGTTGAGAATAGTATCCGTCATTTATAAAACCGCCCCTCTAAAAAAAATAACAACAATCTATCCCGGCCAGATCCGATCCAGCCAGCGGTTTTTCTCACCGAATGCCAGCACCCGGTTGCGCCCTTTGCGTTTGGCCTGCAGCAGCGCCTGGTCAGCCTGACCGATCAGCTCATCCGAGGTCGTCGCGCGATCGTCCGGCGAAAGAGTGGCGACCCCGAGGCTCAGGGCCACCTGGTAGGTTTTGCCGTCCTGCTCGAAGCGGGATTCCGCCACTTCCAGGCGGATTTTTTCGGCCACATTCAGTGCGGCATCAAGATCGGTTTCCGGCAGCACAACTGCGAACTCTTCACCGCCATAGCGGGCAATCAGGTCGTACTCCCGCAGAACGCGGGTCATCACCTGGCACATCTCGCGCAGGATGAAATCACCGACCTGGTGCCCGTGATGGTCGTTGAACCCCTTGAAATGGTCCACATCAGCCATGATGAGGCTCAAAGGGTGGGCGTGACGGCGCGCGCGGCTGATTTCCTTGCGCAGGGTGGACTGAAAGTAGCGATGGTTGTAAACACCCGTCAAGCCATCAAGGTTGACCAGCGCCTCAAGACGGCGATTTTTCTCCTGCAGCTCGCGAGTCAGCCTGTGCAGCTCCATCTTGGCTTCGGTCAGCTCGCGGTTCATCTGCTCGTAGGTCATGTTGATCTGCGCCAGCCGCGTGTTGGCTTCCTGCAGAATCTCTTCCACCGAGTGCTCTATATTCACCTGCATGCCAAAATAGCCCGCCACCCGGTTGACTTCGGTATGAACCCGCGAGGCGATGTCATCGACCAGCGTCGGATCAAGACCCAGCAGTTTTTTCGATTCAACGACAAACCGGCGATGGTAAACTTCCGGCCGGTCCGAGTAAAAAATGCCGGCCATCAGATAGGAGACATGCACCACCTTGTTGAGACGATCGGCCGCCTCGTTGCCACTCAGGTAGCTCTGCGGTTTGTGATGATAGGCGATCGGTGTCACCAGCGAAGACGGAAAGCCCCACTTCCGGGCAATCGCCTGCCCCAGGACGGCATGGTCGACCCCCAGGACACGCTGTTCAGCCAGCATTTCCTCACATCCCTGGTCAATCATCGCCCTGATGCGTTCACAATCTTCGGGGAATTCAATGGCCAGGATCATCTCCCCGATATTCTGCAGCAGCCCTGCGACAAAGGCCTCCTCACGTTGGGATTCATCGAGATACCCCATAATCAGGCGCGCCGAAACCGCCGAAGCCAGCGAACGCTCCCAGAATATTTTGTGATTAAAGCCCCTGCACGGCGTCCGGGTCAGGTTGAGCAGGGAGAAGGAGAGAACCAGGCTGCGCACTGCCTGAATGCCGAGAATCGTGACCGCCTGCTGAATGTTTCCGACCTTGGAGGACAGGCTGTAAAAAGAGGAGTTGACCACCCGCAGCACCTTGGCGGACAGCGACATGTCGTGGGAAATCAGCTCGGCGATCTCGCGTACCGTCGTCTCCTCATCGGAGGTGATCGACAACAACTTGGCCGCCACCGTCGGCAGAGTGGGCAGGGAATCGGAACTCAGCACGCGCTGAAGGATTTCGCGTCGGCTCATTTGTCCTTGCGGCTCAGCTGTTTCGCCCATGCCTGATCCTTTTCTCAGAGTCGGGCGGTCACCGGCAAGACGGTGCCGCCATCGGGAATGATTACGGTGAATGGGTTCTCGGGCAGATCAGACTGAGCCAGGTGCAAAGCCTCATCCAGATTTCGCGCTTTTTCCATTCCCATTTTCTCGGTTTCCACCGGGCCGAATTCGCTCACCAGAATCACGCGATGGGAGCGCGCCTTCATCAGGGTAGAATAGGCGGTCTGACCGTTGATTTCATAGCCGGAACGCAGCGCTTTTTCGAACGAGGCCGGATCGGTATACTGAAACCAGTCGAAAAAAGTCTTGTTGCCGAAACCATCGGCGCAGGCGGCCAGCAGAATCAGCGTGCCGCCGGGCCGAACCGCATTGACCCCGTAATCCAGTGCCTTGTGCGCCTGGATGAAATTGATGTCTTTGGGATAGCCCCCGCAGGAGACCACCGCAAGGTCGGCCGGCCGTTCCAGCGGCACGCTGTAGAGTTCGCGGCACAGCTCGCAGCCGGCAAGGTGGGCCGCTTCCAGTCCCCCGCAGAACACGGCGCTGATCTGCTTGTCGGGGGTCAGCACCGTATTGAGCAGAAAATCGGGTTCGACAAGGCGGGCGGCCTCCAGAATAGCTTCATGCACCGGGTTTCCGTCAAGCACGCCGGTCACCGCCCGCGGATGCTTGCCACCGACCTCCGGTGGATTGAACACGGCAAAATGAGTGGCCATGCAGGTTTCCCGCGACGCCACCCCGGGCACCAGCCCTTTGCGACCACCACCGAAGCCGGCAAAATAATGATAACCGACCGTGCCGGTGACAATCACCCGGTCGGTCTCAACCACGTGGCGGTTGACCGAAACCGGCATACCGCCGGCGGTGGTGCCGAGAAGTCTAAGCTCCGCCGGGTCGTCACACTCATGGTCGAGGATGCGGATGCGCCCGGACAGCGGGCCGAGAATCTTGCGGTGTTCGGCATCACTCTGCTTGCGATGAATCCCCAACGCTACAAGAACGAGGATGTCCTCATCGGCGACGCCGCACGCGTTAAGCTGTTCCACCAGAATCGGAAGATAATGCTCGCTGCCGGTATATCGCGTGATATCGGAGGTCACAATCGTGACCTTCTCGCGCGGGCGCACGATCTGATCCAGCGGCGGACTGCCCAGCGGTTGAGCAAGCGCCTCCCGCACCAGATCAGCGGCCGATATCCGCGGCGGTAAGACGCTCGGCGTGAGGATCCTTGCCCCGGGCAGATCGCAGCGGAACACCTCGTGTCCGTATTTCAGTTCGCATCTCGTCATAAATCGTTCCAAAACAAGATATTAGCACACAAAGAAGGTTAAAGGAACATTCATAAAGGTAGTTGCAAAGGCTTTTTGTCGCAAAGTTTGAATCTGCCAGCAAGGGTCCGGCAACGTCTCCTCGCTGCATCGCATCGGCGGAAGCATTATATCCCAAATGCCTTTCAATGAGGTCACGTCCCGGCTCGATTCCTAAAGCGGTCAGAACCAGGCAGAGGAATTTAAACAAGCCGATTTTCACAAGAGCACCCTCCGTAAAAGGGCCAGAACCGCCCAATTATGGAACACTTATTTCCGAGCGGAGCGGATATTCGAATTATATCGCAGGGACAATGATCGCAAGGCTAAAATCGACGGCGGTCTCCCATGAAAACCACTGTCCACAAAGCTTCAGACGAAAGTTGACGCCGTCGCCGCCAGGGCATAGAATGCCTGCGGAGCTCTTATGAAACCAGCCAAAAACCGCATTAAAACCATCTTCGTCTGCCAGCAGTGCGGCGGCACAAGCCCCAAATGGCTGGGACGCTGCCCCGACTGCCAGGCCTGGAACACCCTGGTCGAGGAAAAGACCGCGCCTGCCCGTGACAGCCGCGCCCCCACTTCAAGCAGCCGTCCGCAAAGACTGCCCCAGGTCGCGGTCACCAAGGAAGACCGGCGCCGCTGCGGGATCGGTGAATTCGACCAGGTGCTGGGCGGCGGAATCGTGGCCGGGTCATTCATCCTGATCGGCGGCGATCCCGGCATCGGCAAATCGACGCTGCTGCTGCAGGCGGTCAGCCGCCTGTCCGAACAGGGCAGCGCCCTGTATGTGACCGCCGAGGAATCGGCGCGCCAGGTCAAACTGAGAGCGGACCGGCTGGGAGTCTCGCCGCGCGATGTTTTTCTGCTGGCCGAAACCTCCCTTGAAGCGATTCTCGAACGGGTTGCGGAACTCAAACCCGCTTTTCTGGTCATCGACTCGATCCAGACCATTTTCACCGCCGCCCTGGACTCGGCACCCGGCAGCGTCAGCCAGGTGCGCGAATGCGCCAGCCGTCTGATGCAGGTCGCCAAAGGGGACGGCATCCCGACCTTTCTGGTCGGCCACGTGACCAAAGACGGCGCCATCGCCGGACCCCGCATGCTGGAGCACATGGTCGACACGGTGCTTTACTTCGAGGGCGATCCAGGTCATCCCTACCGCATTCTACGCGCGGTCAAAAACCGCTTCGGCTCCACCAACGAGATCGGCGTGTTTCAGATGAAAGACCGCGGCCTGGCCGAAGTTTCCAATCCTTCGGAACTTTTTCTGTCGGAGCGCCCGGACGGCGCGGCCGGCAGCGCAGTGGTTCCGGCTCTCGAAGGAAGCCGTCCTATCCTGGTCGAACTGCAGGCGCTGGTCTCGACCACCTCCTTCGGCACGCCGCGCCGCACCACCATGGGCTTTGACCATAACCGGGTTTCGCTATTGGTCGCCGTGCTCGACAAAAAAGTCGGGCTGTCTCTGCCCGCCCAGGATATTTTTCTCAATGTCGCCGGAGGCGTGCGCCTCGACGAACCGGCGGTCGACCTCGGCGTCATGGCCGCGCTGGCTTCAAGTCATCTCAACCGTGCCATACCACAACGCACCATCGTCTTCGGCGAAGTGGGGCTGGCGGGCGAAGTACGGGCGGTTTCGCACCCCGACCTGCGCGTCAAGGAGGCCGCCCGTCTCGGTTTTAACCGCTGCATTCTGCCCGCCGGCAATCTGAAAAACCTCGAAGCGCCGCCCGGCCTGCGCCTCATGGGCGTCAAAAGCGCCGAGGAGATGCTCGAAGACATTTTCACCCCGGAGGAAAACGAAAAATGAGCGATCATTTGACCCATTTCGACGCCGAAGGCCGCGCTGTCATGGTCGATGTCGGCGGCAAAACCGACACCCGGCGTCTGGCGATAGCGCACGGCGAAATCCGCATGAAGGAATCCACCCTCACCCGCATCCTTGATCGTGACGTCGAAAAAGGGGATGTCTTTGCCGTGGCACGCGTCGCCGGCATCATGGGCGCAAAGAAAACCCCGGACCTGATCCCCCTGTGCCACCCGCTGCCCATCGGCTCCATTCAACTCGATTTCACCCCTCGCCCCGGCGCCGGACGGGTTGAAATCGAGGCTCGGGTGTCGGTGGACGGAAAAACAGGCGTCGAAATGGAAGCCCTGACTGCCGTTTCCACGGCGGCACTGACCATCTACGACATGTGCAAAGCGGTGGACAGGGAGATGGAGATCGGCGCCATCCGCCTGATGGAAAAACACGGCGGCAAAAGCGGCACATTCATCCGTGCACGGGAGGACGCATCATGAGCCAGGCTCAGAACGACCCGCCCGCATCGCCGCATGACACGGCCCAGTTTCGCATCCGCCGTGCATTTCTGCTGCCTCTCGGCCTGCTGTTGGCCCTCTCCGTCGCCCTGCTGATCGTCACCCTGCTGCAGGGGCAGAGCACCGGCAAGATCATCGTTTTAAGCGCCCTGATCATTCCAGTGGCAGGCATTTTTCTTGAAAGCGCCACCCGAAGCGCGGAGATCGGCCCCGAGGCGATCACCATTCATAAATTCCTGCGCAACCGCTCCCTGCGCTACGACGAGGTGACCGAAGTCGAGGCGGTGGTGGTCAAAAAGCGCGCCTTCCTGAGTATCAGCAGCGAGGCGCATTTTTTGATCATCTCCAATGCCTATGCCGACTTTCCAACCCTGGTCCGGTCATTGTTGTCCCATGTTCCGGACGAGGTGGTCACAGAGCAGGCACGAAAGATGGCGGCGGACCCGCCCGTGAAGAGTTCCGATATCGTTTCCTGCTGGATTGCGACGACACTGATGGCACTGATTCTGGCGGTGCAGCTCTACGGCCGGTTTTGAATACTACTGTCCCGTGCGACGACGCACGGTGATGGACTCACCGCCGACGCCCCAGTTGTCCGTCTCCACTTCGTCGATGACCACCACCGTGGTGGCGGGGTTCTTGCCCAGCACATCCACCAGCAGTTGAGTAGCGCCCTCGATCAGGCGCGCCTTCTGCTCGGCGGTGGCGCCTTCTTTGGTGATCTTGATGTTGACATAAGGCATCGTGTCGACTCCTTTCAAATTTGGCTTTCTTGCGAAAGCATCATGGTTGAGGGGCATCACTGAATCCACGATCCAGCGCGATAAAGACAGCGCCCACGCCAATAGCGAGGGCTGCCAGCAAAAGGGGCAGACCGAAACCATGATGAAGATCCGCGAGGACTCCGGCGGCAGGGGGACCGAGCATTTGCCCGATACCGAAGCAGGCGGTCAGAACCGCCGCTGAACGGCGCTGTGCGAACGGCATGCGCCGCCCCCCTTCTGCCATCACCAGGGCCACGATCCCCATAAAAGTGGCCCCGAAAGAAAACGCTGAAAAAGCCACAAGCAGCATGCTTTCAGCGCCAATACCCGCCAGGATTCCCGTCGCCTGCAAGGCAAAAGCCGCCAGCAGGGCGAAGCGCGTTCCGACCCGCCGGGCAAAGCGGGGCCACAATAAAGTCGACGGCATGGCCGCCAACCCCACCGCGACCCAGGCATAGGGGGCCAGATGCGCCATACCGGGCGCAGCAGCAACGATCGCCACCAGGAATGTGGCGGTGACCACATAGCCGAGCCCCTCGAAGAAGTAGGCGACCGCCAGCGGCCAGAGGGGCTTTCCACGGCCGCCCGCAGAATCCGTCGCCACGGCCTGCGCCGGCACGCTCCCCCTGCGCCGCCCCAGGGCTACGCCAAGCGCTGCAAGCAGAACGGCAATTAGGCCACTGCCGATCCAGGTCCCCTGCCAGCCGCCCACCTTATCAAAAACCGGCACCAGCGACCCGCTCAGGGCGATCCCCAATCCAACTCCGCCGTACAGGGCGCCGAACCAGGGCAGATGGCGGCGACGGGCCAGAGCGTCGGCCACCTCACTGGAAATCAGGATAAACAGCAGCGCACTGGCGATCCCGCCGACAAGACGCAGCATCCCCCACACCCAGAGGGTTTGGGTCATCGCCATAAAGAAAGTGGTGGCAATGCTGGCCAGTAGCGCCGCTATTCCCACCAGCCGGTGGCCACAGCGGGCTGGAGCCAGCGAGCAGGCCAGGGCACCGACCAGGTAACCCAGGTAATTGAGGCCGGCCAGCCAGCCAGCCGCACCGTGGCTCAAGCCAAGGTCGCGCTGCATCAGGGGCAGAATCGGAGTAAAGACGAAGCGGCCGATCCCCATGGCCACCACCAGCCCCAGCATCCCCCCAAGCAGGATAAAAAAAGACTGCCAGGCCCGCCGGGCCGCCTCATCCGGATGAATTATTTTCTTGGTCATGAGATCTATTCTACGGACATTCGGATCTCAGGCAAGAAAATGTATACAATTGCGCTTTTGCGCGCTGCGTTGTATTGTGAATTCGGGTTGGATTCTACGAAGAGGAGATCAAGGACATGTTTGGACTGGGAACACAAGAACTGATCATTATTCTGGTGCTGGTTCTGATCATTTTCGGCGCCGGAAAACTGCCACAGGTCGGCAGCGCCCTCGGCAAGGGACTGCGCAACTTCAAATCCGGCATGAAAGACGATGAAGACGAGAACAGCGACAAAGCCGAACGACTTGAAGATGGGTCCGAGGACAAAAAAGGCTGAGTCGGAGTGGACAATGACGCATCAAAAAAAGGCCTGCCGAACATTCGGCAGGCCTTTTTTTGATGGCGTCGCAAAGATTCCGCCCTACGGCGTTAGGCGTTTTTTTTGCGAAAACATCAGACTTTGTCAATGGCAAGTTTGAGACGATCGCGGATCTGCACCAGCAGGTTCTGCAGAGAGACGCTGTCGTTGAAACCGAATACCACCACCGGATCAACAGCCATCACCGTCGTCTTGCCGGGGCTCTCCTCGTAAATCGCCACGTTGCAGGGGAAAAGCAACCCCATATCGATCTCAGTGGACAGCGCCTTGTAAGCCACATGAGGATTGCACGCCCCCAGGATCCGGTAACGTCGAAAATCCATCCCCATATCCTCCTTAAAACGCCGGGTCACGTCAATCTCGCTCATAAGTTTGAATTGCTGCTCCCGGAGTGTCGCGCGCACCCGCTCCACCACCTCGTCAAAAGGCCTCTCAACTGTTTTTCCGAATCCGTAAGGAAGTTTTTTATCCATAAAATGGCTCCTGCACCGCGATGGATATTCAAAATCTTCGACATCCGTATACAGCGACGCTGAAGCGTACCACAAAGAACCCCCGGCGTCCATAAGTGCAATTAACTTATAAACGCCGGGGGTTCTTGACTGAAAAACAGTAATTTCAAAGAGCCAGAAGGGGTTTTATCCTCGCGACTCATTTTTGCGGCTGCGGTACTCGATCACCGGGCCCTTGGCATCCCTGCGGGTCTTACGCTCCCAGGGCTTGCGGCCGCTCTTGTCACTGCGGCCGGCAGGCTTGCTGCCAAAGCGTTTTTTACCATTTCCAGCGGGGCGGGCATTGCGCAGCGGGCGCGTCGGCTCAAGACCTGGAATCACCGACTGCGCCAGCGCCTGGCCGATATAGCGCTCGATGCGCTGCAGGCGGATCGCCTCATCACCGGCGGCAAAGGAGATGGCAATCCCGGAAGCTCCGGCGCGGCCGGTGCGGCCGATGCGGTGTACGTAATCCTCGGCGGCCTGAGGCAGATCAAAATTAATGACATGACTGATGCCGGAGACATCGAGGCCGCGCGCCGCAACGTCGGTCGCGACCAGCAGGCGGATCTTGCCGCGGCGCAGATCACCCACGGTGCGGTTGCGCGCCCCCTGGCTCATGTCGCCGTGCAGAGCAGCAGCCCGGTGACCGCTGCGTGTCAGATCGCGCGCCAGAGTGTCGGCCCCCGCCTTGGTCGCGGAAAAGATGATGGCGCAGGTCATGCCCTTGTCATCGGCCAGATGACAGAGCAGGCGTTTTTTATGCTCGAGGCCGTCGGCGACATGCAGATGCTGCACGATGTGTTCGTGGGTCACTTTCTTGCCCGCGATATCGATGCGCACCGGCTCCTTGAGCAGTCGGCGCGCCAGATCCGCCATGGGGCGATCGAGCGTGGCAGTGAAGAGCAGGGTCTGGCGGGCGGCGGGAGCTGCGGCGGTGATCTTCTCCACATCCTCCTTGAAGCCCATGTCGAGCATACGGTCGGCCTCGTCCAGAATCAGAAACTCCAGCCGCGACAGATCGAGGCTGCCGCGCTCGAGATGATCGATCAGTCGGCCCGGCGTGCCGACCACCAGATCGATAGGCCGGCTCAGGTCACGGAATTGCGGGCCATAAGGTACTCCACCGAGGATCACGGCGCTGCGCATATTGATAAATCGCCCGTAGGTGCGGGTCGCTTCAGTCACCTGGGAAGCCAGCTCGCGGGTCGGTGTCAGCACCAGGACACGAGGGGCGCCCTTGGGACCTTTACGCACGGTGGAGAGCTTCTCCAGCACCGGCAGCATGAAAGCGGCCGTCTTGCCCGTCCCGGTCTGGGCGGAGGCCATTACGTCACGACCAGCGATGATCTCAGGGATGGAGCGCGCCTGGATCTGGGTCGGCTCGGTATAGCCGCAGGCTTTGATGGCGCGTTGAATAGGTTCACTCAATTTCAGGTCAGAAAAAGTCACAAGAATTCCTTCTCCTTTCGCCGTCTAGCCCGGGTTATTCATGAAGCTTCGTCGCGAAACCGGCAAGTGTCCGTCAGATCAAGCCTGGCACAGGGAGTTGCCCTACAGACGTACTCACAGTACGTCGAAGCGCAAGGAGCGAGCACGGCTTGAGATGGCGGGCAATTGTCGGTTGCAGCAGAAGTTTTCATGAATAATCCGGGCTAAAGAACAAAAGGCAATACGAGGTGGCGCGCCGAACCGCCGGACGTCGTCAGGACACCGGGAACAAATCGGTTACGGCACAAACAGGACTGGCATTTCATGCATCGTCGCCAACCTGTTTTGTCGCCATGGGCTCGTGAAGGAACCGGATGCGGAGGGGTGGGTCAGGGAGCGATGAGGAGCCGGCGGATAAAAAAAGCTGAACCCCGCCAACCAATGGAACAGTCAGCGGGGCATACTACAGGTTTTTCACGGAAAAACAAGAAGTTTTTGCGCCTTGACGTTTTTTCTAATCTTCCAGCCAGTCAAAAGTGCGCGACACGGCCTTTTTCCACATGTGATAGTTCTTGGTGCGCAGGGTGTCATCTTCAGACGGCTGCCAGGTCTTGTCAACCGCCCAGTTCTTCTTGAGGTCATCGATGTTTTTCCAGTAGCCCACCGCCAGCCCGGCGGCGTAGGCGGCGCCCAATGCAGTACTTTCGGAGACTTTGGGACGAATCACCGGCACACCCAGAATGTCGGCCTGGATCTGCATCAGCAACTCGTTGGCGGTCATGCCGCCGTCGACCTTGAGGGTCGACAGCGTCACACCCGAGTCGGCCTGCATGGCGTCGACCACCTCCCGGGTCTGGAAAGCGGTGGACTCCAGGGTGGCGCGTGCAATATGTCCACGGGTGATAAAGCGGGTCATGCCGATGATCAGACCGCGCGCCTCGCTGCGCCAGTAAGGAGCGAACAGGCCGGAAAAAGCGGGCACGAAATAGATGCCGCCGTTGTCTTCAACCATCTTCGCCAGGTTTTCCACGTCGGCCGAGGTGTTGATCAGCCGCATGCGGTCGCGCAGCCACTGCACCAGGGCGCCGGCGATGGCGATGGAACCTTCCAGGGCATAAACGGGCTTCTCTTTACCCAACTGGTAGCAGACAGTGGTCACCAGCCCATGCTTGCTGTGCACGATCTCGTTACCGGTATTGAGCAGCAGAAAGCAGCCGGTGCCGTAAGTATTTTTTGCCTCCCCCACCTCGAAGCAGGTCTGTCCGACGGTGGCTGCCTGCTGATCGCCGAGGTCGCCGCAGACGGGAATTTCTCCGCCGAAAGGACCGCCGCTGCGGGTCAGCCCGTAGAATTCCGGGTCGCTCGATGGACGAATCTGCGGCAGCATGGAGCGGGGGATGCCGAGTTCGGCCAGGATTTCATCATCCCAGTCAAGAGTTTCCAGGTTCATCAGCAGCGTGCGCGAGGCGTTGGTGACGTCGGTGACATGGGCAGCTTCAGGCCCCGGGCCGCCGGTGAGCTTCCAGATCACCCAGGTGTCCATATTGCCGAACAGCGCATCGCCACGCTCGGCGGCCTCGCGCAGGCCGGGTACGTTGTCGAGCATCCACTTGATTTTCGGTCCGGAAAAATAGGTCGCCAGCGGCAGTCCCGTCTTGGGGCGGAAGCGATCCTGGCCGCCGTTTTCGGAAAGCTGGTTGCAGATCTTGTCGGTGCGGGTGTCCTGCCAGACGATAGCGTTGCAGTAGGGCTGCCCGGTTTTTTTATCCCAGACGACGGTGGTTTCGCGCTGGTTGGTGATGCCGATGGCAGCGATGTCGCGCGCGATCAGCCCGGCCTTCTCGGTGGCGGCATGAATCACGTCCTTGGTACGCTTCCAGACTTCCATGGCATCGTGCTCCACCCATCCTGCCCTGGGGCAGATCTGCTCATGTTCGAGCTGGTGGTTGGCGACGGTTTCGCCACCGCGGTTGAAGATCATACAGCGGGTGCTGGTGGTTCCCTGGTCAAGCGCGACAACGTATTTAGCCATGACGATTCTCCCCCGTTTGTTTTTTGCACCTGTTCAGCATGGGCTCGCAACTCCCATGACAAGGACCACTTTTCGCCATCCCTGGCCGTTTGATTGGCGCCATCCCTGGCGCCAAACATCCTTGTCATGGGAGTTGCGACCCCCGCGAGTTGAATAGTTACGTTTTTTCAGGTTTCTCATAGACTAACCGACGACCAGTCTTGTCACAACGGTCTGATACAAAACAGCTCCGAGCACACCGCCAATCACCGGCCCTGCGATCGGCACCCAGGAGTAGGCCCAATCGGAGTGCCCCTTGCCCGCAATGGGCAACAGCGCATGGGCCAGGCGGGGCCCGAGATCGCGTGCCGGATTGATAGCGTAGCCGGTGGGACCGCCAAGCGAGAGCCCGAGGCTGAAGACCAGAATCCCAACGGCGTAAGGCCCGAATCCACTGCCGATGCCGTTGTTGGCGTTAAATATCCCCATAACCCCAATCAACAGAAAGGCAGTACCGATGATCTCCGTCACCAGGTTGCGGCTGTAGGCACGGATCGCCGGGCCGGTGCAGAAAACCGCCAGCTTGAGTTCGGGCGAGTCAGTCTTGCCCCAATGCGGCAGATAGGCCAGCCACACCAGCACCGCGCCGGCAAAAGCTCCGGAAAACTGCCCGCACATGTAGATCACAGCATCCATCGCACCGACCTGGCCGATGGCGACAAACCCAAGAGTCACCGCAGGGTTGATATGTGCGCCGCTGATCCAGCCCGCCACATACACAGCGATAGCAACGCCAAACCCCCATCCCGCAGTAATCACGATCCAGCCGGAATTCTGCCCTTTAGATTTCTCCAGCAGGACGTTGGCGACCACGCCGTCACCCAGCAAAACCAGGATCATGGTCCCGATAAACTCGCCCAGAAAGATATCGCTGCCCGCCACGATGCACCTCCTTTATCCGTTCCACCTTGTGTTAAATCAATAGAAAAAACCTTCAATCCTTAGCGGAGAGCCGCTGAGAAGGAGAGATAAAAGAGATCCATCAGATCTGTATCTCACCACCGCTCCCCGCCTCTGCGTTGAAGCCTTTTGTTCTAGTCAGTGAGGGTTTTCACTTCTGCGCACTCGGCACAGAGGAGATGGATCAGCGACTGATCGACCCAGCCGGAGACTCGCTGTACCAGCGGCAGCTCACGCTCCACCGTATGTTCGAGACACAGCCCCTTGCCGCACACCGAGCAGACTGCCACGGCCGGAGTTTCTTTGTTTTCTCTGGCACAGGGATAACAGTTCATAATCTTTTTCCTCCTAGAGAGCGGTTTGCAGACGCTCGGCGAACAGGTCGCGCTCCGCCTGACACCTTGGTTCATCCCAGGACAGCTCTTTCGCCATGATTGCGATCACCCGCTCGGCAGCCATCCCAGCCGCTTCCTTGTCGAGCAGAGCGAGGGTCGTGCGGCGCACCAGCACATCGGCGGCGCGCTCGGCCTGCTCAAAACGGACCACGTGGGCCACCTCGGCTTCGATCACCGGATGGTCGGGATGCAGACGCTCGCCAAGCCCTTGTCGGGCCAGCTCTGCCACCTTGGGCGCTTCGCTGCCGTAGCTGCGATGCAGATGCGAGGCCACATCCTCGGCCAGATTGAAATCACGGATCAGAACCTGATCGCCATCTTCACGATAATCTTCAGCCCCGACCAGGGGCAGATGATCTGTGAAGCATTCTGCTGCAGGAGACAGATTAAACGTCTTGACGGCATGATCGACTGCATCCTGTGCCATCTTCCGATAGGTCGTCCATTTGCCGCCGGCAATGGTCAGCAGCCCCGAACCGCTGACCTGAATAATATGATCGCGGGCCAGGCGCGCGGTATCGGCCGCCTTGGGGTCATGCAGCAGCGGGCGCAGTCCGGACCAGGTCGATTTGATATCCTTCTCGGTGATCTCCAGGTCGAAATACTTGCTGATATGCCGCAGCAGATAGGCGACTTCTTCCTCCTTGGGGCGTGGATGGTCGGTGATCTCCGCCGGTTCATCGGTGGTACCGATCAGCGCATGTCCCTGCCAGGGCAGGATGAAAAGCACCCGGCCGTCCTCGGTCTTGGGGATCATCAGGCCGGTCTCCGGAGGAACGAAACGTTTGTCCAGCACAATGTGAATACCTGAGCTGGCCTTGAGGATTGGTTCGACATCCGGCTCATCCATCCGGCGGATACTGTCGACGAAGGGGCCGGCCGCGTTGACTACGCCCCGGGCACGCACCATGAATTCTTCACCGCTGATCTTGTCCCGCACCTGCGCGCCGGTGATCTGCCCATCTTCCTTCACCAGCGACAAGGCCTCAACGTGATTGGCGGTGACCGCACCCTGGCGGCCTGCGGTGGTCACCAGCGTCACCGCCATGCGCGCGTCGTTGAACTGGCCGTCATAATAGAGCACACCGGCTTTGAGCCCTTCGCTCTTGAGCATGGGGAAACGTTTCAGCGCCTCCTTGCGGCTGACGATGCGGCTGCCGCCGATCCCCATCTTGCCGGCCAGAATATCGTAGAGCTTGAGGCCGGCAAAGATGTAGGGCACTTCAAGCCAGCTGTAGAGCGGCGTTACCAGCGGCAGGCGGTTGGCGAGATGGGGCGCGTTTTTAAGCAGAACGCCACGCTCATAGAGGCCGTCCTTGACCAGGTTGTACTGGGTCCGGTCGAGGCGCTTGATCGCCATTTCGAGGTAACGCACCCCGCCATGCACCAGCTTGGTGCTGCGGCTGCTGGTCCCCTCCGAAAAATCATTTTTTTCGATCAGGGCGGTCTTCAGGCCGCGGCTGGCCGCGTCAAGGGCGGTGCCGCAGCCGGTGGCGCCTCCGCCGATCACCAGCAGGTCATAGGGATCATCTTGCCGTAAGCGGGAAAGGACCTGCTTTCTTGTCATAACCGCCTCCTTTATATAATGGGCTCTCTTGTGTTCTAAAACGAACATAGCAGGGGCCTAAATGTTTGTAAACGAAAAAAAGCATAAAGTTTTAAAATAGCAAGACGGACTTCTTTACATTGCCGAGAAAGATGGGAGTTCTTTGTGGATTTTTTTTAGGAAACATGGCAAAATTGTTTTCGTTTTCATTTAATATTTGTTCGACAACGAAAAGAGAGCTTTCGATGACGCCCAGTCAACCCGACCTCACTCCGCGCCAGCAGCAGATCATGGACCTGGCCCAGCAGCAGGGGTTTGTCGCCACCGAAGAGATGGTGCGCATTCTCGACGTTACCCCGCAAACCATCCGCCGCGACATCAACGAACTCTGCTCCCAGGGGCTGTTGCGACGCTATCACGGCGGGGCCGGCCTGGCTTCGAGCATTGAAAACGTCGACTATCAGGTTCGCCAGGTCTTGTGCCTCGAGGAGAAAAAACGCATCGCCGCTCTGGTGGCCGACCAGATTCCGGACCGGGCCTCTATCTTCATCAATATCGGCACGACCACCGAGGAGGTGGCCAAAGCTCTGCGTGACCATCAGGGGCTGCGAGTCATCACCAACAACCTCCATGTCGCGGCCCTGCTGAGCGCCAACGCCGATTTTGAGGTCACTATTGCCGGCGGCATTGTGCGCCCGCGCGATGGCGGCATCATCGGCGAGGCCACCCTCGATTTCATCCGTCAGTTCAAGGTCGATTACGGCATCATCGGCATCTCCGGCATCGACCGTGACGGCTCACTGCTCGACTTCGACTACCGGGAAGTCAAAGTGGCGCAGGCCATCATCGCCAACTCGCGCAAGGTATTTCTGGCAGCGGATCACACCAAGTTCGGCCGTAACGCCCTGGTGCGGGTCTGCCCCATCGAACAGATCGACGCCCTGTTCACCGATGCGCCGCCGCCACGCGAGATTGCCAACCTGCTGGCGCGGGAAAAGATCGACCTGCACGTCGCCTCTGCGTTATAAAAAGTACAGAGGTACGGAATAACAAACGCGTCGGCGGGAGGATGTTTTTTTCATGGCAAAACCCAGCCGTTTCATCTGGTGCGGAGTCCATCAGCAGCGAAAGATTCT
The DNA here is from genome assembly GCF_000827125.1 of Geoalkalibacter subterraneus. NCBI lineage: Bacteria > Pseudomonadati > Thermodesulfobacteriota > Desulfuromonadia > Desulfuromonadales > Geoalkalibacteraceae > Geoalkalibacter > Geoalkalibacter subterraneus. The sequence goes on from NZ_CP010311.1 coordinate 3,126,197, forward strand.
GGAGTCCTGCCCCAAATGCGGCCATTTCCCGTGCAGAGGGCTGACCGCCGGCCAGATCGCCCGCATAGCCGAATCGACACCGCTCGAAAAGACGGTGACCAGAGCGACCAAAAGGAGGATCGCGCCCATGTACTTTCTCGTCAAAGACGACCAGTCCCTCGAAGTCTACACGGGCACACTCGACGAGCTGCCGCCGGAAAAGGCGGCTGAAGCGGTGGAAGCGCTGGAATGCAGCGCCTATATCGTGCAGGAGCTGACCTGGGTTCCCGCCGGCAAGGAAAAAAAAGTCAAAATTGCGGGCGCTGGAAAAAAAGCGCTGTGCGTTCTCGAAAGCAGCAACGGCACCCTGTCGCTGACCGAGGCTGACCCGGCGGAACGCATCGAAGAAGGGGCGAAACTCTACCCGGTGGACAAACGCCTGGTACGGCAGTATGTGCCGGTGAAGATCAGTCTGGAAAGTGAGGATTCATCCCCTTCCAAACCGCCTGTCACTACCCGTAAAAAATCCGCCGCAAAGAAATAGAATCAGCTATTACAGTAATGGGGGATCCGTTTTCAGCGCGCGCCGCGGCCGAAGTGACGCTTGGTGGAATCCTGCAGCTTGCCTGCCGCCCGGAAGGCTTCGCGCAGCAGGTCCTGCTCGTTTTTGCCGAGGGCGTAGGGATCGAGGTAATGGGAGGGGGGCTGTCCCTGGTCGATAAGGGCGATTTCCTGGCGCAGGCGCAGGAAAGTGAAGGCTTCAAGCGCGGCCTTGAGGTGATCGGCGGTCTCCTGGTTGAAGACGTTGAGCTTGACCAGCGCATCCAGGCGCTCGACCGTAGTGGTGGCGTCGAGGCCGCGCTCAAGCAGAAACATGCGCACACAGTCAACAATGAACACGCTGCCGGCCTGCTTGAGAGACAGCTCCCCTTTATGGGGGCCGCTTTTCTCCGTCACAAACCGTCCCAGCAGACCGACAGGCACCTTGTTGTTCAGTTCATTCTCCAGCAGATAATAGAGAAAGATCGGCTTGCGGCGAATGGCGCGGTGCAGGATCTCGCGCAGATCCTGGCACAGGGTCGGATCGCCGACCAGCGGCATGAAATCGAGAAAGATGGTCGAATACATGACCCGCTTGGGTTCGGGCACGTCGATCCACCCCGAGATGCGTTCTTTCCAGTCGCTCAGGCGCCCGCGCCACATGGGATTATCCGCCATAACCTTGCCGTTGCAGCGCGGATAGCCGATACGCTCGAAGGTGTCCACCAGCCGCTCGCAGAGAGGCACGAAGAAAGCGTCTACTTCGGGTTGGAGCGCATCGGGGAAATCCTCGTAGATGATGCCGTTGTCCTGGTCGGGGCCGAGCAGCATCTCCTTGCGCCCGCCGCTGCCCATGATAATCAGGCAGAATTTGATATCGGGCGGTGTCGCTCCCTCCTCCTTCATCTGCGCCAGCACCAGGTCAAATGCCCGCTGCATGATGCAGTGATGAATGTAAGAGAGAATCTCCATGGTCTCGAAGTGCGAGCGCGCCTCGCCCATCAGAGCCTTGGCCACCTCCACCATGCCGGCCCGCGCCGCCACCAGCTCTTCAACGGTCTGCGCTTCGCGCACGCTACCCACCAGCAGCATCGATTTCTGCGAACGAAAGCGCATCAGATTGCGCAGAGTGACCATGCCCACCACCTCGCCACCGTCGATGACGGGCATGTGCTCAATCTTGTGGCGCAGCATGAAGGCGGTCGCTTCATACATGTAGGCATCGGGCGCCATGCGGTGCGGGTGCGGCGTCATCACCTCAGCGGCGCTAACCTGGTCACAGTTAAGGCCGTCGCGTGCCAGCACCTTCTCCACCAGGTCGTGCTTGGTAATGATGCCCGCCACCGGCCGATCGGCCTCGGAGACAATCATCGCCCCGATGTCATACTGAATCATGCGCCGGGCCACTTCGCGGATCGATTCCTCCGGCGTGCAGGTCTGCACCGGAGTGGTCATGATCTCGGACAGACGCTTCTTGAACGGGTAAGCATCCATCTGAGTGAGGGCAGCGCGGGCATGATCGTCGACCATCTCTGAGTAGAGATTACGTACCCGCGAAAGAATCACGCGGGTAAAATACTCGCGGATGCGGGGATACTGCTCCGCCATCTCTACCAAGGCATCCTGCGGGATCAGGTAGCATTCAGTGGCTTTTACGGTGCGGGCTCCGGCGGTATAGGGCTCGTGGGTAAAAATCGGCGTACCGCCGAAGAAACCGCCTTCTTTGCGGTAGTCTACAACCATTTCGACGCCGCCCGGCGTCAGGGCGACGATCTCCACCAACCCTTCTTTGATGAGATAGAGATAGCCGGTCGGCGAATCATGCTGATTGAAGATGTGCACCAGCGGCGGGAAATTGCGCGTCTCGGCGACTCGCTCCAATTCGGAGATCGCTTCGTCGGGAAGGTCCCTGAAAGGCTCGGAATCTCTTAGAGTTCGAATCAGACCCATAGCGAACTCCAGGGTTTAGATGCATTCCCGATGCAGCTTGACAAGAAAAAGGCTCCCGCAGAGGAAGCCTTGATGTCGGATGATAGAACAGTGGTCACAATCATCCCTGCTTCTGGTTTTTCTTGCGCCCGAGAGGAAACGGATGCGCCTGACGGCTGATAATAAAATCGGCGATGATCTTGAGCCAGATAGTCGAACCGCCCACTGCGCTCCACTGTTCGTAACGGGTAAACGGACCGAGTTCCACTCCGGTAGCGATCCAGAACGGCACGCCGACGATTATCCACACCAGAACCAGGCCGGCAATCAGATTCACCAGCCCCACGGGCTTGGCCCATTTGCGCGGATTCGGGGGCGGCTCCCCCTTTTTCAAGGCCACTTCGGAATAATCCCCCTGTTTAAAGATGCGCCAGGCACGGCGCAGCCAGACAAACGCAATGGGGAAAAGGGCCAGAAACAGCAACCAGGTCAGAATAACACTGACATCAAAAACCATTATTTTCTCCTGTTTCGTTTCTTCAGCTTATACTTGTACCCGAGCCACTCAGTGCAGGCAATAAAATTCTAATTCCGTCCGCCGATTATGGTCGCTTAAGCAAAAACCCCGCCGGCAGCCACCGGCGGGGTTTGTTGTGCTATGGGCCAGAATGAACCGGGCCTTTCCTGAGGTTAATGACCATGGCTTCCGTCGACCGCTTTGGCACCGCGGGGTACGCGGACGCTTTCCACCAGATCCTGAATGTGATCAGGCGGAGCCGGAGTTGCCTTGCTGACGAAATAGGCCACTGCAAAGTTGACGATGGCACCGATAGCGCCGAAGGCGTTGGGCGAAATCCCGAAAAAGAAGTTGGGCTCGCCCCCGAACAGGCCGAGGAACTCGGTCCCCTTGATGAATAAGATCCCTTTGTGAGCGAACACATAGATCAGGGTGACGCCGAGACCGGAGAGCATACCGGCGATGGCGCCTTCCTTGTTCATGCGCTTGTTGAAAATACCCATCATCAGAGCGGGGAAGAGGGAACTGGCGGCGATACCGAAGGCGATGGCCACGGTACCCGCCGCGAAGCCCGGCGGATTGAGACCGAGGTAACCGGCCACCAGGATCGAGCAGGCCATGGTGATTTTACCAGCCATCAGCTCGCCCTTCTCACTCAGGTCCGGCATCCACATATCCTTCAGCAGGTCATGCGAAATCGCCGAAGAGATCGCCAGCAACAGACCGGCCGCGGTGGAGAGCGCGGCAGCGAGACCACCCGCGGCTACCAGAGCAATAACCCAGTTGGGCAGCAGGGCGATCTCCGGGTTGGCAAGAACGATGATGTCAGCGTTAACGCTCAACTCGCTGCCGTTCCAACCGGCTGCCTCGGCCTTGGCCAGCACTTCGGGATTGGTGGTCTTGTCATTGTAGTACTGAATGCGGCCATCGTTGTTCTTGTCTTCCCACTTGAGCAGGCCGGTGACTTCCCAGCGCTCCATCCAGGCAGGCCGATCTTCGTACCTGAGGATATTGTTATTGTCGAACAAATCTCCGCCACTCATAACCGCCTGGTTGACGGTGCCGTGCAGATTCATTTTCGCCATGGCGGCCACTGCCGGAGCGGTGGTGTAGACGATGCCGATGAACACCAGGGCCCAACCTGCCGAATAGCGGGCGTCCTTAACTTTGGGGACGGTAAAGAAGCGGATGATGACGTGAGGCAAACCTGCGGTACCGATCATCAGCGACGCGGTATAGACAAACATGTTGAGCTTGCTGCCCGGGACCTGCGTGGTGTACTCGTGGAAGCCGAGATCCATGACGATCTGGTTGAGCTTGTGCAGCAGAGGCTCGCTGGTCCCCACCATATCGGAACCCAGACCGAGCTGCGGGATCGGGTTGCCGGTCAACTGCAGCGAGATGAAGATCGCCGGCACGGTGTACGCAAGGGTCAGCACGCAGTACTGAGCGACCTGGGTGTAGGTGATCCCCTTCATGCCGCCGAACACCGCGTACATAAAGACGATGGCCATGCCGACGAAAATGCCGGTGGCGTTGGAGACGCCGAGGAAACGGGAGAACGCCACGCCGACACCGGTCATCTGACCGATGATGTAGGTCAGCGACGCCACCAGCAGGCAGATAACCGCCACGGTGCTCGCCCCCTTGGAATAGAAGCGGTCACCCACGAACTGCGGCACGGTAAACTTGCCGAACTTTCTCAGGTAGGGCGCCAGCAGCATGGCCAGCAACACATAACCGCCGGTCCACCCCATCAGAAAGAGACTGCCGCCGTAACCCATGTTGGCGATCAGACCCGCCATGGAGATGAACGATGCGGCCGACATCCAGTCGGCGCCTGTGGCCATACCGTTGAGAACCGGATGCACGCCGCCGCCGGCGACGTAAAATTCGCTGGTACTCCCCGCACGCGCCCAGATGGCGATGCCGATGTACAGGGCGAAGGTGAGACCAACCACCAGATAAGTAATCGCTGTGAGACTCATTGATCACACCTCCTTATTGCTCGTGAACGTCAAATTTTTCATCGATCCGTTGCATCAGCTTGGCGTAGATGAAGATCAGCGCGATGAAAATATACATAGAACCCTGCTGTGCAAACCAGAAGCCCAGCGGATAACCACCCAGAGAAATGTTATTGAGAGCGTCGGCAAACATAATGCCGGCCCCGTAAGAAACAATAAACCAGACCGCCAGGATCTGCCCCACCAGCCGCAGCACTGCTTTCCAATACGCTTGTGCACTTCTGTCCATTTCCATGAATAAAACCTCCTTGTGGTGAGAGAAAATGAACCTCTCGCGTTTTACCCTGTGAAACTCATTCCCCTTTTACCGAACCTGTTTTTCATTCTAACTCTGATTTTCCTGTCGCCTACCTGCCAGGCGCCGACCCCCGGAAGAAATAACACCGTTTAAAATTGTTTTCACTCAAACCTTAAAAAAAATCACCAAAACCATATAAGCGTCATTTTATTTCATCTGTTTTAAACACTGTTACTTTCACTTCGAATAGGCTTAAATGCGTATTTGTTACAAATTATGCGTCAAAGCAGAATTTTGTCAACAATAAAATAAAACTTTGTTTGAATTTGTCCAAAAACACTTTTTACTCAGCACTTGTGTCACCTTAAATACCATAAAAACCTTGTTTTATTGAATGTTTGGGAAAATTGCCCCCGACGTTTCACCGCCAGGAGCGAAAAACCTGCGATGCGTAGAAATCGCACGGCGGGAAAAATCCAACGTCAGTGAACTCCTGCGGAAGGGAACTCTGCCCCCAGATAACCCAGCTTGGAACTGATGGTGTCGGCCGCCGCACACAATGCGGGCAACAACACAGAATCCACAGCCTCCGGGGTGATCCTGAAATCTGGGCCAACCACGGCAAGGGCCCCTACCACCCTGCCGCCACCGGCAAAAAGCGGCACCGCCACACAGGCGCTGCCTTCACCGACACCATGACGGTCATAGCACGCCCCCTGGCGCCGAACGATCTGCATATCTTCGTCAATGGAAGCAGCAGGCCCGCACCCATGGCCAGGCTCAGACGAGGGCGGCTCCGCAAAAGCAAGAAGCACGCGCCCCGCCGCACAATCCCGCAACGGAAACCGCTTACCCACAAGGGAGACAACCTTAACCTGGTGAGCACTGTCGACCATATCGATAAACAGAGCCTCATCCTGGCGTCGCAGCACCAGATAAACCGCCTCGCTGCATTCGCGCGCCAGACGCTCCATCACCGGACGGGCTTTGCGGAGCAACGCCATGCGCGAAAGCAGCTTCTGCCCGATCTCGTAAGCCAGCGGCCCCAAGCAGTATCCGCGCGCGCCTTCCTTGCGCTCAACATACCCACGGCTCTCGAATGTCGCCAGCAACCTGAACACACTGGCCTTGTTCATACCCAACCGCTCGCTCAGCCGCGAAAGGCTCAGCTCATCCTCCTCTTCGCCGAGCGCCTCCAGCAAAGCCAGGGCATTCTCCACAGAGCGGATGCAGTAGGTCTCTTTGTCCCTTGCCGGCATCATGCACTCCTTACGCAAAAGATTGACCCAAAAGCCGGGGGTGCGGCGACGGACAACGTTTCAAGCGACGACAGGAGCGGCCAACAATCCAGCAAGCCAAAACAAAAATAATACGCTGTTTTACTTTAGTCAACCGCCAAGACGGTTTTTTTTCATTTTCTTTCAGGAATGATTATTTCTCGAAATTTTGAACATTTATGGGTTTTCGGAAACGGACTTTTAGCAGCGTAAATATGTTACAAAAAGAGAGATGTTATGTTTTATGGTGTATTTTGGAACGGTGTTTTTAAAATAAGGCGTACAGAGGGAGGAGGGATGCGGGGATGGGGGCATAAGGGGGCATAAGGGGACGCAGGGGGCAGGGGGCATAAGGGGACGCTGGTAACTTATGGCATAAGGGGACGCTGGTAACTTATGTAACTTTTGTCCCATCCCCTATTATGGCATAAGGGGACGCTGGTAACTTATGTAACTTTTGTCCCATCCCCTATTGCCCGCCTCTTGCGGATCGCTTTGATGACCGCAACGTGCGTGCGGCCGCTCATCCTTCCCAACTCCGTCAACGTAGCCCCGGCTTCTTTTTGCGCACGATCGAAAAATTGCGCTCGAGCGGCGCTTGCCCGTCTGCTGCGACCCGCGCCAAGGATTTCAGCCACCGCAACCCCTGTGCAGACCGACACTTGCGTCAAAATCTCCTCAATCGTAATTTTTTCTTGGATTTTTTCCACCTTCTGACGCGCAAGAACCGCAGCCGTGAAGGCTTTGCCGCCCAGGATTCTGGCATCTCCACCGCCACCCGTCTGATTGACTCCGTGGGCGTGACCTAATTCCGACCGCTGTCCCTGCTCGATTCCGTCGGCGATAAAATCGCGGTAGGCAGCTACAGCCCGGCCAGGTTTCACAGAAAAACGTGACAGAACCTCCTCGACCTCCTGCCTCACCCGCATTCTCTGCCCAACCAAAGCGCCATGCCCGGCATAGGGGTAGCGCTCCAATTCCTCAAGACTTTCGACAGCACCTGCGCGGACCGGGTTAAGGTGAATGTACCGGACAAGTTCCAGAAAATACGTCTCTTCGTCAACGACGAGGCTTTTGTACCGGTTCTGAAAAAGATGGCCCTGCCGGTTGTGCCGAAGGTTGAACCGAACCGCATGGCCAGTCAGCAGACAGCGCATCATCGTGGACAAAGCCGTATCGGTCGGTTGAAGGAGCAGATGGAGGTGATTGGACAGAAGCGCCCAGGCATAAAGACGTGGCGCGTTAGGTTGGGCAAGAAGGTCGCTGAGTCGATCGAGGAAATTCTCGCGATCGGTTTTATCACGAAAGATCTCGCACCCCTCGATGCCTCGAGCCATGACGTGATGGAATAAGCCCGGGGCATGGATTCTCGGTTGTCGTGGCATGATTTCCCTCTAATTGCATAAAAACACCAAAAGTTACAAAAGTTACCTGCGTCCCGGGTGGTCGCGAAAGATCTCGCACCCCTCGATGCCTCGAGCCATGACGTGATGGAATAAGCCCGGGGCATGGATTCTCGGTTGTCGTGGCATGATTTCCCTCTAATTGCATAAAAACACCAAAAGTTACAAAAGTTACCTGCGTCCCGGGTGGTCGCGGGGCATGGATTCTCGGTTGTCGTGGCATGATTTCCCTCTAATTGCATAAAAACACCAAAAGTTACAAAAGTTACCTGCGTCCCGGGTGGTCGGGTGTAAAATAAGGCGTACAGAGGGAGGAGGGATGCGGGGGATGTCACTGCGGGTCAAACGTATATCCGGCTCCATAGACTGAACGGATTAGCTCCCGAGACGGATCGACTGCCGCAATCTTCTTGCGCAGCTTCTTAATATGGCTGTCGATGGTGCGGTCGCTGACGATGCGCTCGTCCGGGTAGATGTGATCCATCAGCTGTTCCCGGCCATAGATGCGTCCCGGGTGGTTGCCCAGGAAGGCGAGCAGTTTGAATTCCACCGCGGTCAATCCAAGGTCCTGCCCGCTCAGCGTTGCCCGCAATCGGCCCGCATCGAGTTCCAGTCCCGCATGAGCAGCATCCTGGTCATCCGAGGTGCGTCGCAGAACGGCTTTCACTCGCGCCACCACCTCCCGCGGGCTGAACGGCTTGCAGATATAATCGTCGGCGCCAAGCTCCAAGCCGAGAAGGCGGTCGATCTCTTCGACCCGCGCCGTCACCATGATGATCGGCACCCGGGAAAAACCGCGCAGGTCGCGACACACATCCATGCCATCGCGGCCGGGCAGCATCAGATCGAGCAGAACCAGTTCGGGCGCCTGTTCGCGCACCCATGGGGCAACCTCGCGGCCGTCGCTGAGGATGTGGGTTGAAAAGCCGGCCTGCTTGAGGTAATCGGACAGCAGCTCAGCCAGCTTGCGTTCATCCTCGACAATGAGAATCGTACCGTTCATAACCTCTCCTCCAGGGGAAAGATGATGCGGATCAATACCCCGCCCAGCTTTGATGGATGCGCCTCGATCGTCCCGCCGTGTGCATCGACGATGGCGCGGCAGATGGAAAGACCGAGGCCGGCCCCTCCGGTAGCGCGGCTGCGGGAGTGCTCAACCCGGTAGAGACGGTCGAACAGGCGCGGCAGCGCCTCCTGCGGAACCCCAGGCGCGCTGTCCTGGATTTCGACGATCATCCGCTCATCCTCACAGTCGGCATCGATTTCAAGCCTTCCACCGGGGTCGGTGTATTTAAGGACATTGGCCAGCAGATTGGCATAAAGCTGATAAATTCGCTCGCGATCCGCCGAAACCATACCGCCTGCAAGAGGATGCGCTCGATTATCCACATTGATTCGTGCGCGATCAAGAGCCGGCCGGAATTCAGCCACCGCCTCGGCCAGCACAGCCACCGGATCAACAGACTGCTTCCGGTAGGTCAGAGCACCGAGGTCAGCCAGCGACAGCTGGTAGAGATCATCAACCAGTCGATGCAGCCGCATCGCTTCGCCATGCAGCGACTCGATTGCCGCAGAATCTGTGGGGCGCACTCCGTCCTGCATCGCATCGATTTCACCGCGCAGCACCGCCAGCGGCGTGCGCAATTCATGGGAGATATCGGCGATCCACTGGCGCCGCGCGATCTCGTTGTTCTCCAGGGTCTGCGCCAGGCGGTTGAAATCCTGCGCCAGACGTCCCAATTCATCGCGGGCCCCCTCATTAACCCGCACATCATAGTTGCCGGTCGCAAGCTGATGGGTGGCATCGGTCAGCGCCCGCACCCGCCGCAGCAGAGTAGTCGCCAACGGCAGCGCCAGCAGCGCCGCGCCGCCGGCCACCAACAGGGCGATAATAAAGAAAGAGCGCCTCTGCTCCTGAGCGAATTCAAGCTGGTGCATGGTGGAAAGATGGCGTTGGGGAACAAGGCCCAGGTAACCAATCACCTCCCCATCCGCCGTTAAAGAGAGAAAATCACGGGCCTCGTCCGCATCGGCAACTGCATGCACAGGCCGACGTTGTTCATCGAGCAGTACCAGCCGCCGCATAAAATGCCCTTCCCCCATGCGTGGCATCGGCATGCCGTTGCGAGAGGAAATCTCCACATCCGAATCCGCCACGACAGGATCGGCGACCAGGCTGTCGCGTAGCAACTCCCGCCACAACATCCGGTTACCGCGCAACACCTCCCAGTCGCCCCACTCCTCCCAGCGCTGCTCGAGGACTTGGGACAGCGACGCAAGACGCTGCTTTTCAACCGTATGGACATAGCGCAGAAACCCCCGGTCGAAGCTCCACTGCATCAGCAGAAACATGCCGAGGATGACAGTACAGGCGACGCCGAGAAGGACGGCAAAAAGTTTTGATTTGAGGCCCATGTCAGTTGTCAGTTGTCAGTTGTCAGTTGTCAGTTGTCAGTTGTCAGTTGTCAGTTGTCAGTTGTCAGTTGTCAGTTGTCAGTTGTCAGTTGTCAGTTGTCAGTTGTCAGTTGTCAGTTGTCAGTTGTCAGTTGTCAGTTGTCAGTTGTCAGTTGTCAGTTGTCAGTTGTCAGTTGTCAGTTGTCAGTTGTCAGTTGTCAGGGACGATTGTGCCCTCTCTTCTCAGAAAAGCAAGCTTTTCCAGCGGACCACGGACTACGGACCGCGGACAGATTTAATTTCCACATTTCTTTCACATTTCCTCCACAATCATGGGGTAGAGTCTGACCATCGAAAGCAACGAACCGGAACACAAACCGGCTCACAACACAAAAAAGGAGAAATGACATGAACATCAAAAAAATTCTCAGCATCGCTCTGATCGGCCTGCTCAGCACGGCTGTACTGGCAACCAGCTCTTTTGCTGCTCCCGGCCAGGGAGCCAAGATGGGCGGCGGCAAGGCCATGACCGAGGAGCAACGGCAGGAAAGGCAGGATCTGCATCTGGAGCGCATGGCCGCCGTGCTCGACCTGACTGAAGAGCAGAAGACCCAGATTGAAGCCCTGCGCAACCAGAAGTGGGAAAACACTGCGGCACAGCAGGGAAAAATGACCGAACTGAGGGAAGAACTGCGTGAAATGGGTCTCGACGGCAGCTACGACGAAGCCCGCGCCAGAGCCCTCGCCAACGAACTGGCCACCATCAAGGCCGACATGATGGTGGAGAATATCCGCCTGCGCAGCGAAATCCACTCCCTGCTCACTCCCGAGCAGCAGGAGCTGACCGAGAAGCTGCGCCCGCTGAAGCAGAACTGCAAGGGGCAGGGATGCAAGAACAAAGGGCGCTGTGTAGACATGATGTAGATGGTCTGATATCTGTCTGCCATTTAATGCAGAAAAGCCGCATCCCTCAGAGGGTGCGGCTTTTCTGCATTCAAGGATGTCACAGGTTCCGCCCAGAACGAAGACCTGATTCACGCCGTTCGCGTCAGAACCCCACAGAAGCGACGAAAAGCCTGCAAGCCCTCTTCCAATATGCTTTTCACGATTTCCAGGTTCAACTTCTGATCGTCATGCACGGCGACATTGCGAAAACCGACCATCGCCTGCAGACGCACAGATAATTCGCCATCGAGAACCCCGGCTTTTTCCAGCAGGGCGAACGCCTCTCGGCTCTCCTGGGGAAGACCCAATTTCCTCACACGCACCAGATGCGCCTGCCATGGGCGATCACCTGCATGCGAAAAACCGTCGTCGCCTGCGCCAGGTCGATCAGGTCCACATCCCGGCCGAACCTGGTCGCCATTTCCTGCGCCAGTCTCCAGCGCTGCACGCGACTGGGGGAAGCCTCCGCCAGAAAGGCGATATCAAGATCACTTGCCGGATGCTCCCCTTCTGTACCGAAACTGCCGAACCGATACACCGCCAGCAGACGCGGCACAGCTTCCCGCAGGCACTGGACAATCATGTGGTCCATAGCTTTGGCGTTCTCTCCGAAAACATCTGAATGTCAGAATAAATCACCATTACTTCAGCAAGAAGCAAAATTTACCAGATAATGAGCTTATTTGCTTGTTTGATATATTGCCGATTTTATTTTAAATTCAGCCGAAAGCAAGACAAACCGACGCCCAAACCCGATGTCAAGGTGGACGTATTCATTTCACAGGGCGACGTAAATTGATTTTTTTGTTACCTTGTCCGGCACTCACTTAATATCCACGGGGAGGACAAAAATTATGCCGAACACCAATGGTTTCAGCGGCCCGCCCGAAGGCCCCATCGACCTCGAGCGGCTGCTACCGCAGGCCGCTGCCCGGATTCTCGAAGATGAAGATCCAGAGCTTTTCCGGACCTGGCTGGCCGGTCATCTGCCGGACTTCGCCCTGGGCGAAATGAAAAACGCCCCCGCTGATCTTTTCCGCGCCATGGCCGTACCCGTCAGCTACATGATCTGGAACGCAACTCCGCTGCCGGGCAACAACTTCCGCCCGCGCCCCCTTCCCAAACCCACCCGCAACGATCCCTGCCCTTGCGAATCAGGGCACAAGTACAAAAAATGCTGCAGCAATGCGCCCCCTTTTCCCGTCCTCGACACCATGGTCATGTGGCCGCTGGTTCTGAGCAACCTGACATCTGATCAGATCGAGCAGGCGGCCCGTCAAGGGATCCTGCCGCTGGAAGCGTTGGTCACCGCAGCGGCAGAAAGTCTGGAAAATGACCGTCCGTTACTTGCTATCGAGCTGCTGCGTCCCCATTTTGAAAAACCTATCAAAAAACCCAGCCCTGTGGACGACTTCGCCCTTCAACTTCTCTGCGATGCCTACGATGAATTCGGCCAGGCCGCCGAGAAACTCGAACTGCTGGCGCGCATCAGCCGGGAAACGACCAAATCCCCCCTGCGGGCCGGAGCCTGGCAACGGCTTACGGCAATCTACCTTGACAACGGTGACCTGGAAGGCGGTCGCGAGACCTTCGCCAACGCTCTGCGCGACGATCCCGGTTCACCGTCCTGCGCCATTCTCGAGATGCAGTTACTGGCCATAGAAGAGCGCTTCGACCAAATCTCAACCCGCGCCGATTTCTGGCTGCGCAAGCTGCAGCGCTCTCAGAACCCGCCGGAAACAATCGAACATATCACCGAAATTCTTCAAGAACTGATCGACAACCCACATTACGCAGCAGTTTTGCTCGACGATCACCACCTCTTTAACGACAACGACCTTGATGACGATGAAGAGCTCGACGAAACCAGCCTGCGTCTGCTCGACTGGGTCGACCTTGCCATCGAACGCCCCTTGCCCAGCTACAGCACAGACGAAAATGCCCTCGACCTGGAAGATAAGGACGAAGTTGCCGGATACCTGGGCAGATTGGGCCTCTCCGGCAAAGAGCTTGATAAAGCGATGAAGCAAATTGAAGAACAGACGGAAGAAGGGCTGGCAAAAGAAGATCCTGAACAACTCGATCCCGAATCAAGCCTCGTTTTTCAACCGCCCCCTGAGATCGAAAAGCTCGAAGCGCAATGGCATGCCGTCAGCCAACTGGACAAACCGTTCGGCATCCAGAATTTCCCCGACCAGCACTGGGAGGGTTGGGAGCCCGAACAGGCCGAACCGTGGATCGGCTTTCTTGAGCAGCACCCGGAAGCCGCCGACAGTCTCGACATCCTCGACGACCTGGTGACGGCCTTCTTCCTCTATCCGGATATGCCGCAACCGGTCATGAGCCGCGAAGGCATGGTGCCCCTGCTCAGACGCGCTGTCGCCATCATCGAGAAAAATCTCGTCGGCATAAAAGATTCCCGTCTGTTGTGGAACCGCCTCTCCAACCGCCCCGCCCTTCGCAGCCTCAACCGCCTTTATGCCGTGACAAGGTACGGTTTTGAGGATCTGCAAGAAGCAGATCGCCTCGCCGAATTTGTCTTTGAAATCAATCCTCATGACAATCATGGCCTGCGCCGCGAATATATAAACGACTTACTGCGCCGCGGGGAAAATGAGCGTGCCCTCGCCGTTACAGAGATGTTTCCCGATGATGTTTTTGTAGAGACCGTCTATGGAAAACTGCTCGCCCTGTATCGCCTCGGCCGACTTAAAAGCGCCCAACCGCTGGCCGAGGAGGCCATCGACGCTTATCCACTGGTTGCCCCTTATCTGACTCGTGCTCGCATCAAAAAACCGCGAATGTCAGAATCCGGCATCCACATCGGCGGCAAAGACCAGGCCTGGCTTTACCGCGAAGAGATGCGCGAAACCTGGCAGCAGTCCCCCGGGGCGCTCGACTGGCTGAAAAAAATCATGAAGATCAAAGGAGTTCGGCTGCGGGGGTAGGCTAAACACGCCTGATCCCGTCATGCTGCTTGGCAGAATGACGCCCCCAGCCATTGCAGAGTGCCTGGGGAAAGGCTAGTATTGCTTTGTTGCTTAGCTCCGCTTTGTATCACCCCGGAGGCATAGGAAATGGCCCAACTGAAAAAACTCCCCATCGGAATCCAGACCTTCTCCCAGATCCGCGAAGAACAGTATCTGTATCTGGATAAAACGCCCCAGATCAAACAGATGGTGGATGAGGGAAAATACTATTTTCTTTCGCGGCCCAGGAGGTTCGGCAAGAGCATGCTGGTCAGCACCCTGCAGGCGCTGTTCGAGGGGCGCAGGGAATTGTTCACGGGGCTGTATATCGAAGACAAGTGGGACTGGGGCAAAACATATCCTGTCATAAAAATAAGCTTTGGCGGGGTTGCGCGTGATGCTGACGCGATGCGCCGCATGGTTGCAAGTATCATGCAGTCCAACCAGAAGCGCCTCGGAATTCAATGCCGCAATCCTGAATACGGCGGAGTGTGCCTTAAGGAGATGATCGAACAGGCGCATGAAAAATACGGCCGCAAAGTGGTTATTCTTGTCGACGAATACGACAAACTGATTGTCGACAACCTGGATCAGCCGAAAATCGCCAGACAGGGGCGGGAAATTCTTAGGGATTTGTACACCACCATCAAGGACAGCGATGAATATGTCCAGTTTGCCTTTCTGACCGGAGTCAGCAAGTTCAGCAAGGTGTCAGTCTTCAGTGGCTTGAATAACCTTGAAGATATCACTTTGAACCCCACCTTTGCCACTATTTGCGGCTATACCCAGCACGATCTGGAAACCAGTTTTGCCGATCATCTTGACGGAGTGGATATGGACCAGGTGCGTGAGTGGTACAACGGATATAATTTCCTGGGCGATAAAGTTTATAATCCGTTTGATATTCTGTTGTTTATTAAAAATGGTCAGGTATTCGACAACTATTGGTTCGCCACCGGCACTCCCACCTTCCTGATCAAGTTGATTGAGAAGAACACCTATTTCATTCCCCAGTTAGATCATCTGCGGGTGAGCAAAAGCCTCATTGACAGCTACGACATAGAAAACATGAAGCTGGAGCCTCTCCTTTTTCAGTCAGGGTATTTGAGTATCAAGGAGCAAAGGCAGCTCAGTTACGGCATCGAATACATCCTGGGCTTTCCCAACAAAGAAGTGGCCATCTCCTTTAACGACCATGTCGCCGCCGCTCTGACTGAGGCCAACACGGCGCAGGCCAAGGGGAAGTTATATGACAGCCTTGCACAGGCTGACCTCGACCAGCTTGAACAAACCTTGATGGCGCTGTTTGCCGCCATCCCCCATACCAACTACACCCGCAACACGATAAGCGCCTATGAGGGCTACTACGCCAGCGTTGTCTATGCCTACCTTGCCAGCCTCGGCCTTCAGCTGATCCCCGAAGATGTCACCAGCACCGGGCGCATCGACCTGACCATCAGGATGAACAACATCACCTATATTTTGGAGTTTAAAGTGGATGGTCAGGGCAACGCCCTGAAGCAGATCAAAGAAAAAGGCTACCACCAGAAATACCAGAGACCGGATACCGACACCTACCTCATCGGTATCGACTTCGACTCCGGCAAGCGTAATATCTCAACATTTGAATGGGAGAAGGTGTAGCTTTTCGGTGCCCCCACCCCAACCCTCCCCCGCTGGGAGATGGAGTTTCTTTTAAACGTGCAGCAGAACAAAAGGAGCGAAACAAGGCGGACCTGGCTATACCTTTTCCCAGGCAAAGCGGGTGATGTTTCGAGTGGTCGAGTCGAAGTCGATTCCTATCAGGATAATCTCTTTGCCGGCACCCTGATACTTCTGCTGATAATTGCGCTCTTTGACCTGCGCCAGGGCATCGCCGCTGCCGTCGACTTTGAATTCCAGGATGTAAATGGCGTTTTCCATGCGGACGGTCAGATCAATGCGCCCTTTGCTGGTGACATCTTCGGCGGTGAGGTCAAGACCCAGACTGGCCAGATAAGCGTAGATGACACTGGCGTAGTACCCCTCGTAGCTGCCGATCGTGTTGTTAACGTAATTGTGGTAGGGAATGGAGGCGAACAGCGCCTTGAGGGTCTGTTCAAAACCGTCCATATCCGCCGCAGTCAGTGTCTGAAAAATCTCAGACTGATAGCGGGTTTTCTCCGCCTGCTGTCCGGTCAGGTAACTTAAGATATGCTCGTTGAAGGAATAGCGCGTCTCCAGATTGGGAAAACACAGCTGATACATGGTGATGGCCCCAACCTGGGTTTGTTCCTTGATGGTCAGATACCCGGTCTGAAACATGATCGGTTCCAGCTGAATGTTCTCAATATCATAGCTGTCGATCAAGCCTTCACTGACCATGAGGTTGTCAAGCTTCGGGACATAGTAGCTGTTCTGATGGATCATCTTGATCAGGAAACTGGGAGTGCCCGTGGAAAACCAGTAGTTTTTGAATTGCCGACCATTTTTGAGAAACAGCAGGATGTCATAGGGGTTGTAAACGGCCTCGCCCAGGAAGTTATAGCCGTTATACCACTGGCGCACCTTGGCCCGGTCAACGCCTTCCAGGTGCGCGGCAAAGGTCGTGTCAAGGTCATGTTCCGTATAACCACAGAGGGTGGCGTAATCAGGGTTCAGACTGATATCTTCAAGGTTGTTCAATCCGCTGAAGATCGAGACCTTGCTGAACTTGCTGACCCCGGTCAGAAAAGCGAACTTGATGAAAGCATCACTGTCCTTGATAATGGAATACAGGTCTCGCAGAACTTCACGCCCCTGCTTGGCCACCTCGATCTGATCGAGGTTATCGACGATCAACTTGTCGTACTCGTCTACCAGCACGACGACCTTCTGGCCGTATTTCTGGTGGGCATCCCGGATAAGCTGCTTAAAACAGCCTCCGATATCTTGCGGATCGCCGCAGGGGATATCTAATCGTCGCTGATTTTCTTCAAGGATATTGCCCACATCCTGCTTCATATCCTCCAGGCTGCGGGCCACGCCACCGAAACTGATCTTGATGACGGGATAGCGGGTGTCCCAACCCCACTTGTCTTCAATATCAAGCCCGTTGAACAGC
The DNA here is from genome assembly GCF_000827125.1 of Geoalkalibacter subterraneus. Lineage (NCBI taxonomy): Bacteria > Pseudomonadati > Thermodesulfobacteriota > Desulfuromonadia > Desulfuromonadales > Geoalkalibacteraceae > Geoalkalibacter > Geoalkalibacter subterraneus. The sequence continues at coordinate 3,143,497 of NZ_CP010311.1, forward strand.
TCTCTTTGGCCTTCAAACAGCGCCTGCAGAGTGGAGAGCAGCAAACTTTTGCCGAAGCGCCGGGGGCGGGAGAGGAAATAATACTTCCCTTCAGTGGCCAGACGAAGGACCAGCGGCGTTTTATCTACATACGCATATTCTTCTTCGCGAATTTCACTGAAAGTCTGAATCCCGATGGGGAGTTTGGCAAGCTGGGTCATACATCCCTCCTGAAAATAGCCGTATCGGAAAGAGTGATCCCGGCACGAGCAACTTTCCTATCTTACCTGTTTGATCCAGCAGGTCAAAGGATGTTCTCCCAGCCTCCTTCATCCATGAGGAGGCTGCCGGTGAGCAAAGCGATCCGCATCGTTTCAAAATAGGCAGGATATTACATGCTCGAAGAGTTTAAGCAACAATTAAGCATGTCCCCATTTATGGACAATGACCTGATTCACGCCATTCGAGTCAGAACTTCACAGAAGCGACGAAAATCCTGCAGGCCCTCTTCCAATATGCTTTTCACAATTTCCAGGTTCAACTTCTGATAGTCATGCACTGCAATATTGCGGAAACCGACCATAGCCTGCAGACGCACAGATAATTCACCATCGAGCACCCCCGCTTTTTCCAGCAGGGCGAACGACTCGCGACTCTCCTGGGGAAGACCCAATCTCCTCACACGCACTAGGTGCATCGCCGCATCAATCGCTGCTTCGCAGGCACGAAGCAGGTTCAGAACGATGGCGTCCTGGCGGGTAAAATTCGTCTCGAGTTCATCCTCATGGCCGGCGTATTCCTCCTGAACCCGCCCCATACAACGCTCGATGACTGAAACCTTGTTGAGTAGAACATCATCCGCCATAGATATTTCCCCGCTCTCGGATATCCTGCAAAATCCACCGCCGTTCTTCATTCAGCCGCGCATAGGATGAAAAGACATAATCCGCATATGTTTCGACGCGCACCTCATCGGCGCACCAGATGCGCCTGCCATGGGCGATCACCTGCATGCGAAAAACCGTTGTCGCCTGCGCCAGGTCGATCAAGTCCACCTCCCGGCCGAACATGGTCGCCATTTCCTGCGCCAGTCTCCAGCGCTTCACGTGACTGGGGGAAGCCTCAGCCAGAAAGGCGATATCAAGGTCACTCTCCAGGCGCTCTGCGTCTGTACCGAAGCTGCCAAACCGATACACCGCCAGCAGATCCGGCACAGCTTCCCGCAGGCATTGGACAATCATGTGGTCCATAGCTTTGGCCTTCTCTCCAGAAAGGTCTGAATGTCAGAATAAATGGCCTTTACCTTCGCAGAACAAAAAGGCCAGCAGACAATGAACGTATTTGCTTACTTGATAAATTGCTGAGTTTTGAACACCCTGGAACTTGATATTTAAAGTTCCGGATTTTGCTATACCTTTTCCCAGGCAAAGCGGGTGATGTTTCGAGTGGTCGAGTCAAAGTCGATTCCGATCAGGATAATCTCTTTGCCGGCACTCTGATACTTCTGCTGATAGTTGCGCTCTCTGACCTGCGCCAGGGCATCGCCGCTGCCGTCGACTTTGAATTCCAGGATGTAAATGGCGTTTTCCATGCGGACGGTCAGATCAATGCGCCCTTTGCTGGTGACATCTTCGGCGGTGAGGTCAAGACCCAGACTGGCCAGATAAGCGTAGATGACACTGGCGTAGTACCCCTCGTAGCTGCCGATCGTGTTGTTAACGTAATTGTGGTAGGGAATGGAGGCGAACAGCGCCTTGAGGGTCTGTTCAAAACCGTCCATATCCGCCGCAGTCAGTGTCTGAAAAATCTCAGACTGATAGCGGGTTTTCTCCGCCTGCTGTCCGGTCAGGTAACTTAAGATATGCTCGTTGAAGGAATAGCGCGTCTCCAGATTGGGAAAACACAGCTGATACATGGTGATGGCCCCAACCTGGGTTTGTTCCTTGATGGTCAGATACCCGGTCTGAAACATGATCGGTTCCAGCTGAATGTTCTCAATATCATAGCTGTCGATCAAGCCTTCACTGACCATGAGGTTGTCAAGCTTCGGGACATAGTAGCTGTTCTGATGGATCATCTTGATCAGGAAACTGGGAGTGCCCGTGGAAAACCAGTAGTTTTTGAATTGCCGACCATTTTTGAGAAACAGCAGGATGTCATAGGGGTTGTAAACGGCCTCGCCCAGGAAGTTATAACCGTTATACCACTGGCGCACCTTGGCCCGGTCAACGCCTTCCAGGTGCGCGGCAAAGGTCGTGTCAAGGTCATGTTCCGTATAACCACAGAGGGTGGCGTAATCAGGGTTCAGACTGATATCTTCAAGGTTGTTCAATCCACTGAAAATCGAGACCTTGCTGAACTTGCTGACCCCGGTCAGAAAAGCGAACTTGATGAAAGCATCACTGTCCTTGATAATGGAATACAGGTCGCGCAGAACTTCACGCCCCTGCTTGGCCACCTCGATCTGATCGAGGTTATCGACGATCAACTTGTCGTACTCGTCTACCAGCACGACGACCTTCTGGCCGTATTTCTGGTGGGCATCCCGGATAAGCTGCTTAAAACAGCCTCCGATATCTTGCGGATCGCCGCAGGGGATATCTAATCGTCGCTGATTTTCTTCCAGGATATTGCCCACATCCTGCTTCATATCCTCCAGGCTGCGAGCCACGCCACCGAAACTGATCTTGATGACGGGATAAACGGTGTCCCAACCCCACTTGTCTTCAATATCAAGCCCGTTAAACAGCTCTCTTTGGCCTTCAAACAGCGCCTGCAGAGTGGAGAGCAGCAGACTTTTGCCGAAGCGCCGGGGGCGGGAGAGGAAATAATACTTCCCTTCAGTGGCCAAACGAAGGACCAGCGGCGTTTTATCTACATACGCATATTCTTCTTCGCGAATTTCACTGAAAGTCTGAATCCCGATGGGGAGTTTGGCAAGCTGAGTCATACATCCCTCCTGAAAATAGCCGTGCCGGATAAAGCGGTTTCGGCACGGTCATATTTCCTATCTTACCTGTTTGATGGAGCAGGTCAAAGGATGTTCTACAAGCTCACTCCTCCCCTTTCTGCACAACAACATAATTCTTTTTGATCACCTGCCGGAACCGCTCCCCCGTGGTCGACCAGTCGAGGACGTCAACCTTGAAAGGCAGATCGGATTCGGTGAAAGCTTCTTTCAGTTCCGCCATCCGGCCCGCATCAAGAGGGCTTTCGGTCACAATCACAAGATCAAGATCTGAAAAAGGCTTCAGATTTTCGCCGTGAACACGTGATCCGAATGCCCACACATCCAGCTCCGGCACATATTCCCTCAAAATATTGAGAACAATCTCCTGTTCGGCAGGGCGTAGCTTGAGGTCACGCATTGCGTCGCTTCAGCTCATCGCGAAGAAAATGCATCTCTGCAACAAAATCATCGAGTACCGCCAGCACTTCCTCGGCCTTGGCTTCATTGTAAGTGTGGCTGGTCATATTGCGCTTTTCCCTGAAAATTCGATATTGGCGGACTTGCCGGACCAGCCCCGCCTCGGCACCTGTGCGCACCATGTCCATAAAGGCCATAGCGCGAATTTCCGCAGGATTGGGCGTTATCTGCTCCAGCTGCCGGCGTAGCATTTTCGTACCGAGCTCGTAACTGAATTCGAACGCCTGAATCGTTGCCGCACGGAATTGTTCACGCAGGCCTTCATCGCTTTCAGCCAGATCGGAATGAAGGTATTCCAAACTGCGCTCAAGCTGTGAAAGGGCTTTTTCAAATGGCGAAATGTCGAGTTTCATTTTTTCCCATCAAAACCAGAAGCTATTTGGCAGCCATCATGCCGCTTCAAGGATTTCTCCTTCTTTTCGGGCAATCTCGATGATCACACTTGAATCATCTTCCCGCCACTGCCGGGAGCCACACGGGATCGGCTCAATGCGACTGTCCACTCGCGCGGTGAGTCGCCAGAGCAAATTCACTGCACTGCGGTCCTGAAGTGAATCAAAACTTGGGGAAACGATGAGAAGATCAATATCGCTCCACTCATGAGTCCCCCCTTTGACCTGCGAACCAAAGGCGACCGCAAATTCTATTTCTATCCCGGCATCCTTGACTGCGTTCAGGTATTTTATGACTGCATCTCGAACATCCGGCTTAAGCATTCATGCAACTCCTTGATTTTTTGGAGATATTCTTCGGCCTCTCGCTGAGTTGGCAGCGGCAACTGTACTCCGGGATAGCGCCCCTCGATGTTGAACGAATTGACTTCAGCAAGAAAATCGCGTTGCTTCTGCTCAAGGCTGAGATCTGCAATCTCTGCAAGTCTTAGCAAATTGTGGATAGGTGGAGCAATTTGATTTTTGAATCTGCACACGTGGGCTTTCAAGATCTTTTCCAAAGCCAAATGAGCAAAAAAAAGCCCGTGGCGAACATGCCCCTGCATGACAAGATCGGTCGCAGCTCCCAAATCTTCAACGGCCCCGTTTCGCCAGTACGTTATCTGCTTTTCGATATTCAACATAGTGTTGATTTTATTCCATTTTTCAGCGAAAGCAAGGGAAAGTCGATGAAAACCTGATAGCGGCGCCTGGCGTCAAAAAGCTGCGGAGAAAAAACAATCCTCCTTACTGGAGCCTTCGGGTCGGCGGGTTCTTGACCCCACTCTGCCTCTGATATACATTTGAAAAAAATTGAGCGATGGTACCATATGCGCCAATTATATGAAAATCCTGGTTTTCTGGTGAGGTGAGCGTGCCAACGGTTCTTAGGATTGGCCCATATCGTTTCTTCTTCTACGCCAACGAGGGGCTGGAGCCGCCACATATCCATGTACAGCGCGAGTCCAGTCTCGCCAAATTTTGGCTCGGCCCCGTTTCACTTGCAAGCAGCACAGGCTTTTCCGCACATGAACTGAACAAAATTCTGAAAATTGTTGAAAATCATTCAGAAAACCTTAAGGAGGCCTGGTATGGGCACTTTAACAGCTGACTTGATTCCACTTGCAGCATCGGTACATTGCAGTGATGATGAACTGGTCGTTTCCCTTAAGGACGGGCGCACAATCAGCGTCCCTCTAGCGTGGTTTCCGAGGCTTGCACATGCAGCTCAGAGCGCTCGCACAAACTACGAAATTCTCGGCAACGGCGAAGGCATCCATTGGCCTGACCTTGATGAGGATATTTCGATCATAGGGCTGCTGGCAGGACGCGCTTCGGTGGAATACAATCAAAGGGGCAGTCGCTTATCACCTGCCGCTGACCGCTGAAGGACGACGCAGAACCCCCAGATGAAGTTTCTTTGAATCGCAATGCAAAAACAGGAAAGGGAAGCGATGCGGACGCACGAATAGCGCATGAACTGCGTCTACCGCAGCCATCCGCTCACCTGTCAGGAAAGACTCTGTAAGAGAGGAACAGCAAACAAGATATCGGGCACGCCCAAATGCCCGCTATCCTAGCCCGGGTTGTGCATGAAGCTTCGTCGCGAAACCGGCCAGTGTCTGTCAGATCGAGCCGAGCACGGCTTGAGATGGCGGGCAATTGACGGTTGCAGCAGAAGTCTTCATGAATAACACGGGCGAGCATCAACTCTGATTATTCACAATCGCTCCACGCAGCTCATTCAATCGCTTGGTCAGGCCGAGCAACTCCTCGGGAGGGATCTGGCGGATCACATCCCCTGAATCTGAATCGACCACCTTCACCACCATTTCATTCAGATCGCGGTTCTTCTCGAAGCGTACGCTATAGGCGCCGTCTTCGGTCAGCTCATTGATACGCTCAAGCAGCGCAATAGAATCCGGCCGCGTTTCTTCCGGCTTCTCTACCGTCTTCTTCTCGGCAGCGGCCTCGGCCGCACGCCGTTGATCGTTGGCTTGGTCGGCTACGCCCTGCTGCGTGTTCTGCGGAAAAATTTGTTGTGCGGAAACAGCTTCGATTTTCATGACAACCCTCCTGCACCCTGGGCCCTTCTGGAAAAAACGGGGGATCCGAAGATCCCCCGGAAGAGCCTAACGTGGTTCTCTTAGCCGAGCAGCGACAGGGCCAGCTGCGGAGCTTGGTTGGCCTGTGCCAGAATGGAAGTGCCGGCCTGCTGCAGGATATTGAACTTGGTCATGTTCGAGGTTTCCTGAGCGATATCGGCGTCCAGAATCCGGCTGCGGGCAGCGGAGACGTTTTCAGAAACGTTTGAGAGGTTGGCGATGGTGGATTCGAGGCGGTTCTGAACCGCACCAAGGTTACCGCGGCTCGAATCCACAGTCCCAATTGCTGCATCAATCTGAGTGATGGCAGATTGTGCCGCGCTAAAAGTAAGAACATTGAGTGCGTTAATGGACAGCGCAGCTGCACCCGCGCCAGCAATTTCCACAGCAATTGTCTGGGCGGCATCGGCACCAATCTGGAATACCATCGCATTGGTTGCTCCAGAAAAATCACCATTAAGCAGCGTCTGATTATTAAAGGAGGTGTCCGTCGAAATACGGTCGATCTCAGTAATCAGCTGCTGAAATTCAGCATCCAGAGACGCCTGGTCTTCTGTCGTATTGGTGCCGTTGGAGGACTGCACCGCCAGTTCGCGCATACGCTGCAGCAGGTTAGTGGTCTCCTGCAAAGCGCCTTCAGCAGTTTGCGCCAGAGAAATACCATCGTTGGCATTACGTACTGCCTGGTTCAGCCCCCGGATTTGGGAGGTCATGCGGTTGGAAATGGCCAGACCAGCAGCGTCGTCTTTTGCGCTGTTAATGCGAAGGCCCGAGGACAAACGCTGCATGGCGGTGCCAAGGGCACTCTGAGAAGAACCAAGATTGCGTTGAGCGTTGAGTGAAGCGACGTTTGTGTTAATGGTAAGTGCCATGATTTTTTCCTCCGTGAAGTAAGTTTGCGGGCATCCATGCCCTTAGATGATTGGTAATATTCGCGTTTGCGGGAGAAATCCTGATCAAAAACTTTTTTCCTCACCTCCTTTGTCCTTTGTTTCCCGCTCACGGTTCTTTTATCGGCACCGTCCAAAGAAAAATTTAGTAAAAAGTTTCAAAAGGTTTGGGAGGCGGCTTTATTTTTGAGAACAAGCTGGTTTCTGATGCGCTAGAGAGGAATAAGACGGGAGGTTTGAATTGAGCGGTGTTTTTACGCCAACGATTTTCTTTTTCGCTCCTTCAGCAGAATTTCGGCGAGATGCAGATCGAGCATCTTGTCGATATCTACAGATGCCTCTGCAGGCATCACATAGGCGAAAGTCCCATCGGCAATGAAGGAGAAAGTCTTTTCAAGAAATTGGATATAGGCTAGATAAATGGCCCCGTTAAGCCGACAGAATTCAGGCAATTCCTGGCGGTTGGTATTCATTACCCCCGGCCGCAGAAAATTCTTCATGCTGCCGTCTTCGGGGAGGGTGTTGGCCCACCAGGGATGGTGGCCCGTCGGGCAGACCGAGACGATGGCGCTGGCGCTTTTTTCAAAAAGAAGTTCAACGGCACGGTCAATATCCCCCGCCGTCCTCAGGGGAGAAGTCGGCTGCAACACGAGAACGAGATCGAAGGACTCACCCCTCTCGCGGTGCCAATGAACGGCATGGAGAATCGCATCGATCCCCTTAGCTTCATCCGTCGCCAGATCGGCTGGGCGCAGGAAAGGCGCATCCCCTCCCCAAAGTTCGGCGATTTGGGCGATTTCTTTACTGTCGGTGGAAACAACCAGTTGGTCCACATAACGCGACTGCCGACCGGCCTCGATGCTCCAGGCAATGAGGGGCTTCCCGGCGAGCTCCCGGATGTTCTTGCCCGGCAGGCCCTTGCTCCCTCCCCTTGCCGGAATAACAGCTAGGATCCGCCGTCCTTCATACATGAAAGACCTCTTCGTAATCGTTGTTGGCCTGTTCAAAATCACGGGGCTGGCCGATATCCATCCAGTATTCACGAATCGGAAATGAGCAGACCTTTTGCTTTGCCTCAATCAAATTCTGAAATAATTGGGGCATATCAAAAAATTCCCCAGGCGGGATAATTTTGAGTGTCTCTGGATTGAGTACATAAATCCCCGCATTGACATAATACTGGTGTGTTGGCTTTTCAACGATCGACTCAATGGTTGCACCTTCTGTATGCACGACACCATAAGGAACCTGTACTTCATATTCCCGAACACACATAGTCGCATCGGCCCCGGTGAGCACATGGTAATTGAGGAGATGCTCAAAATTGACATTGGTCAGCAAATCACCATTCATGACGATGACCGGTGAATCAATCTCTTTGGGCAGCATTCCGAGTGCTCCTGCAGTGCCAAGGCGATTTTTTTCGTTCAGGTATCCGATGCGTACCCCTTGTTTGTGCCCATCACCAAAGTATTCACGAATCTTTTCGGCTTTGTAGTTGACACTCAGGAAAAAATTTCGGAACCCATAGCGGGAAAAATTCTCGATAATTGTCTCGAGAATCGGCTTCGAACCAACCGTCAGCATAGGCTTGGGGGTATCTACCGTCAGCGGCCGCAAGCGGGTGCCGAGGCCGCCAGCCATCAGCACGACGACATTGGGCTTTTCCGAAACGCGCAGATAGTCATCGATCATTTCAATGCCGACAAGTCTGCCCTCATCATCAATCATCGGCAACTGCTTAACGCCGCGAGCCAACGCTAGCTGGACCAGATCATCCTTGGGCTGACTGAGATAGCCCTTGACCGGATTCGTGTTGTAAAGCCCTTCGATTGGATCATCCAATCCTTTTCCCTTGAGGAACCCACGGCGGATGTCGCCATCGGTGATTGTTCCCAAAAAAAGATTCTCTTCAACCACCAAGGCGATCTGCATGTTCCCTTTGTCAATGGTTTCCAGAACCTGGCGAATGGTGGCACCGGGACTGACGGAAAGTTTTTTTGCGCTCCTCATGATAACCCCCTGAAGCAATCCTGCGGCAGATCGAAAAAAGACTTCTTCAGATCAGCTATTTCGGCCGAACTGATGATTTCCGCGATCCGCCTTGCGGTATTCTTCTGCCTGTAGGGATTTTCGGACGCCTGGGCGATTTTCTTTAATTTTTTTGTAAAAGCAAGCCGACAGGCCTCAAGTATTTCCGCAGCCTCGGGGGCGCAATCGATGACACTGGCGGGTTTGGTACGACCTTTTTGGCGGTCTCCAATGTTGACCGTAGGAACGCCAAGGGACGGTGCCTCAATAATACCGCTGCTACTGTTGCCAACTACCGCATCTACCAGTCGCAACACACTGAGGTAACGTAACTGACCCAGAGAAGTTGAGGCGGTTGCGCGCTGATGGTTTTCAGCGACGTAGCGGTCGATCAGTTGGTTGATCACACGCCCGTGAGTATCGGCGTTGGACTTGGTGAAAATCACCTTTGTAGAAGCAAGTTGGTCAACAGCCTGCAGTAGCTCTTTGAATTGATGCTCTGAGGATTGGTTTTCGAGAGTTACAGGGTGAAAGGTGATCAAAAGGTTGCTCTCACCAAATTTGAACCCCAATTCAGACTCGAGTTCTTCTCGCGAAAGAAAAGCCAACCTCTCAATAACATCCAGCCCTATGGCACCTACGTTAAAAACCCGACTTGGATTTTCACCGAGTTGAATGATACGACGCCGATATTCTTCTGTTGCCGCAAAGTGCAGGTAACTCATTTTGGTAATCGCGTGGCGGAAAGACTCGTCTACCGCCCCTTGGGTGCTTTCGCCTCCATGCAAGTGCGCAATGGGAATACCGTGAAAGGTTGCGGCAGTCGCGGCAGCCATGGCTTCGAAACGATCTCCCAGAACCACCAGAACATGGGGAGCGAGACGCACCAACGCATCAGAATACCCAATAAGACCGAGTCCCGTCGATTTGCACAATCCGGCCGGTGTATCGGAACTCAACAGCATGTCAATGGCTTCATTGATGAGAAAGCCATCGCGTTCAATCTCATGAATAGTCAAGCCGAACTCAGGGGCAAGGTGCATGCCGCTCACCAACGTCTGAAGTTCGATATGCGGATCATCGCTGAAGTGTTCCATCAATGGTTTGAGCAAACCATATTCAGCTCGGCTCCCGGTAAATACGCAGACTTTTTTCATGGCAGAATGATCGGTTCGTCAAGCACAAAATCTTTGCCGGCCAGATTGCCTAGAACTTCGTCCCACCGCATGGGACTTAAGCCCTGCGCGGGGCGCTTCACCGCAAGATTCTTTTCAGTGAACTCCTCCCCCTTGCGAATAGCCTGTGCGGCCACAATACTTTTGCGGGCAATCGGGATATTGCGCTTTTCCGAAGGTGTCGGCGCCTTGATACCGGTGCCCAGAGCCATGCTGACATTGCGGATCGCTCTAACCATCGCGGCCAGTTCGTTAGGCTCCAAAGAGGCTCGGTGATCGGGTCCCTCAAGGGTGCAGTCAAGGGTGAAATGCTTTTCGATGACGGTGGCGCCCAAAGCAACTGCTGCAACAGGGATCTCGATTCCCAGTGTGTGATCCGAGTAACCAAAGGGTGTCTCGAATGCCGTGCCAAGAGTCCTCATGGCACGCAGGTTCACGTCTTCCATGGGCGTTGGATATTCCGTATTGCAGTGCAGCAGTGTAATTTTTTCTTTATCGGCTCCTGCGGAAACCAGCACATCAAGCGCCGCAGAGACTTCATCGAGGTCGGCCATCCCTGTTGAAAGAATGATGCGCCTGCCCAGCTGCCCGACGCGACGGAGGTAAGGCAGATTGGTAATTTCTCCCGAAGGAATCTTGAAGATCTCAAGACCCAGGGCAGACAAAAGATCAATACTCTCCAGATCGAAGGGAGAAGAAAGGAAAAGAATATTGCGGCGGTGGCAGTGCGCCATAAGTTCCCGATGGGCGCCCTCATCGAGTTCGAGTCTGCGGATCATGTCGAACTGCGACTCTTCAGGTGTCGTGGTCGCTTTCTGGTAGTCAGCTTTGGCGGCATCACGGCGCACAAGGCTTTCTGCCCGAAAAGTCTGAAACTTGACGGCATCCGCCCCAGCCTCGGCAGCTGCATCCACCAGCTTTCTGGCCATGTCCATACTGCCGTTATGGTTCACGCCCGCTTCGGCGATAATGAAAACCCGAGAGTTCAAGATGGTTTCTTCCCTGTAAAGATAGTTTCGCAAGGGATGTTCTGTAAAACAGCAACTCCGCCGCCGATGATACAGTTGGTGCCAATGCTGATTCCTTCGCGAGTAACGGTGTTGCTTCCGACAAAAGTCTTTTCTGCAACCGCCGTACCACCATTGATGATCGCTGCAGTGGAGATATGACAGTGATCGCCGATGGCGGCATCGTGCTCCAGCAGGCAAAACGTATTGATAATGCAGTTTCGGCCCACCTGGGCTCCGGCATTGACCAGGGCGCCATGCATTACGATCGTACCTTCTCCCACAATGGCATGACGCGACACATAAGCGCGGGGAGAAAATATGGCAGGAAGCTGAGCGCCCAGCCCTTTGAGTTGTTCAAAAATTGCGACGCGCCGCGCCGGGCTCTTGATCTGTCCGAGAGTGACCAGAAAATACCTATACTGCTTGGCAAGCCGAGGAAGATCCTCGTCGCCCCCAATGATCGGATATCCCAGCACTTTCTGCCCGATCTTTTCCGGGAGATCCAGGACACCGGCAATGCGGTAGTGTCCCTGCTGTTCGACGACATCGATGCACGAACGACAGTGCCCACCACCTCCAACGAGAATGATCTCCGGTTTATTCATAGGCGCACGCTGCTGGGGATATTCACCAAACGGGCATAAAGATGCTCCGTATGGGGGAGAGGCCCACGCTGACAATCCTGGTACATGTCAAGCTTGTGCATAGGGCGCCACAAGGGGCGTGTCATGATTTGTCGATCATTGCTGAACCGCAGAAATTGATCCCGTTCTTTTTCGCCATCCAGAAGCAGCGCATTAAGCCAATAATTTGACTTCGCATCGCTCGGTTCAGTGAAAAACGGCACCCCAAGCCCAGAAAATCCAGCACGGTATTCCTCTGCCAACTGCCGCTTGTTGGCAACGAATTTATCCAGTTGCTCCATCTGGGCCACTCCCAGAGCCGCATTAAGATTGGGCAGGCGAAAATTGTAACCGCTTTCGTCATGAACGAATTCCCAACGATGAGGGCGTTTGGCGGTTGTCGTAAGGTGTTTTGCTCGCTGCGCCAGTTGCTGATCGTCGGTCACCAACATGCCACCCCCGCCCGTCGTAATAATCTTGTTGCCATTAAAACTGAAGATACCTAGATGGCCAAAGGTACCTGTGTGTCGACTTTTGTAATAGCTGCCAAGGCTCTCTGCGGCATCTTCGACAACGGCAATGTCGTACTGGTCACATACCTCCCGGATCTCGTCGATGCGGCAAGGGTGCCCAAGGGTATGCATCGGCACGCAGCCAACGATCGGCAAGCCGGTCCGTTTGTTGACGGTTTGCCCTCCCCTGCGCTCGGCGTTTCCCTTCAAAAATTCAGCAAGAGCCTGAGGCGACAATCCCAGAGTATCGAGATCCACATCAACAAAAACCGGGCGGGACCCCGTGTGCACAACCGCATTGGCAGTGGCAACAAAACTCAGTGACTGAGTGATCACCTCGCTTTGCGGACGAGCACCAATCAAACGCAGGGCGATAAACAGAGCCTGGGTGCCGTTAACAACCGCAACGGCATAACGGCTGCCCACAAAATCCGCGACCCGCCTTTCGAAGTCATCCACATATTGGCCAACACTGGACACAAAGGTAGAGGCGATGCATTCGAGAGCATAAGCTTTTTCCTCGCCCTTGAAACAGGGCTCGTGCAGAACAATCGGTCCCGTGGTGGGAAACCTTTGCCGTATGCAATCAAGGATGGGTTCAAACATTGTAGATATGACTCTTGTAGCGCGCGAGATTTTCAGGACGCAAAAACCAGTCGATGGTCTTAGCGAGTCCCTCTCGCAATGTGTGGGCGGGTGTAAAATCCGTCAGACCATGAATCAGCGAATTATCACACCAGAGGCGGAAAACTTCAGATTTTCCTGGACGCAGCCGTTCTTCATCGGTGAGGAATTCAACATCGCTTCCCATAATTTCACGGATCAAATTCAGCGTATCGCCAATTGAAATTTCAAAATTAGATCCGATATTAACGGTTTTTCCGATGGCGTCATCACACTGAGCCAGGGCAATGAAGCCATCGCAAGTATCAGCCACATAGTTGAAATCGCGGGTTGGCGTGACATCGCCAAGCTTGATGGCCTTCTGGCCGGAAGCAATCTGGGTGATGATGGTCGGGATCACGGCCCGCGCTGATTGGCGAGGGCCGTAGGTGTTGAACGGGCGTGCGACAACCAGAGGCAAATCGAAAGAGTTGTAAAAACTCATCGCCATTGCATCTGCTCCCATTTTGCTGGCACTGTAAGGCGATTGGGGCTGCAAAGGATGCTTTTCATCGATCGGGACATATTGCGCCGTGCCGTAAACTTCGCTGGTCGAGGTGTGTATGACCCGCTGGCAACCGTTGTCCAAAGCGGCCTGACAGATGTTCAAAGTCCCCCGGACATTGGTATCAAGATAACTCTCTGGCGCGACATACGAGAAGGGAATGGCGATCAGGGCGGCGAGATGAAACACAATATCGACGTCTTTAGTGATGTGCCTGCAGAAATGGGCATCGCGCACATCCCCACTAACAACCTCTATCCGGTCAAGGCAATCAATGGCCTCCAGCCATCCCCATGAGTTGAATGAGTTATAACAACTCAGGGCTTTAACCCTGGCGCCTCTTTCAACGAGCATTTCTGTCAGATGAGAACCGATAAAACCGTCGGCACCAGTCACCAGAATTTTTTTATCCCTGATCAACAAAGAGCCCTCCTCCAAGAACCGCTCAAGCCCAAATTACCCGCAGTCTGAAATTAATTCTTCGATAGCATAATTTTCTGGATCCTGTTCCAGGGCCATCTGAAAAACCTGCCTGGCCACATCAGAAACACCCATGGAGAGATAAAGTCGCCCAAGCTTAATCAAGACACCAAGATCAGAGGGGACGCGCTCCAGGTAGTCGACATATAGATCGGCCGCGGCCTGATTTTGTCCAAGTAAGCGCAAAAGATCTGCATATTGGGGCTTATACACAAAAATTGCGCCGGCAAGGCATTCAAGGGCAAGTTTTGCGTATTCCAACTGCCCTGACTGCAGGGAGATTGAAGCGATCCGCCGAAGGGCATCTTCGGTTAAAGCATTGAAGCTTTCACCGATCAACTCCTGGTAACACTCTAACGCCAAATCAGGGTTATCATTGATTTCTGCCAGATACCCTTGGATAAGGGCCCTTAAAGAAGGCGCCTCTTCCTGATTCTCATGTTTGGAAAGCGCATCTGAAATGCGGGCAAGTCCGGCCTTGTCCCCATTTTTATACAGGCGCACGGCCTTACCACGAAGTGGCCCCAGACTTCTCATCTGTCGAGTGCGTTTGGCCTGAACCGTTTCTACGGCATTCATATCTTTGTCAAATTGGGCCTTTAAGTTTTCCGTGGAAGAATCCAGGTCATCATCCTTTAAGTCAGGATAACGATCACGCCAGACATAAAATCTCCCCGGCTGTCCATCATTCAGCCATTGCTCACATAATGAACCAAAATCATTGAGAGACGATTCTTCCGATTCTCGAATTGAGATTCGACTAATTGAAGATTTGACGGCGTTCAAAAGGCGAGAGGCACTGTTTTTATACGCACTATAGTAGGTATCCGCCGTTTTCTCGATCTCTTCATCGCTCCATTCTTTTTCGTTATCTAAACGAGTCACCTGGATAAAATCTTCTATTCCAAACTTCTTTACCAACGAAATCAATTCTGAAAATTCCTGATTCAATCTTTTTTCAATTTTATCCATGCGCAATTTGTATTTAAAATTGGCTTTTTTGCCACTTCGACCAAAAAGACCTTTATTGCAATAAAGCGCTTCACCTGCCAGGTCCTTTATTTTTTCCAGATCGTTCTGGACACACTCTAATTCTTGTAGAACTGACTGATAGTGAGCGGTTCTTGTTTCTACATCTTCTTCGGGAAGAAAATCGAACACTCCAGGAAGCATGGGCCGGTCAAGGGGTTCATACTCAAGATTTTCCACAGGGAGAAACTCGATATGCTCCATTTTAGCCGCGCCGGCGGCTGGATTGATAATTCTGCAACCTGCATCCCTTGCAAGGGCTGCCTGCTGATCCAATATCTCCATTGCCTTGAAATAATCAGGGCCTGTTTCGGCGTGCCACCCCCCATTGGTTTCAACCGTTAGGACATTGTCAAGCTTCGGGCCTGCGGCACTTTCATTGCTCCCACTTGCATGAGTCATCCCTTCCTTGTTAAAGCATAGGTCAACGCCAGCAAGAACAACCTGAGAAAAACCCATCTGTACCGCTAATGACAAAGCCGTGTTCGTCACTGTAGGGCCAGGGGTATCGAGATTTTCCGGGTTGGCTTTGGTCCCCCATGGATACCGCGCGCCGACATAGACAGAACGGCCGCGCCATTGGCCTAGCAGCTTGGGAGAAACATGATAGGAATGAACAAAAAGGGATTTATCCCAAAAATTCAACATCTCTTTACTGACATCGAAGCTGACATCGTGGGGATCGACGGAAAAGATCAGGTGAGGAGTGAGACCGAACTCCAAAAGACGTCTGCTGATACGGGACACAGCAAAAACAGCCAGCTCATCTTGATGATCGCGGACCCATGGAAGCAACTCATCCAAAGAAGGGCCGCCGCCAAGAATTACAGCTGTTTTCCCGCAGTACCTATCCTTCAGGTGGATTGCGGGAATACGGTTCTCACCCAGGTTCTCAAGCTGCCGCAAAATGAAGTCCTTACACCCCAAACCACCGCGCACAGCCCACTCTATGGCCTGTAGCTGCTCACTGAGATGATTGGACAGTTCACGATAGCCCGGCAAATAGGAATCCATCGCCGCAAGGGATTCACGCAGAAAAACAGCGCCAAGGAAAAGGTAGTTCTGGAGTTGAAAATCCTCGGCCTGCGTCCAGGCCTCTTCCAGCGAAACCACCCTTATTCGTTCGGGAAGATCTTGAAGTTTCCCCTCTGCCCGTAGCGCCTCAATGACTGCCGGCAACTCTACAAAAAGATATCGAGTCCCATCTGGGAAGTGTTGTTTCTGTATATGCTGTAAGAGAAGCCCTGAGTCGGTTCCCACGACCACAAAAAGGCGGTTAGATTGAAACAGATCCTCACCGAAATATTTTTGATAGACCGCAGTAGAACCAACCTGATCAAACGCACTGCGATTGACCTCATACAAATACCGATCACCAAACCGATTAGTGATAAAAGGGCCTAAACTTTCCACACCAGATGTCGACATTCCGTCTCCCTAGGGGTCAGAATCAAATCAGTCCAACCTAAAGACATTTTTTTGACTCACAATGGGCTTTTACTTGTGATTCCTAAGCGTGATTTTGCAAGAGAGGGGCCAAGATTGTGGTCCCCCGGTGAGGAGTGAGGCGGGAGGGGTGAGGAGAAAACCTTCTAAACGCTTGAACCACCCGTTCACTTCGTTCTCTAGAGATCACAGAGGGCACAAAGAAAACATGGGAGAAGGGAAGGAGGAAGCAAAAAAAGATTGTCAAAAAGATTCTCTCTGTGGCTTTTCCTCTGTGTTCTCAGTGTGCTCTATGGTTCAAGCTTTTGGCCTAAGGGCTTTGCCTTTAAGCAGCATCATGCTATTGTTACATGTAACAATAAAGGAGGACCAAATGCCCTGTCATGCGAAAACATCCAAAGATCGAGTAAAAACCCACCGCCGCAGGATGCGTGCAGCCGGCCTCAAGGCTGTCCAAATCTGGGTTCCGGATACTCGTATTCCGGGATTTTCCGAAGAATGCCGCCGGCAGTCACGAATCATCCGTAATGATCCCGAAGAGGTGCGTGAGTTGGAGCAGCTTGCTGAAATGGCCGACTGGAGCGAAGAATGAAACGAGGGGATCTCGTATTGGTTGCGCCGCCGGGGGCTTATGGCAAACCTCGACCGGCACTGATCATCCAATCTGATCTGTTTGCCGAACATCCCAGCGTCACGATCTGCCTGCTGAGCAGTCATCTGCAGCAGACCCCCCTCTTCCGCTACCAGGTTGAACCCCACACTGAAAACGGCTTGTCTGTTCCATCACAAGTCCAGGTTGACAAGATCATGACTCTTCCGAGAACCAAATTGGGACAAAAAATCGGACGGCTTCAGGACCGCCAGCTTCAGGAGATCACAAGGTTGATTGCATTGTGGGTTGGCTTGGCGGGGTAAGGAGTTTGTCGGACAGAAAGCTGGAAGAGCAAGGGCCTTGAACCGCCCGTTCGCTGCGCTCACTCGAGATCACGGAGGACACAGAGAAACCAGGGAGAAGTGAAGAAGGAAGCAAAAAAAAAATTGTCAAAAAGATTCTCTCTGTGGCTTTTCCTCTGTGCTCTCAGTGTACTCTGTGGTTCAAGCTTTTGAATTTAAAATTTCTCCGCGAACCCGGGACCTCAGCGGTGAAGATTTTCCCTTTTCCCTTTGATGCTTTATACTCGAATCACTACAATGCACTCAGCCCCAGCTGTTGATTCCCATTTTATTCGGACTTACCTTTTCTGATTATTTGGCACCATTTGCGAGTTTGTCACCTTATTCGGACTTTTGGCGAACGGGGGCAACTCGGGTTGCCCCCGACGTTTAGATTATTCGGGATCGTTGATGGCTCTTGACGGTCCTCTGGTTTCGACAAATTCGCCATACACCTGCTGTTCCTTATTGATCTTGCGCAGGCTGACCAGGAGCAGATCAAGAACGATTCGCCCCATCAGATCGGTCAGCTCATCGAGCTTTTGCTCCAGATCTTCCTCTTCATAGATATTCATTGCGCTCTCCCTTTTTAGAACAGTTCTGTCGCCGCCCGGCGCACATGCTCGGCAGACACGACGGACTCTTGTGCTTTTGCCGCGGCAACCAGCGCACCTCTGGCGAGATGATTGGCTTTGCGGAACAGACCTCCAGAGCCCTGGTGAATAGCGGTAACCGCGGCGTCATCAAAGAGCATCTGCTTGACGCCGGCGATCTTTAGGTGATGGAGCAGGTACTCTTGCATGGTGTTCTGGTCGATGCCACTGAGGTGGCAGCGGGCAACCACGCGTGAGGCCAGGGGCTGGCTGTTACGATAGCTGAGGTTGTCGATCAAGTTGGCCTGTCCCGCCAGGATGATCGGCAGAAACGGTTTGGAATCCTGTTCAAACTGGGTGAGGGTGTGCAGTTCGGCAAACACCTCCAGTCGGAGCAAAGAAGCTTCATCGATCATCAGGGCCAGTTTCATCTTCTTGCCCAGGGTCAGATCCAGCACCTCCTGTTTGATCCGGCGGGTCATTTTGGCGCGGGACGCTCCGGCGTTTTCGACTCCCAGCTCAGCCAGAATCTGACGATAGAGTTCGAGAATGGAGCCGGAGGTGGCGGTGACCGAGAGAACCCTGTACTCCGAAGGATGGAAATCCCCGATGACGTAGCGCAGCGCCGTGGATTTGCCGCTGCCGATTTCACCAGTGATCAGAGCGAGGGCTCCCAGGCTGATGGCATAGTGGATGCGGTCGCAGACGGCGGTGAGGGTTCTGGTCACCAGAATCTCCTGACGGGGGATATCGGCGGCAAAGGGCTCTTTGTGCAGCCCGAAACAATGGCGATAGTTCTCTGGCATTACGCGTCCTCCCACAACTCGCCGCTTTGCGTGATGGCTTTCTCAACAGGAGTCCCTCCGTCAGAGCGGGCCTCCCCGACGAGTTCGACCTGGCCGTTTCGATCCCGCTTGACCCGACTGTTAACCTGTAGATCGATCGGTCGCAGGTTGCCGTAGGATTGTCCGGAGAAACGCACCTCCACCTGCTCGGGGCTTTGTTCGTGGTAGAGCAGTTCGACCCGTTTGCCGATCAGATCGACCGGCGCCTCGAACAGGCGCTTGTCGAGCACCACGGAGCGATCCTTGTTGACACGGCGGCGTGCTGTTTTGCGGAAGGAATCCGTCAGGTTGTGTGGCGCGGCGCGCAGACAGTGCATGTGGGCGGTAAAACGCTGTAAGGGACTTTGCCCGGTGGAGCTATGACGACGCTGATGATAAGTCTGTTCCAGCCACCGCTCGAACGCCCCATTGATCTGCTCCAGCGTCTGCCCGGTAAACCCCGGCAGGAACTGGGTGCGCACGGTGCGGAAGAAGCGTTCGATCTTGCCCTTGCCCTGGGGCTGATAGGGCTTGGCATGGATCAGGGCGATGCCCAGGGCGGCACAGGTATACTCCAGCTGACGGGAACGGAAGGCCGAGCCGTTGTCGACATAGAGTTTGCGCGGGATACCTCGTTTGCCTAGGGCACTCTGGAAGGCTTCCATGAAGGGGGCCAGGGCTTCCGATGGATAAAACGCCGCATGAGGAATAAGCCGGGAATGATCATCGATGAAGGCGATCAGATAACTCTTGCGCTGCTTGTTGCCAACCGTTACGTGCGGGCCGTGCATGACATCGGACTGCCACAGATCGTTGGGCAGTTCGGCTTCGAACTTGCGCCGGTCGGCGGCCGCGGCCGGTTGCTCTGTCATCAGATTGTGCTGATGTAAAAACCGGTACACCGTGCTCTGGCTGACAGACCGATCAGAGCTCACAAGCCAGCGTTCATGCAGAATCCGGGTCAATTCCGGAACCGGCATTTTGGGCAACTGGCGACGCAGTTCCTGCAGTGCCAGGCCGGTCTCTTCATCGATCGCCCGCACACTCCCGCAATCGGTACGATCCTGTGGATACAGCGATTCAAGACGGCGGCCGTATCCCGTGTATCTCTGGATCCAGCGGGTAATGGTGCTACGGCTAATCCGAGTCCGTCCTGAATGCGGAATCTGCCACTTGCGAGCGCACTTCTCCCTGAGCAGGGCCTCCCGCTCACCTCGATCCAGTCGGGTGGCGCCGACAAAATCGGCAATCACACCGTAGCGGAAGACCGCCACCGCTTGCTTCTGTTCTTCGGTCATCGTTTCCTCCTTGATAAGGGTTTGCAGGCACCCTAAACCAAGAGGAAAAACGGATCACCGGCCGACGTCACTGGGGTGGTCGCTGTGCAGTGACCTTCCCGGTTTAACTGACCCGGGCCACGGGAACCCGGCCCTGACGCAGCAGCGCATCGAACCCCGCCAATAGCCCCCATCGCCAACGGTTGGTCAGATGCGCCTGAACCTGTCGGCGCAGATTGGCCAACCAATGCCGCAAGCGCGAGCGCGGCAGAGCCGAGGGCGGCCAGCGACCATGGGCCAGTCGCTCGTCGAGATGATCACGGATGCTCTCTCGGGAGGTGTGGATACGGGAAAAATGGGAGTCAGGTCGCAAAGTGATGACGCAACCGCACGCCGGGCAACGATAACACTTCATCAGCAGGGCTTGGCCATATCCCTCAAAATAGCGGGCGACGTAGCCATGTCCCCAGACCCGCCAGTTGCTGCAACGCGGGCAGCTCTGCGGCCTTGGCCAGGGATAGCTCCGACCCATTTCAAGAATTTGCTTGAGTTCAACAATCACCGGCCATATCATTAAAGCTCCATGTAGGTCAGGGGTGTTGGCCCCGAAAGTAAAAGGGCGGAGAGTTCGTCAAAACTCTCCGCCCGCTTTCTATCGACGGTGTCAAAAAAGAGCCTTCCGCAACAAGCTCATAGTCTCTGACAATCTCTACAAAATGGTCAACTCAAACTGACAATTTCATGCCCTCTCCAATTCATTTTTCGTGGCAATTAACACCAGCTGACTCTCATGCACGCTCAACCGGAGAATTCAAAATGACCCGACTGGCCAAACTTCCCATCGGCATTCAGACCTTCGCCAAGATTCGCGAAGATGATTATGCCTATGTCGACAAGACTCCTTTGGTGCACACCCTGATCGAAGAGGGGAATTACTATTTCCTTGCCCGCCCGCGCCGTTTCGGAAAGAGCCTGCTGATTTCCACCCTGCAGGCACTCTTCGAAGGGCGCAAGGAGCTTTTTACCGGGCTCGATATCGAGGACAAGTGGGACTGGGGCATCCAGTACCCGGTCATCAAGATCAGCTTCGGCGGCGTGGCGCGCAGCCTGGAGGATATGAAGCAGGATGTCGGAAACATCCTTGAGGAGAACCAGCGGCGATTGGGCCTTTCCTGCAAAAATCCGCAGGATATCGGCGGATGTTTCAAGCAGCTGATCTGGGAAGCCCAACAGAAATACGGTCAAAAAGTCGTCATCCTTGTGGACGAATACGACAAGCTCATCGTCGACAACCTCGATCAGATCGAAGTCGCCAAACAGGGACGCGAGGTCCTCAAAGACCTCTACTCCATCATCAAGGACAGCGACGAATACATCAGGTTCGCGTTTCTCACCGGGGTGAGCAAATTCAGCAAGGTCTCCGTTTTCAGTGGGCTCAACAACCTGGAGGATATCAGCCTTAATCCCGACTATGCCACCTTGTGCGGCTATACTCAGCATGACCTGGAGACGGTGTTTGCCGAGCACCTGCGCGGCGCCGACATGGAGCGAGTGCGCCAGTGGTACAACGGCTACAACTTCCTGGGGGATCGGGTCTACAATCCTTTTGACATTCTGCTATTCATAAAAAACAATAAAGTTTTTGACAACTACTGGTTCGCCACCGGCACGCCGACTTTTCTGATCAAGCTGATCCGGAAGAATAATTATTATATTCCCAAGCTGGACAATTTGCGTGTCAGCAAAGGCTTGATCGACAGCTATGATATCGAGGACCTCGAACTTGAGCCGCTCCTTTTTCAAGCCGGCTATCTGACCATTCGCGCAGTCGAACAGATGCGACGGGGCGGGTATCAGTATGTACTGGACTTTCCCAACAAAGAGGTGCTGCTTTCTTTCACCGATATGATCATCAATTACCTGACCGATCATAAAGAGCAGAGAGGACGGTTTCAGGACGAACTCTACCTCATGCTGGAAGAGGGTAATATCGAAGGATTCAGAGAAACCCTTGCCTCTCTGTTCGCCTCGATCCCCTACAACAACTACGTCAACAACACCATCGGCAGCTATGAAGGATATTATGCCAGCGTCATCTACGCCTACCTGGCAAGCCTGGGGCTGGACTTGACCGCGGAGGATGTAACCAGCAAAGGGCGCATCGACCTGACCGTGAAACTGGGAAACCGCATCTACATCATCGAATTCAAGGTCGACGGCGAGGGGCGCGCCCTGGAACAGATCAAGGCACGTGGCTATCATCACAAGTTTCAGGGAACGGGGAAGGATATCTACCTGATCGGTATCGATTTCGATTCGGAGCAACGCAATATTGCCGGGTTTGAGTGGGAGAAGGGTTGAAGAAAAGCTTGAACCGCCCGTTCGCTGCACTCACTCGAAGACGCGGAGATCGCGGAGAAAGGCTTTAAGGGGTTTGGAGAAAAAAAGATTTCTCTGTGGTTTTACTCTGTGTTCTCAGTGTGCTCTGTGGTTCAGGATTTTGACTTTAAGATTACTCCGCGTACTCCGCGACCTCAGCGGTGAAGATTTTCCCTTTTCCCTTTGATGCTTTATACTCGAATCACTACAATGCACTCAGCCCCAGCCGACTCTCATGCACGCTCAACCGGAGAATTCAAAATGACCCGACTGGCCAAACTTCCCATCGGCATTCAGACTTTCAGCGAGATCCGTCAGGAAGGGTATGCCTATGTCGACAAAACTCCTCTGATTCGAACCCTGATCGATGAGGGGAAATACTACTTTCTCGCCCGCCCGCGTCGTTTCGGAAAGAGCCTGCTGATTTCCACCCTGCAGGCACTCTTCGAAGGGCGCAAGGAGCTTTTTACCGGGCTCGATATCGAGGACAAGTGGGACTGGCAAACCCGATACCCGGTCATCAAGATCAGCTTCGGCGGCGTGGCGCGCAGCCTGGAGGATATGAAGCAGGATGTCGGAAACATCCTTGAGGAGAACCAGCGGCGATTGGGCCTTTCCTGCAAAAATCCGCAGGATATCGGCGGATGTTTCAAGCAGCTGATCTGGGAAGCCCAACAGAAATACGGTCAAAAAGTCGTCATCCTTGTGGACGAATACGACAAGCTCATCGTCGACAACCTCGACCAGATCGAAGTCGCCAAACAGGGACGCGAGGTCCTCAAAGACCTCTACTCCATCATCAAGGACAGCGACGAATACATCAGGTTCGCGTTTCTCACCGGGGTGAGCAAATTCAGCAAGGTCTCTGTTTTCAGTGGGCTCAACAACCTGGAGGATATCAGCCTTAATCCCGACTATGCCACCTTGTGCGGCTATACTCAGCATGACCTGGAGACGGTGTTTGCAGAGCACCTGCGCGGCGCCGACATGGAGCGAGTGCGCCAGTGGTACAACGGCTACAACTTCCTGGGGGATCGGGTCTACAACCCTTTTGACATTCTGCTATTCATAAAAAACAATAAAGTTTTTGACAACTACTGGTTTGCCACCGGCACGCCGACTTTTCTGATCAAGCTGATCCGGAAGAATAATTATTATATTCCCAAGCTGGACAATTTGCGTGTCAGCAAAGGCTTGATCGACAGCTATGATATCGAGGACATTGAGCTGGAACCGATTTTGTTTCAGTCCGGATATCTGAGTATCAACCACGTTGAGCAGACCGATTTCGGCACCGAGTACAGCCTGAAATTTCCCAACCGCGAAGTCGCCATCTCTTTTAACGACGTGATCGTTCGCTACCTGACCGGTTCCGGCAATAACCTGCCGACAAAAAAGGAACTGTTGACCAGTCTGAAGCAGGGCGATCTGCAGCAGTTTGAAAATACGCTGACCGGCGTGTTCGCCTCAATCCCCTACACCAACTACGTTAACAACACCATCGGCAGCTATGAAGGCTACTACGCCAGCGTGGTCTATGCCTACCTGGCAAGCCTGGGGCTGGATCTGACCGCGGAGGATGTAACCAGCAAAGGGCGAATCGACCTGACCGTGAAACTGGAAAACCGCATCTACATCATTGAATTCAAGGTCGACGGCGAGGGGCGCGCCCTGGAGCAGATCAAAGCGCGCGGCTATCATCACAAGTTTCAGGGAACGGGGAAGGATATCTACCTGATCGGTATCGATTTCGATTCGGAGCAACGCAATATTGCCGGGTTTGAGTGGGAGAAGGGTTGAAGAAAAGCTTGAACCGCCCGTTCGCTGCACTCACTCGAAGACGCGGAGATCGCGGAGAAAGGCTTTAAGGGGTTTGGAGAAAAAAAGATTTCTCTGTGGTTTTACTCTGTGTTCTCAGTGTGCTCTGTGGTTCAGGATTTTGACTTTAAGATTACTCCGCGTACTCCGCGACCTCAGCGGTGAAGATTTTCTCTTTTCCCTTTGATGCTTTATACTCGAATCACTACAATGAAATCAGCCCCAGCCGACTCTCATACGCGCTCAACCGGAGGATTTAAAATGACCCGACTGGCCAAACTTCCCATCGGCATTCAGACCTTCGCCAAGATTCGCGAAGATGATTATGCCTATGTCGACAAGACTCCTTTGGTGCACACCCTGATCGAAGAGGGGAATTACTATTTCCTTGCCCGCCCGCGCCGTTTCGGAAAGAGCCTGCTGATTTCCACCCTGCAGGCACTCTTCGAAGGGCGCAAGGAGCTTTTTACCGGGCTCGATATCGAGGACAAGTGGGACTGGGGCATCCAGTACCCGGTCATCAAGATCAGCTTCGGCGGCGTGGCGCGCAGCCTGGAGGATATGAAGCAGGATGTCGGAAACATCCTTGAGGAGAACCAGCGGCGATTGGGCCTTTCCTGCAAAAATCCGCAGGATATCGGCGGATGTTTCAAGCAGCTGATCTGGGAAGCCCAACAGAAATACGGTCAAAAAGTCGTCATCCTTGTGGACGAATACGACAAGCTCATCGTCGACAACCTCGACCAGATCGAAGTCGCCAAACAGGGGCGCGAGGTCCTCAAAGACCTCTACTCCATCATCAAGGACAGCGACGAATACATCAAGTTCGCGTTTCTCACCGGGGTGAGCAAATTCAGCAAGGTCTCCGTTTTCAGTGGGCTCAACAACCTCAAGGACATCAGCCTCGACAGCCGCTACGCCACTCTGTGCGGCTACACCCAACATGACCTGGAAACGGTCTTTGCCGAGCATCTACGCGGCGCCGACATGGAGCGAGTGCGCCAGTGGTACAACGGCTACAACTTCCTGGGGGATCGGGTCTACAATCCTTTCGACATCCTGCTGTTTATCGATAGTGGACAGATTTTCAAAAACTACTGGTTCACCACCGGCACTCCGACCTTTCTGGTCAAGCTGATCCAGAAGGGCAACTACTATATCCCGCGTCTAAATAGTTTACGCGTGTCGGAAAGCCTGATCGACAGCTACAACATCGAGGACATCGAGCTTGAACCTCTTCTGTTCCAAGCCGGCTATCTGACCATCGGGCGGCAGGAAAACGTCGGCGCAGTCACCATGTACATCCTGAACTTCCCAAACCTTGAAACCCGTTACTCCTTCAATGATTTCCTGCTCAGTCACCTGACCGGCCAGGACGCGGAAAAAGCGGAATTTCAGACCCAGATTTACTCCGCTCTGTCCGGTGCTGATCTGCCGGCATTCGAGCGAGCTCTGACCTCCCTGTTCGCCTCAATCCCCTACACCAACTATGTCAACAACACCATCGGCAGCTATGAAGGCTACTACGCCAGCGTCATCTACGCCTATCTGGCAAGTCTGGGGCTGGACTTGACCGCGGAGGATGTGACCAGCAAAGGCCGCATCGATCTAACCATTAAGTTGGAAAACAGCATCTACATCATCGAATTCAAGGTCGACGGCGAGGGGCGCGCCCTGGAGCAGATCAAAGCGCGCGGCTATCATCACAAGTTTCAGGGAACGGGGAAGGATATCTACCTGATCGGCATCGATTTCGATTCGGAGCAACGCAATATTGCCGGGTTTGAGTGGGAGAAGGGTTGAAGAAAAGCTTGAACCGCCCGTTCGCTGCACTCACTCGAAGACGCGGAGATCGCGGAGAAAGGCTTTAAGGGGTTTGGAGAAAAAAAGATTTCTCTGTGGTTTTACTCTGTGTTCTCAGTGTGCTCTGTGGTTCAGGATTTTGACTTTAAGATTACTCCGCGTACTCCGCGACCTCAGCGGTGAAGATTTTCTCTTTTCCCTTTGATGCTTTATACTCGAATCACTACAATGAAATCAGCCCCAGCCGACTCTCATACGCGCTCAACCGGAGGATTTAAAATGACCCGACTGGCCAAACTTCCCATCGGCATCCAGACCTTCGCCAAGATTCGCGAAGATGATTATGCCTATGTCGACAAGACTCCTTTGGTGCACACCCTGATCGAAGAGGGGAATTACTATTTCCTTGCCCGCCCGCGCCGTTTCGGAAAGAGCCTGCTGATTTCCACCCTGCAGGCACTCTTCGAAGGGCGCAAGGAGCTTTTTACCGGGCTCGATATCGAGGACAAGTGGGACTGGGGCATCCAGTACCCGGTCATCAAGATCAGCTTCGGCGGCGTGGCGCGCAGCCTGGAGGATATGAAGCAGGATGTCGGAAACATCCTTGAGGAGAACCAGCGGCGATTGGGCCTTTCCTGCAAAAATCCGCAGGATATCGGCGGATGTTTCAAGCAGCTGATCTGGGAAGCCCAACAGAAATACGGTCAAAAAGTCGTCATCCTTGTGGACGAATACGACAAGCTCATCGTCGACAACCTCGACCAGATCGAAGTCGCCAAACAGGGGCGCGAGGTCCTCAAAGACCTCTACTCCATCATCAAGGACAGCGACGAATACATCAAGTTCGCGTTTCTCACCGGGGTGAGCAAATTCAGCAAGGTCTCCGTTTTCAGTGGGCTCAACAACCTCAAGGACATCAGCCTCGACAGCCGCTACGCCACTCTGTGCGGCTACACCCAGCATGACCTGGAAACGGTGTTTGCAGAGCACCTGCGCGGCGCCGACATGGAGCGAGTGCGCCAGTGGTACAACGGCTATAACTTTCTGGGGGATCGAGTCTACAATCCTTTCGATATTCTGCTTTTTATCGACAGCGGGCAGATTTTCGACAACTACTGGTTCGCCACCGGCACGCCGACTTTTCTGATCAAGCTGATCCGGAAGAATAATTATTATATTCCCAAGCTGGACAATTTGCGTGTCAGCAAAGGCTTGATCGACAGCTATGATATCGAGGACATTGAGCTGGAACCGATTTTGTTTCAGTCCGGATATCTGAGTATCAACCACGTTGAGCAGACCGATTTCGGCACCGAGTACAGCCTGAAATTTCCCAACCGCGAAGTCGCCATCTCTTTTAACGACGTGATCGTTCGCTACCTGACCGGTTCCGGCAATAACCTGCCGACAAAAAAGGAACTGTTGACCAGTCTGAAGCAGGGCGATCTGCAGCAGTTTGAAAATACGCTGACCGGCGTGTTCGCCTCAATCCCCTACACCAACTACGTTAACAATACCATCGGCAGCTATGAAGGCTACTACGCCAGCGTGGTCTATGCCTACCTGGCAAGTCTGGGGCTGGACTTGACCGCGGAGGATGTAACCAGCAAAGGGCGCATCGACCTGACCGTGAAACTGGGAAACCGCATCTACATCATCGAATTCAAGGTTGATGGCGAGGGGCGCGCCCTGGAGCAGATCAAAGCGCGTGGCTACCATCACAAGTTTCAGGGAACGGGGAAGGATATTTACCTGATCGGTATCGATTTCGATTCGGAGCAACGCAATATTGCCGGGTTTGAGTGGGAGAAGGGTTGAAGAAAAGCTTGAACCGCCCGTTCGCTGCGCTCACTCGAAGACGCGGAGATCGCGGAGAAAGGCTTTAAGGAGTTTGGAGAAAAAAAGATTTCTCTGTGGTTTTACTCTGTGTTCTTAGTGCGCTCTGTGGTTCAAGCTTTTGACTTTAAACTTCCTACGCGCACTCCGCGACCTCAGCGGTGAATGCTTTTCTCAGGAACGATACACTTCATCGTGACTGCCGACATGCACCGGGATAATTTCTTTGTCCTGGATGATCAATTCAAGGGTGATACGGTAGCTGATATTAATCGAGACAGAATGCAGGCTGCTCAACGCACCCTGCAGCCGGTGCATTCGAAGTGAGGGATGAAAAGGATCAAGCTCCAATAGCTTCAGTGTCTTTTCGTATTGAGGGAGAAGTTCTGGGTGCTTGCGCAGAAATTTTGCGGCCCGCTTGTTATACGCGGGGGTATAGAGGATGCGGAAATTCATGGATCCATTTTCCGCAGTCGGTCGATATGCTCTTCAACACTTTCGGTAACGGCTTGACCTCCGTCAACTTCGCGACGAGCCTCGTAAAGCGCGGCTTCCAATTCGCAAACACGCAGGCGATTGTAAGCCTCCATATCCATTACGACATAACGCTCTTTGCCGCGCACGGAAATAATGGCCTCGTCGCCCTCTGCCAAAGCCGATTCAATGGACGCGACACCTCTTGTCTTCAACTCGTTCGCA
Organism: Geoalkalibacter subterraneus; assembly: GCF_000827125.1. Taxonomy (NCBI): domain Bacteria; kingdom Pseudomonadati; phylum Thermodesulfobacteriota; class Desulfuromonadia; order Desulfuromonadales; family Geoalkalibacteraceae; genus Geoalkalibacter; species Geoalkalibacter subterraneus. The sequence continues at coordinate 3,171,965 of NZ_CP010311.1, forward strand.
GTAATCGCTTTCATCGCAGCACTCCCGATCCGCAGCTTTTCGCTCTATTGTTAGTACGATTAAGAATACTATTAAAAAGCAAATTGAGCAAGGGCGGGGACAATAATCTGCAAGGCAAATTTGTTCTAATTGCATCCAGCAGCCGAGCGCCTGCTCCTTGTATTATCGGTCATTCGCAGGTAGTCGAAGACGGCGCGGGGGTTCATGGCGAGCATCCTCATTTTCTGCGCAACGCTGCCGACGCTTTTTGATTTAATCAGACCGACCGCGAAGCGTCGGAGCCGGGTGATGTTTTCCGGCCCATGGCCGGTGCGTATCCGGCTTCGGTCTTCGTCGTAATTCCAGTCAATGATGTAGTGGCAGCTGTTTTCTATGCACCAGTGGTTGCGATTAGTCTTGAGGATGCGCTGGGCGTCGGCCTGCTGCGGTGTGTGGCTGGTGATTCCGTAAACGGTTTCGGTTGAGACTTTCCCGCTCTTTTTGTTGACCCTTTCGCGTTCGACCATGAAAGCCTGACCGACGTGAGGAAAGTCGAGATAGTCGTTGAGCTCGGCGGTGACCCAGATCCTCCGCGTCTCGATCCGGCCATGGTCGGAGTCGACGGTGACAGCGTGAGGTTCTTGGCGGCCATGAAAATACAGGGTGAGGTCTTCGAGAAGCCGGGGCTGATTGCCTTTGACGGTGAAATGGTAATGGGCCTGCCTGTCTTCGACCAGGTAGCGGGCCAATCGGCGTTGCGTCAATAGGGCGTCGGCGCTGATGGTCTTGCCTTCGATGCTGATCGCCTCGAGCAAGGGGATGGCCATTTTGATTTCGTTCGTTTGCTTGACCTCGTCGCTGCCATCGTCTATCGGCAGGAGGCCGACTTTTTTTGGGTGTGGCAGGTTTTGGTCTCGTGGCCGATCGCGCTCATGATATGCGTCTTGCGGCCTTGCTCGTCGGTGGCGTTGCACATGGTCTTGCCGTCAATGGCGAGGCTTTCATCCGCGCCTGCGTAAGCCTCGTTCCAACGTTGAAAGCTGCGGTCGAGATGATCCGGATCGACCCTGATGAGGATATCGCGGATGATGTATTCGCTCGGGACAAGGTACTGCCCTTGTTTTTTACGGCATCCGAAGCGCTCGCGCGCCTTGGGGCCAAGACTTTTGGCCCAATCGGAAATCGCCTTGTACCCGCGCATCCCGCAAAGCGTCGCCCCGGCGGCAATGGCCAAAACGGTGGACAGCCGGTGGCGTTTCCCTGCGGCGCGGCGCGGGTCGGGGATGTCGGTGAAAAACTCTGGCAAGGATCGCATTTGATTGGCTGTCAACAACATTTTCACGTCTCCTGGACAATAGGGCGCCCCAAGCAGGGGGCGGGACAAGAGCGATTGGGCATTGGACTGCAGCGCACGAACAAACACCATCTTCGGGGACTGTGCGAGGTTGCTATAACCTTGACGGGTTCGGCGAAATCCCTTGGTCTGACCCAGGCATAGCCAATTGGCCGCCTTGTAAACCGTGCCTTGATAGCGCTGCGGATCGACAAAGGTCTCCATCAGCACAAGCGGATGGCCAAAGCGCTCCAGCCAGTCGCGCTGGATTCTTTGTTCGCACAGCGCCAAGACGCGCGAGCCCAGATTGGGCAAATGCCACTGCGGCAGGATCAAAAAACGGCTATTGTTGGCAACCAGCTTCAAGCGGTCATATTGGCGCCGATGATCCCAGCCAATCCACTGGTCGCGAACGGCGCACTTCAAGGCCGCAGCGGAAAAGCTCAGCAAAGCGACCCACTGCTGGCGCAATATGGCAACGTACCAGAGGGTTTCGCCGATCTTGGGCAGATCTCCCAGATAATGATGCGCTTGCATTGTCTCCCGATATCGGTCCTCCTCGAGGGCTGAAACGGGTCGTACATGGATTTCTTTCAGATTCACGACAGGGTCTCCAAGGGCAAAGGACGAACCCTTTATACCCCATCGGAGAACAAATGACCAGAACTTTATGCTGGGGCAAGGCTTAGAGCGTGTTCCCGGGAGGGAACAAATTCGCCCTGCAATAATCTGAACCGCCCGTTCGCTGCACTCACTCGAGAGCGCGGAGGACGCGGAGAACGCTTTTCCTCGAAACACCCTCCAATCCGTATTACAATGTATTCAACACCCCTCTCAGGAGAAAATCCATGCCCAAAACCGCGACCCTTACCGTGCGTGTCAAGCCAGACACTAAAGAGCGCTTGGATGCGCTGACGCGTGTGACACACCGCTCCAGGTCCTTCATGATTGAAGAGGCACTGGAACAATATCTCGAAATCAACGAATGGCAGACCCAGGGGATCGAAGCGGCACTTGCCGAGGCCGACAGCCCTGACGCTCAATGGATTGATCACGAGGCGGTTATGGCGGAAAGGCAGAAGAAAGGTGCGCATTAGATGGCTGCGGCGGGCGGTGCGTGATCTTGATGCAGCAGAGGAGTTTATCGCGCAGGATAATCCGGAAGCCGCGGCGAAGATCGCGTTGACGATCGTCAAGGCAGTATCCCAGCTAAAAGATCAGCCTGGAGCTGGTCGAGCCGGCCGAGTACCCGGCACGCGTGAACTCGTCATTGCCGAGACACCCTACATCGTTCCGTATCGCGTCAAGAACGATGTCGTTGAAATTTTGCGGGTGTATCATTCCTCGCGTAAATGGCCGGATGCTTTTTGATTTCCCTCCGTGTCCTCAGTGCTCTCCGTGGTTCAATCCTTTGATTTTAAGATTCCTCGGCGCACTCCGCGACCTCAGCGGTGAATGGCTCTTTACCGCCCGACCACATCCACCTTGGTGCGCAGCTGGCGCCGCTGTTCGGAGAAGCAGTAGGAGATGACCACTTCCTGATCTTCGTCTTCGATGTCGGTGAAATGGAGAGCCACGCCCCAGTGCTTTTCGCCGCGGGGGGTGCTGCGTACCACGCGGCCGACGCAGCGCACAACAGTGCGGGGGGGGCCGGGAACGGAGAGTTCGAGTCCGAGCTGCTGACCGATGGCGGGATTGAATTCGGCGACAAAGAATATTCCACCGCCGCTGAGATTCACTCTTTCGGAAGGGGATTGGAGAATTTCAGGGCGTCCATTATCGTCTTCGACATGACGCCAGTAGCGCACCGGGAGATCGACGTCGATGCGAAAGTGTTCGCGCTTCTGCGGATGCTCGTAGGCCTCAGTGACCTCAAGCACCAGTTGGCGGTCATTGACGATCTGCTTGACCACGCCATGCAGAGCCACCGTTGGGCCGGCAACCTGGATGGAGAGCTTGAATTCACCGTCCTGATCGATATTGTTGGGGAGAACATCGGGAAGAAAGTTGACTTTGATCAGCGTCGCGGCAACCGGCATCGCCACCCCTTCAAAGGGGAGTGAGCCCGTCCCTTTGGTGGGGAGATAGACCTTGATCGATTTTTTCCCCCCCAAGTGTTGGAGGGCGTCCTGGGGAGAAATGCGTTCCATGAGAAAATTCGGAAAAAAGTGTTTAGAAAATGCTTGTCAGAATCGACCCCTTGCCCTGATCCTGCCCCCGATAACCGCTCATGGCTGCTTTGCCGATACGGGCCTGGGTAAGCTCTTCGGAAATGACCGACATCATGCCACGAATTTTTTCGGATAGCAACTGGTTGTGTTCCCGTACCCGCGCCATAATCCGTGTGCGTCTCTCCAGGACCGCCTCAAGGGTTGCATCTTTGCAATTTAGAGCACAGACGCCCCGTTCCACATCGGCATCGATCTCCGCGGCCTGCTGCTGGCGTTGGCGCAACTCTTCAGCAAAGAGGCTGATCTGCTCGGAATCCACTTTGCCGAGAGTTTCACCAAAGCGCTCCAGTGCGTCAAGAATGTCGCGGTACTGGCTGATGGAAAGATCAACGGTTTTGTAAACTTCATCCAGGGAGACGTTTTTATCGAAACTGCACTCACCCGACATCAGCCGACCGCCACAGAGGGATTGGAGGAAGGCTGGGAGGCCCGTTCTTTGCGCACGATTTCTGCAGCCTCCACCCAGGCTTCGCGCAGCTCACGCAAAATTGAGATGACCGGCGCCAGAACAGTAGCATCGTTGCGCGCATTGGCACGCGGAATTTCGCGCATCATGAAGTCATAGAGCGAGGCAAGATTGGCCGCAACTTCTCCACCGATCTCATGATCCAGGGTGGCGTTAAGTTCAGAAATAATTGCCAGGGTCTTGTCGATATTTTTAATTTTAACGGCGTAGTCGCCGCTTCCCATGGCTTCGGAAGCCTGCTCCAGAAAGCGGATGGCGCCGTCATAGAGCATGATCAGAATCTGTTCGGGCGAGGCAGTCTGAACCTGGGTGTTCTGGTAGTTTTTAAGATAAGCATTCATCGGTTACTGTCCCCCTGCCAGATGAGTTAGATTGGGTAACTGGGAAAGGTAGCTGCTGGTGGCGTTCATGGAACTGACCAACTGTTCCATCGCAGTGAACTGGGCACGCAAAGTCTCTTCACGCTGTTCCAGACGCGCCTCCTGGCGCTCAATCTGCGAATCCAAACGACGCAACCCGCTGTCGGTGGCCGTTTTGCGACTGGCGAGAATGCCGTCGCTGCGGTCGGTGACACTTTTAAGGTAGTCCACGAGCTTAGCGGAGAGCCCTTCAGTAGCAGCACTACCGGCAAACAAGCCGACGACCCCATCCAGGTCATCGCTGATAGCGCCTTTAAGAACAGCACCATCAACTTTAAGGGTGCCGTCTTTTTGCGTTGAGACTCCCAGTTGGGTCAACGCCTGGATGCTATTGTCACCGCCTAACGCAGATCCAATCATGGATTGCAGGCGCCGCAAGGGCATGTGCAGGCCGGAGTCACGCCCCCAACTGGAATCGCTCTGGTCTGAAATAAAGCTTACGACCTCATTGTAGGACGTGACGAAATCCTTCACTTTCTTCTCGACCGCATCTACATCCAGATCGACCTGCACACCGGTCGTTTCAGCTGCATCGGCATGAGGTTTAAGAAGATCAATGGTAACGCCGGGAATGGCCTCGGTAATACTGTTGCTGTTTCGATAGATGTCGATGCCATCGACTTTGATATGAGCCTGAGACCCTTCCTGCGTCTGTGTAAACAGGGGCGAGGCGTAGGTTCCCCCTGTTAGGGAGGCCGTTGCCTCAACGGCGGTTCCCGCGTCATCGGCAGTCAGCACCAGGCGATAGGGATTGTCTGGATCACCGTCATTGATGATGCTGGCGCTGACCCCGGCACCGGCCGCATTGATCGCATCACGGATGCCGCCGAGGGAGTTGTTGGTCTCATCGAGCGTGATATCCACTGATTCGCCGCCCACTGTCAGGCTCAGGGTTCCGGTCCCGAACTCACCAGCGCTGATGTCGGCAAACCCCTGGCTGACCTCCTTCTCGCGGCGGGCCAGGCTGACGACGTTGATATTGTAATCACCCTGTTCCGCAGAAGACGAGGCACTAACGGAAAAATAGTCTTCCGAAGCGGCCACGGCTTTATTTGCTGCGATTTTATCGAACGATGCCAGCCCCTCCGCCTTTTCCAGCAGCCCTTTAAGCTTGCTGTCAAATTTGGTAAAGGCATCAAGACGGCTTTTGAGATAGCTTTGCTCGCGCTGCAACCGCTCGATCGGCTTGCGCTCAATCTTGAGTAACTGTGTAATGAGCTCGTTGGTATCGAGGCCGGTCGCTAATCCACCGATTTGAATGGCCATGAAGACTCTCCTTGCTTGCGCGCGAAAGTTTTCCAAGACAGAGGGCAAAACCCCCAGCCGGATTTGGGACTCTTATCGGCTCGCAACCAGAAAGAGTTTAGAGAAAATTTTCATCTTCAGGCAGCAGGCAGCGGAGTTCGGGTTTGCCAGGAAGTTTTTTCCAGAATCACCTGTAATGCACGATTTGTCTTTGGTGCAAAGAGAATGGGAGCGGCCAGATTGAGGGTGATCTTGCGGTCGGGAGGCACGGTGACCACAGCCAGTAGCAGGCAGTCATCCTCGTCGCCGATCCCCAGTTTGGAACGCTCGCCGGCATCGGGCGTGACGGCATAATCGAGGAAAAAACCGCATGGATCGGTGAGGACAAAAGCCAAGGCCGCGTCCTCCACGCTCTGAATCCAGAACAGAGGGCCGGGTTTTGTCTGCGGCATGACGATAAAATGGTGCAGATGGGGAAAGCCGACAAGACCTTCGGGAAATTTCAGCGTCTGCTCGGGATCGTATTCGATGTCGCCGAAGCGGGTACCGGTCAAAGTTTTCATTTTTTTTCGACACCTTTCAGGCTCTCGCTCAAGGCATCCAGGTCGGTCGGGTTCCATTGAGCGGCCTCCTGGTTCTCACGGCAGATGCGGTCGAAGACCTCCTGCCGATAGATTTTCTTGTCGGCGGGGGCTTCGATTCCCAGTCGCACCGCGCCGCCTTTGACTTCAAGCACGGTCACACGGATGTCATCACCGATGAGAAATCCTTCTTCGGACTTGCGGGTCAATACCAGCATTGCTTCGCCCTCCCTGGCTTGTGTCGTATCGCTGTCCTTCCCTGGACTGCAATCATCGTGCGCAAAAGATGCCTTGTCAACGCATATAGTCGAGAATCGACAGGCGCGAAACGCGCGAGGTAATATCGAGAGCCGCTTTGAAGGCAGTCTCCTGCATGGTCATATTGGTGATCGTTTCCACCAGGTCGGCATCTTCGTAGCGCGACAGCATAGCCTCCATGTCGATACGGACATCCTCCATGTTGAGCTTGGCGCTGTCCACCCGCTGGGCCAGGTTGCCCATCCGTGAACGCTGAGAGCGCATCTGGTCCGCAGCCCGGTCCAGATCATCCATCTCGGCAAGAGCTGCGGCCGCATCCCCCACATCAAGGGCCGAAACCATGTTGTCGAACAACTGCCACATATCCTTTCCAGTGCCGGGATCTCCAAACACCTCCTCGCCGGTGAGATTGACCTTGACCTTTTCACCTGGGCCGATTTCAAGTTCAAAAGCCTCATTATCTCCAGCATATGCGACAGGATCACCTGAGTAGGGAGGAGTATCCTCCTTGAAGCCAGAGAAAAGATATTTTCCGTCCACACTCGAATTCGCCAGAGCCAGCAGTTCATCCTTCATCAACTGCATCTGGTTCCCTAGAGTTTTGAGGTCAGCTTCAGAAAGGCTGCCGTTGCCGGCATAAACCAGCGTCTCCTTGGCGCGCACCATGACCGATTCGACCCGCTCCAGATGGGTGTCGAGCACATCGAGCCGCTCCCCGGCAATGCCCATGGTGTCGAGAAAACGGTCGGAGGCGCGAATCTGACCCCGCGCGTTAAGCATGGGGCGGATGGCGGACGGGTCGTCGGAAGGCTTGGTCACCTTCTTGCCGGTGGCCGCCTGAAGGCGCAGTTCCTCCAGCCGAGTGTTGGACTGGGTCATATTGGCGAGCAGGCTGCGGTATGTGGTGGTCAGTGTGGCGCGCATGGCTTACCTCTTGAGACTCAGCAGGGATTCCATCAGTTCATCGACGACGGCCAGAAATTTGGCCGAGGCCTCAAAGCCTTTCTGGTACTGCATCAGGTCGACCATTTCCTCCTCCAGCGACACGCCCACCGTGGCATCGCGCATATTGCGGATCTGCACCATGGCATCTTCAAGGCCCTGGGCACTGGTTTGCGCGCGGGCGGCCTCGATTCCGACCTTGGAAGTAATCTTGGAGAAATAGCCGGTGAAGGAATCATTACCGTCCATCACCGTGAGGTCATCGGCCAAAGCAGCAAGGTTAAGCGCGTTGCGATTATCGCCAATGCCGGTGTTGCCTTTTCCGGCGGCAACCTTGGCTGTATCTGTTATCGCAACAGCCATAGCCTTGGCGTAGCCATTTTCAGGATCAGGGCCTACAGAGATTTGGAAAAAATCCAGCCCCCCGGCACCATCAAGGTCGAAACCGTCCGTATGTATCTCATTGACCTCTTTAGCCAGCGTAAAGGCCAGATGATCAAGCTCTGCCATCCTCTCCGGAATCACTTCGTCGCGCACGCTCATCAACCCCCGGAACTCACCACCGACCATATGGCTCTTGAGTTCCGTAGTGGAATTGGGTCCGGTCCGCAATACCAACTGCAGGTTGAGATCGGCATCGAGCTGCGGCTCAAGAGACATCGCCGAAGTATCCTGCACCAGCGGCTGCCCGCCAGGCAACTGCAGCGAGACCTTGCCGTTCTCTTCGTAGTAGGTCGCTCCAAGTTCGCGCGAGACCTGCTCGATCAGCATGTCGCGCCGGTCACGGTCGCTGTTGGCCGATTGGCCGGAAATCTCCACCGTCGAAATCCTCAGGTTGAGGTCGGCAATCTCCTGCAAGACCGGATTGATGGCAGTGATCTTTGATTCAATGGACGCGTTGATATTGCGCTGCGCACTTCTAAGACTGGTGACAGCGTCGTCAAAGGAGCGCGCCAGCAGATCGCCGCGCTGCAGCACGATCTGGCGCTCGGTCTGCCCGGCAGGGTTGGCGGAGAGCTGTTTCCAGGAGTCAAAAAAGCGGTCAATCTCTGTCGAGAGGTTGTTTTCAGCGACGCTGAAGATGCGCTCCAGCTCGGCCATAGGAGCCGCACGGGAGCTCTCTTCACCGAGTTGTCCGCTCTTGTCATGGATCTGCCGAGTCAAAAAAACGTCGTGCTCGCGGGCGATATTGTTGATATTGACGCCCTGGCCGATAAAAAAGCCGCGCAATTCCAGGGAAGGCACCGGCTGGAACACGGCCTTCTGCCGCGAATAGCCGGGAGTATTGACATTGGCGATATTGTTGCCGGCGATCTCCACCGCCTTCTGGCTGGTGCGAAGGCTCGTTTTCCCGGCGTTGAGTGCGCTCATCAGTCCAGCCATGGCTTAAATCCTCCCCGCCAGCAGTTTACCGCCAGCCTTGCCCGGCGTCAGAGACCCCGAGGCGCCGTAAGCCGGCGGCGGGATCTGCTTCTCGAAAAAAGCCACCGTATCGCGCACCAGGCGCAGCCCCGACCAGAACAGGAACGCGTTGCGGCGGTTCTCAGCACGAACCTCTTCCGCAAGCTCCCTGCATTCAAGGCTTTCACAGGGAGGAGCTTCCGCCAGAATCTCCATCAGTTCTTCCTTGCGGCGGGCTGTTTCGGAAAGGGCTTCCATATCAAAATCCCGCGCTGCGCGACGCTCCTGAGCGATCAGGTCCCGCAGCTGCAGCAACTGCTCATGGACAAACTCTTCAGTCATTGCGCGGCTCCTGAGAAACGAATTTGAGCAGGCTGGCCGCCACCTTGTGCATATCCGGATTGTAAGTGCCTCCGGCGACCTGCGCCTTGATGGACGCCACCTTTTCAGCACGCTGCGCATCCGCCGGGCTGGAGGCTTCGCGAGCTTTGTTCACCCCCTGCAGAACGGAAGAAAAATCGACCTTGTCGCCCTGGCGTGGGCCGGCCGATTTTCCCGCTTCGTTTTTGTGCGTGGCGCGCGTTGTGATGGGCGGCGGCACCATCTGATTGCCGAATATTTTTTTAATGGACATCGCAATGCTCCCTTGGTTTCTTTCACTTGGAATACTTATCGGCAGGGTGCGGGGGATCTTTAGGGAAAAATTAGAGAGGTGGGAGAAAGGCTTTGAACCACAGAGGGCACGGAGAACTCAGAGGAAAAGCCACAGAGAGAATCTTTTTGTAAAACTCTGAGTCCTCTGTGATCTCTAGAGAACGAAGTGAACGGGTGGTTCAGGGCTTTTTGTCTTCCACCGGCCCCTGCAGGTGACGGTAGAGCGCTTCGGCGATGCCGATGCCCTGGGTGGCGGAGGCTTTCTGGGCCACTTCCCAGTCCATCATTTCCTGGAACATCTGCTGTCCGCCGTTTGGGGGGAGCAAGCCATCGGTCGGTACGCTCTTGCGCATCTCCTTGAACATGGAATTCACAAACAGTGCTTCAAACTGCTGACAGGCTTCCTTGAGCTTCTGCGGGTCGTTTTTCTGCGCGCCGGTTGCGGATTTCTTCTGTTCCAGAGCGCGGGAGGCGAGCAGTTGCGGGTCGATTTTCATTTCCATGGGGAAAACCTTTGCAGTTATTCACCACAGAGCACACAGAGAACACGAAGAAAAATCTGAGCAAAAAATCTAAAACAGTAAATAAAATTTTTTGGATTTTCCTAGATTCGGTTTTTCCTCTGTGCCCTCTGTGGTCTCTGTGGTTCAGGATTTCTAGAGATTTACAGGATCACCAACTCAGCATGCAGCGCCCCGCTGGCTTTAATCGCCTGGAAGATGGCGATCAGGTCGCGGGGGGTGGCGCCGATGGCATTGAGGCCGCGGGCGATTTCGCCGATACTTACGCCCCGGTCGACCACCACCAGGTTGCCGATTTCTTCGGTCACCTCTATCTCGGTCTCCGGCACGACCACGGTATCCCCTTCAGCCAGCGGATTAGGCTGGCTGACCCGGGCCGATTCACTTATGACCAGATTGAGGTTGCCGTGGGAAACCGCCACGGTAGCGATGCGCACGTCCTCACCCATGACGATGGTGCCGGTTTTTTCGTTGATAACGATACGGGCCACGGTATCCGGGCGCACTTCAAGTTCTTCCAGAGCCGCGATAAAATCAATTTTGTGGTCATGATAAAACTCGGGGATGCTGACTTGAAGGCTGGAACCGTCAACGGAGCGGGCAATATCGCCGCCGAAGCGCTCATTGACTACCCGGCTGATGCGGGAGATGGTGGTGAAATCCGCCTGCTGGATGCGATAGGTCAATTGATTGCCGACTCCAAAATCAAATTGCACTTCGCGCTCCACCAAGGCTCCGTCAGGCACTCGACCCGCCGTGGGGTGATTTTTCTGCACCGTCGCCGCCTTGCCGCCAAAAGCGATGGCACCCACCACGACCGGCCCCTGGGCCACGGCATATACCTGCCCGTCCGGACCTTTCAGTGGCGTCATGAGCAGCGTGCCGCCGACCAGGCTGTCCGCATCACCAATGGAAGAGACCAACGCATCAATGCCAGTGCCCGCCTTGGCAAAGGGGGGCAGTTCGGCGGTGACCATCACCGCCGCCACATTATCCACCTTGATCTGTCCCGGTTCGACCGCCACACCGAGACGCTCCAGCATATTGGCCAGCGACTGAATCGTGAACTCGGTGCTCTGGCTGTCACCGCTGCCGTTGAGCCCCACCACCAGCCCGTAGCCGACCAGCTGGTTGTTGCGCACCCCTTCGATCTTGGCGATGTCCTTGATCCGCGCCGCCTGAGCCGATGTCGCAAACAAGATAACAAGAGCCACCAAAATCATTAGGGGTTTAAATATTTTATGCTTTGTGTTTTCCATTCATTTCACCCGTAGCCCGTTCCAGGGAGCGTCGATTTTGTGCGAGATCAAGGAAGCCGAGAGCCGACAAGCGAGGCGTATTGCAATACGTCGAGCGCAGCCGGTACGAAGGCTGACGCGGAGCTCGTGCAAAAGCGGCGCTCCCCTCATTATCCCAGTAGCCCGTTCCCAGGAGCGTCGATTTTGTGCAAGGTCAAGGAAACCGAGAAATCCCGCGGAGGCGTACTGAAAGTACGTCGCACAAGGGATTTCGAAGGTTGACGCGGAGATTGCGCAAAAGCGGCGCTCCTCTAAAATGGCCAGACGTTGTCTAGTATTCTCACCAGCCAGCCCTGCTTCTGCTTGTCGCTGATCACCCCTTTGCCGGTATAGACGATCTGCGCGTCAAGCACCTGGCTCGAATCGACCACGTTGTTGGACGACACATCGGTGGGACGCACGATGCCGGAGAGGCGGATCAGCTGCTGCTCATTGTTGACGGTGACGCTTTTGTGTCCATCGATGCGCAGGTTGCCGTTGGGCAGCACATCCACAACGCGAGTCGTAATCGTGGCCACCAGATCCTCCCGGCGCGAGGTGCTGCCGGAACCGGAAAATTGGTTGTCATAGCGGGTTCCGATCAGGTTGCCGGGATCGATACTGCTGTTGATGGTGGCGATCTGCTTTTCCAGGCCGAACAGGTTGTTGATTCCCGCCGAGGCCGAACTGCTGCGCCCAGTTGAGGTGCTGGCCTCCTTGCTTGCGCTGGCGCGCTCGAAGATGGCGACCGTCAAAATATCGCCGATGCGCTGCGCCTTACGGTCATTAAACAAAGATCCTCGGCTTTCGGTCCACAAGGAGCCGTTTGTCGCGGGCCTCTCTGCGACAATTTCAACCTCCTGAGGGGCAAAGGCCTCTTCCTGCATCTGGGGTCGGGTATGGCCCGCGCAGCCGACTGCAAACATCAGCAGCGCTGAAATCACTGTCCATCCAATCGTTTTCATCATCAAAGCTCCACCTGCACGACGCCGGGAGCCGTGACCCGGCAGAGAATATCTTTCTGAGAGGAGGCGTTGCGGATTGTCACAACATCGTTCTTGGCACCGTCCTCACGGGCAACGCCGGTGGCAGTCAGTTCCATGGCCCCACTGCGCACCACAATGGAGACACGGTCCCCGCGATGGACCAGAGCCGGTTCTTCGACCCAACTGCGGTCGATTGTGCGCCCCATACGGATCGAGCGTTTGAGCTCCTTGCCGATCAATTCCTGCGAGTCGAGGCAGGGGTTGCGCTCCTGGGCCAGATCCATTTCAACCATATTGATATCATGCTCACCCAGCCTCACCCCCCGCCGCAGATCGCCCGCCGCAACGGCAACCGGGGCCAGGGCTTCGATTTCGGCGCGAAAGGAGCGGTTTTCCACCACCCGGTCGTCGACACGAAAGATGAACGTGAACCGGCGGCTGTTGAGAATGCCGGGATCGGAGGGAATGATCTCATGTGTCATCCGTCCGGCAGGCAACTCAAAAGACCGATGAACGTCCAGGGAGCGGATACGGATGTCGGCCTGCGGCAGCAGCCCGGCATTCTCAGCCAGATAATCCTCAAGCATGTCGTGAATTTCAGCACTGCCCACAGTCTGAAAATCCTCCGACGCGAACGCGGCGCCTGCCGTCAGGAGCAGGGCCGTCAGCAGCAAAAAAACGTATTTTCCAGTATTTGTCATCATGTTGCCTGTATTTTGCAAATGTCGAGCCGAGTTGAGTTGGACATTATTTAAAATCTTCTCCCCCACCCCAACCCTCCCCCGCTGGGAGAGGGAGAAAAACGCTGGAACGGCTAGCCTTGCCCCTCCCCCCAGCGGGGGAGGCTGGGAGGGGGGAGCGATTAAAAACGAGACAAAAAAACGGCGCGGGAATTCATCTGTTCAACAAATTCATCCGCGCCATTTTTATGACTTTCCCAGGACTGGTCTCTTAAGCCAGGTTATTGACCATCTGCAGCATTTCATCCGATGTCTGAATGGCCTTGGAGTTGATCTCGTAGGCGCGCTGGGTCGTGATCATCCCCACCATCTCTTCCATGATGTTGACGTTGGACCCTTCCAGAAAACCCTGGGCAAGAGCGCCGAAGCCCTCCTGGCCGGGGATGCCGTCGACGGGCGCACCCGAGGCCGGGGTTTCCAGCAGCAGGTTGCGGCCGATGGCTTCAAGACCTGCCGGATTGCTGAAAGTGGTCAGCTCGATGGTGCCGATCTGATTGGGCTCGGCCTCGCCGTCCAGATAAACGTTGACCGCGCCGTCTTCGGTAATGGACAGCCGCGTTGCGTTTTCCGGGATCACGATCTGCGGCTCCAGAGGGTAACCGTCGGAGGTCACCATGCGGCCGGTGCCGTCCTTCTTGAAGGCGCCGCTGCGGGTGTACGATTCTTCGCCGTCGGGCATCATCACACGGAAAAAGCCGTTGCCTTCGATGGCGATATCGAGATCGTTGCCGGTCTGCTGCAGATCGCCGGTAGTAAAGATTTTCTGCACCGCTGCGGCGCGCGCGCCGAGGCCGACCTGGATGCCGGTGGGCACTTCGTCGCCGTTGACTGATTCGGTGCCGGCCGCACGGCTGACCTGATAGAGCAGGTCCTGAAAATCGGCGCGGCTTTTCTTGAAACCGGCCGTATTAACGTTGGCCAGGTTGTTGGAAATCACATCCATATTGAGTTGCTGGGCGGTCATGCCGGTTGCGGCGGTCCACAGTGATCTGATCATATCCTTGGTTCTCCTTGCATCATCCGGATGCGTCTCCCGCGAGCCGCTCCGGTGGTTGAATTATCCTACGCGCCCCAGTTCCGCGGCCTTGCCCATCTCTTTGTAGGACTTGATGGCGCGGGTCAGGGCTTCAAAATTGCGCTGCGCATCGATCATCATCGCCATCTCCTCAAGGGGATTGACATTGGAGGATTCAAGCTGTCCCTGGGCGAGTTCGGGATTGGCAACGCGCGCTTCCCCGGCGGGTTCGGCGGCGGCGAACAACCCGTCGCCGCGCTTTTCAAGCTGTTGAGGATCAAGCACTTCAAAAACAGCGATTTCACCGACGATCGCCTCATCATCCCAGATCCGGCCGCTTTCATCGATGACCACATCGGCATCCGGCAGATTCACAGGGCCGTTGGCCCCCACCACCGGATAGCCTGCAGCAGTCACCAGGGTGCCGTCTGCATTGAGGCGGAAACTGCCCTGGCGGGTGTAGGCCTCCCCTTCGGGCGTTTGCACCTTGAAAAACCCGGGGCCGTTGATGGCCAGATCGAGATTGTTGCCGGTGGTCTGAAAGGTGCCGGTGCCGTGATCGGTATAGCGCATGCCGACACGGCTGTGATTGACGCCGCGCGCCAGACTCTGCTGGCGGGCATCGCTGATGAGAGATTCAAAATTGAGGCGATCTTTCTTGAAACCGACGGTATGGACGTTGGCCAGATTGTTGCTGACCACCTCAAGAAGCTGCATGCGACTGCGGGCCCCGGAGAGGGCGCTGTAGATTCCTGAACTCATCCCTGCGGTGTCTCCCTTGAATTGTTTCTATCTTTTCTCGCTCGCCTTACCTTTCGGATCAGGCAGCGGGAAACTTTAGCTCTTTTTGCGCGCCACTTCCGCAAGTTTCACCAATTGCTGCGCCTCTGCGGGAGAGACCTGAAGGACTTCGGCGATCTCGTCGGCACCCAGCCCCTTGTCAGCCAGGGTCGCCACATGGCGATAGCGCTCCGGCGCCTTTCCATCCCCAAGACTGTTGCCGCCGTGCAGCCGCTCGCGCATGGCCTCGGCCTCCTCTGCGGAAACAGACGCTTCGGCATCAGCCACCTGTTCCGGGGAGGGGGCCTGCTGCCGAGAAGTCTCTTCCCCCTGATCTTTCAAAACAGGGGCTGCGGCTGCCATGCGGCGCCACAGGGAGAACTCTTCGCGCAGGGCGTCCAGTTCCCCTCTCACCTTGCGCAGGTTGAGGTAGACAACGATCAGCGTCACGCCGACGATCGCCGCCAGGGCCGCAACGGCAAAAAAATTGAAGGTGGAAATGGCCATGGTTCGCCTTGGAATCAGGTTCAGGAGCGCGGCGACCGTGTCAGACGGCTGCTCATGCGGGATTTGAGCCGGGCCAGGGCCTGGCTGTGGAGTTGCGAAACGCGCCCTTCGGTGACGCCGAGAACCTCTGCAATCTCTTTCTGGGTCAACTCCTCGTAATAGTAGAGGGCGATCACCAGCCGCTCCTTCTCGGAGAGCCTTTCGAGCAGACCCGCCAGTTCCTCGGTGAGCTGCAGTCGCTCGACATTTTCCTGCGGAGTCGGCATCTCAGGATCGCTGAGGTTGTCAAGAAAGCTGCGACCCTCCTCGTGCTCGTCCAGGGTCTGATGCAGGCTGACGCAGCCGAGGTGACTGACCTCTGCCAGCAGGGCGCGGTATTCTTCGAGACCCAGCTCCATCTCTTCTGCGATCTCGAACTCTTCCGGCGGCCGCCCCAGTTGCTGCTCAAGGCGGTCGATCGCACGCGTCAGTCGGCTCTGCTTGTCGCGCAGAGTGCGGGAAAACCAGTCGGACTTGCGTGCTTCATCGAGCATGGCGCCGCGCATGCGGTGTTCGGCGAAAGTCTTGAACAAAATTCCGCGTCCGGCGTCGTAGCGGTTGGCGGCGTCGATCAGCCCCATCATGGCCGCGCTGGCGAGTTCGTCGCGGGTCATGGTCGACGGCACCTGAGTGATCATGCGCTCCACCAGGAAATTGACCAGCGGCAGATGATCCTGGATCAGCCGCTCCCGCAGATCGGGCGCGGACACATAATAGGTTTCGGGAGGGTTCATGGTCACCGTGCCCTCTCAGGCCCCCTGGCCGAATGACAGCAGACGCCGCCAGAAAAACTGCAGACTGCCCTTGGGGCCGACATTCTGCGGCGTGGTAATCAGGTTGCGGGCGATGGTTTCAAACGCGGCGCTGGCCTTGGTGCGGGGAAACAGGTCCACCATCACTCGCTGGCGGCGTACCGCTTCGCGCATGCGCTTATCCTGCGGTACGCAACCCAGATAATCGATAGAGATATCGAGATAGCGGTTCGACACCATGGTCAGCTTGCGGTACACGTCGAGTGCTTCGCCGGCGTCGCGCACCGAATTGACGATGAGGTTGAAGCGCTTTTCGTGATACTGCACCGACAAGAGCTTCATCAGGGCATAGGCGTCGGTTATGGCGGTCGGTTCCGGGGTGGTCACCACCAGAATGTCCTGCGCCGCCACGTTGAAATAGGTGACGTTCTCCGAGATGCCGGCCTCGGTGTCGATGATGACGACTTCGAAATCACCGTGCAGGCTGTCGAGATCGTCGAGAAATTTCATCTTCTGTTCCGAACTCAGGCGCGTAACGGTCTGCATCCCCGAGCCGGCAGGCAGAATTTTGATGCCGCCCGGCCCCTCCACCATGATCTCGAGCAGCGAGCGGTCGCCGTTGAAGAAGTGATTGAGGTTGTACTGCGGTGTCAGGCCGAAAACCACATCGATATTGGCCAGGCCGAGATCGGCGTCGATGATGAGCACTTTTTTGTCCATCTGCGCCAGCGCCAGAGCGACGTTGGAGACCACCGCGGTCTTTCCGACTCCACCCTTGCCGCTGGTGACCGAGAGAACCCGCGCGGCCTGCCGATCAGCCTCAAGCGTGGCGGAAGCATCGGCGGCCGTACCGCTGAACCGATCGCTCATGGAGCGCAGGGTTCCTGCCTGATCCAATCGTTGCTGCAACATTTCCATAAATCCTTTCCCCTCGCCCTTTTATCCCATGATCATGCGGGCGATCTTCTTTGAATCCGCCACCAAAATGTCTTCCGGCACCCGTTGCCCGTTGGTCAGATAAGCAATCGGGAAGTTGTGCCGCAGATGCACGTTGAACAGCGCTCCGGCCTGCGAGCACTCATCGATCTTGGTGAAAATCAGGTTGTGGATCGCCACCCGGCCGAAGCGCGTCACCGCACCGTAGAGATCTTCGTCACGGGTTGCGGCCGACAGCACCAGGTGGTTCTCCGTGCCCAGTTCCGGCGCCAGGATATCCGCCAGCTCGTTCAGGCTGGTCTCGTCGCGCGGGCTGCGCCCGGCGGTGTCGATCAGAATCAGATCCTTGTCGCGGTGACGGTTGAGCACGCCGCGCATCTGCTTGGGTGAAACCACCACTTCCACCGGCACATTCATGATCTCGCCGTAAACCTTGAGTTGTTCCACCGCCGCGATACGGAAGGTGTCGATCGTCACCATGGCCACGCTTTTGCCGCCGTGCAGCAGATGGTCGGCCGCCAGCTTGGCGATGGTTGTCGTCTTACCGACTCCGGTGGGACCGATCAGCGCCAGTCGCCGCTGCTGTTTCTGCGCCGGGGGCTTGGCCTCGACCCGGATCAGGTCGCCGATCACGTCGGCAAAGATGGCGCGCATCACCTCTGGGTCGCGCCTCTGGGCATCGGACGCGCGCTGGCAGGCGAAACGTACGATGGTTTCAGCGGCCTCATGGTCGATGCCACGCTCGCGCAGCAACGCAACCAGCCCGTCAAGACCCTCCTCGTTCCCCTTTGTCCCGTTCGCGCCAGACCGTGCGCGGCGGCGAGACGGGGCTGCTGCAGCGAGTTCGTCTCCAGCGGTCCCCGGCGACCCGCTGACGGGAGTCCGCGCCTCGTTGATGAAGCCGCGCATCATGCTTTTAAGTTCATCGATCTCACCGCGCAGCGTGTCAAATTCCCGCGGGTCACGCCGGGGCGTCGCTTCGGGCACCGCTCTCTGAGTTGCAGCGGCGCGGTTTTCAGCCCAGATCTCGTCGTAACTCAGTTCATCTTCGAAGGACGGGCGCCTGCGCCCGCCGCGGGAAGAAGCCAAAGCCTTCTTTTCGCGCATCGCCACCGGTGTCGTCGTCCCGACGCTTCTGGCCGCCTCGCCGGAGGGTTCAACGGCGGCCGTCACCTCGAGGATCGGCTTGCCCAGCACGCCAAGCCCTCCCTTGCGGATGGTGCGTGTCGACAGTATCAGCGCGTCGGGTCCCAGGGTTTCCTTGACCTTCTTCAGCGCCGAAGCCATATTTTCCGATTCAAAGACCTTAACCAGCATTAGCCTTCACCGTTCCGACCGAGCGGATCTTGAGATCCGGGGCCACTTCGTTATGGGAGATCACCATGAGATTGGGCAGATAACGCTCGGTCAACCTTTTGACGTGAGCACGAATCGCAGGCGGACACAGCAACACCGGGTCTCCTCCAGCGTATTGCTGGATCGTCTCGCCCAGCGCACTCAGAATATTCTGGGCGCTGGGGGGATCAAGCGCCAGGTAGCTGCCCTGACCGCTTTGCTGAACGGCATCCTGAATGCGGGCTTCCACGTCGCGCGCGAAGGTCAGCACCGGCAGCACGCCGTCATCGGTCACGTAGTTGGCGCAGATGGCACGCGACAAGTTGCGGCGTACATGCTCTGTCAGCATCTCGGGGTCCTGTCCGGCCGGAGCCCAGTCGGCCAGGGTCTCGAGAATGGTCCGCATATCGCGGATCGAAACATTTTCACGCAGCAGATTCTGCAGCACGCGCATCACCGTTCCTAAGCTCAGCAAATCAGGGACCAGTTCCTCCACCAGCTTCGGGTGGCTCTTGGCGAAGTTATCCAGCAAATTCTGTACCTCTTGCCGTCCCAAAAGCTCGTGAGCGTGTCTTTTTATGATTTCGCTGATGTGAGTGGCCATCACCGTCGTGCAATCGACCACCGTGTAGCCGGCGATCTGGGCCCGGTCGCGCTTCTCGTCGGAGATCCACACTGCAGGCAGACCGAAGGCCGGTTCCGTCGTCTGCACTCCTTTGAGATTTTCGGTGGCGGTGCCCGGATTCATGGCCAGGAAGTGGCCGGGCAGCATTTCGCCGCTGGCGATGGTGACGCCTTTGAGAAGGATGTTGTATTCGTTCGGCTTGAGTTGCAGGTTGTCCTTGATGTGCACGGGGGGAACGATGAAGCCCATCTCCAGGGCAAACTGTTTGCGGATCGATTTGATGCGCGGCAGCAGATCGCCCTCCTGATTGGCATCGACCAGCGGAATCAGGCCATAGCCCACTTCGAGTTCAAGCAGATCAATCGCCAGCATCTCTTCGTAGTTTTCCGGCTCGGCGGGCAGGGCCTCCATCTCCTCATGCTCTTCACGTTCACGCTCCTGCGTCTGGCTCTTCTGCACCCGGTAGGCCACAGCCCCAACCGCGACCGAGAGGATAAAGAACGGGATATGGGGCAGCCCTGGGATCAGGGCGAAGAGCAGCAGAATTCCCGACACGACCCACAGCGCTCGCGGATGCATACTGAACTGCCCCTTGAGTTCGCTGCCGAAATCGCCCAGCCCCGCCGTGCGGGTCACCAGGATGCCGGCGGCGGTGGAGATGACCAGGGCGGGGATCTGTCCCACCAGGCCGTCGCCGACAGTCAGGATGGTGTAGTTGGCCGCCGCTTCGGCCATGGGCATCCCCTTTTGGAGCACACCGATGACGAAACCCGCACCGATATTGATCAGGGTAATGATGATGCCGGCAATGGCGTCGCCGCGCACGAACTTGCTGGCACCGTCCATGGCACCGTAGAAATCGGCTTCCTGAGTGATTTCCTTGCGGCGGCTGCGGGCATCCTCTTCGCTGATGAGCCCGGAGTTGAGGTCGGCGTCGATGGCCATCTGCTTGCCCGGCATCGCATCGAGGGTAAAGCGCGCCGCGACCTCTGCCACACGCCCCGCGCCCTTGGTGATGACCATGAAGTTGATCACCACCAGGATGGCGAAGATGACAATCCCCACCACGTAATTGCCCCCCACTACGAACTGGCCGAAAGACTGAATCACGCTTCCCGCCGCCCCCGGTCCCTGGTCGCCGTTGAGCAGAATCAGACGGGTCGAGGCCACGTTGAGCGAAAGGCGGAACAGGGTGGTGGCCAGCAGAATCGCTGGAAATCCGGCAAAATCCAGGGGACGCACCGTGTAGAGGCCGATGATGAGGATCAGCAGCGCCACTGTGATGTTCATCGACAGAAAGATATCAAGCAGCAGCGGCGGCAGCGGAATGATCATCACCATCAGGATGGAGACCAGCCCGAGAGCCACGATCACGTCGCTGCGAATGACCGATTGTCTGAAATTGAAATTTTTCAGTGCATCCTGAATCACTGTTTGCGTCCTTTGAGGCTGTAGACATAAGCCAGAATTTCGGCAACCGCGCGGAACATCTCCTCGGGAATCGGCTGCCCTAGCTCCACCTCGTACAAGGCCCGTGCCACCGGCACGTTTTCCACCAGCGGAACATTATTTTCGGTGGCGATTTCCCGAATTTTCATGGCCACGGCATCCGCCCCCTTGGCCACCACAACCGGCGCGTCCATCTCGCCTCGCTTATAGGAGAGGGCCACCGAGAGGTGAGTCGGGTTGGTCACCACGACATCGGCCGTCGGGACTTCGGCCATCATGCGCTTGCGCGCCATCTGCATCTGGATGGAACGGATTTTTGACTTGATGTGAGGATCGCCTTCCGTCTCCTTGTGCTCCTCCTTGGTTTCCTGCTTGGTCATCTTCATCTTCTCTTCCATCTCGTAGCGCGTGAAAGCGTAATCGATGACGGCCAGCAGAATAAGGATGAAGCAGGTTTTCACCAGGATCCAGAACGCCACATAGGCGATGAAGTTGATGGTTTCCACCAGCTCCATGTCCATCAGGTACATGGAGTTTTCAAATTCACCGGCGACAGTGCGATAGGCCACAAAACCCACCAGAAGCACCTTGGCGAGCGACTTGAGAAGGTCGATGATCATGCGCTTGGAAACAAACTTCTTCATGCCGCTGATGGGATTGATCTTGCTGAGCTTGGGCTCCATCGGCTTGAGGGTAAACAACCACCCGATCTGCGCAATGGAAGCGACAAACCCCATCACCAGCGCCAGCAGAAAAAGCGGGGCCAGCATCAGGGCGATCTTCTGCATCAGCATGGTCATCAGCATCATCACCGAAGACGGTGTCACTTCGAACTCGGCCGAACGGCGCCAGATCGTCGCCAGAATCTCGTTGAGACTGCGCCAGAAAGGCGGTGCATAGAAAAACCACAGAATCATGGCGGTGGTCATCAGCAGGGCGGTGTTGACCTCGCGACTCTGTGCCACTTCGCCTTTTTTGCGGAAATCCTCCCGTCGTTTGGCTGTGGCTTTTTCTGTTTTTTCCTGTCCGCCCGCATCTTCCGCCATGGGTTCTCCTACAACAGCTCGAACAGCGTCATGAACTGTTCGGGAAGTTTTTGAAACTCACGTGCCAGAATCGTGGCGAACAGACTCATGGTCAGGCCGATGACGATGAAGGCAATGCCGATATTGAGGGGGAATGACAGAAAAAACACGTTGAGTTGCGGAAAAACACGCGCCATCACCCCCAGCACCAAGCTCGAGAGGATCAGGATCGCCAGAACCGGCGCACTGAGCTTGACCCCAAGCACGAAAATAGTGACCGACAGGTCAACGATATAGGTAATGGCATTACCGCTGACGTCTGCTGTACCGGGGGCCAGAAGTTCAAAGCTTTCGGCAATCGCGCGCAGGAAGAGGTGATGCATATCCAGCGAAAGAAAGATCAGGATCGCCACAACGTTCTGGAACTGAGGCACCACCGAGATCTGTCTCTGGGTCTGGGGATCGAAGATATTGGCCGCGGCGAAGCCCATTTTATAACTGACCACGGTTCCGCCGAGAATGACCGCGCTGAAGACAAACTGCGCGACAAAGGCCAGCATCAACCCCACCAGCGCCTCGCGCGCCATGAGCAGTGCCAGTACAAAGGGATCAAAGGCGATGGCGGGAATCGTCGCTTCCACGACGGGGAAGACCAGAATGGCAAGCATCACCGCCAGCCCGACCCGAATGCGAACCGGAACCTGCCCCCCGCTGAACACCGGCATGACGGCGATCAGAGAACCGACACGCGCCAGGCAGATGAGGAATGCCTGGAATTTTTCCATGGAGAACAGGGTCAGATCCACAGGGGAGGTGTCCTTTTACCCGCCCAGAGTGGGAATGGTGTCGTAGATCGACTGAGTGAAGGAGATCATGACCTTGATCATCCAGGGCGCGAAAATCAACAAAGTCACCAGCACCGCGACAATTTTGGGGATGAAGGTCATGGTCTGCTCATTAATCTGGGTGGCGGCCTGAAAAATGCTGATGGTCAAGCCGGTGACCAGCGCGACAATCAGCAGTGGCGCCGTCAGGGTCAGGACGGTTTCCACCGCGCGGCGGCCGATATCGACAACAAATTCGGGCGTCATGCACGTCTCCTTATTGAGTTTGTCTCATCTTAAAAAGGGACTGTCCCAGTCTTTCGGGGCCGGTGTACGCAGATCAGCCGAAACTTCGGACCAGCGATCCGACAACCAGCTCCCAGCCGTCCACCAGCACAAAAAGCAGCAGTTTGAACGGCAGAGAAATGATAATGGGCGGCAGCATCATCATCCCCATCCCCATGAGGACCGAGGCGATGACCATGTCGATCACCAGGAACGGGATATAGACCAGAAAACCGATTTGAAAGGCGCGTTTGAGTTCCGACAGCATAAACGCGGGGATCAGAGTCAGTGTCGGGATATCGTCACGGGTTTCGGGCTGATCATTGCCCGAGATGCTGACCAGCAGCGCCAGGTCGCTTTCGCCGACCTGTCTGAACATGAACTCGCGCATGGGCACAACTGCCCGCTCCACGGCGGAATTGAAGGCAATCTCTTCATTGAGGTAGGGCTGCAGCGCATCATTGTTGATCTGGTTGAAAACAGGCGCCATGATGAAGAACGTCAGAAACAGAGCCAGCCCCAGGATGACTTGGTTGGGCGGCGCCTGCTGAGTTCCCATGGCGTTGCGCACAAAGCCCAGCACGATGACGATGCGAGTGAAACTGGTGGTCATCAACAGGATCGCCGGTGCGACCGACAGAACTGTGAAAACGAACAGGATGCGCAGCGCAGTGGCCACCTCCTGAGGGCTGTCGGCCTCGGTCACTCCGAAGGTAATGCTCGGCATCCCCTGCGCCTGAGCCACCACCGGACAAAGCAGCAGCAGAGCCACAACGGCAAGAATGCGCTTCATTGCGGCGCCTCCATCTCGCTGCGCAGCGCTTTGTCGAAGTCCGGCTCCCGGCTTGCGCCCAGGTCGCACAACATCTCGATGCGATCAGCACTGACGCCGAGCAGTAACTCCCGTTCACGCACCCTCACCAGAAACAGCCCCTTACGGGGCCCGAGCCCGCGGGTTTCCACCACCTTGATGCGCCCTTCACGCTGACCGGGAATCATTTTCAGCCCCCGCCGCGACAAGGCATAGACGAGCAGCATCACCCCGATGACCAGCGCCAGCGCGGCCAGCACCTTGAAGCTGGCGGCCAGCATATCGCCGCCGCCCGCTTCAGTTGCGGCCTGTACCGAGGTCGGTATGCTGAGCATCAGGAGAAGGGAAGGTTTCTTCATGACGAGCGCCTATCCCAGCTTTTCCAGGCGTTCGGCGGGGCTGACCACGTCGGTCAAACGCAGACCGAACTTGTCGTTGACCATCACCGCTTCGCCCCGTGCAATCAGACGCTGGTTGACATAAACGTCGAGGGGTTCCCCCGCTAGTTTGTCCAACTCCACCACAAACCCCTCACGCATCTGCAGCAGATCCTTGATCAGGATGCGCGAGCGGCCCACTTCCACCGACACCTGCAGGGGCACATCCAGCAGGAAATCGAGATTTTTCATTTCTTCGCCTGCCGCGTTGGCACCGCCATTGGCATTGCCTGCGGGCTGACCGTTTTCGGCGACATTCCCGTTTTTACCGTTGCTCATATTTGATCTCCCTCAGACCTTGCCCGTAATGCGGACGGCCTTGTGACCGCTCTGCAATCCCGGCAGGGCTAAAAATTTGTGTTTGTCCTCGACAAAGATCTTAAGCGGCGAATTGGGATCACACCCCAGGTCAATAATGTCGCCGATCTCGAGATTGAGAATCTCCCGCACCATCAATTCGACGTCTCCCAGATGGGCCGACACCGTCACGCCTGTCTCCCCCACTTCTTCCCCGATGCGCTGTGCCCACAGGGTTTCGCGGCGCCCCGGGGTGCCGATGGTGCGCTCCTTGAGCTTCTCCCGCAGCGGATCGAGGGTGGTGTGGGGGATGGCCAGAATCATCTTGCCCTTGAGATTATCCACCGTGACGGAAAATGTGGTGATGTGCAACGCGGCATCCGGTGGCACGATGGACACCATGCGAGGGTTGACTTCGACCCGCAGGAGGGAGCATTCAAGTTTTTCCACCGGCGCGAACGCTTTCTGCAGATCCGGGCAGGTATCGGCAATAATCCCCTTGACCACATTGATTTCAATGGCGGTCATCATCCGGTCAAAGATGGTGAACTTGCCGCCGGTGTTGCCGCCCAGCATCATCTCCAGCATGGAATAGGACAGCTGCTCGTCGAACAGCACCAGGCCGCCGGCCTTGAGAGGATCCATGCGGATCACCCCGATCAGCCCGTTTTTCGGCAGCTTGTTGAGGAAAGGTTCGTATTCCTCTGTTTCCATGTCGGCCCGCTTGACCGACACCGAGGTCTGCAGCCGGTTGGTGAGGGACATGCCGTAATTGCGCGCGAACATGTCGAGCAGAATGTCGATATTCTGAAAGCGGCCGCGCCCCGAATTCTGCATGCGCAGCAGATCCAGACGCGACACGGATTTCTCCGCAGGGGCGGCAACCTTCGCGGGCTGCTCGTCCCCTTCGGGATCGGTCTCGATCTCACCGTCCTGCACTGCGGCCAGCAGCTCGGCAATCTCTTCTTTTGACAGGATGCGTTCCACGCAATACCTCGTTGGTTCAACCGGCGTTATCCATGACAGACAGGGGCGGATCGAGCCTGCTATTGAACGACAAATTCAGTGAAATAGATTCTTTTGACCCGCGTGTTCTTGAGAATTTCGTTGATCCGCCCCAGCATTTCGGCGCGCAGCTGCAGCTTGCCCTGCAGGTCGCGCAGCTCGTCATAGGTCTTGTTGCCCGCCACCAGCAACACCGCATCGCGAAGCTGCGGCATGCGCTTGCTGATTTCCCCGGTATCCTCCCCCTCAACCTCCAGGGTCATGGCGGCCTTGAGGTAGCGCGTCCCGTCATCATCAAGGATATTGACGATAAACGGCTCGATATCCACCATGGGTCCGATAACTGCGCTTGTGCCTGTGCCTGCGGAGACCTCGCTGCCCACCGGCGCCAGGGTCGCCCCTGACTGGCTGGTACCGAGAAAATAGGCTGCAGCGGCAATCCCTGCCGCCAGAATGATTGCGATGACAACCATCATCAGCATCTTGTTATTGTTTTTTCCGGATTCCTGGGCTTCGCCCTTCTTCTTTTCCGCCATGATTTTTAATCTCCAGAATCTTTCTAAAAGGGGAGCTGTTCCCGCGCATCGATTAGATAGGGGAGTTCCTCGCGGGTCGAGCTGGTGCTTTCCAGTACAAATTCCACCCTGCGATTAAGACTGCGGCCTTCGTCCGTGTCGTTGGGGCCAAGGGGGCGCTGCGCGCCGTACCCCACCGCCGAAAGGCGCTCGATATCCACCAGTTCTTCCTGTATGAAAAATTTCAGGACACTTACGGCGCGCATCACGGAGAGATCCCAGTTGGACATCCCCTCGCTGCGAACGGGAGTATCGTCGGTGTGTCCTTCGATGCGCAGATTAAAAGGCAGCGGTTCGACCATGGCCGCCACCTTGCGCAGCACGGGATAGGCTTCGGTTCGCACCGTGGTGCTGCCGGGGGCGAACAGCACCGCGTCATTGACCCGCAGCACCACCGCGCCGCGATCTTTGACCAGGGTGATGTCGCGATCGAGCTTGAGACGCTGCAACTGCACAATAAGCCGCTTGTACACGCGTGAGGTGTAATCGTCCATAATGGGAAGAAATTCCACCACCCGCGGCTGGTCCACCGAGGTTTCCGTCTGGCTGCTCAACACCCCGAACGCCCCCTTGAGGGAACCCATCACTTCCTTGAACTTCATCTTGTCGAGCTGAGCCATGGACAACAGCAGAACAAAAAATGTCAGCAGAAGGGTGACCATGTCGCTGTAGGTCACCATCCACAAAGGAGCGCCCGCCGCGGCTTTTTTCTTCTTTTTTTTCGGTCCGCCGTTGTTCTCTTCAGACACGGTCTACCCCTTTTTCTTGTTGAAGAAACTGGCCCGATACTTGGGTGCGACAAAGGCGTGCAGCTTCTGCTCCATGATGCGTGGATTTTCCCCGGCGAGAATCGACTTCATCCCTTCGGAGATCAGAGTTTTCTTGAGAATCTCTGACTGGCTGCGATTTCTGAGCTTTCCGGAAACCGGCAGAAAGAAGACGTTGGCCATCACCGCGCCATAGAAGGTCGTCAGCAAAGCCATAGCCATCGCGGGGCCGATGGTGGAGGGATCATTCATGGTCTGCAGCATCTGCACAAGACCGATCAGAGTCCCGATCATCCCCATGGCTGGAGCGTAAGTGCCCATGGCCACAAAAATGTCCGCTCCCTCCTCGTGGCGCTCCATGATGTATTCGATCTCCCGGTCGAGCATCTCCTTCATGGCCTCCGGCTCTTGTCCGTCAACCGCCATCTGCACCCCTTTGATGAAAAAGGGATCCTTGATCTCAGAAATCACCGACTGCAGGGAGAGAATCCCCTCCTTGCGCGCCTTGTTGGAGTAACGGATCAAGGCGTCGATGGTGTCGGAGGGCTTCTCCTCTTTGTGGAAAAAAGCCTTTTTCAAGACCCCGAACGCCCGGGAGACCTCCTTGAAGGGATAGTGCACCAGCGTTGCGCCGAGGGTTCCACCGCTTACGACAATAAGGGCAGCAAAATCGATGAAAATCGTGATGCCGCTGCCGGACATGATCGCCATGATCATCAGTCCAAACGCAGCGATAATGCCGACAATGGTAGAAAGGTCCATGTGGGAAAACCTCGAGTTGGTCGTTTTCACGCAGCGCCGGGCATCTCAGGCGCCCGGCAGTCATTGATTGAGCAAATGCTGTGCCATGAATGATTATTTTTTAAAGAGATCAAAAACAGAGGGCGGACGCAGTCCGCCCCTACAATCGCCGTCCCCCGTAGGGGCGCATTGCATGCGCCCAGACCCAGGCCAGAATAACCACCACCAGTAGGGGCGAGGCGCTGCCTCGCCCGGGCGACCCACCGGGTCGCCCCTACGGGAAAATATTTCCACAACCGAATGGACCCAGGGGCAACCATGCCGCCCCATCACCGCCCGCAGGTGTCAAAAAAAGGGCCGTCCCTTCGGGAACGGCCCTCTATGTCAACTCCTTGACTCCTGCTTAACGCTTGAGGTTTATCAGTTCGGCCAGCAGCTCGTCGGTCGTGGTAATAATCTTCGAGTTGGCCTGGAAGCCGCGCTGGGTGGTGATCATCTTGACGAACTCCTGCGCCAGGTCGACGTTGGACTGCTCCAGGGCATTGGTGAAGATCTTGCCCAGCTCAGAACCCGGTACGCCAGTGCGAATATCGCCCGAAGCGTCAGTCGCCTCATAAAGGTTGCTGCCCGCCTTAGCCAATCCACCGGGGTTAGGAAACTTGGCCAGGGCGATCTGGCTGACTTTCATCCGCTCACCGTTGGAATAGTTGGCGGTCACCACGCCATCGCCACCAATAGCAATTTTGACCAGCGAACCGGCCCCATAACCGTCCTGGCCCTGGGAGATGACGATAGAATCACTGCTATATTGGGTCGTATTAAAAGAGAGGTCGATATTCTGAATATCTGCACCATTGTCCCATTCCAGGGCACCGGGGATAGTCGCGCCTGTTGCTCCCGCAAGCAGCTTCCCATTGATGTCAAACTGCAGAGTCCCGCTACCTACTAGCTCAAGAGCCCCTGGAGTCCCGCCAACAAGTTCGCCCCCATCGACTACCGTATTCCAATCCCACTCATTAGGGTTAGCATCAGACTTGGTAAAATAGGTCGTGACGAGATGAGTATTCCCTAACGAGTCATAAACCCGTGTGGAATTAGCATAATTTGAGCTTCCAACGGGGTCGGTCACATCAAATCCCCCCACAATGCCTTCAGCATTGGAGTCAAGATTTGTGGTCATGTTTATATTGGCGGTCTGCCGCGCCGGGATCAGAGTGCCAATATCTACCTGAATATCGGTGGGATCCCCCGCGGACAGGGTGCCATCATCCTGGAATGCCTTACCCTGTACGCGCAACCCTTCCGGATTGACAAGGTAACCGTTTTCATTGAAACGGAAGGCCCCCGCACGGGTATAAAAGGTTTCCTGTGAATCATCTGGCTTTACAATGAAAAAACCATCCCCCTCGATAGCCAGGTCGGTATTCGATTCAGTATTCTCAAAAGTTCCTTGACTGAAGATATTATCGACGATGGAAAGCTGAACACCGCGACCAACCTGTGAGGAGCCGCCGGAGCCGGAAATACTGGCCGACAACAGGTCGGAAAAAACCGTACGGCTCGACTTGAAGCCGACGGTATTGGTGTTGGCGATATTGTTGCCGAGTACGCTCATGGCGTTGCCGTTGGTGTTGAGGCCGGATACGCCGGTGTAGAGTGCGCTGTTGATACCCATGTGCTTTATCCTCCGTGGTGAGGGGCCGCCTCTGTCGGTCGGCGGCCCGCGAACCTCCTCGGTGAGGACCGGTTCGGTTGGTTATTATCGGCTTTGGGCTTTGGGCTTTGGGCTTATGCCTTCAGCCTTATGCCTTCAGCCTGCTATTATGCGATCACTGCGCTGTCGATGTTGGTGAAGACATTGCCGCGCAGGCTGTCCTGGTCGACGACGGTGACGACGGTGTTGTTCTTGACGCTGACCACCAGGGCGTTGTCGTCGAGCATGACCAGTGAATCGCGGCCGCCTTTGCTCTGCACCGTGTCGACGGCGGTCTGCAGCCGCACCATGTCGGCGTCGCTGAAGCTGATGCCGCGGCTTTCCATGCGGGCTTGGGCGTGGCGGGAGAACTGCAGTTCACCCTTGCCCTTGAGCTGCCCCTGGAAAACCTCGTCAAAGGACGGCCCGGATGGCCGCTTTGCGCCCTGCGCCCCCGGCGGCGGGGTCTGCCGCACCGGCGGAGCGACCGGGGGATTATAGATCCCGAATTTATCCGTCATCGTCACATCTCCCTGACGCTGGCGATGTGGCCGAGCTGAAATTCGCCCGCGTCGGATACCAGCCAGTGGCCGTCTCCGCGCATGTCCACGCCGCGAATGGTGCTTTTCACCAGCGCCTCGGACGACAGGGTTTCATCCTGAGCGTTGAGAGCCTTGACCACCAGCTGATAATCCCCTTCAGGCAGAAGCTTGTCGTCAAGACCGATACCGTCCCAGTCGATGAAATGCTCTCCTGCGGCAGTTTTCTGCACCGGGATTGACGCCTTGTTGACGCCGTTGCCGTCGATCACATGCAGGCTGACATCGGACGCTTCACTTTCAAGCCGATATCCCAATTTCATCGGATCACCGCTGAAGCGGAATTTTCCGTTGTCGGCGACGACTTCCTTGCCGATCAGGGAGAGCGCGGAGAGTCGCTCCATTTCTCCGGAGCTGGTCACGACTTCTCCCAGGTTTTTGTTGACTTCAAAAAGCTGCTCCAGCGAACTGAATTGGGCCAACTGCGCGGTGAACTCGGTGGGATCCTCAGGGTTCATCGGATCCTGATTCTGCAGCTGGGTCACGAGCAGAAGAAGGAAATCCTCCTTACCCATGGTGCCGGCGCCCATGGCCTGGGCAAAAGAGCCGGAAGCAGCGGCTGCTGCGTTGGTTGTATCGGTTATGGCGGACATGAAGATGTCACCTCCCTTGCTTAAATGTGGACACTGATACCCTGGCCTGCGCTCCTGGCGGAGAGAGCCGCCTGCCGTTCGTGTTCAACCACCGCTTCAGAAACCACGGGGCCCTGACTGAAACGACGCCCGTGCTGTTGCTCCTGCGATCCCTGGCCAAACAGGGTGTCGCGCCCCCCCGACTGGCGGGAGTCGAGACTGACCTCCACATCGTCGAGCTGCAGCCCCTGCTGCGCAAAGGCTTCGCGCAGGCGCGGCATGTGACGTTCCAGAACTTCCTGCACCTGGGCCGTCTGGGCGTGGATATGGGCTTTGATGCCGCCCTTTTCCATCACCAGCTCCAGCCTGAGTTCACCAAGCTCTTCAGGGTGAAGGCGCAGTGTCATCTGGCTGCGGTCTCCGTTGGCCTGCAGGTTGATACTGCGGGCCACCTGATCGAGCAGTTGGTTTTCCTGCATCAGCAGCCCCGAAGGTGTCTGAAACATTCCCGGCGCGGCAGGCGTCGGACTGCTCATGGTGGTGGACCGCGTACTGTCGAGGGTGAATTGCACGCTCGATTCATTGCCGGCAGAGGTTGCTGAAGGCAGCGCGGATTCCCGCGGGAAAAAACCTTCAAAATCCCGTTGACCGGCATCGCCCATACTGCCGCCGCCCAATGCGGCCGTCGGCATGGCGGAAGGTTGAGATGCAACCATCTGCACCCGGGGCTGATCCCCCTGGTTCTGGCCTTCTGCCCGAGGCTGAAAACCGAACAATTCACTGAAGCGGCTTTCCAGGTTTGCCGAACTGCGTCCTGTACTTACTGAGCGTAATGAAGCCGCCTGGGAGTCATCCAGTACCTGCTGGGTGGTGCGCACCGATGCCAAAACGCTCTCATCGGCCTGGCCGCGCCCACGCCGTAAAGCCTGGGTCAGCAAAGCTTCGAGTTCTGTGCGGGCCGGCATTTCCCGCCGCGCAACAGCAGGTTCCGTTTCAACGGAACGTTTCTGCACCTCCACGTCAAGATCCTGGCCCTGTCCCTGTTGAGATTCCCTGAAAGCCTGTTGAGACTGTGCCTGCTGAGGTTGTACCTGCTGAGGCTGTACCTGCTGAGGCTGTACCTGCTGAGGCTGTACCTGTTGAGGCTGTAGCTGTCCCTGCTGAGCCTGACCTTGCCGCTCTCCAGCCAGGAATTCGCCGGCTTTCTGCGAAATCGGGGCATTTTCCGCCTTCACCTCCGCCGCTACAGCGAAGTTTTCCAGCAGCGCGATCAGTTCATCCGTGTCAAAACGCCTGTCACTCCAAGCGTTTTCGAGCTGCGCCGCGCCCTCTTCACCCTGCAGCCACTGCAGAAACTGCTGCTGCTTTTGCGGTTGGTCCAGCCCCAGAGCGTCGAAGAGTGCCGCCAACAGATCTTCAGCGGCTTCTCCGGAAGGGGGTTCATTCCAGCCCAGTTGCTGCAGTGCGGCGAGAAAACCTTCTGCGCCCGAGCCGTCACCGATCACAGATCCCTGCCCCGCACTGCGGGGCGCAAACATTTGCGCAAAGTCGATTCCAAGCATGTTCATCTCTTTTTCACCTCCTTTCGCTTTATTTTCGAGGGATTTACCCCTCACGCCCCACCAGCTATTCCGCCAGTGAGGAATAAGAAACTGTCAGATCTGCCGCCGTTTCACGCTCCATCTCTTGCAGGATCTTGCCGGCGGACTTGCCTCGCATCCCTTCGAGAATGGCCACCGCAAGATCCTTTTCCAGGGAGGCGATGACTTCAGCAGCTTTGAAGGGGTCCATCTTTTCGTACATTTTGCTCAGCTCTTTGGCTTTACGGACCTCAGTTTCGTCTTTTTCGGTCAGCATCTGCGCCAGTTCGGCGCGTCGCTGCTCCAGGTCAGCGAGTTTCTTATCGACCTCCTCGCGCAGAGTCTTTAGCTCCATTTCACGTTGGGCAACTTTTTGCTCACGCTCCTGAAGAAGCTGCCGCGCCTCGCGCAACTCGGCAAGAATCCGGCGTTCTTCCACCGTCGCAGCACTGACAGCCGTAGAGTTCTCGTCAGCCTGCCCGATACGGTCGGCGGAACCAACAAACAGGCACAAAAACAGCAGAAACAGAATTCGCTTGGTCATCAGAATCTCCGGTGAAACTGAACCGCAATCTCGTCCAGCACCGCCGTTTCGCGACGCTTGAGTTCCTGTTGAAACTGCAGATTCTTTTTCTCTTTGAGTTTTTCGAGCAGCTTTTTGTCCCTTGCGGCGTCAGCCAGGGTTTCGCGCTTGCGCACGATCTGGTCCCGCAGCCGGTCCATACGATCTGCCAGGTGAGCCAGCTGCTCGATCTTGGAACTGATGCGGTGGTGATAGAGCAGCAGTTCGTCGGTACTCACCCCCTGCTGTTGCCGCGCTTCAAGGTCGCGATACAAGGCGCCGAGATCCTGTTCCTTCACCTGGATTTCCTCCATCAACTCGGCCTCTTTCTGCAGGCAGCGCCCGAGATCCTGTTTCGCCTGATCTTCCAGGGTCTGACGGTAGTTGAGAACGGGCTGAAGCTTGAACTGGTTTTTCATCCTGCACCTCATCTGAAAGCAGATAGCCACGAAGGCTCTAAGATCTCTAAGAAAGTCGAAAAATCAGCGTACTCTTTGCTCCGCCGACAGCGGGGGAGCAATCTCGCTATGCTCCTCCCCCCAGCGGGGGGAGGTTGGGAGGGGGGGGAAGCCTGTCTCAAAGCACTCCGGAGCTGCTGCCCCTACAGCCCCCACCCTAGCCCTCCCCCGCTGGGAGGGGATCAATCATTGGCTTTCTTGGCGCTCTTAGCGACTTTGTGGCGAATTAAAGATTTTCCAATGCATTCACCGTTCCAAAATCCGCCGTTCTCTCTCAGCGCAGTTCTTTGCGGCGATCGAGGACCAGGCCGGCCATATCTTCCACCGCGTCTTCGAGGGCGACCTTTTCGTCCATGCCCTGGCGCAGAAAATCGGTGACGGCATCGATGCGGGTCAGGGTGTAGTCGATCTTGGGGTTGCTGCCCTTGGCGTAGGCTCCGATATTGATGAGGTCTTCGGCTTCCTTGTAGGTGGCGAGAATTTCGCGGATCTGGCCGGCGTACTTGGTATGCTCGGCAGAGACGATGTCACGCATGACGCGGCTGGCCGAGGTGAGAATGTCAATGGCGGGGTAATGGTTTTTGGCGGCAAGATCGCGCGACAGCACAATGTGTCCATCGAGGATGGAGCGTACCGAGTCGGCGATGGGTTCGTTCATATCATCGCCTTCCACCAACACGGTGTAGAGCCCGGTAATGCTGCCCTGGTTGCGGAATGAGCCGGCTCGTTCCAGAAGTTTGGGGAGGGTGGCGAATACCGACGGGGTGTATCCCTTGGTGGTGGGAGGTTCGCCGATGGCCAGCCCCACCTCGCGCATCGCCATGGCGAAGCGGGTGACCGAGTCCATCATCATCAGCACGTTGGCGCCACGGTTGCAGAAATACTCGGCGACAGTGGTGGCGACAAAAGCACCGCGCATGCGCAGCAGCGGCGACTGGTCGGACGTTGCGACCACAACGACGGAGCGGGCCAGTCCCTCCGGTCCCAGGTCGCGCTCCATGAACTCCATCACCTCGCGACCGCGTTCACCGATCAGGGCGATCACGTTGACATCGGCGCGGGCGTGTTTGGCCATGGTGCCCAGCAGCACGCTTTTGCCGACACCGGACCCGGCCATGATTCCCATCCGCTGCCCCTTGCCGCAGGTCAGCAGGGCGTTGATGGCGCGCACGCCGAGATCGAGAGGTTCTTCGATCTTCTTGCGGTGCATGGGCCCGGGGGGAAGACTGTAGAGGGGCAGCTCGCGCTCGGCAGAGAGGGGCGGACCGTCATCGATGGGTTCGCCCATGGGACCGATGACGCGCCCGAGAAGTTCCTCGCCCACCGGCAGGGTGGCGCTCGGACGGCGCACCCGGATCAGGCTGCCGGGACCCAAGCCGCGAAGATCACCCAGCGGCATGAGCAGCGCCTGAGAATCCCTGAATCCGACGATTTCCGCCGGCACCGGCTCACCGCCTCCCAGAGGGGAGAGCTCGCACAGGGTACCCACTGAAGCTTCCGGGCAGTAACCTTCGACAACCAGCCCGACGATACGGGTGACCTTGCCGAGCACCCGCACCGACGGCACTTCGCGGATGGCATTGAGCAGCGCATCCATCAGCTCTCCTCGAGATGCGCCAGCAGACTGCGGCGGATCTCTTCCAATCGACTGTCGAGGGTGGCGTCGACCTGGCCGAGCTGACTCTCCACCACGCACCCGCCGCGGGTAATGGCGGGGTCCGTTTCAAGGCGGATATTTTTCAGCCCGCTGATGGCCGCCATAAATAGCGGCTTATTGTCGGTGACCACCGCCAGATCGTCGGGATGCACCCTGACCTGGTATTCATCGGTCTTGAGTGCATGGTGCATGGCCTGCTTCAGTGTTTCGAGCACGAATTCGGGACGGGTCGCGATTTCCGCGCCGATGACCTGCTCGGCGATAGCCATCACCAGCCGCACCATATCTTCGGTGCTGCGCCGCAGAGTCCCTTCGCGCAGGCGGCTGATCTCCCGCAGGGCTTCGCCCAGGGCGTCGGCGGCACTGACCAGGTTGGCTCCAGCCTCGGCCAGCGCCTCTTCACGTCCACGCTGGTAGGCCTCGGCCAGCTGCTCCTCGCTGATGCCCTGCGCTGCGGCTGCGCCGCCGGAGTCTTCGCCGCGCGGCGTTTCCACCACCGGGGCCCGCGCCACCATGCTCTCCTGCACGAAAGGGGAACCCCCGTTTTCACCGCCGGCATCCTGTTCGGCAAAGTCGACAAATCGCAGCGCCTTGAGCTGGCAGGTATCATCGATACGGAAGACCCTAGACAAGGGCATCCTCCCCGCCGCGGCCCGGGATGACCAGCTGGCCCTCCTCTTCGAGCTTGAGCGCGACCTGCAGGATGGCCTGCTGCATGGCCTCGACCTCGGAAACCCGCACCGGGCCCATGGCTTCGAGATCCTCCTGGATCATCTCGGCAGCGCGCTGGGAGATGTTGTTGAAAATCTTGTCCTTGACGTCGTCGGAAGCGGTTTTGAGTGCCATGGTGAGGGTATCGTTGTTGACCTCGCGCAGCACCATCTGCAGGGAGCGATTGTCGAGCTGCACCAGGTCGTCGAAGGTGAACATCTTCTTGCGGATGGTTTCCGCCATCTCCGGGTCGGTCGCCTCGATGGAGGCGAGAATGGCCCGGTCGCCCCCCTTCTCCAGGCGCCCGAGCACCTCCACCACCTTGTCGATGCCGCCCACCTGCTTCTGCTCTTTGCTGACCACCACGCCGATCTCGCGCTGAAGCGCATCCTCGATCTGAGCGATGACTTCCGGAGAGACCCGGTCGATACAGGCGATGCGGTACATGACATCGGCCTGCAGGTCTTCGGGAAGTTGAGACACGATCCGTCCGGCATGCTCCGACTTCTGGGTCGAGAGGATCAGGGCGATAGTCTGGGGGTGCTCGCTTTCCAGCAGGCTGGCCACCATGCGCGGCTGCATCATGGAGATCGTCTCGAGCGGGCGCCCCTCGGTGCCGGCGTTGACCTGATCGAGCAGGCTCTCGGCCCTTTCGTCGTCGCCCGAACCACTAATGGCGCGGCGCACGAAATCGTGGCCGTTGACAAACAGGCCGACGCTTTTGGCCTGCACACGGCGGCACTCTTCCATCACCTCGCGGGCGATATCGGCCGGGACATGATCGATGGACATCATGGCGCGGCTGATCATGCGCACTTCGAGATCTTCGAGTTCGGCGAAAATAGCGGCGGTGGCTTCCTCGCCGAGGCACAGCAGCAGAATCGCTGCCTTTTCCACGCCGGATAATTTGGAATACTGCATCACATCAACCTGCCGGAGGGTCTGTTTACAATCAATTTTCCTTGAGCCAGGTCTTGATCACCTGCGCCGGGGTCGCCTTTCCGTTAAGCACTTCGCGGCGCATGGCCCGCATGGGATCCTTGCCTTTGGCTCCAGGCAGCATAGGAGTTTCATCCTCCATTTCCGACTCAAGCTCTTCGACGGTCTTGTAATGCTCGACCATCTGCGCCTCTTCCTTGATCGAGCGCACCATGGGGCGTATCAGCAGGAAGTAGAGCAGCGCTCCACCCAGAGCCAGCAGGGCGTATTTGATCAGCGGCCAGTACTGCCAGAGCAGATCGATGGGGCCGGTCTCCTCCACGGGGACGTCGATCATGCCGTTCTCGAAGGGCATCGAAACCACCTCGATCTGGTCGCCGCGTTCCAGGTCAAGTCCCAGGGCGCTGGCCACCATGTTGCGGATCGAGTTGAGATCGTTGTCATTGCGGGGAACCGTGGCAGGCCCTTCGGCAGCCGGCGGGGCCGGTTTTTCACCGACCAGTACAGCGACAGACAAATTCTTGACACCGCCGACGGCCCCGACCGTGCGACTGATGACCTTGCTGATTTCGTAATTGACGGTCTCTTCACTGCGGCTGGAGTTGTTGCCGCCGCCAAACCCCATCTCGCCGCCATCGAGGTTGGCTTTGACGCCGGGGACGCCGCCCACAGCCGCCGAATCACTCTGTTCTTCGGTCACCTGTTCACTGCGCACGGCGGAACGGTCGGGGTCAAAAATCTCTTCGGTCTTTTCCACCTGAGAAAAATCGAGCTCGGCGGTGATTTTCACCATGGAACCGCCGGGGCCCAGGGCACGGTCCAGCAGCGCCTGCGCGCGCTCTTCCAGGCGCCTTTCCACCTGTTGCTGATAATCGAGCATCCCCGGCGTCATGGGGCCGTTGAACCCTTCGTCGCGTCGCTGGGTCAGGGTGCGGCCGCTGGAATCGATGACGGTGACGTTTTCGGGATTCATCCCTTCAATACTGCTCGCCACCAGGTGCACAATCCCTTGAACCTGGTTGTCGCTGGGAGTACGCCCTGCTGCCAGCCTCAAAATGACTGAAGCGCTGGCTTCTTTCTGCTGTTCGCGAAACAGGCGCTTTTCCGGCAAAGCCAGGTGCACCCGCGCCCCTTCCACCAGGGAGAGGTTGGAAATGGTACGCGCCAGCTCGCCCTGCAGTGCACGCTGATAGTTAACCTTCTGGGCAAAGTCGGTCATGCCGAAGCTCTGCTTGTCGAAAAGCTCAAACCCGATGCCGCCGCCCTGGGGAATCCCTGAAGCGGCCAGCTCAAGACGGACTTCATACACCTTATCGGCGGGCATGTAGATGGATTTGCCGTTATCCTCAATACGGTAGGGCAGATTGTTCTCCTTGAGCCACCCCACCACCGCCCCTGCATCACTCGGATCGAGGTTGGAGTAAAGCAGGCGGTAATCGGCATCGCGCGCCGACCAGATCAGCACCCCGAACAGCACCAGGCTCAGCAGTCCCACGCCGAGAAAGCTCAGCTTGCGCTTGAGCGGCCACTGCTGAATGACTTCAAGCAGGTTTTTCGGCGGTTGTGGTTTCTTTTTTTCTTCTTCGGCCATCGGCCAGATACCTCATGTCAAAAATGTGGGATCGCTTCGCGCGCTAGACTGTCGGACGGTGGTCCTCATTACACCTGCATGCGCATGACTTCCTGGTAGGCGTCGGTGACCTTGTTGCGCATCTGCACCATCAACCGCAGGGAGATGTCGGCCTGCTCCATCGAGATCATCACCTCGTGAAGGTTCTTGGCCTGGCCGGTATGCAGACGCTCCACCTGCCGGTCCGCCTCGACCTGGGCGTTATTGACCTTCTGCATGGTGTCCTTGAGCATTTCGCCGAAGCCGGGGCCGCTGTTTTTCTGCGGCTCAAGGGCGGGCTGGTTGAGATTCCTGAGATGGGTCAGCAGTGTGATGTCGTTGGGCATAATGGGATCACTTTCCTATTTCAAGGGCCTTGAGCGCCATGCGCTTGGCCGATTGCACCACGGTGACGTTGGCTTCGTAGGCACTGGTCGCCGACATCATATCGACGATCTCGTCCATCACGTTGATGTTGGGCATGGCCACATACCCCTGCGGATCGGCGTCGGGGTGGGCGGGGTCATAGACCATGCGGGGCGCCCGCTCGTCTGCGCTGATGCGCTGCACCTGCACCCCCTGAACCGCCCCCTTGAGGTTGCTGTCCAGTTGTTTTTCAAAAGCCGTGCCTACCGGACGGAAAACCACATTTTTCTTTTTATAGGGTCCGCCTTCCGGGGTGCTGGTCGTCTCCACATTGGCCAGGTTCGAGCTGATGGTATTGAGTCGCATCCGCTGTGCCTTGAGGGCGGAGGCGCCGACTTTCATGCTGGTAAAGATATCCATGGCCTGCTCCTCCTTAACGGCCGTCCTGGGCCGCGTACTTGAGAAGGCCCATCTTTTTGTTGAGCATCTGCGCTGCGGCCTCGAAGAGAATCTGGTTTTCCGCCAGTCCGATCATCTCCTGGTCGAGATTGACATTGTTGCCGTCACCCAGACCCGAGCGGTCGGGGGTGCGCATCACTTTGCCCTGCACCTGGTCGAGGCCGCCGCCCACCGGCAGATGCTGCGGGTGCGTGGTGGCCATCCCCTGGCCATCGCGGCCCACCGCGCCGGCCAGCGCATCCTCGAACTGCAGACGCGCCGGTGCGTATCCCGGGGTCTGGGCATTGGCGATATTGGAGGCAATGACATCCTGGTTCTGCTGGCGCAGATCCATGACCTTCTGCAGCAATTGACCCGTTTTGTCGAAAATTCCCAGTGTCGACATATAAAAACTCCTTTGACCGGAAAAACCGACACGCATTTTGATCCCACCGTGTGTCGATATTTTGACTTTAAAGGGAGAGTGACATCAGTTCGAGCATCTCCCGTGCCATCTTTTGCCACTGCTCACTATTGGCCTCATCGACCAGTCGCTGAAAAAGGTTAAGCGCCTGCTCTTTGCGTCCCTGCTGCTGCATGATCTGCCCGATTCGATACAGGGCCTGGTCGGCGGTCTCCTCCACGGCAACAAGCTGTTGGAAATAGGGCAGCGCTTCCCCGGGACGGTTGGACCGCAGCAGCGATTCGGCCAGCAGCAGCAGATCCCCCGCATCATCTTCAAGATCGAGTTCCGGGGCCAGACGCATAAGAGCGCTGGCCGCATCCTCATAACGGTTGACCTCAAAGCAGAGGCGACCGGCCCACAGATCAAGTTCGGGAGAGGCGGGGCGACCGGTGGCAGAGAGGAGGTCGGCGGCCTGCTCCCGGCGATTCAGTTCCATCAGCGCCCGGGCTTCGAAAAGCAGAACCGAAGCGCGATCCTCTCCTTCGGGATATTCCCGGGCGTACTGCCGGGCGTATTCGACTGCCAGACCGTGCTGGCCGCTGAGAAAGAGAATTCGCACCAGCGGAAGATACAAACCCCGCTCGCGCCCCGGCACCCGGTTGTTGTCCAGCATGAAGAGGTAGACGCGAGAGGCGCGCTGCAAAAGAGCCATGTCGCCATAGGCGCCCGCCAACCGTTCCAGAAAATCCCAGCTGATGCGACGATCAAGCAGAATCCGCCGGTGGCGCTCCACCATCACCAGAGCCTGCAGATAGTCTTCGTCGGCAATCATGTCCTCAATGACCCCGGGCAGGATCTCGCCCAGCAGCGCTTCGGCATGGGGACGCAGATCTCCACTGAAATGGTTGCGGACAAAATCTTCCAGCACCGTCACGCAGCGCCTGTGATCGCGATTGAGGTACAGAGCCAGGGCCTGCTTAAAG
Source organism: Geoalkalibacter subterraneus (assembly GCF_000827125.1). Taxonomy (NCBI): domain Bacteria; kingdom Pseudomonadati; phylum Thermodesulfobacteriota; class Desulfuromonadia; order Desulfuromonadales; family Geoalkalibacteraceae; genus Geoalkalibacter; species Geoalkalibacter subterraneus. Next base: position 3,211,776 of record NZ_CP010311.1, read on the forward strand.
CGCGCCTCTTCCCGCAGGGCCCGCTCGGAGAGATTCTCCGCATGGTGGCCGTAATCCATCACCGCCCAGGCCAGCACTTTTTCGCCGCCGTCGAGCACCGCCAGATCAATCTGGCGCACGGCAGCACGCTGCCCGCCTCGACTTTCGGGAAAAGCCACCAGGATCCGGTCAAGCAGGCGGCGTGCCCCTTCGATATCGTCCCGCCGCAAAGCAGCCTGCACCTGGGCAAAATAAGCGAGCCCTTCATCCGGATGACCGCTGATCAGCTGCGCCAGTCGGGCGTAGGCCTCCTCGGCTTTCAGGTAAGCACCGCCGCGGTAAAGAGCCCGGGCGAAATGCTCCAGTGCATTCGGGTCACGCAAAGGGCCATACTGCTCCTCCATCTCCGCAAAAATTTCTGCAGCCTCTTTATTACGTTCCAATCCGGACAAACTGCAGGCATACCCGAGGCGCCGCAGAGCATCTGTCGTTCCGCTCAGATTGAACGAAGACAGGGTTTCATGGGCCTGATCATATTTACCCTGCGCCAGAAGCAATTCTCCCCGCAACAACAACAGGCGCGGGAGAAGAAAATCGTCTGTCTCGATCTGAGACAACGCCTGCTCCACCTCGTAAAGCCCCAGATAGGGGTCGCCATTGACGGCATGGCAGTAGCCGGCAAGATAGCGCGCTCTCAGGCGTTGTGCGCTGTCCGGGTAGTTTTCCACGAAGCGGCGCAGGGTGGCGCCGGCTGCTTTGGGGCGACCATCGCGCAGCAGGGCCTCGGCATAAAACACCAGGAAAGCCTCGCGCACCGCACCTTCAAGAGGTTTATCCAGCAGCGTCGCGGCACTCTGGCGCGCCTTCGCCCAATCCCCTGCGTCCGCCTCTGCTCGCGCCTCATTTAATGCAGGCGGCAGAGCCTTGTCGTCCACCCCGGCGGGCAACTGCACCAGGGGCATGGACGGCAAGGAAAATCGTGGCGCCAGCTCGAAGGAAAAAGGCGTCTCCCATTCCTTGAAAAACCTTCGCCAATCTTCACTGTAGGGCGAACCGGTCGATTTGGTCACCGTCGCGCCGTCCGCCCCAGCCTGAGAAAAGCCCGTAGTCTGGTCGACAATGGCAAGACGCTGCCCCCTCCCCCGTTCCGACCAGTCGACATGCAGCTGGACCTGCCCTTGGCCTGAATCATACCGGACCCGGGCATCGGTTGGCGGACGGCGAAACAGAAAGGACACCATCAGACCTTCGCGCCGGCTGATCAGTAGAGTGCGAATGAGACTTTCATCTTCGGGCAACTGGCGGAAGCCAGCGGCCACTTCAGTGCCTGCAAGCATCACATCGACTCGCTGCCCCGAAACAACAACCTCTGGTCGAACCGGCCCGGAAAGATCCATAAAGATGCGGGCCTGCTGGCGGCTCTGCTCTTTCTGCATCCCCCTCAGCATGACCTCTTGCGCAGCTGCCGTGACAGGCAGCATAGTCAACCAGATCAACAGCCAGATCAGAACTCGAAATTGTTTTTTCAAAAAATCCACCCCCGAACACCTTCTCGCTAAAGAAATCCTTTTCACTTTTCATGATGCAGTGATCGCCAACCCGCCCTCAGAATCGACGGAAGCGAGTCAGCTGGGAAAGAATTAAAAGCGAATTCCATGCCAACCCATAATCAAGAAAAAAACCGCCACCTGTCGGCATTTTGACAGCCACCAGGATCGGAATTTTGAATCCGTGTGGAGTGACGGGTGAAGAGAAAGGGCAGGTTTTCACTGGCAGATCTGCTCCTCACGCCTCACACCTCACACCTCACCTCCCCTATTGGCCCGTTTTCTGCTTTCATCGACGTGCATAGCACATGACAGCATTGTAAAAAATAGTAATTAGGTATTGCTAATTATAAAAAATTTTATTAACCTGAAGCCGCAACCTTTCGAATCTCTGCCGGGGCAAGGCCCCTTCAACCCGTCGGCGCCTGCGCGCCGACGTATGCAAGGAAGCCGCACATGAGCAACATAAGCGACGATCAGATTGAAATTCTCCAGGAGTTTGTCACCGAAAGCCGGGACATGATCGAACAGCTCGAACCGACCATTATCGAGTTGGGGCAGAGCTGCCACGACGCCCAGTGCTGGGAAACCCTTGGATGCCCGCAAACCGACTGCGCGCGCCATGGAAAGCAGATGCAATACCCTTGCTGGCTGCAGATGGGGAATATCGGCGATGGCAACGGCAGCTGCATCTACACCGAATCGAAACAGGACTGTCTGCAGTGCCGGGTGTTCCAGATGATCAACGGCGACGGCCCCACCATGAACGCCATCTTCCGCCTGTTTCATTCCATGAAGGGCAGCGCCGGGTTTCTGGAACTCAACCACATTACCCGCGCGGCTCATACGGCGGAAAATCTGCTGGACCTGATCCGCAACGGCGGCGTGCGCATGGAAGCAGAGCATGTCAACCTGCTGTGCTCCGCCTGCGATTTCGCCAAGGACGCTCTCGACTTCGTCGATGCCAATTTCTCCGACGAGGGGATGGCCGAAGACGCCGAGAAAATCTCGTCGCGCCTTGAAGCCGCAATCAGCGAAGCGAAACAAAGCGCCGCCGAACAACCAGGTGCCTGTCCCCCGGCTCCTCAACAGGAAGCGCCCCCCGCTGATACGCAGGAGGCGCAAGACGAGGAAGTCCTCGATTTCGAACTCAACATCACCCCCGAAATGCTGGAGAAGTTCGTCCAGGAAGCGGATGAACTGCTGCAGAACGCCGAGCAGGATCTGCTCAAATGGGAGGAGATCCGCGACAATCCTGATATCATCGGCGCCCTGTTCCGCAACATTCACAGCTTCAAGGGCAACTGCGGCTTTTTCGGCTTCGCCGAGATGGAGCGACTCTCGCACCAGATGGAGACCATTCTCGATGCGGTCAAATCCGGCCGGGATTTCGGCTCCAAGCCCGGCGATCTGATGCTCAACCTGATCGACGTGCTGCGCGACGCCATCGACGATCTGCAGAAAGGGGGCGCAGGCAGCGTTGCCGACCTCGAGCGCCACCTGGAGGAGCTGGGCGCCATTCTGGAAAGCGGCATCGACCTGGAAACACCCGAGCGCAAAGAGGAACCTGCCGAAGAAACCCCACCGGCGCCGCCCGAGCCGAGCGGCACAGCACCGCCGGCGGAGGAGAAAAAAACGCCCGAAGCAGCAAAACCTGCGGCAAAGCCCGCCCCGGAAGCGAAAGCCCAGCCCCAGCAGGCCAAGCCGCCGGCCAAGGCCCAGGCGCCGGCGCGGCGCCAGGACATCCGCGTCGACCTGGAAAAGCTCGACAACCTGATCAACCTCATCGGCGAGATCGTCATCGCCGAGAACATGCTGATCCGCAATCCCGATCTCGACGGGCTTGAGCTGGAGAACTTCCAGAAAGCCGGCCAGCACATGAGCAAGCTGGTGCGCGAGCTTCAGGAGATGGCGATGGTGCTGCGCATGATCCCGGTTTCGGGCCTGTTCCGGCGCATGATTCGCCTGGTGCACGACATCTCGCTCAAAGCCGGCAAGAAAGTGGAACTCAAACTCTCCGGCGAAGAGACCGAGATGGACAAGACGGTCATCGAGACCATCACCGATCCGCTGGTGCACATCCTGCGCAATTCCTGCGATCACGGTATTGAGCCGCCGGAAGAACGCCTCAAGCTGGGCAAGCCGGAAAAAGGCGTGGTGCGCCTGTCAGCCTGCCATGAAGAGGGCGAGGTGTGGATCACCATCGAGGACGACGGACGCGGACTCGATCGGGACAAACTTCTGGCCAAGGCGATCAGTAAAGGCCTGGTGGAGGGCGACGGCTCCGACATGTCGGACAGGGCGATCTACAACCTGATTTTCGCCCCCGGCTTTTCTACCGCCGACAAGATCACCGACATCTCCGGCCGCGGCGTCGGCATGGACGTGGTGCGCCAGAACCTGGACAAAATCAAGGGACGGGTCGAGGTCAACAGCAAGCCCGGCAAAGGCACGCGCATCAATCTGCGCATCCCGCTGACGCTGGCCATCATCGACGGCATGCTGGTGCGCACCGGACAGACCAAGGCGATTCTGCCGACGCTGGCGATCTGCGAAGCGTTCAGGCCACGGGGAGATGCCCTGACCATTACCCCGGATGGCGACACCCTGATCCGGGTGAGGGAGAGCTTCTACCCCGTACTTCGCCTTTACGAAGTTCTGGGCAAGCAGCCCGATTCGGAACAGATCACAGATGGCATCCTGATCACCCTGGAGAACCAGGACAACCGCCTGTGCCTGCTGGTGGATGAAATTCTCGGCCAGCAGCAGACGGTCATCAAGGGTCTTTCCGACTACATCGGCTCGGTACGCGCCGTTTCGGGCTGCACCATCATGGGCAACGGCGAAGTCTGCCTGATTCTCGATGTAGGCAGTCTTATGGAGATCAGTCACGGCGAAAGTCTGGCCGGGGCCTGAAAGCAGACGTCGGACATGTAGCTGCGGCAACTTGAGGTTCTCCTCTTTATCAATAAAGTCCGGAAATCAATGAGCGATCACTCTCCCTGCGCCCCGGTACGGTCGAAAGACGCCGCCCCTGCCACGGGCGGCGCCATGACCATCGGCGACGAAGAATTCAATCTGCTGCGCCGGCTGATCAAAAGCCGCTTCGGCATCAACCTCACTGACCAGAAGCGCTCGCTGGTGGTGGGGCGGCTGCAGAAGCTGCTGCGCGGCGAGGGGTTCGTTAATTTCAAGCAGTACTACGAATACCTGGTCAACGATAAAAGCGAACGGGGTCTGAGCGAGCTGATCAATCGCATCTCGACCAACCACACGTATTTCAACCGGGAAAAGGCTCATTTCGATTTTTTTCAGCAGACCGCCCTGCCGGCGGTGGTCGAGATGATGCGCCGCCAGAACAACCGCGACCTGCGCATCTGGTGCGCGGGCTGCTCGTCGGGAGAAGAGCCCTACACCCTGCAGATGCTGATGATGGAACATTTCGGCAGCGAGTATTCGAAATGGGACGCCGGCATCCTGGCGACCGACATCTCCGAGCGGGTGCTCTCCATCGCCCGCGCCGGCATCTACCCGCAGGAGCGGGTGGCGCAGCTGCCGCAGCCGCTGCAGAATAAATATTTCCGCAAGCTGCCCGACGGCAATTGCCAGGTCACTGAAGCGGTGCGCAAAGAGATCGTTTACCGGCGCTTCAACCTGATGAACGAGAAATTCCCGTTCAAGAAACCGTTTCACATGGTCTTCTGTCGTAACGTCATGATTTACTTCGATCAGCAGACACGCGAGGGGCTGGTGCAGAGATTCAATCAATCCACTGTCAACGGGGGGTATCTGTTCATCGGGCATTCGGAAACCCTCGGCCGCAATCACGCACTGTACCGCTATGTGATGCCCGCCGTTTTCCAGAAAGGGGCCTGAGAACCCATGGCGATAAGAAAAGTCCGTGTTCTGATCGTCGATGACTCCGCTCTGGTGCGCCAGATCCTGACCCAGGGTCTGTCCGGCGATCCCAACATCGAAGTCGTCGGCTCCGCAGCCGATCCCTACCAGGCGCGCGACAAGATCGTCGCCCTCAAGCCCGACGTCCTCACCCTCGATGTCGAGATGCCGCGCATGGACGGGGTGGAGTTTCTGCGCCGCCTGATGCCGCAGCACCCCATGCCGGTAGTGATGGTCAGCTCGCTGACCCAGAAGGGCAAGCAGATCACCATCGACGCGCTGGAAGCCGGCGCGGTGGATTTCGTCGCCAAGCCGACCTCCGACGTGGCGCGCGGGCTGCAGGCAATGATGCTGGAGTTGCGGGTCAAGGTCAAAATCGCCTCGACCGCCAACGTCGAGCACTGGAAAAACCGCCCGCCCGCAGGCGCTCCCCGCCCCGCCGTGGTTTCCAGCGGCGCGCTGGCTGAATCGACCGACAAGGTTATCGCCATCGGAGCCTCAACAGGCGGCACCGAAGCGATCAAGAAAGTGATCACCCGTTTTCCCGCCACCTCACCCGGAGTCGTGATCGTACAGCACATGCCGGCCGGCTTTACCCGCATGTTCAGCGAACGCCTCAACCAGCTGTGCGCCATGGAGGTCAAGGAGGCCGAACACGGCGACCGCGTCATGTCGGGACGGATTCTGGTCGCACCCGGGGAAAAACAGATGCGGGTGATTCGCTCTGGCGGATTCTACCAGGTGCTGTGCGAGCCGGGGGAAAAGGTCAGCGGCCACTGCCCGTCGGTGGACGTGATGATGCACTCGGTGGCCAAGCATGTCGGCCGCAACGCCGTTGCCGCCATGCTCACCGGCATGGGCGCCGATGGTGCCGACGGCATGAGCGCCATGCGCAAGGCAGGCGCGCGCTGCATCGCACAGGACGAAGCCACCTCGGTGGTCTTCGGCATGCCCAAAGTGGCCTTTGAACGCGGCGGAGCCGAACGACTGCTGCCCATTGACGACATCGGGCCGGCCCTGCTGCGGCTGGTAACAGAGAAGCGCGCATGAGTCTACTTGTTCTCGGCATCGGCGACCTGGGCGCCACTAAAAACCGCGACGACCTGGTGAAGACCTACGCCCTAGGTTCCTGCGTGGCGGTCGTCATGCTCGACCCCAAAACGCGCACCGTCGGCATGGTGCACTGCGCCCTGCCCGAGGCTCGCATCAATCCGGACAAGGCCAAGGAGCGGCCCGGCTATTTCGCCGACACCGGCATCCCCATGCTGCTGCGCGAGATGGCCAAGCACGGCTGCGACCCCTCAGGGCGCGGCTTTATCGTGAAAATGGCGGGCGGCGCGCGGGTCATGGACCCCAACGACACCTTCAACATCGGCAAGCGCAACCATCTTGCGGCGCGCAAGGCTCTCTGGGCGCTCGGCCTGGGCGCAGTAGCCGAGGATGTGGGCGGCAATTTCAGCCGCACTGTCACCGTTACGGTGCGCAACGGCGAGGTGATGCTCTCCTCGCCGGGCCGCCCGAACTGGAAATTGTAAAGGGACGCTTATGGAACCGACTACGGACCGCAAAGCGATCATCGAAGCCATCCAGAAAGCGCCCATGCTCTCGCCCAACGCATCGCGGCTGCTGCAGGTCACCTCGACCAAAGATCACGAGATGGCCGAAGTGATCGAGATCGTCAAAACGGATGCCCACCTCACCGCGCGGGTGCTCAAGATCGTCAACTCGGCGGCGTTTGGGCTGCTTTACGAGATCACCTCCATCGAGCGCGCCGTCAATTACCTGGGCGAACGCATGGTGGTGGGGCTGGCCATCGGCGATTGCGCCTCGCAGCTTTTTCAAAAGCCCATGGAGGGCTACGACGGTGCCAGGGGCAGCCTGTGGCAGCATGATCTGCTCACGGCCATCGCCTCACGCGAGGTGGCAGCTTACTGTACCGTACCCCTCAACCGCGATTTGGCCTTTACTGCAGGGCTGCTGCACGACATCGGCAAAGCGCTGATCTCCGATTTTCTCAAGGGCACCGCGCCGGACATGCTGCGTGAAATCGAGGAATCGCTGCTCAACGACTATGTGGAAGGGGAACGCGAAACCCTCGGCATCGATCATCCCGAAGCCGGCGCGGTGCTGGCCGATGCATGGAAACTGCCGCCGGCGCTGATTTCAGCGATCCGCCACCATCATGCTCCACGTGAAGCCGCTGCTGAACACCAGGCGCTGACTTATGCCGTGCATCTCGGCGATATTGTCGCCATGATGGCCGGCTGCGGCACCGGCGCCGATACGCTGCGCTATCACATGGATGAGTCCTATACCAGGCTGTTCAAACTCGATCAGGACAGTCTGTACGGCATCATCCTGACCGCTAACGAAGAATTCGAAAAGATCACCACCTCAATGGCCGAACTCAAGGAGTAAATGGCGTGGATAGAATTATTATCGCCGACGACTCGGAAACAGCGCGCATGTTCATCAAACGCTGCCTGGAAATCATCGGCCTGCGCGATGCGCAGTTTCTCGAGGCCGCCAACGGACGCGACGCCCTGCAGCTGGCCAAGGAGCAGTTCGCGAAAGGAGAGCCGGTCGACCTGCTGGTCTCCGATCTCAACATGCCGGTCATGGACGGCGTGACCCTGCTCAAATGGGTCAAAACCAGCCCCAGGCTGGTGCAGCTGCCGGTGCTGATCATCACCAGCGCAGGTAACCCGGCCAAGGAGCAGGAGCTTATGGAGCAGGGCGCACTCGCCGTTCTCAACAAGCCGGTATCGCCCGCCAACCTGCTCAAGGCTCTCGGCTCCATGATCGACACGGAGGATGGCTATGCCTGAGGCTGCACCAAAACTGCAAAAGGCCATGGAGCAGGCGGTCACCACCACCCTGGAAAACATGGCGTTCATGGAAGCGCGCGCGCTGCATAAGGACCACGACTGCCTCGGCTCTTCCCCGGTTTACTGCGCCAACCTGCTGGTGCATGACCCCATTCAGGGGGAGCTGGTGATGATCATGTCTGAAGAGCTGCTTAAACAGATCGCCGGCAATATCTACGCCCTGCCGGAGGAAGAGCTAAACGACCGGATGCTCGCCGACCTTATGAGCGAGCTGCTCAATACCATCGCCGGCATTTTTCTGACCGAGTTGCTGCCGAGCGACCAGACCTTCGGTATAGGCCTGCCCTCCATCAGCCGCGACGAGTGCCATGAACTCGAACCACCGGTGGAGCGCTGGCATTTCCAGATCGACGGCCGACATTTCTGTTTCAGCGCCGGGGGCAGCGCCTGGCGGAAGTTTGAGGAAGAGAACTGAATCTATAAACTCTCCTCCCACCAGCGGGGAGGCTGGGAGGGGGTGAGCTTTCACAACAACCCCCACCCCGGCCCTCCCCCGCTGGGAGAGGGAGAAAATCAAAAACATAACTCACTGCAAGGAGGATAAAACCATGGCAGCTAAAGTACTGATTATCGACGATTCCAACACCATGCGTAAAATCGTGCAGCGCTCTCTGCGCCAGGCAGGCTTCGAATTCGAAAAGATCCTCGAAGCCGGTGACGGCCAGGAAGCTCTCGGCCTGCTTGAAAATGAAGAAGTCGATTTCATTCTCTCCGACATCAACATGCCCAACATGGACGGCATCGAGTTCCTGCGGCAGAAAAAGGACAACGCCGCCATCAAGGATATTCCGGTGGTCATGATCACCACCGAGGCGGGCAACGACATCCTGGGCGAAGCCAAGTCTCTTGGCGCCAAGGGCAGCATCAAAAAGCCCTTCACTGCGGACCAGGTTCAGGACGTTCTTGGCGAATTCCTCTGATACTGCGGGCGGCTGCCACTGCGGCGCCGTCTCTCATACCTCTCTAACAACAGGAGTCGACCTTGGATCTGGCAAAAATCATTACGGATGCCACCCAGGAAATTTTCGAGACCATGATCATGGTGGAGGTCACCCCCGGTGAGCCCAGCAGGGAAAACGGGCAGACGCACTACTGCACCGTGTCGGGCATGATCGGGCTGGCAGGGCTTTTCAAAGGGATGATCGCCATCCACGCCCCGGATGAAGTGGCCAAATCGATCACCTCGAATTTTCTCGGGATGGATGTGGACGAAGTCAACGAAGACGTCACCGACGCCATCGGCGAGCTGGCCAACATGCTGGCGGGCAACGCCAAAATGGCCCTCAGCCAGAACGGCAAGGACATCACCCTTTCGATCCCCTCCACCATCTCCGGTGAGGAATACACTATTAGCTGCGCCATCGACACCGATCGTGTCGTGATGCCGTTTACCATGGAGCAGGGCAAATTCGTGGTGGAACTGCAGGTCGAAAAGCAGGAGTAAGGCGGTGAACTCGACGCATCAGACAACCACTGAGCCGAACGCCGACAAGAGGATTGACAGAACGTGAACTATGGTCAGATAATCGCCGATGCTGTCACGGATGTTTTCTCCACCATGCTGATGATAGAGGTCAGCCCGCAGGACGCCTGTGATCAGTCCATGCTCTTCATCCCCGCCGGCGCCTCGGGAATGCTCGGTTTTTCCGGGGATGTGGCCGGGATGCTCACCATCCACTGTCCTGAGGCGGTGGCGCTGAGCATCACCTGCGGTTTTCTCGGCATGGAGGTAAGCGAGATCGGCGAAGAGGTCAAGGATGCCATCGGAGAACTGGTCAATATGGTGGCGGGCGGCCTCAAAGACGGCCTGGCCGGGCAGGAGCGCGACATCAAGCTCGCCATTCCCACCACCATCGCCGGCCGCTCCTTTCGCATCTCCTCGAAGAGCGACGTGGGGCATCTGTGCCTGCCTTTCGACATGGAAGCCGGGCGTTTTTACGTGGAATTGAAATATAAATAATCAGTGAAGATCCCGCCAGAGGGATCGGGAAAGTTGCGTGAAAAAAGCCGTCGTTGACAGCGTTCTCAAATCCGCGATCGGCAAGCTCGCCGAGGAGATTGCCGCCCTGCTCGGCGAGGAGTTCAAACTCTCCGAACCGAACATGGCCGCGCTTTCCAAGGAAGAGTTTTTTGAAACTCCGCGGGAGAAGTGCGCCCTCACCCGGCTGAAAACCAGCGGCGATGCTGAAGGCGAGGCGGCGGTCGTCCTGCCCCTCAAAGACGCCATTCTGCTGGGCGGCACTCTGATCATGCTGCCCGATGACGAGCTGGCGGAAAAAGTCAAAAATCCCGACCTCGCCGGTGAAGAGGGCGACGCCTTCGGCGAGATCGCCAACATCCTCGCCGGCTCTATCACCTCGACCTTCGAGGAGATGTTCCCCAAAAAACTTCACTTCGTTAAAAGCGCCTGCGAAAACCTGGTTCCCACCAAGGTCGACATGGACTCCGACCAGCCCTTTGCGCCAGGGCACTACCACGTCACCGCCAGCGGAATGACCCTGGCCGGCAAAAAGCTCGGCAATATTGAAATTGTGCTCCCTTTTGCCCTGCTCGGCATGGAGCCGCCGCAAGGGGAACAGACCAAAGCGAAAACTGAATCAGGGGATAAGGCGCCGGAGAAGAAAACGGCCGCAAGCACCAGCGAGGAATCAAGCGCCGAAGAGCGGCAGGCTGCCGCCCGGGTCACCTCAGAGGCGCTGTCGGAAGACCCCGGCGCGGACGAGGAGAAATCCGACGTAGCCGCAAAAGAGCAGAACGAGCCGGAGGAGGTCGCGAAGGAGGAAAAGGAGGAGACGGCAGAGAAGCCGCAGCCTTCAGCTGAAAAGCCCGAGGCGGAGAAGAAAAAAGGGGTGCCGCGCAAGGTCGTCGACAATGTCCTCGACAGCGTTTTCAAAGAGATCGCCAAAGATCTCAGCGACCTGATCGGCAAGACCCTCAAGTGTGCCGGCCCCTCTTATCAACCGCTGAGCAAAGAGGATTATCTCGCCCTGCCGCGCGACAAGGGCGCGATTTCATTTCTTGAAACCAGCGGCGACGCAAAGGGCAATGCCTTTCTCATCGTGCGACAGAAGGACGCCATTCTGTTTGGCGGCACCCTGGTCATGCTGCCGGAGGAGGAGCTGCGCGCCAAGGTCAAAGCCTGCGATTTCGACGGCGAGGAAGGCGATGCCTACGGTGAGGTGGCCAACATCATCGCCGGGTCTCTCGCCAAAGTCATCGGCGAGCAATATCCGCGCAAGCTGCACTTCAAGCGCACCAAGGTCGAACCTTTCATCCCCACCAAGATCGACCCCGGTGGCAACGAACCCTTCGCTCCCGGGGAATACTATCTCGGCACCTGCCAGATGGCCCTCGACGGCAAAGCCCTGGGGGAACTCGATCTGCTGTTTCCACTGGGGATCCTCGACGTTCACATCGAGCAAGAAAAGCCGGCAGAGGCAGCTGAAGACCAGGGAGAAGGGGCTGCCGCTAAATCGGTCGCCGGCGATGGCGGGAAGAAAGCCCGCCCCGCATCCACCAGTTCATCATCCATCAGCGCCGACGACCTGGCCGCCCTGCAGGCGGCCGCCACCACAGACGAAGATGACGACAACCGGCCTGCCACCGTTCTGGTTCTGGCCGATAACAATGAAGCGGCCGCCCCCTTCAATGACGTACTGGCAGAGCATGGAATCACGCACCAGAGCCTGAGCTTCAAGGACAATATCAAGCAGTCGGTGCAGGGCAGAAATGTGACGGGGATTTTCCTGGTGATGGAAGAAGTCGGTGAACAGGGGATGGCCACGGCCATCAAAATAAAATCGGCTTTAAAAACCGGCACTCCGCTGATCATGGCCGGCCCCGCCTGGACCCGCAGCGCGGTTCTGCAGGCGGTTCGCTACGGCGCCTGCGACATCCTGGTCACACCGGCCAACTCCGAAGAAATCAGCGAAAAAGTCAGCCGCCATTTCGGCACGGTAACAGCCACAGCGGCGGCTCTGTAGATCATCCGGAACTCGCCGTGCAGGGCACTATTCACTTTTGCGGCCGAGGCTTCTGAACAGGCTGTCGAGCTGCTTTTTTTTGATTTTTTCCAGCAGGGTGGTGCGCTTGAGGTTGAGCAGCGCCGCCGCTTCCTTCTTGTTGCCGCCGGTACGGCTGAGCGCCTGCAGGATCAGCCGATCCTCAAAATCACTCACCAGCGCGTTAAAGTCGGCTTGATCCTCCAGCGGTTCCGGAATCGGGACTCCTTCACCGCGCCCGCTCAGGGCGACAGCCTCCGAAGTCGTCACCGCTTCTGCGGCCTGCTCCTCGGCCAGAGCCTCAAGGTTGAGCCCTTCCCGGTATTTCTCAGGCAGGTCGGCGGCCCGCACCAATCCATCGGCATGCAGGATCGCCAGGCGCTGCACCAGGTTTTCCAGCTCGCGCACGTTTCCGGGCCAGGCATAATTTTTCAATGCCGCCATGGCATCGGCGGCAAACCCGGTCAGCCCGCGCTTGCGCCCCCGGTTGTATACCTGCATGAATTTTTCAATCAATAACGGGATGTCGTCCTTGCGGTCGCGCAGCGGCGGAATCTGCAGCGGCACCACGCTCAGACGATAATAAAGATCCTCGCGAAAGGAGCCGGTCCGCACCGCCTCTTCAAGGTTGCGATGGGTGGCGGCCACAATGCGGACATCGGCTTTAATCGGTTTCAGCCCGCCCACCGGTTCGAACTCTTTCTCCTGCAGCACACGCAGTAGCTTGGCCTGCAAAGCCGGCTTCATATCGCCGATTTCGTCGAGAAACAGTGTGCCGCCCTCGGCATACTGGATGCGCCCCTGCTTCGATTGGGCCGCACCTGTAAAGGCGCCCTTGATGTAGCCGAACAGTTCACTTTCCAGCAACTCATCGGGGATCGCCGCACAGTTGAGGGGCACGAAGTTCTTGCCG